>NZ_JBIVUY010000004.1:0-668238 GCF_044757425.1 Streptomyces sp. NPDC091281 | reverse complement strand
GTTGATAGGCCGGATCTGGAAGCACGGTAACGTGTGGAGGTGACCGGTACTAATAGGCCGAGGGCTTGTCCTCAGTTGCTCGCGTCCACTGTGTTGGTTCTGAAACCACGAACAGCCCCACGTTTCCCACAGAGGCGTGGTGCGGCTGGATAGTTTCATAGTGTTTCGGTGGTTATAGCGTGAGGGAAACGCCCGGTTACATTCCGAACCCGGAAGCTAAGCCTTACAGCGCCGATGGTACTGCAGGGGGGACCCTGTGGGAGAGTAGGACGCCGCCGAACAATCATTGTGGGAGACCCCGCACCGTATGGTGCGGGGTTTTCTGCGTTTACGGCCGTGTTCCTCGTTCACTACCGTGTTCGTCATGAGTGACGTGAACGAGTACGTGGTGCGGGCGGTACGTGGGGACGAGTGGGCCGCGGTGAAGGAACTGCGGTTGCTCGCCCTGCGCGACCCCGTCGCCCACCTCGCCTATCTGGACACCTACGAGGCCGCCGTCGCCCGGCCCGACTCCTTCTGGCGGGAACGGGCCGAAGGAGCCGACACCGTGCGGCAGTTCGTCGCCGAGACCGGGGCGGGCCGGTGGATCGGGACGCTCACCGTCCTCGTGGAGGAGGCGGGCGTCCCCGACTGGGCCGGTCACGTCGTCGAGCGGCGACAGGGACACGTCGTAGGCGTCTACGTACGGCCCGAAGGGCGTGGGGCCGGGGTCATACGGGCGCTGCTCGCGGCCGGGCAGGAGTGGGCCTGGGGGCTGGAGCCCGAGGTGGAGCGGGTGCGGCTCATCGTGCACGAGGAGAACCTGCGGGCACAGGCCGCCTACCGCAAGGCCGGCTACCGGCCCACCGGCGTCACCGTGAAGCTGGAGGGCCACGAAGGGGCGTACGAGCAGGAGTTCGTGATCCCGCGGCCCAGGTAGACGGTTCTGGCGGTCAGGCCGGGAGGTTGTGGTCGGGCCAGCGGGAGCGGGCCTGTTCGCGGGAGCGCAGGAGCGCCAGGGTGGGCAGGCCCCGGGCGGCGCCGTCGGACACCAGGTCCGGGAGCTGGGGCAGCGGGGCCACGGCCGCGACGTCGTCCAGGATCAGGGTGAGTGGTGGGTCGAGCCGACCGGAGGATGACCGTTCGGCCACGCCCCGGCCGCGCTCGACCACGCTGGAGACGAGGGCCGTGAGGAGCGGCATCGCGCCGGGCTCGGTCCTCGGGTCCTCGATGGATGCGCCGACCACATAGAGCGTTCCCCCCTCGTTCACAAAGGAATCCAAGGTGAGTGTGTCGGTTCGGTGCGGAGTGCACGCCTCGCGGATGTTCACCATGGAGAGCGCCGCCAGCGCACGCGTCGTCAGTTCCTGCGCGATGTCCCGGCGTTCGGGATGCGCCGTCAAGGCCGCTTCCAGTTCGCCCGCCGAGCCCGGCGCCGCCTTCGGATGCGTCCGCAGGACGCGGACGGCGTCCTGCACACCGGAACCCTGCGACCAGCGGTGCACGTGCCTGACGGTGCGTCCGTCGACGGCCGCGGCGTGCAGATAGCTGCGCAGCAGAGTCTCCGCCGTGTCGCCCACCGCTTGGTCGAGGCGAGCGGTCGGCCGGACAGGGGCGAGGAGCGCGGTCGCGCGGGCCGCCGCCGTCGGCCGGTCCTCGCACCCCGCGACCGGGGACCAGTGGAGACGCGCCGGGGTGTCGCACAGGTGGGTGGGATCGTAGAGCAGGACCGGGCCCAGCTTGGCGCGGGCGTCCTTGGTCGCCTGCCACAGGGCCGGGGCGGAGGTGACCACCAGCACGGCGCCCTCCGCGTCCTGGACGGCCTGGGTGGCGGCGGCGACACGGGTCGCGGGAGCGGCGTAGACCACCGTCGGGGGCGGGGTGGTGACGACCGTAGCCGCGGGCGTGAACGTGGGGGTGGGCTCCTGCGGTTCCAGCGGCTCGGCTTTGGTGAGAGCGGGAGTGGCGGGAGGCACGGCGGCGGGGGCCGGAAGAGGCTCCGGTGCCGGTGCTGGTGTCTCCGGGCGGGGGGCGAGGGCTTCCGTGCGCGGGGTGGGGACCTCGTGGGGGGTGGTGGGGGCCGTGGGGGCCTCGGAGGGCTGCTGGGTGCGCTGTGCGCGTCGTGCGGCGCGGACGCCGCGCCAGCGGGCCAGGGTGCCCATCACGAAGACCGTCAGGACGATCAGCACCATCAGCTGGCTGATGAGCAGGCCCCAGAAGAGCCCGTACCCGGAGAGGGCGCCGGGGTCCGTGTCCGGCCAGGCGCCCGGGATGTCGTGCGGTTGCGCCGCGAGGTGACGTATGGCCAGGGGCGTGGCGGAGAACGTCACGCCGGACGGCCAGGCGCCGTGGGCGAAGAGGGCCGCCAGGCCCGTCCCCGTCCACACCAGCACCGTCATGCCGAGCAGGAACGCGAGGAGCCCGACGATCAGGCCGTCGGGGACCCCTCCCGGCGCTCCCTGATTCCGGTGGCGGTCGTCACCCGGTCTCATGGCACCCCTCGCGTCTACGCCACCGTCGACTCGGACGAGCCGTCCAAGTCGGCCAGATGCTGTTCCATGTAGGCCGCCGCCCGCTGTTCCTGCTCCAGCTCGGCGGCGCGCAGGGCGTCGTCGGCGGCCAGATGGTCGGCGGACGACTCGGTCATCGCGCGGTCGGTGAAGACCAGCGGCCGTTCCGTCTCCGTGATCAGGTGCTTCACGACCTGGACGTTGCCGTTGACGTCCCAGACGGCGATGCCCGGCGTGAGGGAGGGGATGATCTCCACCGCCCAGCGGGGCAGGCCGAGGACCCGGCCGGTGGCCCGCGCCTCGTCGGCCTTCTGGGCGTAGATCGTCCTGGTCGAGGCCATCTTGAGGATGGCCGCGGCCTCCTTCGCCGCCGCCCCGTCGACGACGTCGGAGAGGTGGTGGACGACCGCGACGAACGACAGGCCCAGCCGGCGGCCGAACTTCAGCAGCCGCTGGAACAACTGCGCCACGAACGGGCTGTTGATGATGTGCCAGGCCTCCTCGACCAGGAAGATGCGCTTCTTCCGGTCGGGGCGGATCCAGGTGTGCTCCAGCCAGACACCGACGATCGCCATCAGGATCGGCATCGCGATGGAGTTGCGGTCGATGTGCGAGAGGTCGAAGACGATCAGCGGGGCGTCCAGGTCGATGCCGACCGTCGTCGGACCGTCGAACATGCCGCGCAGGTCACCGTCGACCAGCCGGTCCAGGACGAGCGCCACGTCCAGACCCCAGGCCCGTACGTCGTCGAGGGCGACGTTCATCGCCTCCGCCGACTCCGGCTCGGGGTGGCGGAGCCGCTCGACGATGTCGCTGAGCACCGGCTGGCGCTCCACGATCGTCTCGTTCACATAGGCGTGCGCGACCTTCAGGGCGAAGCCGGACCGCTCGTCCAGGCCGTGGCCCATCGCGACCTCGACGATGGTGCGCAGCAGCGCGAGCTGGCCCGTCGTCGTGATCGCCGGGTCGAGCGGGTTGAGGCGGATGCCGTGGTCCAGGGCGGCCGTCGGGTCCAGGCGGATGGGGGTTATGCCGAGCGCCTGCGCGATGAGGTTCCACTCGCCGACGCCGTCCTCGCCCTGCGCGTCCAGGACGACGACCTGCCGGTCGCGGAAGCGCAGCTGCCGCAGCACGTACGTCTTCTCCAGCGCCGACTTGCCGTTGCCGGACTCGCCGAGGACCAGCCAGTGCGGGGCCGGGAGCTGCTGGCCGTACAGCTGGAACGGGTCGTAGATGTAGCCCTTGCCGGAGTAGACCTCGCGGCCGATGATCACGCCCGAGTCGCCGAGGCCGGGGGCCGCGGTCGGGAGGTAGACGGCCTGGGCCTGGCCGGTGGAGGTGCGCACGGGCAGGCGGGTGGTCTCGACCTTGCCGAAGAGGAAGGACGTGAAGGCGTCGGTGAGGACGGACAGCGGGTCCCGCATGAGGTCCTACCTCCGGATGCCGGTGGCGAAGGGGAGTGTGTTGACGAAGGCGCGGTGGTGCTCGCGGTCGCACCATTCGAGCTTGAGGTACGACTTTCCGGCCGACGCCCTTATCGTGCGCTTGTCGCGGGCCAGGGCCTCCGGATTGCGGGACGAGACGGTGATGTAGCCGACCAGGTTCACTCCGGCGGCGCCGCTGGCGAGGTCCTCGCCGCGCTGGTCCAGGCGGGAGTGGGCGGCGACGTCCCGCGGGTCGACCGTACGGTTCATCTTCGCGGCGCGGCTCGCCTCGGCGTCGTCGTTGGTCTTCTCCGTCAGCATGCGCTCGATGGCGATCTCGGTCGGTTCGAGGTCCATCGTGACGGCGACGGTACGGATGACGTCCGGGGTGTGGACCAGCAGCGGCGCGAGGAAGTTCACGCCGACCGGGGTCATCGGCCACTCCTTGACCCAGGCGGTGGCATGGCACCAGGGGGCGCGGGTCGAGGACTCGCGGGTCTTCGCCTTGAGGAACGTCGGTTCCACGGCGTCGAGTTCGGCGGGCCAGGCGTTGCGGCGGGTCATCGCCTGGATGTGGTCGATGGGGTGGTCCGGGTCGTACATGGAGTGCACGAGGGAGGCGAGACGGCCCTGACCGAGAGGCTGGCGTACGCGGATGTCCGCCTCCTGGAGGCGGGAGCAGATGTCGGTCAGCTCGCGGGCCATGACGACGGCGAGGCCCGCGTCACGGTCGAGCTTGCGGCCGCTCTGCGGGCGGGCGGCACGCGCCATCGCGTGGGCCTCGGCGGCCAGTTCGCGCGAGTAGTGCATGCAGGCGACGAGATAGGCGCGGTGCTGCTCGCTGCTCGTGGACACCATCGACTGGAGCTGGTCGTAGGACGACTGGAGCCAGGGCAGGGACGTGGTGTCGCCGCGCTGGGCGACGTCCTTGGCGTGCGCGTCGGGGTCCGCGGGGAGGGTGCGGGCGAGCATCTGGATGCGGGTGACGAAGCCGTCGCCGTTCGCCACGTGCTTGAGGAGGGTGCCGAAGCGGTCGACGAGGGCCTCCTGGTCCTCGCTGTCGCGCAGGCCGACACCGGGGCCCTCGATCTCGATGGCGGCGGTGACGGTACGGCGGTCCGCGTGCAGCAGGACGGCGATCTCGTCCGGGCCGAACGGGGCGGCGAGCCAGCTGATGCGGCCGATGCCGGGCGGCGGGCCGACCTCGGTCTCCTGCCCGTCGAGGCGGGTGCCGGCCTCCATGGCGGAGGAACGGTAGGTCGTGCCGCGGCGCAGGGTGCGCTTGTAACTCCGGTTGATCTCGAACCACTTGTAGAACGTGCGGTGCTTGTACGGCAGGTACACCACGGCGATCGCCAGGATCGGGAACCCGGCGAGCAGCACGATGCGCAGCGCGAGGAGCGGGACGAGGAGGCCGCACATCATGCCGAGGAACGCGCCGACCACGATGAGCGCGATCTCGCCGGTCTCGCGGTTGCGGCCGACGATCGCGTTCGGCCGGGCGCGGCCGATCAGATATGTACGGCGGGGCGAGACCGCGTGGGACACGTGGGACTCGGTCGTCAACGCCCTTCACCTCCCGTGCGGTTGGTACTGCTGTTGCGGGTGTTGCCTGCGTGCGGGGTGTTGACCGGGCTGCCCGCGCGGGGCGGGGGTGCGGCGGAGGGGACAGATCCGCCGCCCCCGTTCGCGCCGCGCGAGCTGTGCGCGGCCATGCCGCCCGACGCCTGGTGGGCCGGGCGGGGGCTGCTGGACCCGCCGCCGTTGCTGTCGGCGCGGGTGCTGTGGGTCTTGATGCCCTGGGCGACGAGGGTCGCGGGGGAGCTGATGACGGCGGCGGCCTTGCCCTCGGCGCCCTGCATGATGCGGTTGTTGCGGGAGCCCGCGATCTCGTCGCCGAAGCCGGGGACGAAGCGGTAGATCATCGCGCTGGCGAAGATGGCGAGCAGGATGATGGAGAGGCCGGAGACGACGGCGCCGAAGGCGTCCGGGCCGTCGTCGGCGGAGAGCGCGCCGGCCAGGCCGAGGACGATCACGATGACCGGTTTGACCAGGATGACGGCGATCATGATGCCGGCCCAGCGGCGGACGTGGCTCCACAGGTTCTTGTCGACGAGACCGGCGTAGACGACGGTGCCGAGGAGGGCGCCGACGTACAGCAGGGCGGCGCGGATCACCAGCTCCAGCCAGAGGACGCCCGCGGCGAGGACGGAGACCAGGGAGACGACGATCAGCATGATCGGTCCGCCGCCGATGTCCTCGCCCTTGGCGAGGGCGGCGGAGAACGTGCCGAAGAAGGTGTCGGTCTGGTCGCCGGTGGTCTTGGCGAGGACGTCGGTGAGGCCGTCGGTGGCGGAGACGACGGTGTAGAGGATCAGGGGGGTGAAGGCCGAGGCCAGCACGGTGAGCCAGAGGAAGCCGACGGCCTCGCCGATCGCGGTGGCGATCGGCACGCCGCGGACGGCCCGCTTGGCGACGGCCAGCAGCCACAGCAGGAGGGTGAGGACGGTGGAGGCGGCGAAGACGACCGCGTACTGCTGGAGGAACCGGGAGTTCGTGAAGTCGACGTTCGCGGTGTCCTGCACGGCGTCGCTCAGCTTGTCCACGGTCCAGGCGGCGGCGTCGGCACAGCCTTTGGCCAGGGAGGAGAGGGGGTCGGCGGTGTCGCCCACTCCGGGGGTGCCGGCGCCGGACGGGTCACCGTCGCCGCAGAACTCCTTGGCGGGGCCGCGGATGAGGTCGCAGGTGCTGTCGCTCGGTGAGGGGGAGACCGAGGGCGAGCCGGTCGGGCTGGGGTCGGGGGTCGGGGTCGGCGCGGCGACGGCTCTGGTCGCCAGCAGCACCGCGGCCGTCTGAACGGCGGCCAGCGCCGCCGTCAGCTTCAGGGGGAGGTGCTTAGCGCGCATAGGTGAACCCTCCGAACTCCTCGACGGCCTTCGTCATGTCGTCGGCGGTGGAGGCCCGCTGGTCGCGTCCGACCGGGACCGGTCCGTCCTTCTGCTGGAAGTCGGAGATCTTCCAGTCGCCGCCGACCCACACCAGTTGGTAGGTCGTGGTGTACCAGCTCTCGGAGACGGGGTTGGTGGACGCCTCGCCGGAGAGCCCGAAGAGCGACGTGTACCAGACCTCGACCACGGCCGCGGTCGCGCTGTAGGAGGTGGCCTTGGTCCCGACGGGGACGGCCCGTGAGACGAAGGTCTGGCCGTTCGGGGCGGTCCCGTCCTTCTCCAGACCGATGTTGCCGAGGAACGCCTCGTCGGAGTAGGCGGCATCCAGGGCGGACCGGCGCGCAGCGGCGACGTCCGGTGCGTAGACGGCCTCGATGATCTGCCGCCGACGCGACGTGTCGAACATCTCCGCCGAGCTGAGGACCACGGCGAAGTTCGCGGCGGCGCTCTGCGCCCCCTGCTCCGTCCGTGCGTACCCCGTGGGGATTCCCGCGCTCTTGCCGTCCACCGGCTTGGTGCCTGTGGCGGCGGTGGTGGAGGTCTTGGGGCGGTTGCCGGTGCCGTCGGTGGCGGTGCCGGTGGGGGTGTCGTCGCCGCCCCGGTTCGCGAAGGCGATGGCCGCGATGAGGAGGACGACGACGCCGACCACCGTGACCAGGCTGCGGGAGGAGGAGCGGGCGGGGCGGCGGGCGCCGCCGTAGGGGTCGCCCTCGGGCAGGCGGACGCGGGTGCCCGTCGGCTCGCCGTAGTCGTGTTCGTCGCCGTGGCTCATGCCGCGCAGGCCCCCTCAGCGCCGTACCGGAACGCGTAGGAGTACGACGGTAGCCGTGCTGGTTCCCGCGCGGGCGCGGTGGGGTGACTCGACATCAGGGAGACGCAACCTCAGCCGGTGGGCACGACGGACGGGTGGGGTGGAGGGCGCCGGGCGTGCCCGGACGGAGGGGACGGCGGTGACGGGCGGGGCTGCGGGGAGCCGGGGGACGGCAGGGGTCGTCGTCCGCTGTGCGGCCGCGCGGCGCTGCGGCCGGGTGGCTATACGGCCATGCCGTACACGATCGTGAACAGGGTGCCGAGGGAGCCGATGATGAAGACGCCGGTGAGCCCGGCGATGATGAGGCCCTTGCCCTGTTCCGCGCTGAACGTGTCCCGCAGGGCGGTCGCGCCGATGCGCTGCTTGGCGGCGCCCCAGATCGCGATCCCGAGGCAGAGCAGGATGGCGACCGCCATCACCACCTCGATCATCACCTTCGCCTCGTTGCCCAGGCTGCCGAAGGGCCCCCAGTCCGGAGCGATCCCCCCGATGATGGTGTTGATGTCTCCCTCGTCGGCCGCAAAGAGCATGTAAGTCACCGCCCCTGGTGGGTAGTTCCGTGGCCCCTGCCGGGTGCGGGGGTCAGGTCTCATTCTCGCCGACGATGCCGCTGCCGTATGTCGACTTGGCGTCATTCATGGGCGGGAATTCGTATGAATGGTTCGAACTCGTCACTCTGTGTATCACGGCAGGTCACGCCGGGCAATGAGGTGGATGCGGAACCTGTCGTGTGGTTCCGTCGTTGACCCACTTCACGTCCCTGGGCCGTTTCTGACGGCCGGTCGGGTGAGTGCCGCTTCCGATGGTCTCACGGTCGGCGGTGAACGGGCCGTGTACGGGACGCCGTTGCCCTACGGGGCGTCGGGGGCCGCGGTGACCGTCGGTGACCTCGGGGCGCCGGGCCAGGTCCTCAGGGGTTCAGGTCGACGTCCTGGACGAAGTGGTCGAACTCGCCCGCCCGGACGCCGAGGGCGAACGCCTCCCACTTGCGGCGGTTGGTCGTGACGACGTTCTCGGGCGCGCTGGTCTCGCGGAGGTAGACGGGGGCCTCGCCGTCCTCCTCGCCCTCAGCCACGCCCTCATCCGCGCCGAAGGCGATCTCGATCCAGGGGCCGGGGCCGGTCGCCCCGGGCGGGGCGGCGCGTATCCAGGTGAGGTCCGCGGGGATGCCGGGGGACACTCCGGGGGACTGCCCGGGGGTCGGGTCTGCGGGGACGTCGCTCACGGGCGCTTCCTTCCGGGTGGGGCCGGGCCTGCACGGGGGACCCTAGTGGGATTCCGGGCCCGGCTCACCCCCCTCCCGGCGGGTGAGGGGAGCGCGACGGCCCGCGGCCGGGGCGCGTACGCCCCGGCCGCGGGCCGTGGAGACCGGCCGGACCGGGAGGGGTCAGGCGAGGCGGTGGACGTGACCGGTCGTCAGTTCGTAGCGGGAGCCGACGATCGTCAGGGCGCCCGTGCCGATCTTGGCGGCCAGGTCGGGTTCGGCGGCGAGGTGGGCGCGGACGGCGCGGACCTGGGCGTCGATGGTGGCGTCGACGCGGGCGTCGCCCTGGCGGGTGCGGTCGATGACCGGGCTGATGCGGTCGGCGAGGTACTGGATGTGCGCCGGGAGCCGCTCGCCGGACAGGTCGGCCTCGACGGCCGCGCGGACCGCGCCGCAGGACTGGTGGCCGAGGACGACGACCAGCGGGATGCCGAGTTCGAGGACGCCGTAGGCGACGCTGCCGAGGACGGCCTCGTCGAGGACCTCGCCGGCCGTGCGGACGGTCAGCAGGTCGCCGAGACCCTGGTCGAAGACCAGCTCCGGCGGGACGCGGGAGTCGACGCAGCCGAGGACGAGGGCGAAGGGGTGCTGACCGGACGTCAGGCTCTCGCGGACCGCGGGCGTCTCGTCCGGGTGGCGCTCGCGGAAGGTCCGCCAGCGCCGGTTGCCCGCTTCCAGCTCGCGCAGCGCCTGCGTGGCGGTGGCCGGGCGGGTGCGGGCGGGGCGCGGCGTGCCGCCGGGGGCGGGGGCGGGGGCGGCCGAGGCGGGGCTCGTGGCGAGGGCCGCGGCCGCGCCGCTGAGGGCGACGGCTCCGGCGAGGCCGCCGCGCAGCAGGGAGCGGCGGGCGGGCGCGGGCCGGCCGGGTATGAGGGGGGTGTCGTCGTTCACGGCGCCGAACGTATGCCCGAGTGACGGGAGGGGCGCGGCGGTTACCGAATCATGGGAGGGGATGGGGGTTCACGGAGGGAACCATGGGGTCCTCTTGACGTGCGGCAGGGCTGGAGTTGACCTCGCGGGGTGGGCGGTGAGGTAGGGGCGGCTCGGCGGGGCCGGGGCGGCACGGTGCGGGCGGCCCACCGGGAACGTGCCGGTTGCGGCCGGATCGGGGAGGGAAGCTCATACACTGGCGCGGGCGGAATCCCGGCGGGCGAGGGGAGGTTGACGGTGCGTAGGCCATGGATCGTGGCGGGTGCCGTGGCGGCGGCGGGGCTCAGCTTCGTGATGCTGCTCGTCGTCGGGGTGTACGTCATCGCCGGGAACGTCACCGGTGCCGCGGGCGGCGGCGTCGGACTGGCCAAGGGCGCCGTCCCGGCCGCCTACCGCACCCTCGTCGAGAAGTGGGGCACCCTCTGCCCCGCCATCAACCCGGCGCTGCTCGCCGCCCAGCTGTACCAGGAGAGCGGGTTCAACCCGAGGGCGCAGAGCCCCGCGGCGGCGCAGGGGATAGCGCAGTTCATCCCCGGCACCTGGGCCGCGCACGGCATCGACGGCGACGGCGACGGCGACCGCGACGTCTGGGACCCGAATGACGCGATTCCGTCGGCCGCGAAGTACGACTGCTCGCTCGCCAAGTACGTCAAGGACGTCCCCGGCGACGCCACGCACAACATGCTCGCGTCCTACAACGCGGGCGCGTACGCGGTCATCAAGTACGGCGGCGTCCCCCCGTACCGGGAGACCCAGAACTACGTCAAGACGATCACCACGCTCGCCAAGAGCTTCGCCGCGCCGGTCTCCCGCGTCGAGCCGTCCGAACAGGCCGCCGGGGCCATCTACTTCGCCCAGAAGCAGCTCGGCAAGCTCTATCTCTGGGGCGGCAACGGCACCCCTGACCAGGGCGGACGCTTCGACTGCTCGGGTCTGACGAAGGCCGCGTACGAGAGTGTCGGCATCACCCTGCCCCGCGTCGCCAACGACCAGTACAACGCCGGTCCGCACCCCTCGCGGGCCGAACTGCGGCCGGGGGACCTGGTGTTCTTCTCCGACGACCTGACCAACTCGCGGGCCATCCGGCACGTGGGCATCTACGTCGGCGGCGGCTACATGATCGACGCGCCCCGCACGGGCGCCGTCATCCGCTTCGACCCCATCGACACCCCCGACTACTTCGGCGCCACCCGCGTGACCCAGGATGGCGCGAAAGCGCTCCCCACCCGTGTCTGAACCGGACGGTAACCAACGCCCTGAGCTGCGGAGATGGGTCTCTCTTCGATAACGTCTGCGTGATCATTCAGTGGAGAGCGGAACGCTGGGGAAGGCGTCATGCGTTCCTGTTCACGTAGCCGAGCAATGCCTGTGTACGGAAGTGACGGACCGGCGGACGCGGATCTACGCACCACGGGGGTGGGTACGAGCGGCGTGCGTGAGACGCGCCGGGCAGCACACGACGAAGGGCCGTAGCACCATGGCTGGACTCGCCGCATCCGGGTCGAACCCCGACGTCGGCCTGCTCTACGACATCAACGGTCTGGCCAAGGACGCTCCGCACTGGCTGGACCGGATCGTGGGGTTCGTCGGCGAGTTCGGGCTGCTCGCGGCGATGGGACTGCTGCTGCTGTGGTGCTGGTGGGGGGTGCGCCGCCGGGCCGGTTCGGGCGAGGAGGCCGCCTCCGCCGTCGCCGCGCTGGTGTGGGCGCCGCTGGCCGCCGCCGTCGCCGTCCTGGTGAATGTGCCGATACGCGGTTTCGTGGAACGGCCCCGGCCCTTCCTCGACCACGACGGTCTGGAGGTGCTGGTCTCCGGCAAGACCGACTTCTCCTTCGTCAGCGACCACGCCACGCTCACCATGGCGATGGGCGTCGCGCTCTTCGTCGCCAACCGCAGGTTCGGGCTCGTCGGCATCGGCCTCGGCCTGCTGGAGGGCTTCTGCCGGGTCTACATGGGCGTCCACTACCCGACCGACGTCGTCGGCGGCTTCGCGCTCGGTACGGCCGTGGCGCTGCTGCTCTCGCCGATCGCGTCGATGCTGCTCACCCCGCTGGTCGCCGCCGTCGAGCGTTCGCCCCGGGTGGGCGGGCTGGTGCGCGGCCGGGCCGCCCGCACGGCGGCCCACGACGCCGTCCTCCCTGGGGCCCGCACCGAGGCGCCCAGCGAGGAACGCGACCTCGCCGCCTGACGCCGGCACGGAGGCCGTCCCGCGTCAGAGTCCCTGCGGGTAGGTGAAGAAGCCCGCCGGGTCGTACTGCTTTTTCAGCTGGGTCAGCCGCGGCAGGGCCGCCCCGTAGTACGCCTTCCGCCAGTCCGTCAGGGTCGGGTCGGCGTAGTTCTGGTAGGCGGCCCCCGAGGCGTACGGGGTCATCGCGCGGTGGGCCGAGGACAGCCAGGAGCGGGCCGCGCTCCCGCTGGTGCCCGCCCGCCAGGACACCAGGTACTGGGCCAGCATCCGTGAGCGGCGGTGGACGAACGCCGTCGCCGTCGGCGAGACCCGGTTGACGGCGCCGCCGAGCGCGGTGAGCGCGATGCTGCCCGACCCGCCGCGCACCGTCCCCAGCTGCTTCAGCAGCGCCTGGACGCCCGCCGCCGACAGCGAGCGGTCGAAGAAGTCCGAGCCCGCCGCGTACGTCTCCCGGCCGAGGCGGCCCTGCGGGGAGCGGCCCGGCGTCGAACCGGGCAGGTGGCACTGGGCGTCGGTGGCGAAGGACGAGCAGCCCGCGTACACCTCCATGGCCTCCTCGTAGGAGCGGCGGCGCAGGGAGACCGAGGTGGCCGGGGCGCCCACCCGGTCGGCGAGCCGGTCCACCGCGTTCTGGAGGCCGCCGTAGGTGCCGATGCTGAACGCCGAGACGGAGACGCGGGGGGTGCCGTCGGGGGTGGCGGCGAGGTGGAGCGCGGACCAGATCTCGTCCGGCTGGGACGGGCCCCACTCCTGCCAGGCCTTCACCACGGCCGCGGCCCGCGACCACGGCCAGGACAGGTAGCCGGTCACCGCCTGCGGGGCGGCGTGGGTGCGGAAGCGGAGTTCGGTGACGACGCCGAAGGTGCCGTTGCCCGCGCCGCGCAGGGCCCAGAACAGGTCGGGGTGGTGGGTGGCGTCCACGGCGAGCTGTTTGCCGTCGGCGGTGACGACCATCGCGCCGGTGAGGCTGTCGCAGGTCAGCCCGTACGCCCGCGAGACCACGCCGTGGCCGCCGCCGAGGACCAGGCCGGAGACGCCCACCGTGGGGCAGGAGCCCGCCGGGATCGTGACGCCCTTCGCGGCGAGCGCGCGGTAGACGTCGATCAGCTTGGCGCCCGCGCCGACCACCGCCGAGGAGCCGCTCGCGCGGACCCGGTTCATCGGCGACACGTCGAGGATCAGGCGGCCGTCGCCCGAGGACCAGCCGCCGTAGGAGTGGCCGCCGTTGCGGATGGCGACCTTCGTGCGGTGTGCGCGGGCGTACGCCAGGACGGTGCGGACGTCGTCGGGATGCGCGGCGTAGGCGACCGCGGCGGGCTTGAGGCCGTCGAAACGGGTGTTGTAGAGCCGGCGGGCGTCGGTCCAGGAGGCGTCGCCGGGGCGGACCAGCGGGCCGTCCAGGTCGCGGGCGAGCGCCGCCCAGTCCGCGGCGGCCGCCGCGCTCGTGGTCCGCATCGGCGGGCGGGTGTCGCCGCCCGCCGCGTCGCCGCCGCTGTCGCCGTCCGCGCCGACGCCGGCGCGGCAGCCGGCGGCGACCGCCGCCACGGCGGCCGTGCCGCCCGCGATGAAGGTACGCCGTTGCATGTCGTCGTCCGTCCCCGTCCCCGTGTCCGGACCGCCGTGGCCCGGACCGCTGTGGTCCGTCGTCTCCGTGTCGTCTGCCCGCTCCATGGAGCGAGACGGCACCACGGCCTCCGGGGTTCCGGCAAGGGGCGGGACGGATCGGGCGTACGGAATCAGGCGGTACGGAATCGGGCCGTACGGATCGGGCGGCTCAGGCGGAGCGGTGGTTCTCGGCGTCGGTGCGGGCCAGGCTGCGCGCTCTGCGGGCGGGGCCGCGCCACCCGCAGGTGCAGCGGGCCACGCAGAAGGGACCGTGTTCGACGGTCGACGTGGTGTGGGGGTCTCCGGCGGCGGGGGGAGGGGCCGAACGGTCCTGCTGGGTCACGCCCACCACGGTACCGAGCCCGGAGGGAAGAAGCGTCCGCCGGGGGCGACCCGTGTTCCGCGCGTGACGGGTCGCGCCCGGCCGTCGTTAGGGGAGGCGACGGACAGCCCGAGACGGACGGCCGGCCTGGAGGTGGACACCGGTGGTGGAGCAGCGGCAGCGACGGTGGGGGACGGCGGTCGTCGCGGGGCTGGTGGCCGGGGTGTGCGCGGGCGCGGGCGGCTGCGCGGGCAGCGGGGCCGCCGCCGAGGACGCGCACGCCGCCGACCCGGTGGAGACGCTGCGCGGCGCCGCCGACGTGCTGGTCGCGGCGGGCACCTCGAAGGCGCGGACGTCGATGGAGATGGCCACCGGCGGCACCCGGGTCACCATCCGCGGCGAGGGCGTCTACGACTACCGGCGGCAGCTCGGGCGCCTCGAGGTGGTGCTCCCGCAGGCCCCGGCGGGGACCAGCGAGCACCGGCCGATCACCGAACTCCTCGCGCCGGGCGCGCTGTTCATGAAGAACCGCGGCGCCGGGGTGCCCGCCGACAAGTGGGTGCGGGTGGACACCGCCACCCTGTCCGACGGGAACCTGGTGACCGGCGGCGCCACCGACCCGTTCGCCGCCGCCGAGGTGCTCCGCGGGACGCGCACGGCGCGGTACGTGGGCCGGGTGGAGCTGGCGGGGACCACGGTGCGGCACTACCGGGGGACGGCCGACCTCGCGGTCGCCGCTCGGGGGGCCTCGGAAGCGGGGCGGGGGCCGCTGGGCGCGGCGGCGAAGGGCTTCGCCACGGCGCGGGTCCCCTTCGACGTCTACCTCGACGACGCGGGGCGCGTCCGCAAGGTCCGGCACCGGTTCAGCTTCGTCAACGGGCGGCAGGAGAAGGCCGTCGCGGTGGCCTCGGAGACGCTGCTGTTCGACTTCGGCACCCCCGTCGCCGTACGGCTGCCGGAGGCCGCGGACATCTACGCCGGGCGGATCGCGGAGGGCTGACCCGACCCGGCGGGAGGGTGACGTCCGCCACGTCGGGCCGGGCGGGCCGAGCGGGCCCGGCGGACGGCGTGGCTGGTGGGGCGGGGGAACGCGTGAGGAATGGGCGGGTTTCGGCCATCGGCGCGCCGGGAGGACTAGCCCGTCCGTGCCATGCGCTGTGTGTAGCCGCTCCCTACTCTAGGAAGTCGGTGACGGCAGGAACGAGGTGATGCGCGTGGCTCCGGTCGGCGGTACGGCGGTTCAGGACCACGTGGCCCTCGCCGAGATCGAGTTGTGCGGGGAGCTGATCATCGCGGCCTCGGCGGCCGAGGACCGGCTCAGCCTGGAGAGCATCGACGCCGTGCTGCGGGTCGGCGAGGAGTGCGACACCGGGCCGCGCTGAGGTCCGGGCCTCCGCGGCGGGCCCGCGCGCGGGCCGCGGTCAGGTGCGCAGCAGACGGCCGATGGCCTTCGTGGCCTCCGCCACCTTCGCGTCGATCTCGTCGCCGCCCTTGACGGCCGCGTCCGCGACGCAGTGCCGCAGGTGCTCCTCCAGCAGTTGCAGCGCGAACGACTGGAGCGCCTTGGTGGAGGCGGAGACCTGGGTGAGTATGTCGATGCAGTAGACGTCCTCGTCGACCATGCGCTGGAGGCCGCGGATCTGGCCCTCGATGCGGCGCAGGCGTTTGAGGTGCTCGTCCTTGCGGTGGTGGTAGCCGTGGATGCCGCGGTCGTGGTCGGTCACGATCTCCCCGGCGGCCCCGCCCGCCCCGGCCTGCTCGGGCGTCCCGGCCTCGGTGCCGGTCGCGTCCCCGGTGGTCGTCCCGGCCTCGGTGGTCGTCATCGTGCCCTCCAGACATATACCCCTACTGGGTATATCGTACCGAACTTCGCTGGGTATGGAGCCTGTGGCGGCCGCCGTGCGACGCCTGTGGTCCAGACCGTCCGTCGGCCCCGCCGCGGGTCGTCTGGCCCGATGGGTGACACTGGTGGGCGGCCCATTAGCCGTGGCCGGATGATGCGCCTAGCATCAGCCTGACCGAAACCGATGCATCTTGAGGACCCCACGTGCGCTTTCGTCTGACCCCGAGGGAGACGAGCTTCTACGACATGTTCGCCGCGTCCGCGGACAACATCGTCACGGGCTCGAAGCTCCTCATGGAACTGCTCGGGGCGGACACCGCCGGCCGGGCCGAGATCGCAGAGCGTATGCGGGCCGCTGAACACGCCGGTGACGACGCCACGCACGCGATCTTCCACCAGTTGAACTCCTCCTTCATCACGCCGTTCGACCGCGAGGACATCTACGCCCTCGCCTCGTCGCTCGACGACATCATGGACTTCATGGAGGAGGCCGTCGACCTCGTCGTCCTCTACAACGTCGAAGAACTGCCCAAGGGTGTCGAGCAGCAGATCGAGGTCCTCGCGCGGGCGGCGGAGCTGACCGCCGAGGCCATGCCGAACCTGCGGACCATGGAGAACCTCACCGAGTACTGGATCGAGGTCAACCGGCTGGAGAACCAGGCCGACCAGATCCACCGCAAGCTGCTCGCGCACCTCTTCAACGGCAAGTACGACGCGATCGAGGTGCTCAAGCTCAAGCAGATCGTGGACGTCCTGGAGGAGGCGGCGGACGCGTTCGAGCACGTGGCGAACACGGTGGAGACCATCGCCGTCAAGGAGTCCTGAACCGTCGATGGACACCTTCGCTCTGGTCGTGACCATCCTGGTCGCGCTCTTCTTCACGTACACCAACGGTTTCCACGACTCGGCGAACGCGATCGCGACGTCCGTGTCGACGCGCGCCCTGACCCCGCGGGCCGCGCTGGCGATGGCCGCGGTGATGAACCTCGTCGGCGCCTTCCTCGGCTCCGGGATCGCCAAGACCGTCAGCGAGGGGCTGATCGAGACGCCCAAGGGGTCGACGGGGATGGGCATCCTCTTCGCCGCGCTCGTCGGGGCGATCACCTGGAACCTCGTCACCTGGTACTTCGGCCTGCCCTCGTCCTCCTCGCACGCCCTGTTCGGCGGGCTGGTGGGCGCCGCGCTCGCCGGGGGCACCACCGTCTACTGGGACGGGGTGCTGGAGAAGATCGTCATCCCGATGTTCATCTCGCCGCTGGTCGGCCTGGTCGTCGGCTACCTGGTGATGACGGCGATCCTCTGGCTCTTCCGCCGCGCCAACCCGCACAAGGCCAAGCGCGGCTTCCGCATAGCCCAGACCGTGTCCGCGGCCGGAATGGCGCTCGGGCACGGCCTCCAGGACGCCCAGAAGACGATGGGCATCGTGGTGATGGCGCTGGTCATCGCCGACGTCGAGGACTACGGCGATCCCATCCCGGTGTGGGTCAAGCTCGCCTGCGCGATCATGCTGTCGCTCGGGACGTACGCCGGTGGCTGGCGGATCATGCGGACCCTCGGCCGGAAGATCATCGAGCTGGACCCGCCGCAGGGGTTCGCGGCGGAGACCACGGGCGCGTCGATCATGTTCACCACGGCGTTCCTGTTCAAGGCCCCGATCTCGACGACCCACGTGATCACCTCGGCGATCATGGGCGTGGGCGCCACCAAGCGCATCAACGCGGTGCGGTGGGGCGTGGCCAAGAACATCGTCCTCGGCTGGTTCATCACCATGCCGGCCGCCGCGCTCGTCGCGGGGCTGGCCTTCTGGATCGTGAACCTGGCGTTCCTGTAGACACCCGGGGGGGCCTCCCCCGCCGGTACAGACAGACGAGCCCGCCCCCCGGGAGCCAGGGGGCGGGCTCTTCTGTGGCCTCGCGGTGGCACCGCCATGCAGCACCGCGAGGGGTCCGGGGGGCGGCTCAGCCGAAGCGGCCCGAGATGTAGTCCTCGGTGGCCTGGACCGACGGGTTGGAGAAGATCCGCTCCGTGTCGTCGATCTCGATGAGGCGGCCGGGCTGGCCGACGGCGGCGAGGTTGAAGAAGGCCGTGCGGTCCGAGACGCGCGCCGCCTGCTGCATGTTGTGCGTCACGATGACGATCGTGAAGCGTTCCTTCAGCTCGCCGATGAGGTCCTCGATCGCCAGCGTGGAGATCGGGTCCAGGGCCGAGCAGGGCTCGTCCATCAGCAGGACCTTCGGCTCGACGGCGATCGCGCGGGCGATGCACAGCCGCTGCTGCTGACCGCCGGAGAGACCCGAGCCCGGCTTGTTCAGGCGGTCCTTGACCTCGTTCCAGAGGTTCGCGCCCTTGAGGGACTTCTCGACGACGTCCTGGAGTTCGCTCTTCTTGACGTTGCCGTTGAGGCGCAGGCCCGCCGCCACGTTGTCGAAGATCGACATGGTGGGGAACGGGTTCGGGCGCTGGAACACCATGCCGATCTCGCGGCGCACCGACACCGGGTCGACGCCCTGCCCGTACAGGTCCTCGTCGTCCAGCAGGACCTTGCCCTCGACGCGGCCGCCCGAGGTGACCTCGTGCATCCGGTTCAGGGTGCGCAGGAAGGTGGACTTGCCGCAGCCCGAGGGGCCGATGAACGCCGTCACCGAGCGCGGCTCGACGGTCATCGAGATGTCTTCGATCGCCTTGTGGGTGCCGTAGTAAGCGGTCAGTCCGCTCACGTCGATTCGCTTGGCCATGTCTTCTACTTCACTTCCAAAGTCTGGGGGTCGCCATCCGTCCCGCCCGGGGACGCGGTGCCGCTCAGCGACTGGTCTTCGGGGCCTTCCAGCGGGCGATGCCGCGGGCCACCAGGTTGAGGATCATCACGAAGGCGATCAGCGTGAGCGACGCCGCCCAGGCCCGGTCGTACGCCGCCTGCGAGCCGGCGCTCTGCGAGTACTGCTGGTAGATGTACAGCGGCAGCGACGCCTGCGCGCCCTCGAAGGGGTTGGCGTTGATGAACGGGTTGCCGAAGACCAGCAGCAGGACCGGCGCGGTCTCGCCCGCGATCCGGGCCACGGAGAGCATGACGCCCGTGATGATGCCGCCGATGGAGGTCGGGACGACCACCTTGATGATCGTGCGCCACTTCGGGACGCCCAGCGCGAGGGAGGCCTCGCGCAGCTCGTTCGGGACGAGCTTGAGCATCTCCTCCGTGGAGCGGACGACCACCGGCATCATCAGGATCGCCAGGGCCAGCGAGCCCGCGAAGCCGAACGGCTCCATCTCGAACATCAGCATCAGGCTCAGGATGAACAGGCCCGCGACGATCGACGGGATGCCCGTCATGACGTCCACGAAGAAGGTGACGGCGCGCGCGAGGTTGCCGCGCCCGTACTCGACCAGGTAGATCGCGGTGAGGATGCCGATCGGCGCGCCGATCAGGGTGGCGAGGCCGACCTGCTCCAGGCTGCCGAGGATGGCGTGGTAGATGCCGCCGCCGGGCTCGGAGTCGGCGACGACGCCCATGGAGTGGGTCAGGAAGTAGACGTCCAGGACCTTGGTGCCGCGCTGCACGGTCGCCCAGATCAGCGAGGCGAGCGGGACGACGGCGATCAGGAACGCGACCCAGACCAGCGCGGTGGCGATCCGGTCCTTCGCCTGGCGGCGGCCCTCGACGCGGGCCGCGACGACGTAGGTGCCCAGGAGGAAGAGGAGACCGGCGATCAGGCCCCACTGGATGCGGCTGTCGATGCCGGTGGCGAGGCCGAGCCCGATCGCGACGGCCAGCGACCCGGCCGCGGTGGCCCAGGGGGTCCACTTCGGGAGGGTGGCGCCGCGCAGCGTGCTGGGGCGCTTGTCGGTGACGGCTGCGTGGCTCATGCGTTGGCCCCCGAGTACTCCTTGCGGCGGGCGATGATCGCGCGGGCCGCGCCGTTGACCAGCAGCGTGATGACGAACAGCACGAGACCGGACGCGATCAGGGCGTCCCGGCCGAACTCGTTCGCCTCGTTGAACTTGCTGGCGATGTTCTGGGCGAAGGTGCCGCCGCCCGGGTTGAGCAGGCTGGCGTGGATGTCGAAGTCGGGGGAGAGCACGGTGGCCACGGCCATCGTCTCCCCGAGCGCGCGGCCGAGGCCGAGCATCGACGCGGAGATCACACCGGAGCGGCCGAACGGGATGACGGCCATCCGCACGACCTCCCAGCGGGTCGCGCCGAGGGCCAGGGCCGCCTCCTCGTGCATCTGCGGGACCTGGCGGAACACCTCGCGGCTGACGTTCGTGATGATCGGCAGGATCATGATCGCGAGGAGGATGCCGACGGTGAGCATCGAGCGCGGCGCGCCCTCGTCCCAGGAGAAGATCCCGGTCCAGCCCAGGTAGTCGTCGAGCCAGCCGAACAGGCCGTCCATGTGCGGGACGAGGATCAGGGCGCCCCACAGGCCGTACACGATGGACGGGACGGCGGCGAGGAGGTCGATCACGTACGAGATGGGGCCGCGCAGGCGGCGCGGGGCGTAGTGCGTGAGGAACAGGGCGATGGCGACCGCGATCGGGACCGCGAGGGCCATGGCGATCACCGAGGAGACGACCGTGCCGAACGCGAGGACGGCGATGCCGAACTTCGGCGGGATCAGGCCGGTGTTCCACTCGAAGGCGGTGAGGAAGTTCGCCTCGTCCTTGCTGATGGCGAGGGTGGCGCGGTAGGTGAGGAAGCCCGCGATCGCGGCCATGATCACCAGCAGCAGGATGCCCGACCCGCGGGAGAGACCGAGGAAGATCCGGTCACCGGGCCGGGTGGCGCCACGGGCCGCGCGCTTCTGCTCGGCCGGGTTCGGTGGGGTGGGGGGAGGTGCGTGGTCTGTGTGCGTGGATATGTCCATGGGATCTCCGGTCTGCGGAGCCGCGCGGGGACGAGCGGCTCGGGCGGGGCCGGATGTGCGGTCGGCCCCTGGCGGCGGTGCACCGGACGGCGCGGTCCGGACCGGGGCTCCCCCGGACCGGACCGCGCCTTCAGATCAGCTCAGGCCCTCGATGGTGCTGCGGACCTTGGTGATGATGGCGTCGGGGATCGGCGCGTAGTCGATGCCCGAGAGGATGCCCTGGCCCTGCTCGCTGGCGATGTAGCGCAGGAAGGCCTTGGTGGCCGGCAGGGTGTCGGCCTTGTTGCCCTTGTCGCAGGCGATCTCGTAGGTGACGAGGGTGATCGGGTAGGCGCCCTCGGCCTTGCTGGTGTAGTCCAGCTTCAGCGCGAGGTCGCTGCCGGTGCCGACGACCTTGGCGGCGGCGACGGCCTTGGTGGCGCCGTCGGAGGAGGCCTTGACCGGGGCGGAGGCGCCCGTGTCGAGGGCGACCGTGCCGACGCCGTCCTTCGCGTACGACAGCTCCATGTAGCCGATGGCGCCGTTGGTCTGCTTGACGCCCTGGGCGACACCGGAGGAACCGGCGGCGGACTGGCCGCCCTTGGCCTGCCAGGCCTTGCCGCCCTCGTACTTCCAGTCGCTCGGGGCGGCGGCGATCAGGTACTTGGTGAAGTTGTCCGTGGTGCCGGACTCGTCCGAGCGGTGGTACGCCTGGATCTTGAGGTCGGGAAGCTTCGCGTCGGGGTTGAGCTTCGCGATGGCGGCGTCGTTCCAGTTGGAGATCTTGCCGTCGAAGATCTTCGCCAGGGTGGGCGCGTCCAGGACGAGGTCGTCCACGCCGGACAGGTTGTAGGCGACGGCGATCGGGCCGGCCACCATCGGCAGGTCGATGCCCTGGCCGCCGGAGCAGACCTTCTTGGAGGCCTCGACCTCTTCGGGCTTGAGCGCGGAGTCGGAGCCCGCGAAGGCGACCGTGCCCTGCGTGAAGGCGGTGATGCCCGCGCCGGAGCCGGAGCCCTTGTAGTTGACCTGGACGCCGTTGCAGGCCTGGGTGAAGTTCTTGACCCAGGCGTCGATGGCGTTCTTCTGGGCGGAGGAGCCGTCCGCGAGGAGCTGCCCCTTCGCGTCGTCGCACTTGATGTCGCCGGCCGCCGGGGCGCTGGCCGCCGAGCTGCCGCCGTCACTGCTGCTGGAGCCGGTGTCGTCGGAACCGCACGCCGTGAGGGCCAGGGCGCCGGAGACGGCGAGAGCACCGAGGGTGAGGGCCCGCCGGTTCATGCGCTGAAGCTTCACTTGAGGGAGATCCTTCCAGGAGCCGCCGTCCTGAATTCCGGCGGCGTGCGAAGACGGGGTGATGCGTCCGCGTCCCTGAGGCCGCGCTCCGCACCGGGTAAGGCCGAAATTAGGCAGAACAGGTGAAGCCGCCTATGGGCACAAATGAACGGGGGGTGAACCCCTGGCGGCGGTGCGGTTAGGTCACGGAACGCTCACGCCGAGGACACGGGGTGATTCCGGCGGGGGCGAGGTGAGCGGAGCCGGTCCGTGGGCGGTCAGGTGCGGATCGGCGCAGGTCCGGTGTGGTCCGGCACGCCTCGGTGCGGTGCGGTCCCGTGCGGTCGCGTCCGGTGCGCTCGATGCGAGCGGTGTGCCCGATGCGCCCGGTCCAGGCGATGCGCCCGGTCCAGGCGGTCCGGGTGGTCAGGTGCGGTGCGGGCGGGGGCCGTCGTGGTCGTACGGCGGGCGGGCGGGGGCGGGCCCGGTCCGGCCGCCCAGGGCGGCGAGCAGCGCGTCCACGAGGGTGCGGTCGCGGGGCTGGGTGAGGCGGAGGCGGGCGTCGGCCGGGGGCAGCCAGAGCAGGCGGTCCACCTCGTCGTTGGGGGTGAAGCCGCCGAATCCGGCCTCGGCCGCCCAGTAGCGGACCTCCTTGGGCCGGCCCTGGGCGAGATACCGCACCGTGGGCAGCGGCACACCGGGCCGGGCCGCGTACCCCGTCTCCTCGGCGACCTCGCGCAGGGCGCACACCAGCCAGTCCTCGCCCCGCTTCAGCTTGCCCTTCGGGTGGGACCAGTCGTCGTACTTCGGTCGGTGCACCAGACACACCTCCAGCTCACCGCCGATCGGCGAGCGCCGCCACAGGACGCACCCCGCCGCCCGCACGGGCCGTGCCCCGGGCCCGCCCGCGAACGCGCCGACGGGCCCGCTCACCGGCCGACGCGCAGGCCGATCCACTGGCTCACTCACCGGGCACCGCCTCCTCGGGGTCGATCCGCACGTGCCGGACGGGGGCGGGCCGGGGCCGCCCGCGCGGGCCCGGCCACGGTCAGCCGGTCTGTCTCTGCCACGCCCGCTGGAAGGCGTACCGGGCCGCCTCCACCTCGTGCCGCTGGTCGGCGTGCAGGACACCGAGGGCGTACGCCGTCGCGGGCGCGATCCGGGGCGTGCGCGCCGCGTGCGCCGCCGCGGCGGCGGCCTCCGAGGCGTCCCGGTGCCGGTCCAGGGCCTCGCCCGCGGCGAGCAGTCGTACGTCCGGCGGTGTGTCGGCGCCGAGGACGACCTCCAGGGCGTAGCGGTGCAGCCGCAGCAGGAGGCGGACCTGGTGCCAGGGCGCGTCCTGCGGGTGCGGGGTGGGTTCCGGGGACAGGCCGTGGACGAGGGCCTCCGCGTTGTACGGGTGGCCCGCGGTGAGCAGCGGCAGGGCGGCCACCGCGTCCGTGAGGCGGTCCTCGGCCGCGGCGGCGAGGGGGCGCGGGTCGGTGGCGGCGGCGTGCGGGGCGAGCGGGACCTCGCTGGCGAGCACGGCGACCTTGTCGGCGACCGCGTGGAAGCGGCTCGACCCGAGGGCCTGGAGGGCGGTGGAGTGGGCCCGGGTCCGGGCGAGGGTCAGCTGCCGGTCCAGCAGCGCGCCCGCCTTCGCGGCGCCCACGGTCAGGTTGCCGCGGTCGGGGACGGCCGGGTGCTGGCCGGAACCGGCCGATGCCGCGCGGGGGGTGACGGGGAGGCGCGCGGGGGCGCCGGAAGGGGCGGGAACCGCCGCCGCGGTGGCGTCGCGCGGGTCGGGGCCGGTGCGGGTGGCGGTGCCGGTGCGCGGGTCGGTGGCCGTGGTGGTCCTGGACCGGGCCGCCGCGCCGGTCCCCGCCGGGTCGGCCGGGTCCACCGATCCCGGTGTCCCCATCGCGGCTGCCGCCCCGCCCGCCTGGGCCGGTACCGGCGTGCGGACCGGCACTTCGAGCGGGGCGGCGGGGACGGCCGGGGGCGCGCCGGAGAGGCGGTGCAGGGCCAGCAGGAGCCGCTCCAGCCGCGCCTCGCAGGAGTGTTCGAGCGCCAGGGTGCCCGACAGCCAGGCCAGCTCCGGGCGGATCTCCTCCGACCAGCCGGGGTCGAGCAGCGGCCGGAAGGTGTGCAGGCTGCCGCTGATCCGGCGGGCCGAGCGGCGCAGCGCCCGAGCCGCGTCGACGGACTGTCCCGGGCCACCGGCCGCCGCGCCGTTCGGCGACCCGCCACCGGTCTCCCGGTGCAGGCGCAGCGCGCGGAGGAACTCGGTGGCCTGGGACCGGAGATAGCCCGCCAGGGCCTCCCCGGTCACGGTCGGGGCGTCCGGCCCCGCCGTGTGGTCCGTCAGGTCATGGTGTCGCTGTGCCACGCCGGCGCCTCCGGGCGTCTATGAGCATCTCCTGGACGTTGCGCAGGGGTTGGCCGTCCGCGTCGGTGGCGTGCCGGGTCCACTCGCCGTCCGGGCCGAGGTGCCAGGAGGCGGTGGTGTCGGACATGCCGGTCTCCAGCAGCCGGTTCAGGGCCGCGCGGTGGGCCGGGTCGGTGACCCTGACCAGGGCCTCGATACGGCGGTCGAGGTTGCGGTGCATCATGTCGGCGCTGCCGATCCACACCTCGGGCTCGCCGCCGTTGCCGAAGGCGAAGACCCGGGAGTGCTCCAGGAAGCGGCCGAGGATCGAGCGGACCCGGATGTTCTCCGACAGGCCCGGCACGCCCGGCCGTACCGCGCAGATGCCGCGCACCCAGACGTCGCACGCCACCCCTGCCTGCGAGGCCCGGTACATCGCGTCGATGATCGCCTCGTCCACCATCGAGTTGACCTTGATGCGGACGGAGGCGGGGCGTCCCGCGCGGTGGTGCTGGACCTCCTTGTTGATGCGCGATATCAGGCCGTCGCGCAGCGACTTGGGGGCGACCAGGAGTCGGCGGTAGGTCTCGCGGCGGGAGTACCCGGAGAGCCGGTTGAAGAGGTCGGAGAGGTCCGCGCCGACCTGCGGGTCGGCGGTGAGCAGGCCGAGGTCCTCGTAGAGGCGGGCCGTCTTCGGGTGGTAGTTGCCGGTGCCGACGTGGCTGTAGCGGCGCAGGGTCTCGCCCTCCTGACGGACCACCAGCGACAGCTTGCAGTGCGTCTTGAGGCCGACCAGGCCGTACACGACGTGGCAGCCCGCCTCCTCCAGCTTGCGCGCCCACTTGATGTTCGCGTGCTCGTCGAAGCGGGCCTTGATCTCGACCAGCACGAGGACCTGCTTGCCGGACTCGGCGGCGTCGATCAGCGCGTCCACTATCGGCGAGTCGCCCGAGGTCCGGTACAGGGTCTGCTTGATCGCGAGGACGTCCGGGTCGTCGGCGGCCTGCTGGAGGAACGCCTGCACGGAGGTGGAGAACGAGTCGTACGGGTGGTGCAGCAGCACGTCGCGGTTGCGCAGCGCGGCGAAGATGTCGGGCTCGGAGGCGGACTCCACCTCGGCGAGGTCGCGGTGCACGCCCGCGATGAACTTGCGGTACTTCAGCTCGGGCCGGTCCAGGCCGTGGATGCGGAACAGGCCGGTCAGGTCGAGCGGGCCGGGCAGCGGATAGACCTCGGCCTCGCTGATCTTCAGCTCGCGCACCAGCAGGTCGAGGACCTCGCGGTCGATGGACTCCTCGACCTCCAGCCGCACCGGCGGTCCGAAGCGGCGCCGCATCAGCTCCTTCTCCAGGGCCTGGAGCAGGTTCTCGGCGTCGTCCTCCTCGACCTCCAGGTCCTCGTTGCGGGTGAGGCGGAAGGCGTGGCTCTCCAGCACCTCCATCCCGGGGAACAGCTCCTCCAGGTGGGCGGCGATGACGTCCTCGATGGGCACGTACCGGCCGGGGGAGCATTCGAGGAAGCGGGAGAGCAGCGGCGGGACCTTGACGCGCGCGAAGTGCTTGTGCCCGCTGACCGGGTTGCGGACGACGACCGCGAGGTTCAGCGAGAGACCCGAGATGTACGGGAAGGGGTGCGCGGGGTCGACCGCGAGGGGGGTCAGCACGGGGAAGATCTGGTGCCGGAACAGGGTGAAGAGGCGGGCCTGCTCCTTCTCCGTCAGCTCGCTCCAGCGGACCAGGTGGACGCCCTCCTCCGCGAGCGCGGGGGCGACGTCCTCGTGGTAGCAGGCGGCGTGCCGGGCCATCAGTTCGCGCGAGCGGGCCCAGATCATCTCCAGCACCTCGCGCGGCTGGAGCCCGGACGCGGAGCGGGTCGCGACGCCGGTGGCGATGCGCCGCTTGAGACCGGCCACCCGGACCATGAAGAACTCGTCCAGGTTGCTGGCGAAGATCGCGAGGAAGTTCGCCCGCTCCAGCAGCGGCGTGTTCGGGTCCTCGGCCAGCTCCAGGACCCGCTCGTTGAACGCGAGCCAGCTGCGCTCCCGGTCCAGGAAGCGGCCCTGCGGGAGCTGCGGGCCGTCGACCGGTGACTCCTCGTAGGCGTCGAGGTCGGCGTCGATGTCTGGTTCGAGGTCGGAGACGACCGCCGCCACCGTGTGCGGGCGGTGCGCGGCTATGGAGCCCACGGAGGGCTGCGCGTGCTGGACCTTGGCCTCGTGCTGACTCATGCCCCCATTGTTCCGCGCCGGGGGCGTTGCAGGCGCGTCGGAACGGGCGGGTGGGAGCACGGCGGCGTGCGCGGCGCGCCCGCCGGGCCCGCTCCGCCCGGCGGTCCCGGTGCCTTCGGCGCCCCCGGCACCCGCGGCGTTCCCGTGGCGGGGCGCACCCTCGGGGGCTTCCCCGTCGGGACGCGGCGCGGGCTCGGGCACGGCTCGGTTCATTGGCTGAGCGTCGCAAGGCCGTCTGAACCGATGGTTACGGCGACATGGCGTGCGGGATATCGGGGGGCGGATCGCGGGGGTGGTGGGGGTGAGGAGTGGTTCCGGCCCCGTACGTCCCGTCCCCCGCGTCGGGGCGTAGGAGGCCGGGGCGTAGGAGGCCGGGGCGTAGGTACGCCGTTCAGGTGGCCGTCGGGATCGGCGTGGTGGGCGAGCCGGACGCGGCGGGTGTCTCGCGGCGGCGGGGCGGGGTCGCGGTGGACCGCCGGATCAGGGCGTACGCGGTGACGACGCAGGCGGCGGCCACGGCGAGGAGGAGCGCGGCGGCCATGAGGTGGAGCGGCCAGAAGTGGGACCGGGGGTGGAAGGTGTCGTAGAAGCCGGTGACGTCCATGCGGTCGAAGAGAGCGACGCACTGCGGGTCCTGCCAGGAGGGCCCGCAGCCGGGGTCGGCGATACGGGCGCCGGACTCGGTGATCAGCCCTCTGACGACCGGTATCCCGTCGATGTACGTGTACGGCTCGTCCAGGGCGCGGACCCGGGTGACCCTCGGCCACAGGTACGGCAGGACCCGGTCGGTGGCGAGGCCGAGGGCGAGTGTGACGCCGAGGCCGAGACCCAGCGCGGGCAGCGTGCGGCGGCAGACCACGCCCGCCAGGGCGCCCACGGCGAGCGCGGCCAGGGCGAAGGCGGGCAGGGCCGGGCCGTTGGTGTAGAGGGTGGGGCCTTCCGACCACTGGTCGCTCGCTCCCGTACGCCCCTGCCGCGCCGTCCACAGGAACCGGTGCAGCAGCACCAACAGGCCGAGGCCCGCCGTGATCAGCGCGGCGGGGACGGCCAGCTTGGCGGTGAGCCAGCGGGTCGGGGAGATTCCGAGCGTCCACGCGAGACGGGCCGTGCCCGACTCCAGCTCCCGGCCGACGAGGGCGGCGCCCGCCCAGGCGGCGACCAGGAAGGGGACGGCGATCATGGCCAGGTTCGCCCAGGCGTAGACCTCGTCGTAGCGCAAGGCCGCGTCCTCGTCGAAGACGCAGGGCGCGCTGGGCCCGCAGGCCCGGAACCGGCGCATCGCGTCGGCCGCCGCGTCGCCCATGGGTCCCCACAGCACCAGGAGGGCGACCGCCATCAGAACGACGGACACGGCCCAGATCCACAGGGCGGGCCGGTGCACCGTCCACATCCAGGACACGGCGCGGGGCGGCCGGGGCGCCGGGTGCGGGCGGCGCGCGCGGGAAGGGGCGCCCGACGGCGGGAGAGAGGCCACGGTGGTCATGCGGAAGCCTCCTGGGAGTGAAGGGAGCCGACCGGGGCGGGAGCCGTGTCGGGTGTGAGGGACGCCGCGCGGGGGCTGCGCAGGTAGGCCAGGACCAGTTCCTCCAGGGACGGCGGAGTGGCGTGCCAGTGGTCGGGGAGCGGCTCGGCGGGGCGGAGCAGCGCGGTGAGCTGGCGGCCCGTGATGGCGGAGTCGACGACCGTGTGCCCGGAGCCGCCGAGCAGCTTGGCGGCCTGCGTGGACGTGCTCACGCGCGCGTGGGCCGCCAGCAGCTCGTCCAGCTCGCCCGCCAGCCGTATCCGGCCGCCGCCTAGGAGGAGCAGGTGGTCGCAGGAGTTCTCCAGCTCGGCCACCACATGAGAGGACATCACGATGGTGGTGCCGTCGCGCGCGGCCGTCGCCATCAGGGTGCCCAGCAGTTCGTGCCGGGCGAGCGGGTCGAGGTCGGCCGTCGGCTCGTCCAGCAGGAGCAGGTCCGGCCGCCTGCCGAGCGCCAGCGCGAGGGCCACGCGGGTGCGCTGGCCGCCGGAGAGCGTCCGGACGCGGGACGCCGGGTCCAGCCCGCCCGCGGCGACGATCCCCTCGGCGGTCGCCGCGTCCCAGCGGTCCGGAGCGAGCGCGGCGCCCACGCGCAGGGTCTCGGCGATGCTCAGGTGCGGGTACAGCGGCTTGTCCTGGCCGACGTGCGCGACGCGCGCGCGGGCCGTCGCCGGGTCCGTGCCGAGGACGGTGACGGAGCCCTCGGTGGGCGGCAGCAGGCCCGCGACGAGGTCGAGGAGCGTGGACTTGCCCGCGCCGTTGGGGCCTACGACGGCGCAGACCCGCCCGGCGGGCAGCCGGAACGCGCAGTCGCGCAGCGCCCAGCCGCCACGGCGGCCGAAGCGTCTGCCGAGCCCGGTCGCCGCTATGGCGATGTCGGTCATGAGGGGTCCCCCTGGGAGTGGCGGTGGTGGTCGTGGGCCGTGCGGCCCGAGTCGGTCGTCCCGGCCTGCGTGGTGGCCGCGGTCGGCGGGGACGTGGCGTTCGATGGAGCCGTGGCGTCCGGCGGGGCGGTCCGCGCCGTCGCCGTCGCGCCGTACTGGTCCAGTACGGCCGTGAAGAGCGCGGCCACGTCCTCACGGTCGAGCCCCGCCGCGCGGGCCCGGTCGGCCCAGTCGTCCAGCTCGGTGCGCAGGGGCGAGTCCGCGGGCGCGGCGCCGAGTCCCCGGCGGACGAAGGTGCCCAGACCGCGGCGGGCCTCGACGAGGCCCTCGCGCTCCAGTTCGCGGTAGGCCTTCAGCACGGTGTTGGGGTTGATGGCCGTCGCTTCGACGACCTCGCGGGCCGTCGGCAGCTGGTCGCCGGGGCGCAGCAGGCCGAGGCGCAGGGCCTGCCGGGTCTGCTGGACGATCTGCATGTAGGTGGCGACGCCGCTGTGCCGGTCGATGCGGTAGGCGAGCACTTCCACCACCCTTTCACTAATTGAGTAGTGAAAAGGTGGTGGAGGGGTGGGGTGCATGTCAAGTCAGTTCGGGGTGCGTGTCCGGGCGGCGGGAGTGCCGGGGGAGACTCGGGGGGCTTCGGGGCCCGCCGCGGAGGCCGGCGCGGGGCCCGCCGCGGGGCCCGGTGCGGTCGCTCCTGGCCTGCGCGGACGGACGTCTGTGACCTGGGCGTTCGGCGTCGGACGCGGGTTCCGGAAATTCGTGGGCCGGATCGTGAACCGATCGGCGGGGCTCGTCCGATGAGGGGGTGTGAGCGAAACGAGAAGCGACGGGGAGCTGCTGCGGGCCATCGCGGCGGACCGCGACCGCCATGCCTTCGAGGAGTTGTACCGCCGGTACGCGCCCTGGCTGACCGCACGGATGCGCGGCCGCTGCGCCGACGCGGCGATAGTCGACGACGTCGTGCAGGAGACGTTCCTCGCGGTGTGGCGGGGCACGGCCCGCTTCCGGCAGGACGCCGACGCGGGCGCCGACGCCGCGGGCTGGCTGTGGCGGATCGGGTCCCGACGGCTGGTCGACGCGGTGCGCGGCGACGGTGCCCGGGGGCGGCTGCGCCAGACCCTGGCCCGGCTGCGCCACCGGCACGAGTCGTCCGCAGAGGACCGCGTGCTCGCGGGGGTGGAGCACGGGGACCTCGCCGGAGCCCTGACCCGGCTCTCGCCGGAGCTGCGGGCGGTCCTCCAGGCCACCGTGGTCGACGGGCTCACCACACGGGAGGCCGCCACCCTGCTCGGCATCCCGCCGGGCACGGTCAAGACACGGGCCCAGCGGGCCCGCAAGCAGCTGCGGGAGGCGCTGGCATGACGGCATGGCATCTGGCCGAGGACGACCTGCGCGCCTATGCGCGCGGCGAACTGGACCCGCCCCGGCTGTGGTCCGCGGACACGCATCTCACCGCGTGCGCCCCGTGCCGGTCCCGGCTCGCGGACGCGGTCGACCCGGTCGCGCTGGACCTCGCCTGGGAGCGGCTCGACGCCGAGCTGGACGCGCCCCGGCCCGGCGCCGTCGAGCGGCTGCTGACCCGGACCGGCGTGGCCGACCACACCGCGCGGCTCCTCACGGCGACCCCGGTGCTGCGCCGTTCCTGGCTGCTGGCGGTGGTCTCCGTGCTGGTCATGACGGTGCTGGTGGTGCATCTGGTGAGCGGACCCGCCCTGTTCCTCGCCCTGGCCCCGCTGCTCCCCCTGGCGGGCGTCGCCGTGTCGTACGGCCCGACGCTCGACCCGTCGTACGAGATGGCCGTGGTGGCGCCGGTGCACGGCTTCCGGCTGCTGATGATCCGCACGGTCGCGGTCCTCACCGCGGGCCTGGTCTTCAACGGCCTGGCGACCCTCGCCCTTCCGGGGTACGGACTGCTGGCCCTGGCCTGGCTGCTGCCCGCGCTCGCCCTGACCGCGACCGGCCTGGCCCTGGCGCCCCGGCTCGGGCCGGTCCTCGCGCCCGTCCTGGTGGGCGCCGCCTGGGTGGCGGTGCTCCTGGTGGCGCACACCCAGCCCTCGACCGGCCTCGCGCCGTTCAGCGCCACCGGACAGTCCGTGACGGCGTGCGTCGCGGTCCTCTCCGCCCTGCTGCTCTACCGCGGCCGCGACCGTTTCGACGCCCGGCCCGTCGGCGGCTTCCCGGACACGGGTGCCCTGTGACCCCGCCGCCCGCCCCGGCCCGCCGCCCCGACCCCCAGGAGTCCCCCATGACCACCCCGCCCGCCCCGCCGACCACGCTCACGGCCACCGGCCTCTCCCTGCGCTACGGCGGCACCCCCGCCCTCGACGGTGTCTCGCTGCGGCTGAGCCGGGGCGTGACCGGCCTGCTCGGGCCCAACGGGGCGGGCAAGACCACCCTGTTGCGGGTGCTGGCCACCGCCCTGCCGCCGGACCGGGGCGACTTCACCGCCCTCGGCCACGACCCGGGCACCGCCGCGGGCCGCCTCGCCCTGCGCCGCACCCTCGGCTACCTCCCGCAGACCCCCGGCTTCCACCCCGACTTCACGGCCTTCGAGTTCGTCGACTACGTGGCGATCCTCAAGGAACTCACCGACCGCGCCGCCCGCCACCGCGAGGTGCGGCGCGTCCTGGCCGACGTCGACCTCGCGGACGTGCGCGGCACCCGGATCAAGCGGCTCTCCGGCGGGATGCGGCAGCGGGTCGCCCTGGCCGCCGCGCTCGTCGGCGACCCCGGCCTGCTGGTGCTGGACGAACCCACCGTCGGCCTCGACCCCGAGCAGCGCATGCGGTTCCGGGAGCTGATCGCCGAGGCGGGCGAGGACCGCACCGTCGTGCTCTCCACCCACCAGACGGAGGACGTGGCGATGCTCTGCCACCACGTCGTGGTCCTCGCCCGCGGCCGGGTGCGGTTCGCGGGCGCCCCCGCCGAACTGACCGCCCGCGCGGCCGGCCGCGTCTGGAGCAGCGCCGGACGGGACCCGGCCGCGCTGGCGGGCTGGCGCACCGGCACCGGCACCTTCCGCAACGTCGGAGATCCCCCCGAGGGCGCCGACCTTCTCGAACCCACCCTGGAGGACGGCTATCTGCTCGCCCTGGACAGCGACAGCCGGACGGTGACGGCATGAGCACCCCGACCCTGACCCCGACCGGCCCGGCCGGTCCCACCGGCCCCGCCGACCGCCCCGAGCAGCCCCCGCACCGCCACCACCGGGCCGGACCGGTCCTCGCCCTGGCCCGCTTCGAAGCCCGCGAGCTGCTGTTCCAGGTCCCGGTGCTGGTCTTCTTCCTCGTCCTGATCGCCTACACGGTCGTCCGGATCGTGACGCTCGACGGCATGGACGACTTCCCCGTCCTCCACACCACCGACCGCGAAGGCCAGGGCGCCGCGTTCCTGCCCGCGATCGCCCTGCTCGTCTGCACCAACGCGGCCGCCCTGCGCGCCCGCCGCCACCACACGCTCCAGCAGTTCGACGTCCTCGCGATGGAACCCTGGCGCCGCACCCTGGCCCACGCCCTCTCCGCCGTGCCGTACGGAGCGCTCACCGCGCTCGTCGTCGGCGTCGCCTACGGCTGGGAGGCGGTCAAGCCCGGCGCGATCGGACACGGCTCGTTCGGCGAACTCGCCACCGGACCGCTCACCGTCCTCCTGGCCGGGGTCACCGGCGTCCTCCTGGCCCGCCTCGTCCCCACCCCCTTCGCGCCCATACTGTTCGTGATCGGCTTCTACGTCCTCGTCCTCGCCGTCACCTCGGCCACCCACGCGGACAGCGACCGCGTGGGCTGGCTCTCCCCGATCCGCCTCTCCACCGACGGCGGCGGCGACCCCGTCCCCTCCGACCTCCTCGGCCGCCCCGCCGGCTGGCACGCCCTCTACGTGCTCGGCCTCTGCGCCCTCGTCACCTGCGCGGCCCTGCTGCGCGCGGGCGGCACCCGGGTCCGCTCGGTGCAGGCGGCCACCGCCCTCGCCCTGGCCGTCACCGTGACCGGCGCCGTCGGCCAGTTCCCGCACGGCACCGACGCGTTGGAGACCGCCCGGACCACGGCCTCCAGGACACCGGAGAAAGTCCAGACGTGCACCGACCTCCGCGGATCGCGGTACTGCTCGTTCCCCGAGTGGAACGGCACCCGCGACGCGTGGGCCGAGGTCGTCGACCGGCTGCGCACCGCCGCGGGCGGCAGCGCCGCGCACGCCCCGCTGACGGTCCGCCAGCGCATCGACGCCACCGGCGGGGTCGAGGCGGACACGGCACTGCCCTCGTCGACCGTCCCCGGAGTCGTCACCGTCGGCACCCGCTGGGGCGGCACCCGCGTCCCGGAGTTCGCCGTCGGCGCCGCGACCGTCCTGGTCGCGGGCACGGAGGACGAGGCGGCCATGACGATGTGCGACGTCCGCCCGGCGACGATCATGTGGCTGGTGCTGAGCACCGACCGGGACCCGCTGAACACCTTCGGCACCGTCCGCCTGGACGACAGCGTCACCGGCTCCGGCCTGGTCCTCACCCCCACCGACGGACTGTCCCTGAGCGCCGAACAGACCGCCCTCGTCCGCGCCCTGCTGGACCGCCCCCGCGCCGAGACGACCCGGCAGGTCAAGGCCCACTGGTCCGCACTGACCTCGGCACGGACCCCGGTCACCGAGGCCGCCGCACTCCTCGGCGTCACCCTGCCGAAGGGAGTCGAACCGTGCGAGAAGTAGAGCCCCGCACGCCGGAAGCCACCCCGAGCAGCACCCCCGGCTGGTGGCAGCGCCACCGCCCCGGCACCCCGCCCCCGCTGACCAGGTCCCTGCTCAGGGCGCTGCTTCCGCCCCTGTGGCGATCCCTGCCCCGCCGCGCCCCGATCACCGCGGGAGCCCTCGGACTCCTGCTCGCCGCGAGCACCCGTCTCCCGGACCATGGCCCCGACGCGGACCTCGGCCTCCTCGTCCTGCGGCTGACCGCCCTCTCCGGAGCGATCGGCTTGGCCTTCCTGCTGGACGACCCCGCCCGCCACACCACCGTGACCTCCCCCCTGGGACGCCCCCTGCGGGCCGGACTGCGGCTGGCGTCGGCGGTCCCGATGGCGGCCCTGTGGTGGACGGCGGCCCTGCTCCTCGTCCCCGCCCCCACCAGACCACCGTGGCCCGCCCTCACCCTGGAGGCACTGGGCATGGCCGCCGCGGCCCTCGCCCTGGCCGCCACGGCCGTCCGCTTCACCGACCGCGCGGAGGTGGGCAGACGAGCGGCGACCCACCTGGGCGTCGCCGCCCTCGCCGCCCTCCTCCTCCCCGCCCGCTGGGGCCTCCTGACCGACCCCCAGAACCCCTGGTGGACCACCACCCACACCCACTGGTCCCTGACCCTCGCCACAGCCACCCTCGCCACCACCCTGTCCATCCCCGAACCCCTGGCCCCTCTCCTGAAGAGACGCAGCGCATCCCTCACCTAGGGGCGCGGGGAACCGCGCACAGCACACACCCCACCTCACCCTCCAAAGAGGGCCCACCCCCAACCTCCAGGGGCGCGGGGAACCGCGCACAGCACCCGTCCTCACGGCGCCGTGAGAACCCGCCTCCTGCCGACCCCCCAGAGGGTCCGCGGGGAACTGCGCAACCAGCCCCCACCCACCCGCACCCACCCACGAGCCCGACCCACCACGAGCCCCCCCGCCCAACCGTCGGAGACTTACGTCTCCGTCCGATACATCAGATCCGTCTCATACGTGACAAACCCCAACCGCTCATACACCGACACCGCCGCCGTGTTGTCGGCATCGACATACAGCATCGCCGTAGGCAGGCCCTGCCCCGCGAGATGCCGCAGCCCGATCGTGGTGAGGGACTTCCCGAGCCCACCCCCCTGCGCACCGGGCGCGACCCCGAGGACGTACACCTCGCCCAGCCCTTCCTCCGCGTGGACCTTGGTCCAGTGGAAGCCGACCAGCCGCTCCCCGCGGAAGGCGAGGAAGAACCCGGCCGGGTCGAACCAGGCCTCGCCCGCCCGGTCGTCGAGGTCACGGCGGGTGAGCGACCCCTGCTCGGGATGGTGGGCGAAGGCGGCGGAGTTGACGGCCAGCCAGGCGTCCTCGTCCCGGCCCGGCTCGAAGGCCCGCACGGTGACACCCTCGGGCAGCACCGGGTCGGGCAGGTCGAGGTCGGTCAACGACCGCCGCATCTGCCGCAGTTCGCGGAACAGGGTCAGCCCCAGCACCTGGGCGAGATGCCGGGCGGCCGCGTGACCGCCGTGGGCCCACACCCGCAGCCGCTTCCCGGACGCGGCGAGCAGGGCGGAGCCGAGCGCCCGGCCGTGCCCGTGCCCGCGGTGGGCGGGGTGCACGACCAGTTCGGCGGCCGGGGCCTCGACGGGGTCGGTGTCCTCCAGCTGGGCGTAGCCGACGAGTTCGCCGTCCACGCTCAGCAGAAGATGGGAGACGCCGTCGCGGGCGCCGCCGCGCAGTTGCAGACGGCCCTGCTCGGACACGGCCTGCTGCCCGTCGGCGGCGGCCGCCTGCGAGAGCAGGCCGAGGACGGCCTCGGTCTGTGCGGGGGAGAGCGCGGCGAGGGTGTCGAGGGAGCGGGCGCCGTGGGTCCGTGCGGGGTCGTCGCTGGTCATGCGTACGAGGGTATTACGGGCGCGCGGGAGCGGCCGGGCAATGCGGCGGTACGGCGAAACGCGCAGGTCCGTCACCCGTCCGTCCACCGGGGACGGGGAAAGGGAAACCAGGATGTAACCATGAACCCCCTGTCGCGCTACGCGCGTTGACTCTAGGCTGCGGCCCGGCGGGGCCACAGCCCCGGACGCCTCACGGGCCGCCCCGGCATCGAGGACGTCGACACCACAGCAGACACCACAGGGGGGCGCATGCCAGCCACTGCCCAGCCGAATCAGAGCCGCAGACGCCGTACGTACGGGATGCTCGCCGCAGCCGCCGGACTGGCCACCGTCGGCGCGATGCTCGCCGCGCTGCCCGCCGGCGCGCACGACTCCCGGCACGGCAAGCCGCTGCCGAACCGCTACCAGGACGTGCAGCTGCTCTCCTTCAACGACCTGCACGGCAACCTGGAGCCCCCGGCCGGTTCCTCCGGCCGTGTCACCGAACTCCAGGCCGACGGCACCACCAAGACGATCGACGCGGGCGGCGTCGAGTACCTGGCGACGCACCTGCGCCAGGCCCGCGAGGGCAACAAGTACTCGATCACCGCGGCGGGCGGCGACATGGTCGGCGCGTCCCCGCTGATCTCGGGCCTCTTCCACGACGAGCCCACCATCGAGGCGCTCAACAAGCTGGACCTGGACGTCACCTCGGTCGGCAACCACGAGTTCGACGAGGGCGCCAAGGAGCTGCGCCGCCTCCAGAACGGCGGCTGCCACCCCACCGACGGCTGCTACACGGACAAGAAGTTCAAGGGCGCCGACTTCCCCTACCTCGCGGCCAACGTGCTGAAGGAGAAGACCGGCAAGCCGCTGCTGAAGCCGTACTGGATCTGGAAGAAGAAGGACGTCAAGATCGGCTTCATCGGGGTGACCCTGGAGGACACCCCGGGCGTCGTCTCCGCCGAGGGCGTCAAGGGCCTCACGTTCAAGGACGAGGTCCAGACGATCAACAAGTACGCCCGCGAATTGCAGCGCAAGGGCGTCAAGTCGATCGTCGCGCTGATCCACGAGGGCGGCCTGCCCGCCTCGCAGTCCTACAACTACGACTGCGACTCGCCGGGCGGCGGGGACGGCATCTCCGGCCCGATCGTCGACATCGCCAAGAACGTGTCGCCGTCCGTGGACGCGCTGGTCACCGGCCACACGCACGCCGCGTACGCGTGCACGATCGACGACCCGTCGGGCAAGCCCCGCACGGTGACCTCGGCGGCCTCCTTCGGCCGTCTCTACACGGACACCACGCTGACGTACGACCGCTTCACCGGTGACATCGCCCGCACCGCGGTCAAGTCCGCGAACCACGTGGTCACCCGCACCGTGCCCAAGGCGCCGGACATGACCAGCCTGATCAGCAAGTGGAACACCCTCGCGGCGCCCATCGGCAACCGCGCCATCGGCCACATCTCCGGCGACGTCCCCAACACGGGCACCGAGTCCCCGATGGGCGACCTGATCGCCGACGCGCAGCTCTGGTACGGCAAGAAGCTCGACGCCGACACCGACCTCGCGCTGATGAACCCGGGCGGCGTGCGCGCCGGTCTGACCTACGCGGCCAAGGCCGGTGAGGGCGACGGCGTCGTCACCTACGCGGAGGGCTTCACCGTCCAGCCGTTCGCCAACACCGTCAACCTCCAGAACTTCACCGGCGCCCAGGTCGTCCAGGCGCTCAAGGAGCAGGTCAGCGGCCCGAACGCGACCGCGACGAAGATCCTCCAGCCGTCCGCCAACCTGACGTACACGCTGGACCTGACGAAGACGGGCGCGGACCGGGTCGTCACCGACACCATCCGCCTGAACGGCGCCCCGATCGACCCGGCCGCCACCTACCGTGTCGCCACCAACAGCTTCCTCGCGGGCGGCGGCGACGGCTTCACCACCCTCGGTCAGGGCACGAACGACCTGGTCGGCCTCGACGACCTGGCCGCCCTGGAGCAGTACCTGACGGCCAACTCCTCGGCCGCCTCCCCGATCGCGCCCCCGGTCCCCAACCGGATCACGATCGTCCAGTAACAGCCGGTACTCCCCCCACGGGAGCGAGGCGGCCGGGTCCAGGACCTGGCCGCCTCGCCGCTTTCCGGGAGCCGGAACCTCGGCTACGGCAGTTCGGGCGGCGGGGTCGGTGCCCCCGGCAGCCGTACGGTCGCCACCGTGCCGCCGTCGCCGTCCTGGGCGCGGGCCAGCGTGACCTCGCCGCCCGCCTCCTGCACCGTACGGACCACGATCGACAGGCCCAGCCCGGAGCCGGGCAGCGCGCGGGCGCTCGGCGACCGCCAGAACCGGTCGAAGACGTACGGCAGTTCGTCCTCGGGGATGCCCGGACCGTGGTCGCGGACGGTCAGCACGCCCTCGCCGAGCCGCACCTCGACCGTGCCGCCCTCGGGGCTGAACTTGACCGCGTTGTCGAGGATGTTGACCACCGCCCGCTCCAGCGCGGCGGGCTCCGCCCGCGTGTACCAGGGGTCGAGGGAGTCCGTGATGGTCAGCTCGGGGCCGCGCAGCCGCGCCCGGCGCAGCGCCGCCTCCACGGTGTCCCGCAGCGACACCACCTGCACCCGCTCCCCGCGCTGGCCCTGCGCGCGGGACAGCTCCTGGAGGTCCCCGATCAGCGCGGCCAGCTCCGTCATCTGCGCCTTCACCGACGCCATCAGCGCCTTGCGGTCGGCCTCCGGCAGCGGGCGGCCGGTCTCCTCGCTGCGGGTCAGCAGCTCGATGTTGGTGCGCAGCGAGGTCAGCGGGGTGCGCAGCTCGTGCCCGGCGTCCGCGATCAGCTGCTGCTGGAGTTCGCGGGAGCTGGCGAGGGACGCGGTCATCGAGTTGAACGACCGCGACAGCCGGGCCACCTCGTCGTCGCTGTCGTCCTCGACGGGGATACGGATGCCGAGATCGTCGGTACGGGCCACCTCCTCGACGGCCTCGGTCAGCCGGTCCACCGGCCGCAGCCCCGCCCGCGCCACGGCGAGCCCCGCGGCCCCGGCCCCGACGACCCCGACCCCGGAGACGAGGAGGAGGATGAGGGCGAGGTCGTTGAGGGTGTTGTGGGTGCTCTTGAGGGAGACCGCGACCTGGAGACCGACGTAGGGGCCGGGCTGCCCGTCGCCCGTGGTGGTGCCGCCGAGCGGGACGAGCATGATCCGTACGGCTTTGCCCTCGCTGTCGGTGCCGTCGCGGAAGTAGAACGCGTTCGTGTCGGCGTGCTCGATCCGCTCCCGGTCGGTCCGGTCCACCTTGATCTTGCCGATGGAGCCCCGCAGCAGACAGGCGGTGCCGTCGTCCAGCGACACCTGGATGTAGTTGTTGCCGAACTGGGGGACGCCCTCGGGGGTGTCGATGCAGTTGTTGATCGCGGACCGCAGTTCGACGGGCGACGCCCGCATCCCGGCCTTGAGGTCGGCGTCGAGCTGGCCGTAGAGCTTGCCCTGCACGATGAACCAGCAGGTCACCGAGACCGCCGCCACCGCGAAGGCGACCGCGGCGGCGACCAGGATCGACAGCCGGGCCCGGATCGGCAGGGCCGTGAACCCGCGGACGAGCCGGCGGAGGGGATTCACTCCGCCCCGCCCTGCCGCAGCACGTACCCCACGCCCCGCACCGTGTGCACGAGGCGGGGCTCGCCGCCGGCTTCCGTCTTGCGGCGCAGGTACATGACGTACACGTCGAGGGAGTTGGACGACGGTTCGAAGTCGAAGCCCCAGACCGCCTTCAGGATCTGTTCGCGGGTGAGGACCTGGCGCGGGTGCGCCATGAACATCTCCAGCAGGGTGAACTCGGTGCGGGTCAGCTCGACGTGGCGCGTGCCGCGGGTCACCTCGCGGGTCGCGAGGTTCATGCGCAGGTCGGCGAAGGCGAGGGCCTCGTCGGCCGCGGTGTCCTCCGCGCCGGCCGCCACCCGGTAGGAGCTGCGCCGCAGCAGCGCGCGGACGCGGGCGAACAGCTCGTCCAGCTCGAACGGCTTGACCAGGTAGTCGTCGGCGCCCGCGTCGAGGCCGGTGACGCGGTCGCCGACGGTGTCGCGGGCGGTCAGCATGAGGATCGGGGTGGTGTCGCCGGAGCCGCGGATGCGGCGGGCCGCGGTGAGGCCGTCCATGCGGGGCATCTGGATGTCGAGGACGACCAGGTCGGGCCGGTAGGCGGCGGCCTTCTCCAGGGCGTCCGCGCCGTCGACGGCGACCTCGGTGCCGTAGCCCTCGAAGGCGAGGCTGCGCTGGAGGGCCTCGCGGACGGCGGGCTCGTCGTCGACGATGAGGATGCGCTGCGGGTCACGGTCGCCTTCGGCGGGGCTCATGGGCGTGGGTTCCTCGGGTGCGGTGGGGACGGCGGCGGGGGCCGGGCGCGGGAGCGCGTCAGCCCCGCATCGTAGTGAGCCGGTTCAGCGGCACCTTGCGTCGGTGCGGGCGGGCGGCGCTGGTGCGCAGGCCCATCAGCTGCGGGGCGGACACCTCCGGTGCCCTGTTCTCGACGGTACCGGCGGGGAGGGCCGGACGGCGCACCGGCTCGTGCAGCGCGGACGCCACGGCGAGGGCCAGGGTGACGTCGCCGGGGCCGGTCGGGCCGGGCCTGCCCGGTGTGCCGGTCGCCGGGAGGCGGTGGGTGACCTGCTGGATCTCCTGCTGGATCATGTCGTGCTCCCTGAGGGTGGGATACCGCGAGGCTGCCGAGGGGGGCCTCGGTCGTCCGGGGTCAGTTGCTGTCGGCGCCGCCCGCGCGCAGGGTCGGCAGGTCGGCCTTGACGGTGTTGACGGGGATGGCGAAGCCGAGGCCGACGCTGCCCGCGTCGGAGGACGAGGCGGCCTGCGCGGCGGAGTACATCGCCGAGTTGATGCCGATGATGTGTCCGCTCGCGTCGATCAGGGCGCCGCCGGAGTTGCCGGGGTTGAGGGAGGCGTCGGTCTGGATCGCCTTGTAGGTGGTGGTGGAGGAGCCGGTGTCGCCGTTGAACTGCTGGCCGCCGAACTCGAAGGGCCAGCCGCCGCCGCCCTGCTGCTGTTGCTGCTGTCCCTGGCTCTCGTCGGTGGAGACGGTGACGTCCCGGTCCAGGGCGGAGACGATGCCGCTGGTCACGGTGCCGGTGAGGCCCTCGGGGGAGCCGATCGCCACGACGGTGTCGCCGACCTTGACGTTGCTGGAGTCGCCGAGGGTGGCGGCCTTGAGGCCGGAGGCGCCGTCCAGCTTGATCAGGGCCAGGTCCTTCGCGCTGTCGGTGCCGACGACCTGGGCGGTGTACTCCTTGCCGTCGCTGGTCCGCACCTTGATCGAGGAGGCGCCCGCGATGACGTGGTTGTTGGTGAGGATCTCGCCGTCCCCGGTGATGATCACACCGGAGCCGGTGGAGGAGCCGCCCGCGAGGGTGGCGTTGATCTCGACCACGCTGGGGCTGACGGCGGCCGCGATGCTGGCGACGTCGCCGGACTTGGCGGCGGGGACGACGGAGGTGGGGGCGGCGGCGACGGTCTGGTTGCCGCCGGTCAGCTCCTGGATGCCGTACGCGGTGCCGCCGCCGATCGCCGCGGCGACGATCGCCACGGCGGCGAGCAGGGCGACCGGGCCGCGGGGGCGGCGCCGTCCGCCCGCCGCGTGGGCGGCGTGCGGGGTCCCGCCGCCGGTCCCGCCGTCACCGCCCGCCCCGCCGACGGCGAAGGCCGCCTCGGGCTGCGGGTGCCCGGCCATCGGCTGCTCGGCCGTCGACCGCCCGGCCGTCGACTGCCCGGCCATCGGCTCGTACGACGGCGGGGGCGGCCACTCCGGGTTCACCGGCGCGGGCGCGGGCTGCGCGGTGCCGCTCTCGTACGGGTTCTCGGGGTTCTCGTACTCGCCGCTGCGGCGGATGCTCTCGCTCATGGCATTGAGCCTCCCGCGCGACCATGAGAGCTTGCTGAGCGCTCCCTGAGAAGCCCGGCAGAACCGCGTACGCCCGATATAAAGCCGCACCCGGCGGCGGCGCCGGCCCTCTCAGCCAGGTCTCATAGAGCCTGGTCGGACCCCGCCGGGCGAAGCCGCCCCGGCACCCCGGACCCCGGAGGCGTAGCCACCCCGCGCCCCGGAGGCGTACCCGCTCTCACCCTCCGCAGCCGCAGGATCTCCGGGGGACCAGGCGGGACGGGAAGACCTTGTGGCGTTCGCGGCGGGAGCCCGCCACGCGCAGGCCGTCGTCGAGGACCAGGTCGACGGCCTCGCGGGCCATCGCCGAGCGGTCGGAGGCGACCGTGGTCAGCGGCGGGTCGGCGAGCGCGGCCTCCTTGATGTCGTCGAAGCCCGCCACCCCCAGCTCGCCCGGCACGTCGATGCGGAGTTCGCGCGCGGCCCGCAGCAGGCCGATCGCCTGGTCGTCGGTGGAGCAGAACACGGCCGGCGGCCGGTCAGGGCCCGCGAGCAGTTCCAGGGCGACCTTGTAGGCGTCGTAGCGGTTGTAGGGGGCCTCGAAGAGGCGGCCCTCGGTGGGGACGCCCGCCTCGGCCATGGCCCGGCGCCAGCCCTCGACGTGGTCGGAGACGGGGTCGCCGACGGACGGGGTGTCGGCGGTGCCGCCGAGGCAGGCGACGTAGGCGTAGCCGTGCTCCAGCAGGTGGCGGACGGCGAGCTGGGCGCCGCCGAGGTCGTCGGTGACGACGGCGACGTCGTCGATGGCCTCGGGCCGCTCGTGCAGCAGGACGACGCGGGCGTCCCACGCGTCGATCTCGGCGGCGGCGTTGTCGTTGAGGGCGTGGCTGACGAGGATCAGGCCGGAGACCCGCATCCCGAGGAAGGCGCGCAGGTAGTGGACCTCGCGCTCGCCGATGTAGTCGGAGTTGCCGACCAGGACCATCTTGCCGCGCTCGGAGGCGGCCTGTTCGACCGCGTGCGCCATCTCGCCGAAGAAGGGCTGGCGGGCGTCGGGCACGATCAGGCCTATGAGGTCCGTGCGCCGGGACGCCATCGCCTGCGCGACGCGGTCCGGGCGGTACCCCAGCTCCTTGATGGCGGCGAGGACGCGCTCGCGGGTGGCCGGGGCGACCGGCCGGGGTCCGTTGTTGATGACGTAGCTGACGACGGCGGTGGACGTGCCCGCCAGCCGTGCCACATCGTCCCTGGTTACCTTGGCCACGCGCGGAGTCTACGCGGATTGATCCGCCGCGGGCAGGGCGTCGGAGGGCTTCCCTGTGCGGGAGGGACGCCCTCCTGAGCGGCGGCTATGCCTCCGCCGTGACCCCGTCCGCGCCCACGCTCACCGCATTGTCCGACTCGTCCTGCTTTGCCGCGCCGCCGGTGCGGTCCTGGCTCCGGTCACCGGCCCGGTCGGCCTTGCCGCGGGTCTCCTCGGCGGCCCGCTCGCGGTCCCCGCGCTCCGGCTTCTCCGGGGTCACGAAGCGGTAGCCGACGTTGCGGACGGTGCCGATCAGCGACTCGTGCTCGGGGCCGAGCTTGGCGCGCAGCCGCCGTACGTGGACGTCGACCGTGCGGGTGCCGCCGAAGTAGTCGTAGCCCCAGACCTCCTGGAGGAGCTGGGCGCGGGTGAAGACGCGGCCCGGGTGCTGGGCCAGGTACTTCAGCAGCTCGAACTCCTTGAAGGTCAGGTCGAGGACCCGGCCCTTGAGCTTCGCGGAGTAGGTCGCCTCGTCGACCGACAGGTCGCCGTTGCGGATCTCCATGGGGGAGTCGTCGTTGACGATCTGCTGGCGGCCCATGGCCAGCCGCAGCCGTGCCTCGACCTCCGCCGGTCCGGCGGTGTCGAGCAGTACGTCGTCGATGCCCCAGTCGGCGGTGACGGCGGCGAGCCCGCCCTCGGTGACGACCAGGACGAGCGGACAGCCGGGCCCGGTCGAGCGCAGCAGCTGGCACAGGCTGCGGACCTGCGGCAGGTCACGGCGGCCGTCGATCAGGATGACGTCGGCACCCGGGGTGTCGACGAGGGCGGGTCCCTCCGCCGGGGCGACCCGCACGTTGTGCAGCAGCAGGCCGAGCGCGGGGAGCACCTCCGTCGACGGCTGGAGGGCGTTGGTCAGGAGCAGCAGCGAACTCATACGTCTGGTTCCTCCTCGGTCCCTGCGAGGACGTTGTGCGGCACGGCGGCAGTGCCCAGGCACTGCCCTGCGCGTCCCGGGGCCCGTACACCCGCGGTTGCCCGCGTCGTATACAACGCTTCCGAAAGCACGAAAGGACCCGGGGGCTTCACTGCCCGAGTCCTCTGCCGAGGAGAATAGCCCACATGAGCAACGGCCCGGCAGGTCATGAGGCGGGATACGCCGTTCGTCCGCACCCTGAGACGGGCATCGGCACCCCTTTGCGGACGTTTCTGCCCACGTCCGACGGGGTTTCCGTGGATTCCGTATACAATCCCGGACCAGTTGTATACGACCCGGTGAACAGCCGTACGGATGACGTCTCCCGGTCGTCCTCCCGTGACCTGGTGTTCGTCGTCGCGCACGGGTTCACGGGTGACGTGGACCGGCCGCACATCCGCCGGGTGGCCGCCGCGCTCGCCCGGCACGGGGCCGTCGTCACCTTCTCCTTCCGGGGTCACGGCCGCTCCGGGGGCCGTTCCACCGTCGGCGACCGCGAGGTCCTCGACCTGGCCGCCGCCGTCGACTGGGCGCGCGGCCTCGGCCACACCCGGCTGGTGACCGTCGGCTTCTCGATGGGCGGCTCGGTGGTGCTGCGGCACGCGGCCCTGCACCCGGGCGCCGCCGACGCGGTGATCTCGGTCAGCGCGCCCGCCCGCTGGTACTACCGGGGCACCGCGCCCATGCGCCGCCTGCACTGGATGGTCACCCGCCCCGAGGGCCGCCTCGTGGGCCGCTACGGCTTCCGCACCCGTATCCACTCCCGCGACTGGGACCCGGTGCCGCTCTCCCCGGTGGAGGCGGTCCCGGCGATCGCGCCGACGCCGCTGCTGATCGTGCACGGCGACCGCGACGGCTACTTCCCCCTCGACCACCCCCGGATGCTGGCCGCGGCCGCCGGTGACCACGGCGAACTCTGGGTGGAGCCGGGCATGGGCCACGCCGAGCACGCCGCCGACGCGGGCCTGCTGGCCCGGATGGGTGACTGGGCCGTCGCACGGGCGGGCTAGCCTGATCCGGGAACGACGCACGACGGACCGAGAACGACGCACGACGAAGCACGGCGAACGACGAACGACGCCGGAAGAACAGACGACGGCACACGACGACCGACCACCCCCGACTACCACCGACCGAGGGACGAGATGGCACAGGTGACGGTGCGCTACTGGGCGGCCGCCAAGGCCGCGGCCGGGGTCGCCGAGGAGCCGCACGAGGCGGCCACCCTCGCCGACGCCCTGCGGGCCGCGCGCGAGCGACACCCCGGGGAACTCCCGCGTGTCCTGCGCCGATGCTCGTTCCTGGTCGACGGTGACCCCGTGGGCATCCGCGGGCATGAGACGGTACGGCTGGCCGACGGCGGGACGGTCGAGGTCCTCCCGCCGTTCGCAGGAGGATGAGGATGACCGACCAGCCGTACGACGGCCCGTACCCGCAGCAGGGCTACGACCCGTATCCGCAGGACCCGCGGCAGCGGCGGCAGCAGCCGCAGGGCTGGCCCGAGCGGCAGCCCGCGCAGCCGGGGTACGAGGACCCGCAGGACCCTCTCCAGCACACCCAGCAGTGGCAGGGCTCCACCTGGGAGACCGGCCTGCACCAGCCGGTGACGGCCGTGGACGCGGCGGAGACCGCCTACCTGCCCCCGCAGACCGGCGAGACCCCAGTCCACCCGGCCCGGCCCACCGCCGCCCACCAGGACTGGCAGCAGCAACAGCAGCAGCAGCCGTACCCGCCCCAGCAGCCGCAAGCGCACCCGCAGTCGTACGGTCACGCCCCCGAGAGCTACGGCGGCCGGTCCTACGGCGATCAGAGCTACGGCGGTCAGGACCAGCCCTACGGCGGTCAGCAGCAGGGCTACGGCGCCCAGAGCTACGGCGGCCAGGACCAGGGCTATGGCGGCCAGGATCAGGGCTACGGCGCCCAGAGCTACGGCCAGGGCGTCCCCCCGGCCCCCACCCCGACCCCGCCCCCTGCCGCGGCCCCGGCACCCGCGCTGGCCCCGGCCCCGGCCCCCGAGCCCGCCCCCGCCGACCCCTCCGCCGGGTACGGCCCCGCCACCCTCGCCGGGAACGCCCGTGTCACCGACGCCCAGCGGGCCCGCCTCGAAGGGCGCTCGCCGGTCATCGAGCCCGGCATGCAGCCCGCCGCGCTCACCGCGCTGCTCGGCCTGCTGCTGTCCGGCTCGGCGGCCGTCGGCACGTACGCGCTGCTCGTGCCGCTCGTCGCGCTCCAGGCCGTCACCGCGGCGGGCTGGTTCCGGCTGAACGGCATGTGGCCCGCCCGGCAGGGCATCGCGCTGGCCTTCCTCGGCGCGCTGGTCTCCGACGCGGCCCTCCTCGTCGCGGGCCGCGAGCACGCCCCCGCCGCGATCCTCGGCACCCTCGGCGTCTGGGTCCTGCTCTGCCTCGTCCTCCAGCTCCGCTCGCACGCCGACCCCGACGAGCGCATGTACGGCCTGATGGCGACCGTCACCTCGGCGGCCCTGGCGATCCTGGCCACCGGCTACCTCGGCGCCGACCCGGATGCGGTGACCGTGGGCGCCGCCGCCGTCGCGGTCGCCGTCCTGGCCCGCGCGCTGCCGCTGCCGACGCCCGCCTCCGTGGTCGTCGCCCTGCTCGCCGCGGCGGGCGCGGGCATCGCGGTCGGCGGGATGACCGGCGTGGGCGCCGGGGGCGCGGCGCTCGGCGCGGGCGCGGCGGCCTGCGCCCTGATCGGCCACCGGGTGGCGAGCTACGACTACCCGTCCCGCTTCGTCCACTTCACCGCGGGTGTGGCCCTGCCCCTCGCCGCGGCGGCGCCCGTCGTCCACGTGCTGGGCCGGGCGCTGGTCTGAGCGCGCGGCCCGGTCACCCGACGGGTCGGGTGACCGGGCGGGCCGGGTGTGTCACAGCTGGTCGACAGTTCGCTGACCTCCGGCGTCCGAGGGTTACCGTGAACGCTCACTGACCGTCGGACCACCCGGGTGGGGGATCAACCGCATGCGTGCGCTTCGAATACTGCTGATCGTCGTCGTGGTGCTCGGCGCGCTGTTCGCGATCGCGGACCGGCTCGCCCTCAACTTCGCCGAGGACGAGGTCGCCGACAAGCTGCGCACCTCGGAGAACCTGGCGACCACGCCGGACGTGTCCATCAAGGGCTTCCCCTTCCTCACCCAGGTCGTCGGCGGCGAGCTGGACGACGTCGAGGTCGGCATCTCCGGGTACGAGGCGGCCACCGGCACCGACGGCCAGAAGATCCGGATCGACGACCTCAAGGCGAACATGAAGGGCGTCGCCTTCTCCGGCGACTACAGCTCGGCCACCGCCGCCACCGCCACCGGCAGCGCGGACATCTCCTACGCGGAGCTGCTGAAGACGGCCCAGGGCGAGCCCGCCGACGTCATGCCCGGCGTGACCGCGAAGGTCGTGGGCCTCTCCGACGGCGGCGACGGCAAGATCAAGGTGACGGTCGAGGCGACCGTCCTCGGCACCAAGCTGCCCGAGCCGCTGTCCGTGCTGAGCACCGTGACCGTCGAGGGCGACAAGGTGCGGGTGCGGGCCGACACGCTGCCCACCTTCCGCGGGCTGCGCGCCCCCGAGGACGAGGTCCGCACGATCACCGACTTCGAGCAGCGGATCGAGGACCTGCCGGGCGGGATCAAGCTGGACAAGGTCGAGGCGGCCCCGGACGGCGTCCGGATCAGCGTGAAGGGTTCGTCGGTCCGCCTGGCCGGGTAGGAACGGCCGGGCGGGAGCCCCGGACGGTCCAGGTCGGCGCACGGGTCGCCGTACAGGTCGGCGTCCAGGGCGGCGTACGGGGAGCGTCCTGGACGGCTGGTGTCCGACAGGCGAGACGCCTCCGTCCGTACCGCAGAAGCATCACCACAGCAGAGCGTCCGAGGCCGTGCGGGAACGGCCCGGACGCTCTTCTCGTTCCACCATCCGGACGATCGCGTCTCATCATGCGACACGGCGGTGACACGTCCGCCTGTCCGTCCCTACGATCGACACCATGCAGCGACAGGCGGATCTCACGAAGCGGCGGGCAGTAGACCTGTGCCGCGTCGCCGCCATGCTCTGTCGACCTGTCTGACGCGGAAGCGGCCCCCGGCCCTCCCGCCCCTCCCGTGCCCTTTACCGAGGGCTCCCGTGCGTCGGCCGCCGGTGACACCCGGTCGCGCGCGAACCTCTCTCTTGCACGCTTCGCACACCCCGCCGTAACTGCCCCGGAGGAGAACAAGCATGAGCCGCAACGACGTCCTGGTCGGCGCCGACTGGCTTCAGGACCACCTGGACGACGAGAACATCGCCGTCGTCGAGGTGGACGAGGACACGTCGGCCTACGAGAAGAACCACATCCGCAACGCGATCCGGATCGACTGGACCAAGGACCTCCAGGACCCGGTCCGCCGCGACTTCATCGACCAGGAGGGCTTCGAGAAGCTCCTGTCGGCGAAGGGCATCGGCAACGACACCCTGGTCATCCTGTACGGCGGCAACAACAACTGGTTCGCGTCCTACGCCTACTGGTACTTCAAGCTGTACGGCCACGAGAACGTGAAGCTCCTCGACGGCGGCCGCAAGAAGTGGGAGCTGGACGCCCGCGAGCTGGTCCCCGGCGACGAGGTCCCCGCCCGCCCGGCCACCTCCTACCAGGCCAAGCCGCAGGACACCTCGATCCGTGCCTTCCGTGACGACGTCGTCGCCGCGATCGGCGCGCAGAACCTCGTCGACGTCCGCTCGCCCGACGAGTTCTCCGGCAAGCTGCTCGCCCCGGCCCACCTGCCGCAGGAGCAGTCGCAGCGCCCCGGCCACGTGCCGAGCGCCCGCAACATCCCGTGGTCGAAGAACGCCAACGACGACGGCACCTTCAAGTCGGACGAGGAACTGACGGCCCTCTACGCCGACGAGCAGGTCGACCTGGCCAAGGACACGATCGCCTACTGCCGCATCGGTGAGCGCTCGGCCCTGACCTGGTTCGTGCTGCACGAGCTGCTGGGCGTGGAGAACGTCAAGAACTACGACGGCTCCTGGACCGAGTACGGCTCCCTCGTCGGCGTCCCGATCGAGCTGGGCGCCGCCAAGTAGGGACCCGCCCACCCGGCAGACCCCTCCCGCTCCACCCTCCGGGCCCGCGGTGCGCCGCGGGCCCGGCAGCGACCGACCCGATCACCCGATCACCCCCGACCGGCCTTCCGGTCAGATCCCCCTTACGGACCTTACGGAGAAAGACATGTGCGGAGCGAAGGCCGGCGGCCCGGACGCCTCGACGATCAAGCCCGGTGAGACCACCATCCAGGGCCAGGTGACCCGCGACGGCGAGCCGGTGACGGGCTACGTCCGTCTCCTGGACTCGACCGGCGAGTTCACCGCGGAGGTCCCCACCTCCGCCACCGGACAGTTCCGCTTCTACGCGGCCGAGGGCACCTGGACCGTCCGCGCGCTGGTCCCCGGCGGCACCGCCGACCGCACGGTCGTCGCCCAGCAGGGCGGTCTCGCGGAGGTCGCGATCGCGGTCTGAGCCGGACCCCGTCCGCGGGGCACCGGAAGACGTCGGGGCCGCACCCCACGGGTTGGATGCCCGGGGTGCGGCCCCGCGGCGCGTCCGGACCTACGCTGGAGGTATGTACGCCCGCCGTAGGCACGTGTACTTCGCCATGATGGGCGCCTGCGTGGCGCTGTTCGTCCTGGCCTGGGCCGTCGTACGTCTCTGGTCGGTCCCGGTGGCCGTCGGGATGTGCGTGGTGGCCATGGTCATCCCCCCGTTCGCCGCGATGGTCGCCAACCGGCGTGGCCCCGACGACCGTTGGTGGGACGACCCCTCCGGTGATCCCAAGTCCGACGAGTGGTGGGACGAGCTGGACGGGAAGAAGCGGCACCAGTAGGAAGGGGGGCATGTCCTCCGCGAGACTCTCCACCGTGGTGCTCGACGCGCACGACGCGCACGAGCTGGCCGGGTTCTACGTCCGTCTGCTCGGCTACGAGGTGCGCGCCGACGAACCCGACTGGGTCCTCATCGGACCCCCGCCCGGCCAACCGGGCACCGCCCTCGCCTTCGAGACCGAGGGCGCCTACACCGAACCCGTCTGGCCGACCCGCCGCTCCGGTGACCAGCAGATGATGCTCCACCTCGACATCGAGGTCGACGACCTCGACGCCGAGACGGCCCGCGCGGTCGCCGAGGGCGCCCGTATCGCCGAGTACCAGCCCCAGGACGACGTCCGCGTCCTCCTCGACCCGTCGGGCCACCCCTTCTGCCTCTGGGTGGAGGCCACCCCCTGACTCCGTCGTACGGGGCTCAGTAGACGAGCGCCTGCGTCCCGTCCCCCAGCGCCTCCTGCACGAACACCTGTGCCCCCGCGATCCGCACGCCCGCCAGGACGTCCGCCTCGGTGATGTCCCGGCGGGCCGCGCACTGGGTGCACAGGGTGACCCGGCCGCCCGCCAGGATCGCGTCCAGCAGGTCGGGCAGCGGGGCCGCGTGCGGCAGCTCGAACTCCGCGGCCCGGCCCGGCAGCGCGAACCAGGCGGACTCCCCGGTCAGCCACAGCGAGACGTCCACCCCGCTCGCCACGGCCACCGCCGCCACCGTGAACGCCTGCGAGCACCGCTCCGGGGCGTCCGCCCCCGCCGTCACCTTGATCACGAGCTTCTTCGCCATGCCCGAATCGTAATCACCGCGCCTACAACTGCCGGTGTCGATCATGAGTCTCCTGTGGAGCGTGCCGCGTGGACGGCGCGCTCCATGTTCTTTTTTTGGGGGCGCAGTGGAAGAGCCCGGGGCCGAGACGCCGGGACCGCAGGACAAGGACCCATCGCCGGGCGAGGCGGCGACCCCGGTGCGGGCCCGCCCGCGCGGCCGTACGACGCTGCTGATCGCCGCCGCGGCGGCGCTCGGCGTCCTCGCCGGCACCTGCACCGGCTACCTCGTCCAGGCCGACCGCGAGCCCACCGCGCTGCCGCCCCTGTCGCAGCCCACGGTGGAACAGTCCCGCGGCAAGCCACCCCAGCCCTTGTCGGCGACGACCGACAAGAAGGTGAGGACGGACGGCGACCTGCGCACCCTGCTGCTGAAGAAGCCGCGAGGGGCGAAGCGCCCCGACTGGCTGACCTCCGACGGGATGCTCGACCTCGCCGACTACGCCGAGTTCTTCGAGCACCCCGCACGCGTCTTTCCCGACCTGACCGTCGACGAGTTCCGCCGTGGCGCCACCACCGGCTGGGAGACGGACGAGGGGGGTCGGCTCACCGTGGAGATCAGGCTGCTCCAGTTCCGGCAGGAGAAGGCATTGCAGGCCTCCCGCTACACCCGTGAGGACCAGGACTTCTTCGAGCGGCAGGAGAACGCGGGGGCCTGGAAGATTCCCGGGACCGACGGCGGCATGGCGTACAGCACGAAGAACACCCGGCCGGGGGCGCCGTACGTCGCGGACGCGTACGCGTGGCGGGGTGACATCGCGATGATCGTCCTGGTCCGCAGTCTCCGCCCGGTCGGCAAGAAGACGATCCTCGACCTGGCGACCCGGCAGATGGAGCGGCTGTGAGCGAGCACAGGAACACACCGCCGCCCGCCGCGCCCCGCTCGGGCCGCCGCGGACGGGCCGCCTCCGTGGCGGGCGCGACGCTGCTCGCGCTCGCCGTCCTCGCCCTGGTCACCACCACGGTGGTCACCGTGCGCGGCGCGGACCGCGACCCCGGTGCGCCGACCTGGACCTTCCCCCGGAGCGGCGGCGGGGAGAAGTCCGCCGCCCAGGAGGGACTGGCCGGTCTGCTGCTTCCGTACGGCGCGGGCGGCGGCTGGACGCGGGGCCCGGACATCGAGGAGTTCGGCGCCGACGTCCAGCTCGACGGGGCGAGGTCCACGGCCGTCGAGAAGCGGCCGTTCCGTGATCTCCCGCGTGCGCAGCGGCGGGAACTGGAGAAGCGGATCGACAAGCTGAAGATCCGCGGCACGGCCATGCGCAGCTACTACAGCCAGGAGCCCGACGTCTACAGCAAGGACGACGTCTTCGCCGTGAACGTCGTCCTGACCCGCATGGAGGACCGGGCCGCGGTCCGCGACCTGGTCACGACACAGGCCGACTTCATGGACGCCGCCGACGGCTTCGTGCGCAGGGGGCCCGTGATCGAGGGCCACCGAGGCGCCCGGTGCTTCCTGTCGGAGGGCGCCACGGACGACGACCTCGACACCCTGTTCTGCACCGCGTACGCCGCCGACGTCTTCGTCAGCACCACGGCGCGCGCCCCGCACCCGATCGACACCGAGGCGGTCGCCGGGTTCGTACGGGCCCAGCTCGACCGTGTCGCGCCCGGGGAGGCGGTATGACCGACCAGCAGCCGACCGGCCCGCGGCAGGCCGAGGACACCGGGCCCGCCCCCGCGCGCGCTCCCGGCCGCCCCCTGCTGCGTGCCGTGCTCCGCTGGACCGCCGCCGTCGCCGTGTTCGCGGCCGTCGGCACCGCCACCGCGTACGGCGTGACCGGCATGGAGCGGACCGACGTACCGGGGCTGGCGACGGAGTCCGACGGGCGCTGGGACTACCCCGTGCTCGTCCGGCCGCCCCTGCCGTCGGGCAGTCCGGCGCCGTTCGCCGAGTCGAACACGGCGGGCAGCCACCACGCCGACCTGCGCGCCCTGCTGCTGCCCGCCCCCGCCGGAGCGGTCGAGGACAAGGCGCTGAACGGCTCCGACGGCTGGCTGGACACGGAGAAGTACCTCGCCGAGTACACCGGGGGCTACCACCGCGACACCCTCCGCGCCGAACTGCGCAACCACGCCCTGCGGCACGTCGCGGCCCGCGGCTGGACCACCCCGGACGGCACCCGGACCCGGATCTACCTGCTCCAGTTCGCCACCGGCACGGTGTCGGAGTTCCTCCAGGCCACCGACGCCGTACCGTTCACCTCTCCCACGCACGAGGTGCGCGGCGCCGCCGGCGCGGTCTACGACGAGCACTTCCCCCCGCGCGCGGCACTGGCGGGCATCACGACCTCCCCGTACGTCGAGGCGAAGCCCTACGGCGCCGAACAGGACCGCTTCGCGCACATCGCCGCCGGGGACGTGTACGCGGTGGTATTCCAGAGCCGGAAGGGGAGCGCGGCGGCGGTGCCGTTCCAGCAGACGGTGACGCTCCAGAGCCAGCTGCTGGGCTGACCCCCGCGAGGGGCCACGCGAGGGCCCCGTGCGGGTTCCGTGCGGGTGCACCTCGTCAGGAGGGCCGGGTCCCGGCCGCGTAAGCTGGGGCCCGGCCCTGTCGTATCCGTACTTGGAAACCACGCTCATCCGAGGAGCACCCCGTGGAGATCTTCTTCGAAGCCCTGCTGGTCCTGGTCTGCGTCGGCGTGCTCGCCTTCGCCGGACTGACCGTGAAGAAGCTGTACCAGGGCCAGCGCTGACTCCGACGTCCAGGAACCGCCACTCATGATCGAGATCCCGTCCGACCTCCACAAGGACCTCCTCCCGCTCGCCTTCCTGCTCGGCACCTGGGCGGGCGCGGGCGTGCACGACTTCCCCGGCTCCGAGAAGTGCAACTTCGGGCAGGAGGTCACCTTCGGCCACGACGGCCGGCCGTTCCTGGAGTACCACTCGCGTACCTGGGTCCTCGACCAGGACGGTGAGAAGGTCCGCCCGCTGGAGACCGAGTCCGGCTTCTGGCGCATCGACGCCGACCGCAAGGTCGAGGTGACCATGGTCCGCGACGACGGCGTCGTCGAGATCTGGTACGGCGAGCTGGCCGCCAAGAAGCCGCAGATCGACCTGGTCACCGACGCGGTCGCGCGCACCGCCGCCTCCGGCCCGTACACCGGTGGCAAGCGGCTCTACGGCTATGTGAAGAGCGACCTCATGTGGGTCGGCGAGAAGCAGACCCCCGAGGTCGAGCTGCGCCCCTACCTGTCGGCGCACCTGAAGAAGGTCGTCACCCCGGAGGAGGTCGAGCGCTGGGCGAAGGCCCTGCCGGACGACCTGCCCGACGACGGGATCGCCTTCTTCAAGTAGTCCTAGACTCGGGGGTGTGGTGAGCACCGACTGGAAGAGCGACCTCAGGCAGCGCGGCTACCGGCTGACGCCGCAGCGTCAGCTTGTTCTCGAAGCCGTGGACACCCTGGAACACGCGACCCCCGACGACATCCTCGTGCAAGTGCGCAGGACGGCGTCGGGGGTCAACATCTCCACGGTCTACCGGACCCTGGAGCTGCTGGAGGAACTGGGCCTGGTCAGCCACGCCCACCTCGGGCACGGCGCGCCGACCTACCACCTCGCCGACCGGCACCACCACCTCCACCTGGTGTGCCGGGACTGCTCCGACGTCATCGAGGCGGACGTGCAGGTGGCCGCCGAGTTCACGGCGAAGCTGCGGGACACGTTCGGCTTCGAGACCGACATGAAGCACTTCGCGATCTTCGGCCGCTGCGAGCGGTGCGCGCGCACGGGTTCGCCCGACGAGGGTGCGCCCGCCGGGTCGTAGGCTTGCCTCCATGAAGAGCCCTCTGCTGTCCCTGCCCGGCGCCGTGCCCGCCGAGGGCGTGGACGAAGACGTCGCCGCGCACTACGGCGACCTGTTCCGCGAGCAGCGTGCCCTCGCCGACGGCACCGGCTTCGTGGACCTCTCGCACCGCGGTGTGATCACCGTCTCCGGCGACGACCGGCTGAGCTGGCTGCACCTGCTGCTCACCCAGCACGTCAGCGACCTGCCCGCCGGGCAGGCCACCGAGGCGCTGGTCCTCTCCGCCAACGGCCACATCGAGCACGCGCTCTCCCTGGTCGACGACGGCACGACCGTCTGGGCCCACGTCGAACCGGGGAGCCAGGAGGCGCTGATCGCCTACCTGGAGTCGATGAAGTTCTTCTACCGGGTCGAGGTCACCGACCGCACCGCCGACACCGCCCTCGTGCACCTGCCCGCCGGGTCGATCGCCGAGGTCCCCGAGGACGCCGTGGTCCGCGAGACGGCGTACGGGCGCGACCTGTTCCTGCCCCGCGCCGGCCTGGAGAAGTTCGCCGCGGCGGCGGGACCGGCGGCCGGCATCCTGGCGTACGAGGCGCTGCGCGTCGAGCGGCACCGGCCCCGGCTCGGCTTCGAGACCGACCACCGCACCATCCCGCACGAGCTGGGCCTGATCGGCAGCGCCGTCCACCTCCAGAAGGGCTGCTACCGCGGCCAGGAGACCGTCGCGCGCGTGCAGAACCTGGGCAAGCCGCCCCGCCGCCTGGTCTTCCTGCACCTCGACGGCAGCGAGGTCCACCTCCCGGTCGCCGGTACGGAGCTGCGCCGCGCCGACGACGGCCCCGACGGCCGCGCGATCGGCTTCATCACCACGTCCGTACGCCACCACGAGCTGGGCCCGGTCGCCCTCGCCCTCGTCAAGCGGAACGTGCCGCTGGACGCGCCCCTGCTGGCCGGGACCACGGCGGCGGCGCAGGAGGTCGTCGTCGAGCCCTGACCCCGGCGGTTCACCCCGGGGACCCGCGGCTCGGGGCTCACATCTCGATCAGGACGGTGAACGGGCCGTCGTTCGTCAGCGCGACCCGCATCTGCGCGCCGAACCGGCCCGTCGCCACCGTCGCCCCGAGCGCCCGCAGCTGTGCCACGACCTCGTCCACCAGCGGCTCGGCGACCTCGCCGGGGGCCGCCGCGTTCCAGGTGGGGCGGCGGCCCTTGCGGGCGTCGCCGTAGAGCGTGAACTGGCTGACGACCATGAGGGGCGCGTCGACGTCGCTGCACGAGCGCTCGTCGGACAGCATGCGGATCGACCACAGCTTGCGGGCGAGCTGCGCCGCCTTCTCCTTCGTGTCCTCGTGGGTGACGCCGACCAGGACGCACAGGCCCTCGCCCTCGATCGCGCCCACCGTCTCGCCGTCCACGACGACGCTCGCGCCGTCCACCCTCTGCACCACCGCTCGCATGCGCCCCATCATGCCGTGCCCCGGCAACCCTCCCGCGCGGGCCGCCACTTGCCCGCCCACGGGTCCGTCCGCTTGCTCGTCCTTTTGATCCTTTGGCCCATGTCTGGGCCGTTCGGGGGCACTCGGTCACCTTGTGGCCACTTGGGGTGGCACGATGCTTCCCACACGCGGGGCGAGGGGACGGTAGAGCACATGAGCACACCGAGTACGGGGCAGCTGGACGCGCTCGGCCGGCCGCCCGCGCAGCGCGCCGACAGCCCGCCGCCGCGCGCCCTGCTGCCGACGGCCCCGCCCGCGCCCGACCTGGCCCGGCTGAGCCTGCCCGAGCTGCGCACCCTGCGCCGCGACGCCCAGCGCGACGAGGCCGACCTCAGCTACGTACGGCGGCTGCTCCAGGGCCGGATCGACATCCTGCGCGCGGAGCGGGCCCGGCGTTCCCCGGCCGGGGCGGCGTCCGTCGTGGACCGGCTGCCGGAGATCCTCACCGACGGCCCGGCCCGGCACCGCTCCTCCGCCCGGCACGTCACGCTGGGCACCCCGCACAGCGAGGAGTACCGGCTGCTGGCCGCCGAGATGCTCGGCGAGGTCGAACTGTCCGACCTCGGCGCCCGCACCGACCCCGAACTCGACGCGGCCATGGCCCGCCTGGTCCGCTACGAGCACCAGGTCTCCGGCCGCCGCCAGCACCTCCAGCACACGGCCGACGGGTGCAGCGCCGAGATCACCCGCCGGTACCGGGAGGGCGAGGCCCAGGTGGACGACCTGCTGGTGTAGCGGGCTCCCGCCGGGGGCGGGCGCGGGACGGGGCGGGGGAGCAGCGGGGCGCGCTGCGGCGGAAATTTCCCGGCGCCCCGTCGCCCGTCCGGCCTACCGTGGCGCCATGACCCGCCACGCCGACGCCGCCCCCGAAGCCTCCGCCGCCCCCGAAGCCTCCGCCGCCCCCGAAGCCTCTGCCGTCCCTGACGCCTCCGCCGTCACCGACGCCCCCGCCGCCCGGCCCATCGCGGGCTCCCGCCCCGGGATAGCGCTCCGCGCGGTCACGGACGCCGACGTCCCGGACTGGTTCCGCACCCTGCGGACCGGCTTCCTGCGCACCCCGACCGCCCCGGACGACCAGATCGCCGCCCGCCGCAGCGTCCTCGCGGGCTCCCGCACCTACGGCGCCTTCGACGACGGCCGCTGTGTCGCCTGCTTCCGGTCCTTCCCGCAGGAGCTGACCGTGGTGGGCGGCGCGACCGTCCCCGCCGACGCGATCTCCAACGTCGCGACCCTCCCCACGCACCGCCGCCGGGGTCTCCTCACCCGGCTGATGCGCGCCGACCTCGACGCCGCGAAGGAGCGCGGCGACGTCGTGGCGACCCTCATCGCCGCCGAGTACCGCATCTACGGCCGCTACGGCTTCGGCCCGGCGACCTCGCTCACCGAGTGGACCGTCGACGTGGCCCGCTCCGGCCTGGACGACCGGCTCCCGGTCCCGGCGGACGGCGGGCGGGTGGACCTGGTGCGGCCCGAGGAGGTCCGGGTGATCGGCCCCGACCTGCACGACCGGCTGCGCCGCGGTCAGCCGGGCGCGGTCAGCCGCCCCGACCACTGGTGGGACGTGGAGACCGGCCTGCTCCCCCTGCACGGCGAGTGGACCGAGCCCTTCTACGCGGTGTACCGCGCGGCGGACGGCGAGGTGCGGGGCCTGGTCGCCTACCGCGCGGACGACCGGTGGGAGGACTCCAAGCAGCCCGCGACCACGGCCACCGTGGACTGGCTGCTCGCCGTCACCCCGGCCGCCGAGCGCGCCCTGTGGCACTACCTCTGCTCCGTCGACTGGGTGACGCGGGTGAAGTCGGGCACGCGCGGCCCCGACGACCTCCTGCCCGACCTGCTCCCCGACCCGCGCGCGGCCCGCGTCACGACGCAGGCCGACTGGCTGTGGGTGCGGTTCCTGGACGTCGTACGGGCTCTGGAGGCGCGGACGTACGAGGGGTCCGGGGCGCTGGTGCTGGAGGTGGCCGACCGGGACGGGTACGCGGGCGGGCGCTATCTGCTGGAGGCCGGTCCCGACGGGGCGTCCTGCGCGCCGACCACGCGGGACGCCGATCTCGCGCTCGACGTGGCCGATCTGGCCCCGCTGTGGCTGGGCGACCGGTCGGCGGTGCGGCTGGCGGCGCTCGGACGGCTGGCGGAACAGCGAGCGGGCGCCGCCCGTGAGGCCGACGCCCTGCTGCGTACGTCCCGGCGCCCCTGGTGCCCGGACATCTTCTGATCGCTCCCCTCTGCCGAGCCGTCCGGAGCGCCGGTGGTACGCGGTGACTGTTCAGTTGTGGCTGTGCGGTGGTGAAGGTGCCGTCGTGCTTGTTCAGTTGTGGCTGTGCGGTGGGGCTGTTCAGTTGTGACTGTGCGGGGGTGACGGCGTCGTTCCGCCGTCTGTTCGGTTGTGGCTGTGCGCGGTGAGGCTCTTCGGTTGTGGCTGTGCGTCGTGCCGGCCTTCGGGCTCCCGGCTCCCCTCCGGATGAGAACCCGGCTGGCCAACCATCCGTCTTTTTGACCATGTTGTGGAAGTTGGCAGCCAACTTCACTGTTCTTATGTCCGCTTGGAAGCGTCCTATAACCATCTCTCCGTGAACTGCCGCAAGATGGCGAGAAGTTGTACTGTGCGTTCGTGGAGCCGGAACATGCCTCCGTCAAGGGGCGGCAGAGCGCGGAACGGTCACCGCGACCGCAGCCGTCTCCCCGTGACGTGGCCGACGAGCTGCGCACCCGGATCAGGTCCGGCGTGCTGCGGCCGGGCCAGCGCATGCCCACCCAGGCCCGGCTGGCCGACGAGTTCGGCGTGGAGCGCGGCACCGTGCGCCAGGCGCTGCGCATGCTGCGGGAGGAGCGGCTGCTCACCAACGTCTCCAAGGGCGCCCCGGCGACGGTCGCCCCGGATCTCCCCGCGGGCGGCTTCCGGGCCGGCCCCGGATCGGCCCCGCAGCCCACGATGGCGGCGCTGACCCCGCGCATCGCGGACGCCTTCGCCGCCCGGCACGTCGCGATCGACGCGCTGTGCCTGACCGCCGTCTCGCTCACCCTCGCCATCGGCGAACCGCTGCGGCGCATCCACGCCGGGGAGCTGAAACCGGCCAAGATCGACGTACGGGTGCTGCTGCCGTCCCGGGACATCGACCTCGCGTTCCCGGCGCCGGTCGACGGCGGCGCGGCGGGCCGGACCCTGCAACGGCACTGGCTGACCCACCGCAACGCCCAGGGGCAGGTGCTGCGGCACAACCTGCTCGCGCTGCGCTCGACCCACGGCATCGACGTACGGGTCAGCTTCCGCGCGCTGCCCTTCACCCCGCCCGTGAAGCTCTACCTCCTCAACGGGACCGAGGCGCTGTTCGCCTACTACACCGTCAAACGGCGCGAACAGCAGGTCGACCAGGAGCAGTTCGAGCTGTACGACGCCGAGGGCACCCGGTCGGTGCTGTTCGCCTTCGAGCAGGGGGCCGGACCGCGGGACACCGCGTTCGTGGAGCAGTCGCTGCGCTGGTTCGACGCGCTGTGGGGGACGATCAGCTCGGAGCTGGTGCTCACGAACTGACCGCCGGTCCGGTGACCAGCAGGGCGAGGATGACCGCGCCCGCCGAACTGAGGCCCGGACGCCGGGCTTTGATGCCGACGGTGAGCAGGAGCAGGCCGACGGTCCCGGCGGTGCCGTACTTCCACTGGACCGTCTGCTCCAGGGCGATGGAGAGGAGTGCGAGGGCGGGCATCGTGGTTCCTCCCTCCGGAGGCGGAGTTGCGGAGTTGCGGAGTTGCGGGGGAGCGGGGCGCGGGTGCGCGGGTGCGAGGAAGGGAAGTCAAAACCTCCGCCAACTTCGCTCATCTTGGGTAAGTTGGTTGCCAACTTTAACTTCGTTGTCCCCACTTGGTGGCAACTCCTAAACAACTTCCGGGCAACTTCCGTCAGATGGGCGGCAGTTGTAGCGTTTGGTCGTGACCAAGGAGAACGTGGTGGCTGTGAACGGCGACAGAAGGCTCTCGCCCCAGGAGATCGCCGACGTGCTCCGCGACCGCATCCGCGCAGGTGAGCTGAGAGCGGGCGACCGCCTCCCCACCCAGGCCGAACTCGCCGACGAGTTCGGCGTGGAGCGCGGCGCCGTCCGCCAGGCCCTGCGCTCCCTCCAGGACGACGGTCTCCTCACCCACGTCAGCAAGGGCAGCCCGCCGCGCATCGCCGAACAGGCCCCGGCACGCGACGAACCACAGCCCACCATGGTCGCCCTGGCGCCCCGGCTCACCGAGGCCTTCCGCGCCGACCACATCCGCATCGACGCGGCGTGCCTCACCGCCGAGAGCCTCATCCCCGCCCTGGGCGAACCGCTCCGCCTGATCCACGGCGGCAGCATCCGCCCGCAGCGCATCGATGTCCGCATCATGCTGCCGTCCCGCGACATCAACCTCGCCTTCCCCGTCCAGGTCGACGGCCGGGGCGACGAGCCGGGCACCGGCGGGGCGGGCGAGGAGGAGGACCCCGTGCACAGCCGCTGGCTGGCGATGCGCAACGCCCAGGGCCATGTGCTGCGGCACAACCTGCTCACCCTGCGCTCGCACGGCGTCGATGTCCACGTCACCTTCCGCGCGCTGCCCTTCACCCCGCCGATCAAGCTCTACCTCCTCAACGGCGAGGAGGCCCTGATGGCGTACTACACGGTCACCCGCCGCGCGGAGTCCACGGACGACGGCACGCTCGACATGTACGACGTGCTCGGCACCGAGTCGCTGCTCTTCTCCTTCGAGAAGTCCGCGGGCCAGCGGGACGCCGCGTTCGTGGAGGAATCCCAGAAGTGGTTCGACGCCCTCTGGGAAACCATCACGACGGACCTGACACTCTCCTAGTGACTTCTGATGCGCAGCAGACAGCGAAGGTGACCCCCCACACCGGGACCGAGGCGGCGGATCGCACGGAGGCGAGGCAGCGCGCGGAGGCGCCGGACGACACACAGGCACCGGACGGTACGCGGACACCGGACGCCACCCAGGCACCGGACCCGGCCGGAGCGGCGGCGGACCTGCGGGACCTCATATCCCGCGCCCGGGTGGTCCTGTGGGACTTCGACGGGCCGGTCTGCCGCCTCTTCGCCGGACACACCGCGGAACGGGTCGCCGACCGGCTCGTCGAATGGCTCGCCGGACGGGGCCTGCACGGCCTGCTGACGGCGCCCGAACGGGACTCGCCCGACCCCCATCTCGTCCTGCGCGCCGTGGGCCGCAGGCACCCCGGCAGCGACCTCCTGGCCGAACTGGAGGAACGCCTCACCCAGGAGGAACTCCGCGCCGCGGACAGCGCGATGCCGACCGCCTGGGCCGACCCCCTGATCCGCACCTGGACCGCGCTCGGCCTCCGGCTGGCCGTCACCACCAACAACTCGCCCCGGGTGGTGGCCAAGTACCTGGCGGGCCGCGGCCTCACGGCCTGCTTCGCCCCGCACGTCTACGGCCGTACACGCGACCTGCACCTCCTCAAACCCGACCCGCACTGCCTCAACCGGGCCCTGCGCGCGATGGGTTCGGCGCCCGGGGACGCCCTGATGATCGGCGACACCCCCTCCGACCTGCTCGCCGCCCGCGAGGCCGGGGTGCCCTTCCTCGGCTACGCCCGCAACGAGCGCAAGGAGAAACACCTCCGTGACGCGGGCGCGACGGCGGTCGTGCACTCCCTCAAACAGGTCCTGGACGCGGCTCGCCCCGCAACCTCGTAGCCGTACCGCCGACATGAGGGTGCGCTAGTATCCCCCGCACCGCGCGCGAACAAACGCCTTGTCTCCTCCGTATGAGACGGCGAACATCCCGCATTCGAACGGCCAGACACGGACGAGTGATCCCCACCCACGTGCTCACTCCACCGGTCATCCTGGTCGTGCGGCGCGGCCTACGGCACTCCACGATTGCCGTACCCATCCCCGTGAGCGTCACGATCCGGAGCGGCCCGTGCTCGAACCCCTTGCCCCCCGGCGACCGCCCGGGGGCCGAGCCGGCCACATCCGTCCCCGGGCGGCCTCCCCGGAGGTGTTCCTGCGCGACACCGGGTCCGCGACCGCCCACCGTGGCCACCACAACCGCAACTACGTCGTCCCGCTCACCGCGGAGACGGCGCCCCTGGTCGGCCGCCCGGTCGGCACCGAGGTGACGGTGCGGCTGCCGCGTACGGACGTCCTGCCGGTGGTCATCAGGACCTGGTACGACGAGGCGGCGATCCTGGCCGGTGTCCGCCGGGCCCTGCCGCACGCGCCCGAATGCCTCCTGAAGGGCGACGGGTTCGCCGTCCACAGCTATGTGGAGGGCGTCCCGCTCTCCACGATCTGCGGCAACGGCAAGCCGGTCGACACCCTGGTGATGAAGGCGCTCACCGACCTGCTCGCCCGGATGACGGCGGTACGCCGCTCCTGGCTGCCCCCGCTGCCCGTCGGATGGCCCGCCCACCACACCGACAGCCAGGGCTTCCTGCGCACCCTCGCCCGGTGCGCGGACGAACAGATCCGCCGGCCCAACTGGACTGTCTTCGGTGGGCTGTTCAAGGCGCTCGGTCTTCCCGACCGGGCCCTCCTCGACTTCGCCGACCGGGTCCCCGCGCTGACCCGCCGCCCCTACAGCCTGCTCCACGCGGACCTCCACCGGGACAACGTGATCGTCTCCTTCGACGGGGAGCCGCCGCTGATCTGCGTGGACTGGGAACTCGCCACCTACGGCGACCCCCTCCACGATCTCGCGACCCACCTGGTGCGCATGCACTATCCGCCGCAGCAGCGGGACGAGGTCGTCGACGCGTGGGCCGAGGCCATGCTCCGCGTCCGGCCCGCCGCCGTCGCGGGACTCCCCAGGGACCTGCGCCACTACCTCGACTTCGAGCGGGCCCAGTCCGTGTACCCCGACGTCATGCGGGCCGCGCAGTCGCTGCGGGGCCCGTTCACCCAGAGCAACCTGGACGAGGCGACCGCCGAGGTGCGCCGCGCCCTGACGGCGGCGGCCGGGCCGCTGCGGCTGCGGAGCGTCCCGGAGACCGGGGAGATCGAGGGCGCCCTGTTCCGCTGGCTCGCCTCGCGCGGCGACACGGACCCGACCGGCACCCCCGACCCGGCCCGCGCCTCCGACCCGACCCGCGCCTCTCGCCCGGCCGGTACCTCCGGCCCGACCGGTACTTCCGACGCGGCCGGTGCCTCCGACCCGATCGGTGCCTCCGACGCGGTCGCCTCCTCGGGGCACCACCGCTCGGCCCGAGCCCTGGACTGGACGCCCGACCCGCGCCTGCCCGCGTGCGCCGCCTTCCCCGACGCCGCCGTCCGCGAGGCCCTGCGCGCCGAGGGCGCCGCCCGCGCCGACCAGGTCTTCAAGGGCACCGCCCACCTCAACACGGTCGTCCGGGTCGCCGACCGCCCCACCCCGGTCGTCCTGCGGCGCAAGCTCCCCGGCGTCTCCCGGCGCGAGCCCAGCCACCTCAGCGAGCACACCGTGCTGCGCGCCATCCAGGACTCCGGCGCCGAGGTCGCCGCCCCGAGGGTCCTCGCGCTCGGCGAGAGCTACCCGAAGAACCGGTTCGCCATCCACACGTACGTCGGACCCCGCGACGGCCTGCCGCCCCGCCACCCCGTCAACGGCCTGCGCCCGTACGAGGCGGACGGCCTCGTCGACCAGCTCGGCGCGCTGACCGCCGTCGACTTCACGGGAATCGACCCGGCGGCCGGGGCGGGCGACTTCCACCAGTGGCTGACCGGCCAACTCGTCACCCTGGTACGGGACCTGCCGCCCGAATCGCTCCGTCTCGCCCGCACCCTCGGTCTCCCCGACCACCACCGGCTCCGGCAGCTCCTCGCCCGTGACCGGGTCGGCCACCGCCTGCCCGTCCTCCTGCACGGCGACCTCAACCCCTGGAACCTGGTCTGCCGCGACGACGCCCTCGGCGTCACCATCATCGACTGGGAGATGGCCCTGGTCGGCGACCCCCTCTACGACCTCGTCCGCCACCTCCACCTCACCCCGACCCGCCCGGAGATCAAGGAGCGCATGTTCCGGCGCTGGGAACGGCGGCTGTCCCCCGACCACACCCGGAACTGGCGCCGCGACTGGACGGTCTACCGCCGCATCGAACTCGTCCGCTCCGCCTACATCGACCTCGACCGCCTCGTCACCCGCGCCAGCCTCGACGTCCCCAACGTCAGCCGGGCCGTCAGCTCCTACGCCGACACCCTCCACGCGGCGACGGCGGCCCTGGGCCTGCCCCTCCCGGCGACGGCCAACCCCTACCTGGGACGGGCACTGGTGTAGGCGGGGGCGGTGCATCCTGGACCGCGATGCCCTTTCCACCCCCGCCCCCACCCCCGCCCCAGCTTCCACCTCCGCTCCCCCTCCCCCTCCCTCTCCCTCTCCCTCTCCTCTTCCTGGACGTCGACGGCCCGTTGATCCCGTTCGGGGGGCCGGGCCCGTACCCGGAGTACGGCGTCGACGGGACCCCGCCGCCCGCTCACCCGCTGCTGTCCCGGATCGACCCGGCGCTCGGGCCCCGGCTGCTCGCCCTGCGGTGCGCGCCGGTCTGGGCGACGACGTGGGGCGCGGACGCGAACGCGGTCGTGGGCCCGTGGCTGGGCCTGCCCCCGCTGCCGGTGCTGCCCGTCGAGGACGACCCCGACGGGCCGCAGGCGCCGGTACGGGGCCTGCACTGGAAGACGCTCCCGCTGCTCGCGCGGGCCGCCGGGCGTCCCTTCGTCTGGCTGGACGACGAGATCGGGGAGGCGGACCGGACATGGGTGGCCGCCGCCCATCCCGCGCCCGCGCTCCTGCATCGCGTCGATCCGCAACGCGGCCTGACGGACGCCGACTTCGCGACGGTACGGGCCTGGCTCGGCCGCCCGGACGGCGCCGTACGGTGAACCGTATGCCCGACGAGTGCTTCACCCACCCCGTCCTCGCCGCCCTCTACGACCCGCTGGACGCCGACCGCGGTGACCTCGACGCGTACGTCGGCATGGCGGAGGAGTTCGGGGCGCGCCGGGTCCTCGACATCGGGTGCGGGACCGGGGTGTTCGCGCTGCTCCTCGCCGAGCGGGGCATCGAGGTGGTGGGCGTCGACCCCGCCCGCGCCTCCCTCGACGTGGCCCGCGCCAAGCCGGGCGCCGACCGGGTCCGCTGGCTGCACGGCGACGCGACGTCCCTGCCGCCCCTGGACGCGGTCGACCTGGCGGTGATGACGGCGAACGCGGCCCAGGAGATCGTCGACCCGGACGCCTGGCACGGCACCCTGCGCGGCGCCCGCACCGCCCTGCGCCCCGGCGGACACCTGGTCTTCGAGACCCGGGACCCGGCCCGCCGCGCCTGGGAGGCGTGGAACCGCGCGGCCTCGTACCGCGTGACCGACGTGCCCGGCACCGGCCCGGTCGCGCACTGGATCGAGACGACCGACGTACACGGCCCGCTGGTCACCTTCCGCTCGACCTACGTCCTCCCCGGCCCCGGCCCCGCCCTGACCTCCGACTCCACCCTCCGCTTCCGCGAACGGGACGAGACCGAGGCCGACCTGACCGCCCACGGCTACACCCTGGACGCCGTACGCGACGCCCCGGACCGCCCCGGCCGCGAGTTCGTCTTCGTGGCCCGCAGACCGTGAGGGCGCCGCGCTGCCGGGGTTCCGTCCGGGGTTCCGTCCGGAAGTCCTTCCGGGGTTCCGTCCGGGGCTACGGGAGGTCCACGACGTCCGCGACGACGCAACTGACGTTGTCCGGGCCGCCGGAGCCGTTGGCGAGGCCGACGAGGTCGCGGACCGCCTGCTCCGGATCACCGGTCCCGGAGAGCACCCGGTGGATCTCCCCGGCCGGCACCACGGTGGACAGGCCGTCGGAGCAGAGCAGGTACCGGTCCCCGCGGCGGGCGTCCTGGAGCCGCAGGTCGGGCGTGGTGTCCGCGTCCCGGCCCAGCGCGCGGACCAGCAGCGAACGCTGCGGGTGGGAGGCGGCCTCCTCCGGTGTGAGGCGCCCCTCGTCCACCATCGACTGGACCAGGGTGTGGTCGTGGGTGATCTGGAGCAACTCGCCGTCGCGCAGCAGGTAGACGCGGGAGTCGCCGATGTGGACGAGACCGAGCTGCGATCCGGTCCAGAGCAGCGCGGTGAGCGTGGTGCCGGCCTCCTGGCCGCCTCCGTCCTCGGCCCCGCCCGTCCCGCTGCCCGTCTCCTCACTGCACTCGGTGGCGGCGAGGACGGCGCGGGTGGCCCGCTCGATCGCGTCGTCGAGGATGCCGAGGAGGCTGCCCGCCGGTACGCCGTCGGTCTCCAGCCGGGCGAGCGCGTCGACGGCGGCGGCGCCCGCCGGGGCGCCCCGGCCGCCGAAGCCGTCGGCGACGGCGAGCAGCCGGGCCCCGGCGTGGACGGTGTCCTGGTTGCTCTCGCGGACGAGCCCGGTGTCGGAGAGGGCGGCGTAGCGCAGGCCCAGGGGCGGTGTGGTCGTGGACATGGTGGGGTGGTCCTTCCCGGAGAGGTGATCGACGAGGAAGGCGGCCAGGTCACGCCGTGCGGCGGTGTCGGCCTCGACCTGGGCCCAGAAGGCGCGGATCTCCCCGGCCGCCCGGTCGGCGTCCAGCGCGCAGACCCGCCGGATACGGGCCAGCGGCATCCCCAGCCGCCGTAGCCAGGCCACGAGCCGGGCCCGCTCCAACTGGTCCGGCGCGTAACGGCGGTAGCCGGTCACCGGATCGACCCGTGCGGGCGTCAGCAGCCCCAGCTCGTCGTAGAGACGCAGCGCCTTCGGCGACAGCCGTGACGCCTTCGCGAACGCCCCGATGGTCAGCAACTCCACACCCGCCCGCCCCTCCTCGCACCGGACCCGCCGCCCGGCCCCACCGATGCTGCGGGCTGCCCCAGGGGGAAGGTCAAGCACGGGGCGCCCGCACGCGACACGTCAGTCCTGGGGGAGGGCGGCGAGAAGAGCGGCCAGGTCGATCCGACCGCGCACCTCGGAGACCTCGGCCACCTCGACCACGGACAACGCCGTGGGCGACGCGCCGGACGGAGCGATCTCGTGACCCGGGTGCCCTTCGCAGCGGAGGTGTCATTCATCCGTCCCGGTCTGCGAGGACCTCGGCGACGGCGCGGCGTCCCAGCTCGGCCATGACGGGGTTGGTGTGGCGGTAGTAGTCGATCCCGCTCACGAAGGTGAGGGCCCATCCTCGGCCCCGGGCCCAGGCGGCGTCGTCGAACCCTCCTGCCGCGCGGAAGGTCCTGCGGCCCTCCGCACTGAGGAACGTCCAGGCGGGGATGGCGTCGCAGGCGGGGTCGCCCACTCCCGCCGTACCGAAGTCGATCACGGCTCGGAGTCGGCCGTCCTCGACGAGGATGTTGCCGGGGATGAGATCGCCGTGCGTCCACCTGGCCGGGCCGTCCCAGTCGGGCTGGTCGAGTGCTTGCTCCCACGCGGCCAGGAGAGCGGGCGCGTCGACGTCGTCCGTCGCCCTGGCGGTCCACTCCCGCACGGTGGCGTCGCGGGTCCGCAGGGGCACACTCCGGTAGCCCGCGCGGGCCCCGGTGCTGTCGGCCTCGCGCAGCGCGGTGACGAACTCGCCGAGGTCGCGGGCGAGCCGGTGGTCGTCGGGGCGCTGAGCCGGCTCGGTGGCGGGGTGCGAGCCGTCGATCCAGCGGCTGATCGCCCACGGAAAGGGGTACCCGGGCCCCGCTCGCCCCACGGCGATCAGCTCCGGCACGGCTGTGGGAAGGAGGGGAGCCAGGCGTGGCAACCAGGCCTTCTCGAAGGCTACTTGGCCGACAGCGCCTTCCGTCCGGGGCAACCGGACCGCGAGCCCGTCCCCCAACCGGTAGATCGCGTTCTCGGTACCCGCGGAGTCCACCACGGTGATCGGCAGATCCGCCCACCGCGGGAACTGCTCGGCGAGCAGGAGCCGCACCAGCGTGCTGTCGGTCGGGATCTCGTTCTCGTGCATCATCGGTCCGAGACCCTAATGAAGCAGCCGACGAGGGGACATCGCTTTTCGCCGGACTTCCCAGCGCGGGCCTCATCTCACGGCGGACGCCTCGCGTTCCGAGTCTGGGGCTTCAGGGAGGGCGTAGGTGGCTGCCTTCACGGTTGGCCTCCGCGGCCGGGGCCGAGCGTCACGCCGACGGCCGGGTCAGTTTGGCTGCCACGGCATCGAGGACCCAGTCCAGGCCGATCGCGAAGGACGTCTCGGCGTCGGTGTCCGTGCCGTCGTACACGACCTTGGCCAGCGACGGGAAGCGGCCCGTGGCCAGCATTCTCGTCACATGCGGGCCATGGGCGCGCTGCCAGTCGTGCTTGGACAGGCCTGTGGCGCGCTCGGCCCGTAGGTTCGTGATCTCGCGCCTGATCGCGCCGGTGAAGTAGGCGCTGACTGTCTCCACCGCCCGCATGACGGTATCGACGTCGGTGAGGCCGTCGAGGGCGGACAGGGTGGCCTCGGTGACGGCGAGGCCGTTGGGGCCCAGGGCCGGGCGGCGGCCCAGCAGGTCGGCCAGCCATGCGTGGCGGAGAGCCGCCTGCCTGGTGCGGTGGGCGAGGACGCGCAGCGCTTCCCGCCAGTCGCCGGGCGCCTCACCGGGGAGGATCTCGGCGTAGACCTCGTCCACCATGAGGTCGAACAGCTCCTCCTTGGTGGCGATGTATCCGTACAGCCGCATCGGCCCGGCGTTGAGCCGGCCGGCGACCTTGCGCAACGACACCGCTTCCAGCCCGCCCTCGTCGGCCAGCGCGATCGCGGCGGCGACAATCCGCTCCCGGTCGAGCGGCACGGGGCGGGTCGGCGGCTCCGGCCGGTCCCACACAGTCATGGCACCACCGTACCGTTGCAATACGGCGTAATAAATCAATACAGTGTATTGCCATGAGACATCGCATCGCGGTGGTCGGGGGTGGTCCTGCCGGTCTCACCTTCGCTCGCGTCCTGCACCGCCACGGCCACTCCGTCACCGTCCTCGAACGTGATCCCACCCCTGCCGCCCGACCGCCGGGCGGCACGCTGGATCTGCACGAAGGGACGGGCCAACTCGCCCTGGACAAGGCGGGGCTGCTGGCGGAGTTCCAGGAGCTCGCCCGTCCCGAGGGGCAGGCCATGCGCATCCTGGACACGGACGGGACCGTTCTGCGTGACTGGCGGCCCCGCCCTGGCGACCGGGCCCACCCCGAGATCGACCGTGGGCAACTCCGTGACCTGCTGCTCGGCCCTCTCGACGTCCGGTGGGGCCGGGGCGTGACCCAGGTGGTTCCGGGAACGCGGGACGGCGCCCTGATCCACTTCGCGGACGGGCGACAGGAGGCATTCGACCTCGTGGTCGGCGCGGACGGCGCATGGTCACGGGTCCGCCCGGCGGTCTCGCCGGTGAGACCGCACTACACCGGCGTCACCTCGGTCGAGACCTCCGTCGACGACATCGACACCCGCCACCCCGACCTTGCCCGGCTGGTCGGCGATGGTTCCGTGGCGGTGTACGGCGTGAACCGCAACCTCGTCGCGCAGCGCAACAGCGGTGGCCACGTGAAGGTGTACGCCACGTTGCGCGCGCCGCTGGACTGGCACACCGAGTTGGACCTGACCGACGTCGAGGCCGTGCGATCGAGTCTGCTGGCTCTGTTCGACGGCTGGGCCGCTCCCGTCCTCGATCTCCTCCGCCACGGCACCGCTTTCGCCTCCCGCCCCCTCCACGTCCTGTCCGTGTCCCCCACCTGGCCCCACGTCCCCGGGGTGACACTCCTGGGTGACGCCGCCCATCTGATGCCCCCGCTGGGGGTCGGCGCGAACCTCGCGATGCTGGACGGCGCCGAACTCGCCGAGTCCCTCGCCGTCGGCCCCGAGGATCTGGACAAGACCGTTCGCGCCTTCGAGGAACGGATGTGGGCACGGGCCGCCAGGTGGGCGACGATCGCGACGGCCGGTCTGGAACGCCTCGTGAGCCCGGACCCCGCCCAAGCCCTGGCCCTCTTCGACGAAGTCCAGCCGTCCTGACCGCCAAGCCCGCGAGCGCGCGCGTCAGCACGCGCCGCGCAGGTCCAGGAACGCGCCGACCCGACCACCCGCCTCAGGTGGCCAGCCCGGACGCGCTGAGCAGCTCGCCGACGGCAGCGCGGATGTCCTCGTCCTGGGCGAAGCCCCGCCAGCCGCCGTCACAACGCAACCGCTGGTCATACGCGGCCACGTCGCGCAGGAGAAGGGCGGCGGGCCGGGCCGCCCGGCCGAGCCGGGCCAGGTGGTTCACCGCGGGGAGCATGACGGGCCGGTAGGAGCCCGGAGCCAGATCCCGCACGGCAGCCGTCAGCACGGGGACGGCGACCTCGGTGTCGCCGGTCGCAGCCCACAGGGCGTGCGCCGCCTCCACGCGCGTCCAGAGGTCGCCGTGAGCGGTCAGCGCCCGGAGCCGGTCCGCGTGAGGGGCGGCATGCGGCCCGAGGTCGGCCAGCTTGCGCAGGACAGGATGGGGGTGTTCACGCTCAGCGGCGGCACGGCCGAGTGCTTCCAGGGCTGGTTCCGGTCCGCCGCCGACCCTCCAGTACGCCCAAGCCGCGAGTTCCCGCTGCGGCCCCGCGGCGGTCGCACGGGACAGGAGCAGGCCGCGTGCTCCGTTTCCCGCCCTTCCGATGCCTGCCAGGGCCTTCGCCGCCGCGGTCCAGGTCCGGTCTTCCTCCAGCAGGCCGATGAGCTGGGGAACCGCTGCCTTTGCCGCAGGCCCCCAGTCTGCGAGAACCTCGCAGAGCCTGTCGAGTACGCGCTCGTCCGCGCCGGTGTGGAGCTGGCCGCAGATCGGCGGAACGAGGTGCTCGGCGTGGTCCGGGAGGTAGCCCAGCACCTCAGCGAGCGTGGGGAGGCCGACAGAGTGCAGGTCGGAGGCGGGGTAGTGGGCGGAAGCCGAGGCGAATCCGGAGCGTGCGCCGGCGATCGCTTCGATCAGGCCCGGCAGGCAGCGGGGATCGTTCATGCGGGCCAGGGCCCACAGAGCCGCCTCGCCGACGGTCTCCCGCGTGCGTGTGGTGCGGGCGGCGGCGTCAGGGAGCAGAGTGGCGATCTCGTCGGCGTAAGCGGTGGCCGCCGGGCCGAGACAGGCCATCAGCTCGGTCGCTCGGAAGCGCGCTTCGGGAGCGGGATCGTCCAGGCGCGCCGCGAGACGTGGCAGGAGGGCGGCGGTCGGCGAGTTCCACTGGGACAGGAGGCTGCCGGCCCGGGCCAATGCGGCGATCCGCTGTTCGTCGTCGTGATGGTCCGCCAGCAGACCGAGCGTGAAGTCGGGGGCGGGGCCGGGGAGCAGCCCCGCGGTCCAACCGTGGACACCCAGAACTCCGGTCTGTATCGAGCTGGTGCGGAGCCACAGCTCGACGCTCGGGTCCCGGACCGCCGCGAGGACGAGGTCCAGCCGACGGGCGGGCAGGCCAGGGTCGACAGGGGCGAGTGCGTGCACCGCCGCGAGTCGTATCTGCGCCTGTGGATCACCGAGCAGACCGTGGAGCAGGCCGACCACCTCGGTGCCACGTCCGCCGGTCGGCGCGCGCAGAGCCGCCTGGCCGAGTGAGAGGACCAGATCGAGGCGGGTCGCCGGATCGCTCTCGGCCTCCCAGCACCGCAGCAGACCGGGCAGCACCAGCTCACCGGGACTGCCGCAGGCACCGAGCACGTCGGCCGCGGCCCGCCGGATCTCCGGCTCGGGGTCACCGAGCAGGCCCAACACTTCCGGCAGGGACCGTTCCCAGGCCGGTGCCCAGCCGGGATCAAGAAACCGGGCTTCGACCTGACCGGCTTCCGCTGCCAGCAACGCCACGAACTCCAGCAACGCGCGGCGGCCCGGGACCTGCGGTGCCGCAGCCAGGCGCAGCACGAAGGGCAGCGCTGCCGAGGCGCCGGAACAGACCCAACCGCCCTGATGGAAGAGCAGGTTGAGCAGCTCGGACGCGGCATCGTCCGCATCGTCCGGATCCGGACCCGCGCATCGGCGGAGCAAGCCGGGTACATCCTCGGCGGACCCGTAGTTGTGCTCCAGCGCAGCCCAGTCGACCGCATCCAATCCCGACCACATGCGCGCGACCCTACCGGCAGGCTGTCGACAAAACCCATGGGAGGCCTCGGAGATGAGCCGGGGCTCAGGGGCCGTCCCCGGCGGGACCGGTGCGCCGGTCACGGCTGCGCGAGGTCCACCGCCGCGACCTGTCCTGTCTCAGCTGGGTCCTGGCATCCGGGGCCCTCTGATCCGGGGTGCCCGGAGAACTCTCAGACGTCCGGACCTGGGAGCGTCTCGGTGCCGACGTCAAAGGCCCCTTCAGGACACGATCAAGTGCGGACCCCGGCTACCTCCTGCGGTTGTCGTATCGGCTTGGGACGACGCCCAGCCAACTCGCCGTCATGACGGGACTGCTGCCCACACCCGGCATTGGGCACATGTACTTCCAGATCCCCGCCCGCTTCCTGATCAACCTCTGTGACACCGACCGGGCGCCAACTTTCAGCCTGGTTATCAAGCTCGCCACGGAAGAGATCATGGGCCTCACTCTGGCCCCACTGGGGCCCGCTATGGGCCGCTCAACCTCGATGTCATGCGTCGCGACGACCTGGCTTACCTCGCAGTGCACAACCCGTGGGTCTTCACCGCCAACACCCGGTGCTGCCCCGAATGCCTCGCCGGCGACGGCAGCACCATCCAGGAGCAACTTGGTGGCTCATGGCAGCGCCTATGGCGGCTCGCCGCTGTGTTTGCCTGCCCCAAACACCGACGCATGCTGATCCACGAGTGCCCAGGATGCCGACACCCTATCCACGCTGACCTGCAACGTTCCTTGATCCCTCGGATCGGTGACGCGACCCTCCACCCGACGCAATACCGAAGGACTACCGGTCCGATTCCCCGGCACGGGGTGCTTCCGCCCGTCTGCGGTACGCAGCTCAGCAGCAGCACCGCCAAGGAGGCGAAGCCCCTGGAGCCGTACCTGCACCTTCAGCGCCGTCTCCTGGAGCTGCTCACGTCCGTGACAGACCTGAGGCCTATGAGCGCGGGAATGCCAGTCACGACGGCTGAGTACTTTGCTGACCTGCACCTCCTTGCGGCCCTTGTTCTCCTGTCCTGGCCGCACACTCGTGAACTCAACCCGGTCAAGGAAGGCGACGAAGTCATCGCCCATGAGGTGGATCGACGGCTCACTGAAGTGGCGGAGAACGCGGTGGCCCGAGGCCGGAAGGGAACGACGCTCTACTGGAACCATCCACCCGCCGACAGCACCGCATGCGCTGCTGTCCTCGCGATCGCTGAGCGGCTCCTCAACAGCGCCCGGCCGGCAGCACAGCAACTGATCGCAACGCTCCTTGAAGCAGCGACGAAGTCTGACCCGCGCAGCGCCAACGTGATTCGCGTGAACAACCGGTGCTCACCAGCTCTACGAGCCCTGCTCCTGCGGCATCCCTTGCGACGTACCTCTGTTTCCCGATGTTGAGGCGGGTGAGTCGGGAGCGGTCTAGTCTTCCCCTTTGTCAGCTCTCTCGCCACTGAACCGTGCCTTCAACCAAATCCCGAAGCGTGCAGAGAAGCAAGAGAGCCCTCAGCTCCATGAGACCTTCGTTGACTCGGGGGTTGTCGATGTGATCAACACGGTCGATCACCAGGTCATCTACGGCCGACGAGGTACCGGGAAGACCCACGCCCTCAGCTACCTGGGTGCAGAGGTATCGGCCAACGGTGATCTGGCTCTGTACATAGACCTCCGCACCATTGGATCGGCTAACGGCCTGTTCGATCCGCAGTCGGCTCCGATCACAGAGCGGGCCGCTCGCTTGCTCGTGATCTTCTCGGTCAGCTGCATGAGTCATTGCTCAACGCGGTGCTTGAAGATGACTCGTTGATGGAGGACGGCCGATTCGTAGAGAAGGCCGATCAGCTCATCGCGGCGATTACCTCGGTCCGAGTCCTGGGCGAGGTTGAGCAAACTGCAGAGGCGGAGAACAAGACGGGCGTCAAGTCCGGTAGATCGCTTGAAGCACGTGTCACGCCCCAGGATGTCCGGGTGTCCGGCAAGATCAGCAGCGACGCGTCATCTGAAGATCGCGGGCTGCATCGGGAGACCCGAAAGGGCACCGAACAGATCAGCCTCAACTTCAGTGATGTGGCCAAGGCGCTACGTGAACTTGGAGGAACGCTCTGCAGTCGACGGGTGTGGATCCTCCTGGATGAGTGGAGCAGCGTCCCGCGAGATCTTCAGCCCTACTTGGCTCAGTTCCTGACTCGTTGCGTCCTGCCCGTTCATAAGTTCACCGTCAAGATTGCTGCAATCGAACAGCAGTCGAACTTCAGGACTCAGGTCGACGGTGCAACGATCGGGATCGAGCTCGGCGCTAACATGGGCGCCCATGTGAACCTCGATGACTTCTTGGTCTTTGAAGGCAACGAAGAGCGGGCGCGCTCGTTCTTCCAAGGGTTGTTCGTCAAGCATCTCCATAGCATTGCCGCAGACACCTCCAACTCGCCGTTGGGGCAAATCCAAGGGAGCCTCGTCTCTGCGGGGTTCACGGACAAGCGAGCGTTTGACGAACTTGTCAGGGCGGCCGAGGGAGTTCCAAGGGATGCTCTGTACATTGCGGCTAAGGCTGCGATGAAGGCAGGGCAGAGCAAGATCTCGGTCCCCCTGGTTCGGGACGCTACCCGCGGCTGGTATCACGGGGACAAGATGACCGGGCTAACGAGCTTGGTCGAGGCACGCCGACTCCTTGAGTGGATCATCACTGAGGTGATCCGGGGCAAGCGCGCCCGCGCCTTTCTGGTCAACTCCGCTGATGCCCGGACGACCTCCTTCTCGCTCTCTTCGATGCCCGCGTACTGCACATTCTCCGTCGTGGCTATTCCGCGCAGGATCAGCCGGGCGAGCGGTTCGACATCTGGGGCATTGACTACGGTGCCTACGTCGACTTGGTGCAGACACAGAGTGCTCCGGCTGGAGTCCTGCCGATCTTCGATGAAGGGGGTATCGAGGCGTACGCAGATATCGACGTCCCCATGCAGGATCACAGAGCCATCCGGCGAGCCATTCTCGACCTTCAGCTCTTCTACGGAGTCGAAGGCGAACAGGGTCCGGACCTTGAGCAACAACAGAATGATGCACCCGCAGAAGCGGAGCCTGCCAGCTGAACGCCGCCTCTATGATGCTCGGCCGGCGTCGCCGATTTGCCCTAGCGGAAGTCGGCGGTGCCGCAGATGAAGGTGGTGTCCTGTAGGAGAGCCGGGTTGACTCGGATGTCGGTGATGTACTCGGCGAGCGCGAAGGCGGCCGGAACGGCCAGGTCGTCGTCCGTTTCAGTGGGCTCTTCGGGGAAGGTGAAGCCGAGGCGGCGGATGACGTCGAGCAGGTCGTCGGCACGCGTACCGGAGCGGCAGCCGACGTCGCGGAGTTCGAAGTGGAGCTGGAGTTCGGTGTCCTCAACCCAGAGGAACGAGCCGTCGTTGTTGGCGTTCGCGTTGTCGTAGTGGGAGATCCAACGGGTGCCCGCTGATGCGGGCAGGGCCTTCTTCTCGTTCACGCCGTGCCAGCCGTTAGGCTCGATCATGAGGGTCCAGGGGCCGAGCGTCGTCATTCCAAAGTACGTCCGTGTGGTGCTGGGGCCCCAGAGGTCGAACGCGGTGTCGACGAGTGCGGTGATCCCGGTGACCTCGGATTCGGATTGGCCGTCCAGCCTGTGCAGCAGCTCGTCCGGTGGCACGTCGTGCACGAGGGTGACGCAGTAGGACTCGGCGAGATCCGGGAAGTCTTCCTCGAACCACATGTAGTCAGCAGCCGTCGTAGCCATGCGAGAGATCCTTCCCGACGGCACTGACATCGGAAAGGTCTGGGTGCCCACAGCATTCCGGGACTGACTACGCACCGCGAAGGCTGGGCGCTGGCCGCTCGGTGCCAACCAGCGCTGCGAAGTGTCAACTATCGCGAGCAGTCACACCCCCCCCGACATGACCCAGCACACTTTTGCAAGCGCCTGCTTGCAAAAGTTAGCGGGGGTGGGGCAGGGTGGAGGCATGGCATCGCTCAACGTCGGCAATCTCGGTGAGTATCTGCGCGAGCAGCGGCGCAACGCGCAGCTCTCGTTGCGGCAGCTCGCCGACGCCGCCGGGGTGTCCAATCCGTATCTGAGCCAGATCGAGCGCGGGCTGCGCAAGCCGAGCGCGGAGGTGCTCCAGCAGGTCGCCAAGGCGCTGCGGATCTCCGCCGAGACGCTCTACGTGCGCGCCGGCATCCTCGACGCCGAGCGGGACCGGGACGAGGTGGAGACGCGGGCCGTCCTCCTCGCCGATCCCACCCTCACCGGGCAGCAGAAGCAGGTGCTGCTCCAGATCTACGACTCGTTCCGCAAGGAGAACGGGTTCGTGGCCGGGGACGGCGGCACGGGCGACGACGCGGAGGACGACGGTCCGCCGGGCGGCGCGGCCGACGTACGGGAAGCCCGTGCGATCGGCGGGGACGACGCCGCACCGCAGCAGACGGCCGGTTGACCGGACCAGGGGACCGGCCGCCGACTGCGGGAACCGCATCCGCCCCATCGACGAGCGCATCGAACGCCACGGACAGAAGCACGTACGTACGACACGACCGCTGATACGGGAGAACCTCACCATGGCCATCACCGACGACCTGCGCAAGACCCTCAGCGACCCCACTCCGCTCTACTTCGCCGCCGGTACCGCCGACCTCGCCCTCCAGCAGGCGCTGAAGCTCCCCGGGCTGGTCGAGCAGCTGCGCGCCGAGGCCCCGGCGCGGTTCGAGGCCGTCCGCAACACCGACCCCAAGGACGTCCAGGAGCGCGCCGCCACCCGCGCCAAGGAGGCCGGTTCCAAGGCCCGTGAGGCGCAGGAGACCCTCCAGGCCAAGGTCAACGGCTTCATCGCCAACCTCGACGGCGACTTCAAGAAGATCGGCACCAACCTCGACTCCGACCTGAAGAAGCTCGGCGAGTCCGCCCAGGACCTGGCCCTGCGCAGCGTCGGCGTCGCCGCCGAGTACGCCGTCAAGGCCCGTGAGACCTACGAGAAGGTCGCCGAGCACGGCGAGCAGGCCGTACGGACCTGGCGTGGCGGGGCCGCCGAGGAGATCGAGGAGCTGGCCATCGTCGTCGAAGGCAAGGACGACCCCAAGCCCGCCGCCGCGAAGCCCGCCGCCGCCCCGAAGCCGACGCCCCGCCCGACCGCCGTCGTGACCGAGCCGAAGTCCGCCCCCGCGGCGAAGAAGACCCCGGCCACCCCGGCCGCCGCCAAGAAGGCCCCGGCGCCCCGCAAGAGCACCACGGCCAAGTCGACGGCGGCCAAGCCCACCACCGCCGCCCCCAAGCCCACCGCGAAGAAGACCACGCCCCCGGCCAAGTGACGGCCCCGTCTCCGGTCAGATGACGGCCACGCGGCCCGGTCCCGTGACACCCACTCGTACGGGTGAACCGGGGCGGGCGCGGCGGGGGCCGGGCACTCCGGGAAGGCCCGGGCCGTTCAACGGGTGACGGAAGCGCGGTTGCGGGTACGGTGACCGCGTACGGACGAGTGCAGACCTGCCGAGACGGGTGGTGGACGTAGTGCTGTTGGAAGGTTTCGCGGGCTTCATGTCTCTGCTGAGCCTGGCCCTGATCGTGTTCAGCGGCTTCGCTCTGATCGACGCGGCGATCCGCCGCGAGGACGGTTACCGGGCCGCCGACAAGCAGACCAAGCCGTTCTGGCTGATCATCCTCGGCATCGCCTTCGTGGTGAGCCTGATCTTCCCGATCCTGTCGTTCCTGCCGATCATCGGCCTGATCGCGTCCATCGTGTACATCGTCGACGTCCGGCCCGCCCTGCGCTCCCTGCCCGGCGGCGGACGCAGCAGCAGAGGCGGCGGCTCCAGCAGCGACGGTCCGTACGGCCCGTACAACGGCGGTCGCTGACCCGTCCGTCGGGGCTCGTCGGAGCCCGTCACCGCTGGTAGAGCCCATCACCGTCCGTCTGGGCTCACCACCGCCGCCGCTCGCCATTGCCTGTCGGGGCCCGTCGAGGTTCTACGGGGGCCGGGTCCGCTGCGGTCCGTTACGGCTCGCGGTCCAGCAGGACGACCGCCACGTCGTCCGTCAGTTCCCCGCCGTTCAGGTCGCGGACCTCGCTCACCGCCGCCCGCAGCAGGTCCTCGCCGCGCAGGCCCTGGGCGCGCTGACGGCGGATCATCTCCACCATCCCGTCCTGCCCCAGCCGCTCCCGGCCGGTGCCGATCCGGCCCTCGATCAGGCCGTCGGTGTAGAGCATCAGGCTCCACTCCGGGCCCAGCTCCACCTGCATCCGCGGCCAGCGGGCGCCGGGCAGCAGCCCCAGCGCGGGGCCGTTGTTCTCGTACGGCAGCAGCCGGGCCGGGTAGTGGGGGCCCGCGACGAGCGGCGCCGGATGCCCGGCGAGGCAGAGTCCCGCGCGGCGGCCGTCGGGGGAGATGTCGACCGTGCAGACCGTCGCGAAGATCTCGTCGTCGTTGCGTTCGTGCTCCAGGACCTGCTGGAGCGTGTTCAGCAGCCGGTCCCCGCACAGCCCGGCCAGGGTCAGCGCCCGCCAGGCGATCCGCAGTTCCACGCCGAGCGCCGCCTCGTCCGGGCCGTGCCCGCAGACGTCGCCGATCATCGCGTGGACCGTGCCGTCCGGGGTGCGGACGGTGTCGTAGAAGTCGCCGCCGAGCAGCGCCCGCGAGCGGCCGGGGCGGTAGCGGGCCGCGAAGCGCAGCGCGGAGCCCTCCAGGAGCGGTGTCGGCAGCAGGCCGCGCTCCAGCCGGGCGTTCTCCTGCGCGCGCAGGCGGCCCTCGGCGAGGCGCCGTTCGGCGTGCTCGGACCGTTTGCGCTCCACGGCGTAGCGGATGGCGCGGCTCAGCAGCCGCCCGTCCAGCTCGTCGCGGAACAGGTAGTCCTGCGCGCCGACCCGCACCGCCTCCGCGCCGCGCTCGGCGTCGCCGGAGGTGGTGAGGGCGAGGACGGCGTGCCGGGGCGCGATCTCCAGGACGTGCCGCAGGACGGCCAGTTCGTCGCCGTCGGCCGCGCGGCCGGGCGCGGGCAGCGCGAGGTCCAGCAGGATGCAGTGCACGTCGTCGGTGAGCAGCCGTCCGGCCTCGGTGAGGTTGCGGGCGGTGCGGACCCGGATCGGCTTCCCGGCCGAGTCGAGCAGGCCGGGCACGATGGGGGCGGCCGTCGGGTCGTCCTCGATGAGCAGCAGCGTCAGGTTGGTGGGCGGGCCCGCGGGCACCTTCCACGCCCCGGGCGGGCCCGCTGCCCCGTGCGCTCCGGGCACCGCCTGCACGCCCGGCACCGCCTGCACGCCCGGCACCGCCTGCACGCCCGGTGCCGCCTGCACGCCCGGTGCCGCCTGTGCCCCGCCCGCTGCTGTCGGCGTTCCCCCCGCTACCGCCTGCGCGTCCGGCGTCTCCGGCCGCGGGACCGTCGCGGTCGCTCCGGTCGCGGTCGCTGCCGTCGCGGTCGCCGTGACCGTCGCCGCAGCCGACGGTGTCGTCGGCGTGGCGGTCGCCGAGGGCGTCGTGGTCTCGGCGCGGGGTGCTGTCTGCGGTTCCGTCGTTCCCTCCGGGGTCCCCTCCGCGTACGGGTTCACGGCTGTGGTCGCGGACGGTGCCTGGCCGCACTCCGCGGCCGGGATCGCTCTCTGCCGCGGTACGGGTACGGGCATCGTGTCGGTTCCTTCCCTCCCCCCGGGGCGGTGGGGACGAGGGACCTCGACCCACCGACGGGGACCCTAGCGGCAGAGTGCGCCGCAACGGAATGGTGTGCGGGCGGGAGGTTGAACTCCGGTCAGAGTCATATGCCGCGATCCGTACCGCAGTTGGGCAGGCCGGTCCGGGGGAGGGGATGACGAAGGTCACGTCGGCGGACGGTTTCGGACGGGCCGCGGGTGCCGTGGGTCACACGGACCGGGCCGAGAGCCGAGGGCAGGCCGCCCTTACGCGTCCGGTCGGACCACGCCCAGGATCGGCATGGTGCCCGCGCCCGCGACGGTGACGTTCCGTCCGGGGCGCGGGGCGTGGACGATCTTGCCGTCGCCCACGTAGAGCGCGACGTGGCTGGCGTCGCCGAAGTAGATGATCAGGTCGCCGGGGCGCATGTCCGAGACGGCGACCCGTCGCAGTTGCCGCCACTGCTCCTGCGAGGTGCGCGGGATGGTCCGGCCCGCGTCGGCCCAGGCCTCGGAGGTCAGCCCGGAGCAGTCGAAGGAGTCGGGTCCCTCGGCACCCCACACGTACGGCTTGCCTATCTGTGCGGTGGCGTAGGCGATGGCGCGCTCGCCCGCCGAGGTGCCCTGGCCGGTCGCGTTGTCGAGGGCGCCGGTGCCGATCCAGGCGGTCTGCGCCTTGCGCGCGGCCTCCTCCTGGAGCTTGGCCAGGCGCTCCTTCTCCTTCTTCTCCAGCCGGGACTCCAGCGCCCGCGCCTCGGAGATCTGCTTCTCGATCTTCTTCTGCGCCTCGGCCTTGGCCTTGCGGTGGGACTCCAGCTTCTGCCACTGCGTGGAGGCGTCCGCGGCGTACTGCTCCAGGTCCTGCTGGGTGCGGGTCATCTCGCCGAGCAGGCCCTTGGTGGCGCGGTGGCCCTGGAGCACGCGTCCGGCGCCGTCGAGGAACTCGCGCGGGTCGTCGCTGAGCAGCAGATGCGCCTCGTCGGGCAGGCCGCCGCCGCGGTACTGGGAGCGGGCGGCGGCGCCCGCGCGGTCCTTCAGCTCGTCCAGCTTCTCCCGGCCCTGCACGATCTTCCGGGCCAGCGCGACGATCTGCGCGGACTGCTCCTTCGCCTTCTCCTCGGCCGCGTTGTAGGCGTCGGTGGCGACGGCGGCGTCGTGGTAGAGCGAGTCGAGCTTCTCGCGGACCGCTTCGAGTGCCTTGTCGGCCTCGGACGGCGCCGGGTCCGCCGGCGGCGGCGTCAGATCCGGGTTCGTGGTCCGTGCGGTCGGCGAGGTCGAGGGGGCCGGGGTGGGGCCGGGGGCCGCGAACGCCGCGCCCGGCGCTCCCAGGACGGTGATCGCGCAGACCACGGTCACGGCCACCGCGAGCAGGCCGCGCTTGCCCGTACGTATGCCCGTACCCATAGGTCCCCCCAGCTGATTAACCGTCAGTAACATCTGTTCGCCCGGGGGATCGTGCCATGCCACGGCCGAAAGTGACAGGGGGAGCGCGGCACCGGGGGCACCGCTCCTTGCGCTACCCCCTCATCCGCCCCCGTACGTCGATCTCCCACCCTTTGTGACGAACGCCTCAGGGTGATCGTTCCCTTGGCGCGGGCGGCAGTTGGCGGCGGCAGCAGGGGGTGGGGGTGGCCGGTCCGGGCAGTGGGTGCGGGCGGTTGGAGGCAGGCGGGGCGAGGGAGCGTCGGTCCGCCTCACCCCCGAGGCGCCAACGCCTCCCACGCCACGGTGACTTCACCCTGCCGCCACCGCACCGGCCCGTCCGTCACCGGCCAGTCGGACGTCAGGTCCCGTACCGCGCGCATCCAGCGCTGCCGGGCGCCGTAGGAGGCGTAGGGCGCGGCGGCGGCCCAGGCGCGGTCGAAGTCGCGGAGGAAGGCGTGCACCGGTTCGCCCGGCACATTGCGGTGGATCAGCGCCTTCGGCAGCCGTTCCGCCAGGTCGGAGGGGGTGTCGAGGGAGCCGAGACGGGCCGCGAAGGTGACCGTGCGCGGCCCCTCCGGGCCCAGCGCCACCCACACGTGCCGCCGCCCGACCTCGTCGCAGGTCCCCTCGACGAGCAGCCCACCGGTGTCCCGCGAGCTGCTCCGCGGCGCCCCGCCGCCCCCCTTCCCGCCGACGCCCGTGCCCGTGTCCGTGCCCGCGCCCTCGGGTGCGGCGAGCCGTGCGCACAGCCGCGCCCAGACCGCCGCCACCTGCTCCTCGTCGTACTGGCGCAGCACGTTCGCCGCGCGGATGAGGTGCGGCGGCCGTTCCACCGGGACCTCGAAGCCGCCGTGCCGGAAGGTGAGGCCCTCGCGCTCGTACGGGAGCGCGGCGGCGACCCGCGCCGGGTCGATCTCGACGCCGACGACCTGGACGCGGGGCGCGGCCGGGCGCAGCCGGGTGAGCAGTTCGACGGCGGTCCAGGGGGCGGCGCCGTAGCCGAGGTCGACGGCGAGCGGGTCGGTGGCGCGGCGCAGGACGGCGCCGTGCGTGGCGGCGATCCAGCGGTCCATGCGGCGCAGCCGGTTGGGGTTGGTGGTCCCACGGGTGACCGTACCGACCGGGCGGAGGGGGGAGCCCGAGGGCCGGGGGGACGGGGGCCGGGGGGACATGGGGACGAGGGTATCGGCGGCGGGACGACACCCGGCGCGGGACGGCCCCTCGGCGGAGCGGGGAACGGCGGTACGGCGGCGGGCCAGCACCCAGCGGACCGGCGCCTAGCGGTCCGGCACCCAGCGGACCGGCAACCCGGCGGACGCCCGATCACCCCCGCCCCCCGGACCACCCCCGCCCCCAACCCCCCTCCGGACGCCGTACCGTCCTCGAACGGTTGAGCGACAAAAGGTAATGTCCTGGCAAAAACCCTCACCCCGTACACCCGTACGGAATGGGAATGCGAGCCTCCGCGTTGCACCGCAGCGGAGGGCGCCCCACACCCTCCGTTCGGCATGCCCGCAGCAAGGAGGAGGAACGCCCCGTGAGCCAGTACGTCAGCAGGCTCGGGCGTCGTTCCCCGGCGGCCTCGCGGCTCAGGCTCCACCGCCGTCCCCGCCGGGTGGCGATGCTCTCCGTGCACACGTCACCGCTCCACCAGCCCGGCACCGGCGACGCCGGCGGCATGAACGTGTACATCGTCGAGCTGGCGCAACGCCTCGCCGCGATCAACATCGAGGTCGAGATCTTCACCCGTGCCACCACCGGCGGCCTCCCGCCCACGGTCGACCTCGCCCCCGGCGTCCTCGTCCGGCACATCGACGCCGGACCCTACGAGGGCCTCGCCAAGGAGGAACTGCCCGCGCAGCTCTGCGCGTTCACGCACGGCGTGATGCAGGCGTGGGCCGGGCACCGCCCCGGCCACTACGACCTCGTCCACTCGCACTACTGGCTCTCCGGCCACGTCGGCTGGCTCGCCGCCCAGCGCTGGGGCACGCCCCTGGTGCACGCCATGCACACCATGGCCAAGGTCAAGAACGCCAATCTCGCCGACGGCGACACCCCGGAGCCCGCCGCGCGCGTCATCGGCGAGACCCAGATCGTCGCCGCCGCCGACCGGCTCATCGCCAACACCTCCGAGGAGGCGGGCGAACTCGTCCGGCACTACGCCGCCGACCCCGCCAAGCTCGCCGTCGTCCACCCCGGCGTCAACCTCGAACGCTTCCGCCCCGCCGACGGCCGCGCCGCCGCCCGCGCCCGCCTCGGTCTCCCGCAGGACGCGCTGATCCCCCTCTTCGCGGGCCGCATCCAGCCCCTCAAGGCCCCGGACGTGCTGCTGCGCGCGGTCGCCGTCCTCCTCGACCGGCGCCCCGAACTGCGCACGCGCCTCGTCGTGCCCGTCGTCGGCGGCCCCAGCGGCAGCGGCCTCGCCAAGCCGGAGGGCCTTCAGAAGCTCGCCGCCCGCCTCGGCATCTCCGACGTCGTACGGTTCCGGCCGCCCGTCGGGCAGGAGCAGCTCGCGGACTGGTTCCGGGCCGCGTCCGTGCTGGTGGTGCCGTCGTACAGCGAGTCGTTCGGGCTGGTCGCCATAGAGGCGCAGGCGGCCGGTACGCCGGTGCTGGCGGCGGCGGTCGGCGGGCTGCCGGTGGCCGTGCGCGACGGCGAGACGGGCTTCCTGGTGCACGGCCACGAACCGGCGGCCTACGCGCGCGTCCTCGCCGACCTCGCCGACGCCCCCGACCTGTGCGCCCGCATGGGCGCCGCCGCCGCGCTGCACGCCCGGTCGTTCGGCTGGGACGCGGCCGCCGCCGCCACCGCCGACGTCTACTGGGCCGCCGCCCAGGCCCACCGCCGTCGCGTACGCTCCCCGCATGGCTGAGGACGGGAAGAACGCCGCAGGTGCGGACGGCGGGGGCGCCGCGCGGGTCGTCGAGGACGTCCTGAAGGACGCCGAGCTGGAGTGGGAGAGCCCCGAGCCGGGCACGTACGTCGTCCAGCTCCCCGGCACCCGCAAACTCCGTACGACGCTCTCGCTGATCGTCGGCCGCCACTCCCTGTCGCTCAACGCGTTCGTCATCCGCCACCCCGACGAGAACGAACCGGCCGTCCACCGCTGGCTCCTGGAGCGCAACCTCAAGCTGTACGGCGTGAGTTACGCCGTCGACCCGCTCGGCGACATCTACGTCACCGGCCGGCTCCCGCTCGCCGCCGTCACCCCCGAGGCGACCGACCGGCTCCTCGGGCAGGTGCTGGAGGCCTCCGACGGCGCCTTCAACCCGCTGCTGGAACTGGGCTTCGCCTCCGCGATCCGCAAGGAGTACGCCTGGCGGGTGTCGCGCGGCGAGTCCACCCGCAACCTGGACGCCTTCCGCCACCTCACGGAACGCCCGCCCACGAGCCAGGACAGGGCCTAGGTGTATTGACCCGCATCAACAACGCCGCGGGTCAATACACCTAGGCCCCCCGCCGGTAGCGGCCCGGTGTCACGCCGACCAGCCGCTTGAAGTGCCGGGTGAGGTGCGCCTGGTCGTGGAAGCCCGCGAGGGCGGCCGCCTCCGCCGGTGCGGCCCCGCCGAGCAGCAGCCCGCGCGCCCGGTCCACCCGGCGGGCGGTCAGGTACTGGTGCGGCGCGATGCCGTACGCGCCGCTGAACGCCCGTACCAGATGCGCCGGATGGGCCTGGAGCAGCCCGGACGCGGTGTCCAGGGTGATGCCCTCCGTCGCGCGCGCGTCGAGCAGGTCGCGCAGCCGCCCCGCGAGGACGGGGTCCCGGCGCTCCGCCTCCGCCGGGCCCGGCGCCCCCGGCCGCAGCAGACCGCGCAGCCGCTCCCCGACGAACGTCAGCCGACTGTCGGCCTCCAGGGTGTCACCGGGCCGCGCGAGCGCCCCGTGCAACTGCCCCACGCGCCGCCGCAGCAGCGGGTCCCGCAGGTCGGGGCCGTCCACCGCGGCGCCGATCAGCTCCTCGCCGAGCACGCTCGCGTCCAGGTACAGCACCCGCTTGCGGAAACCGTCGGCGGTGACGGCGGACCCGTTGTGCGGCACGTGCGGCGGCAGCAGCGACACCGTGTCGTGCGGGGTCCCGTGCGGGTGGCGCTCCAGGTCGTAGCGGACGGCGCCGTCGTCGACGATCAGCAGCGTCCACGCCTCGTGGACGTGCATCGGGTAGGCGTAGCCGGTGAAACGGGCGTGGAAGACCTCGACGACACCGGCGACGGCGGGACGCCAGGCGGTGACGTCCGCGGTGACCTCGCCCGATGTGTCGGCGGCGACGTCGCCGTCGGTGTGCTCCGGCGTGGCCCTGCCGCCGGGGGCGGTGGCGGCGCGGGGGGCCGGACGGGATACGGCCATGCAAAGAACGTACAAGACCCGGCGGCGGACGGGTCGGCAGTCTCGACGCATGACCACCGACACACCCGCCGCACCCGCACCCGCACCCGCTTCCACGACCGCCCCCGCACCGGCCCCCTCCGGCACCACCGCACCCGCTTCCGCCCCCGCTCCCGTCGCTGAACCCGCTGCCCTCCCGCCCGTCCGCTTCGACACGAAGATCGCCGTGCTGCTCCGCGCCGACCTGGAGACCTGGCAGCGCCTCAACGTGACGGCCTTCCTGGTCAGCGGCCTGGGCACGGCGGCCCCCGAGGTGCTCGGAGAGCCGTACGAGGACGCGGACGGGGTCCGCTACCAGCCCATGTTCCGCCAGCCCGTCCTCGTCTTCGAGGGCGACAAGGAGACGCTGACGGCGGCCCACGCGCGCGTGCTCTCCCGCGCCCTGCCGCGCGCGGTCTTCACCGGCGACCTCTTCGCCACCGGCAACGACCGCGACAACCGCGCCGCGGTCCGCGCCGTCCCCACGGACGCCCTCGACCTGGTCGGCCTCGCGGTGTACGGCCCCCGCAACGCGGTGGACAAGGTGCTGAAGGGGGCACGGATGCATCCGTGAGGCCACCCGTGAGGGACGGCGGTACGAGGACGGGGCGCGCTCAGCGGGCCGCCCTCAGACGGCCCGCTCCGCACCCGCCTCCGCACCCGTCTCCGAGGCCGCACGCTCCACGCCGCCACCCGGCAGCACCGTCCCGGACACCGGTGCCTCCGTGACCAGGGCCGTCGGCGTGTCCGTGACCACGGTCGTCGCTGCCTCCGTGACCACGGTCGTCGGTGTCTCCGCGGGCAGCCCCCGCATGAGCACCCAGTACCCCAGCCCCGCGACGGTCCCCACGGCCGCGCACATCCCCCACAGCCACTCCGCGCCGTACCGGTCGATGACGACGCCGGAGACCAGCGGGGCGACGAGCGCGGCGGCCGACCAGGACAGGCTGTACATGCCCTGGTAGCGGCCCCGGCCGTGGACGGGGGAGAGGCGGACGACGAGCCCGGTCTGTGTGGGCGCGTTGACGATCTCGGCGAGCGTCCACACGCACACGGTCAGCGCGAACACCCCGACCGACCCGGCGAACGCGGTGAGGCCGAAGCCGTAGCCCGCGAGGACCGAGGAGATCACCAGCAGGCGGCCGGGGTCGCGGTGCTGGATGAAGCGGGTGACGGGGATCTGGAGGACGACGATCAGGAAGCCGTTGACGGCGATGGCCGTGCCGTAGTCGGCCGGGGTGAACCCGGCCGCGCCCATCGCCACCGGCAGGCCGATCGACCCCTGCTGGAAGACGAACGCGACGAGGAACGACAGCCCGACGAGGATCATGAACCGCCCGTCGCGCAGCACGGTCCCGAGCCCGACCGGCGCCGCGCCCGCCGCGGTCTTCCCGCCGGGCTTCGGACGGGACTCGGGCAGCTTGAGGAAGACGACGATCGCGCAGGCCAGCGTCATGGCGGCCTCGATGAGGAACCCGGCGAGATAGCTGTACTCGGCGATGAACCCGGCGCCCATGGCGGAGATCGCGAAGCCGAGGTTGATGGCCCAGTAGTTCAGGGAGAAGGCGCGGACGCGGTCCTCGGGCGCCACGATGTCGGCCATCATCGCCTGCACGGCGGGCCGGGAGGCGTTGGAGGCCACGCCGACCAGGAAGGCGACCCCGGCGATCGCGACCGGGTGGTGCACGAAGCCGAGGGCCGCGACGGAGAACGCGGTGGCCGACTGCGCCACCAGCAGCGTGGGCCGCCGCCCGAGCCGGTCGGCCATCACCCCGCCGCCGAGCGAGGAGATCACCCCGCCGAGGCCGTGGAGGGCGGCGACGAGACCGGCGTAGGAGGCGGAGTAGCCGCGGTCGAGGGTGAGGTAGAGGGCCATGAAGGTGGCGACGAAGGCGCCGAGCCGGTTCACCAGCGTGCTGGTCCACAGCCACCAGAACGCGGGCGGCAGCCCGGACACGGTCTCCCGCGCGGCACGTCTGAGGACGGTGACGGACGACATGACGGCTCCCCCGGATGTAAGCGGCACTGGCGGCATCCAGAACTTACGAGGGCGGGGCCCCGGCGGGCCACTCGATTAGCAGATCCAGTCAACCGGCGGCGCCCCCGCCTGCGCCGTCCGGGCCCGGTGTCCACAGCGCGGGCGCCCGGCCCACCCCCCGAACCCCTTGGATTACGCTCATACGCATGGCCGACGCACCGTACAAGCTGATCCTCCTCCGCCACGGCGAGAGCGAGTGGAACGCGAAGAACCTGTTCACCGGCTGGGTGGACGTCAACCTCAACGAGAAGGGGGAGAAGGAGGCGGTCCGCGGCGGTGAGCTGCTCAAGGACGCCGGCCTGCTGCCCGACGTGGTCCACACGTCCCTCCAGAAGCGCGCGATCCGCACCGCGCAGCTCGCCCTGGAGGCCGCCGACCGCCACTGGATCCCCGTCCACCGCTCCTGGCGCCTGAACGAGCGGCACTACGGCGCGCTCCAGGGCAAGGACAAGGCGCAGACCCTCGCGGAGTTCGGCGAGGAGCAGTTCATGCTGTGGCGGCGCTCGTACGACACCCCGCCGCCGCCGCTGGCCGTCGACGCCGAGTACTCCCAGTTCGACGACGCCCGCTACGCGACCCTGCCGCCGGAGCTGCGCCCGCGCACCGAGTGCCTGAAGGACGTCGTCGTCCGCATGCTGCCGTACTGGTTCGACGGCATCGTCCCCGACCTCCTCACCGGCCGCACCGTCCTGGTCGCCGCCCACGGCAACAGCCTCCGCGCCCTGGTCAAGCACCTCGACGGCATCTCCGACACCGACATCGCCGGCCTCAACATCCCCACCGGCATCCCCCTCTCCTACGAACTCGACGCCGAGTTCAAGCCGCTCACCCCCGGCGGCACCTACCTCGACCCGGACGCGGCAGCGGCGGCGATCGAGGCCGTGAAGAACCAGGGGAAGAAGAAGTAACGCCCCCTCTTCGAGCCCCCGACCCGCGGCTTTTCCCCGGGTCGGGGGCTTTCGCGTTGTCCGGGGTACGCGTGGTTTTCCTGAAAGGGGTTCCCGACTGCTGCCGAGCCCCCCTGTATGCCTCAGGGAACGGCGATGTGACCGGTATGCTGATGCCGCCTCACCTGAATTCTCCCTGAACTCGACGCATCCGTGCGCGAGTTCCAAGCTCCGGCCCGGCAAGCGGGTCGTTGGGAGAGGAAGGGAGGTGGTGGGGGTGAGTCTCGAGAAGGACACGCCCCGCAAGTGGACCGGTGCCGAGAAGTGGCAGGTCTGGCTCGCGGGCGTCGGCCTGCTGGCGACCATCGTCACCGGCGTGGTGCAGTTCGCTCGATGAGCGGGCCACGCGCGAGAACGGTCGGGACCGGGCGCTGTCCATGCGGCGAGCCCGGTCTGCTGATGAGCGACCGGGCTCGCTGACTGCACGAGGGCCTGGGTCCGGTTGCCGCCGGGTCCGGGTCCTCGGTCGTTCTTCCGGCAACGTGAACAGCCTGCTTCTCTTGAACGACCTGACCAACGTAACTGGATAAGTTGGTCAGGGTTCTCAATCTCTCACGCTTATCCCGGCTCAATCAACCTTGTGAGCTTGTCCGTGAAGTTTTGGAGCGTGGTCTTCCCGCTTCACCAGTACGCCGCCAAGTGAAAGAAGCAGTAAGTCTTTACGGGAAGGCCTTAGCGGTACACCTCGTCCTTACACAGCGGGCTTCAACTCCGCTCTTCCGAACAGCAGCGCGTACCCGGGCGGGAGTTGGTCCAGGATGCGGGTCGTGAGGTCGGGGCCCGCGAGGGCGGCGATCGTGGTGAGGACCGAGCCGGTGTCCCAGCGGGTGGTGGCCAGGGAGGCGCCCGTGCGGGCGGCGAGGTCCTTGACGAAGGACCAGCCGGTCAGCGGCTCGGTGTCGGGGATCTGCGCGGTCAGGACGCGGGCGGCTTCCCGGGGCAGGCAGGCCGCGAGGGCGACGCGTTCGTCGCCGGTCAGCTGGCGGCCCAGCCCGGCCAGGACCAGGCGGACCACCTCGTCGGCCCGCTCGCGGGTCGGGTAGGCGCCCTCGTAGCGGACCTTCTCCAGCAGGTGTCCGTACGCCGCCTCGTACGGCTGCCGCCGGTGCTCGGGCGTGAGCGGTTCGCGTACGTCGGTGATCACTGCGGTGCGTGCCTTTCGAGGAGTCGGGGGCGGTGGGGGATGCGCGGGCGGTGGTTCCGAGCGGGATCAGGGCGCAGGCCTCCGGCAGGCGGGCCGCGAGCGGAGCGCGGGCCTCGCCGGGTGGGCGCCGTCGGACCGGGTGCGGAGGGCGGGGGAGGGACGGGGGACAGAAAGCCCCCGCCTCCGCACCCGTACGGCCCGCCTCGGTCGGAGAGCTCCGTACGGCCGTCTCAGCCGGAGATCTCCTTGCGGCCCGTGCCCGCGCCGATGGAGATCTTGCGGGGCTTGGCGCGCTCCGCGATCGGGATGCGCAGGGTGAGGACACCCGCGTCGTAGTCGGCCGCGATGCGCTCGGTGTCGAGCGTGTCGGCGAGCACGATCTGGCGGGAGAAGACGCCCAGCGGCCGTTCGGACAGCTCCATCTGCACGTCGTCGGCCTTCGCCACCGGTCGGCGCTCGGCCTTCACGGTGAGCATGTTCCGCTCGACGTCGATGTCGATCGCGTCGGGGCTCACGCCGGGGAGGTCGAACGCCACCACGTACTCGTCGCCCTCGCGGTAGGCGTCCATCGGCATCGCCGACGGCTTCGACCAGGTCCCGGGGCCGATCAGCTGCTGCGCCAGGCGGTCCAGCTCACGGAACGGGTCAGTGCGCATCAACATCGTGAAAACACCTCCAGCAGGTCCAGGCAGTTGCTGCCAATGCGCTCACGGGAACCGTTGTATCATGTCATCCAATGGATGACAAACAATCTGTCGTCCATCAGATGACAGAAGCGCCAGATGGCAGACGGTAGATGGCACATGGCAGATGCCTGATGGCGACGACAAGTTGAAGGAGGTGCCCGTGAGCGCAGCCGACCCGCCGCCCGTGAGCGGTGCGCACGCCCACAGTCCGGCCTCGTTCCTCACCGCCGCGGCCGCGCTCGACGCCATCAGGGACGCCCTGCGTGACGCCGAGCGGGCGGCTTCGCCCACCCCGCACGCGTCCGTCGCGCCCCGCACCGGGGCCGAGCAGGCGCTCGCCTCGCTGCTGCTTCTGCGTCAGGTGCGTGAGCAGCTCGCCGGATGGGAGACCGGCCTCATCGAGACCGCCCGCGAGGCGGGTGCCAGTTGGGCGGACCTCGCCCACCCCCTCGGCGTCGCCAGCCGGCAGGCCGCCGAACGCCGGTACCTCCGGGGGCGGCCCGGTCCCGCCGGGACCACCGGCGAGGAGCGGGTGACGGCCACCCGCCAGGCCCGCGCCGCCGAACGCACCACCGCCGACCGTGCCCGCGCGCACGCCGCCGACCTGCGCGTTCTCGCCGGGCAGATCACCGCGCTCACCGACCTCCCCGCCGCCGCCCGCCGCCCGCTCGACGCGCTCCACGCCGCCCTCGCCCACGACGACCCCGCCGACCTCGTCGCCCCCCTCGCCGCCGCCCGCCCCCACCTGGCCGCCACCCACCCCGACCTCGCCGCCCGCCTGGACACCCTCACCTCGCCCTGAACCCGCGCGCGGCCCACCGCAGCTCCCCCCCGCCTCCGCCTGACCTTTCCTCCTTCGCAGGACTGAACCGACCGGCGGCGGGCACCGGATGAGAAACCTGGCTAGTGAAGATTTGAAGCACATGGTGCATGCGTATTGCTTCAAGTGGATGAACAAGCCAAGACTCGTCGGCATCCAGCTCCTCGGCTGGCCGCTGTCTGCTGCGAAGGGCCGCATCTATGTCCGTACCTGCCACCGTTCTGCGCCGACGCCTGCTCGCGGGCGCCGTCGGGGCGATATCCGTCGGGAGCCTGCTCTCCGGAGCGGGCCCCGCCGGGGCCACCGCACCCGCCGGGCAGGAGGCCACGGCCTCCGCCTCCGCCTCGGCTTCCGCCGAGTCCTGCACCCCGCCCACCTCCACCGGCCCCACCGCCGCGCCCGTCTACCCCCTCACCTGCCTCAAGCCGGTGTTCGAGGACCAGTTCAACGGGACCTCCCTCGACACCGGCAAGTGGAACGTCCGCAAGTCGGGCTGGTCGAACGACGCCAACGTGTCCGTCTCCGGCGGCAAGTTGCTCATCGACATGAAGCGGGTCAGCAGTTCCGACCAGAAGGACGGATTCCGCGGCGGCGGCATCTCCTCCAAGAAGCGCTTCGGCTACGGCTACTACGAGCTGACCGCCACCATCCCCCAGCTCACGCCCGGTTGGCATCCGGCGTTCTGGGGCCAGATCTGGGACGGCGTCGAGGCCAAGCCGGTGTACAACCGGCCGTTCACCGAACTGGACATCTTCGAGGTGCAGTCGGTCGCGCCGGAGTGCCCGGGGTCCAGCAACCCCAAGCTCGACGGCGGCATCCACGCCTGGAGCAGCGACGCGTCCGGCGCCGACGTCGACGACACCAACTTCAAGCCCCGCCACTGCTGGAACCAGGACCCGAACGGCACCCTCTTCGGCACCGAGCACCGCTTCGGCCTGCACTACACCCCGACCACCCTCACCTGGGTCCTCGACGGCAGGCCGGTCCGGACGCAGCCCAACCCCATCAAGGAACCGCTCCCCTCGACGGCGATCAACGAGCCCGCCGAGTACAACTCGCCCATGTCGATCTGGATCTCGTCCATCCTCACCACCGTCGCCTACATCCCCGACGGCACCCCCGTCGGCCACAGCTTCGGCAAGCTCGCCGTCAACCGCGTCGCCTACTACGCCCCCGACGGCAAGGTCCCCGCGACCTACAACCACGGCCCGCTGCCCGACCCGACGACGACCGTCACCCCGAACTTCGCCCAGGACGCGGGCGACTGGTGGAAGAACCCCGGCTCCCAGTGGACGACCGTCACGCAGAACGGCGGCAGCGCCCTGCGCAGCACCTCCGCGAGCGGTGACGGCATCCGCCTGCTCGGCAAGCCCGTGACCGTCCCGCCGCAGACCAACGACCTCGGCTACGTGCCCGACTGGACCAACGTCAGCGCCGAGGCCACGATCACCCTCGACTCCGCGACCGGCCAGGGCGCCGGCGTCCTCGCCCGCGCCGCCGACGCGCAGAACTTCTACTACCTGCAACTCGACCGCGCCAAGCAGCAGGTGGCCCTCGTGAAGAAGGTCGCGGGCACCTCCACCGTGCTCGCCGCCGCGCCCCTCACGATCACCGCGGGCACCCCGTACAAGCTCAAGTTCGTCGTCGAGGACAACACCCTCACCGGGTATGTCGACGGGGTGAAGAAGGTGACGAAGAACGACTACGTCTTCGGCACCGGCCGCGTCGGCTTCAAGGGCTACCAGCAGCCCTTCACCGCGGGCGCCGTGAAGATCACCGCCCTCGGCTGACCCCCACCCCCGCCGGACACCCCGGACCCGGCCGGACACCCCGGACCCGGCCCGGAAACGCCGGCACCGAGCCAACCCGACACCGAACCAACCCGGCACCGATCCTCCCCGTACAAGCGAAGGGCCCGGCGGTCACCCCGCTCGGGCCCTTCGCTCTTCCGCACGCTCCCGCAGGGACGACGCACGCCCCCGCAGGGACGACGCACACCCCCCGCAGGGACGGCGTACGCGCTACGCGGTCGCGCCCCGTCCGCTCAGCCGCACTGGCAGGGACTGCCCGCCTGGCAGCCGCATCCGCACCCCGAACCGCAGCCGCACGCGCCGATCAGGGTCAGGTTCCTGATCTCGGCGGGCTGCTCGGTCGGGCGTTCCTGGGTGGGGTCGGGGGTGCTGGGGGTCTCGGCCATGGATTCCTCCTGGAGGCAGGGACGCAGGAGCGCCTGTCGCCCATTCCATGCCCGCTGGGACGGGCGCATCAACGGCGCACAGTGGCTCCGCCACGCCCCCACCACGCTCCGCGACCGCGCCGGTACGCACCGGCGCACACGGGAACGGGCGGGCGCGGTCCGGCTACGCCCCCTCCGCCCCCGCCACCGGCGGGATCTCGGTCGGCAGGTCCTGCTGGAAGTCGTCCGCGTGCTCGCCCGTGACCAGGAAGACGACGCGCTTGGCGACCGCGACCGCGTGGTCGGCGAACCGCTCGTAGTAGCGGCCGAGCAGGGTCACGTCGACGGCGGTCTCTATGCCGTGCTTCCAGCGGTCGTCGATCAGGTGCTGGAAGAGCGTGCGGTGCAGCAGGTCCATCGCGTCGTCGTCCGACTCCAGCTGGAGCGCGAGGTCGACGTCCTTCGTGATGATCACCTCGGCCGCCTTCGCCATCAGGCGCTGCGCGAGCTGGCCCATCTCCAGGATCGTGGCGTGCAGGTCCTGCGGCACCGCCCGCTCCGGGAAGCGCAGCCGCGCGAGCTTCGCCACGTGCTGGGCGAGGTCGCCGGAGCGCTCCAGGTCGGCCGACATCCGCAGCGAGGTGACGACGATCCGCAGATCGGTCGCGACCGGCTGCTGGCGCGCCAGCAGCGCGATCGCGCGCGCCTCCAGGTCGTGCTGCAACTCGTCGATCTTCTTGTCGGCCTCGATGACGCTCTCGGCCAGCTTGAGGTCGGAGTCGAGGATGGCGGTCGTGGCGCGCCCGATCGCCGACCCGACCAGCCGGGCCATCTCCACCAGACCGTCGCCGATCGAGTCCAGTTCCTCGTGGTACGCGTCCCGCATCAGGGTTTCCCTCTCGTACGTCGTGCTGGGGGGCGGTTCAGGGGCCCCGGCGCCGGCTGCCCGGCTGTTCGACCGGCGGTCCGTTCGACCGGCGCCGTGCACCCACGGTGCCACGGTCCGCCCCGTACGCGTCGGAATCCGTCACCCCAAATGAACCATCCCTGGCTCCAAGGTGAACTCTGGGCGACGAGTGTTCGAGGTCGCACCACGATGGCTGTGGCCAGGCTCGATCCCATGCCTAACCTGGACGCATGGACGTGAACGCGGCGGTCGCCGCAGCGGCAGCGATCGCCGGGGTGCTCACCGGCGTCATCGCCATGCTGGCGTTCCGCTGGAGCGAACGCGACCAGAACCGACCCACCAGGACCTCCTTGCACACCGACCCCGTCCTTCCGCCCGGCGTGGACACCGTGCTGTCCGTGCTCCGCTCCTCCGCCGTCGTCCTCGACGAGGCCGACGCCGTCGTCAAGGCCAGCTCGGCCGCGTACGCCCTCGGGCTGGTGCGCGGCGGCAAGCTCGCCGTGGAACCGATGCTCCAGATGGCCCGCGACACCCGCCGCGACGGCGAGATACGCCAGGTCGAACTGGACCTGCCCCGGCGCGGCACCGGCCGCGGCGAGGCCCTCGCCGTCTCCGCCCGCGTCGCCCCGCTCGGCTCCCGCCTCGTGCTGCTGCTGGTCGAGGACCTCACCGAGGCCCGCCGCATCGAGGCCGTACGCCGCGACTTCGTCGCCAACGTCAGCCATGAGCTGAAGACCCCCGTCGGCGCGCTCTCCCTGCTCTCCGAGGCCGTCATGGACGCCTCCGACGACCCCGAGGCCGTCGAACGCTTCGCCGGGCGGATGCAGATCGAGGCCACCCGCCTGACCAACCTGGTCCAGGAACTGATCGACCTCTCCCGCGTGCAGAACGACGACCCGCTGGAGGACGCCGAACCGGTCCGGGTCGACGAACTGGTCGCCGAGGCCATCGACCGCTGCCGCCACCAGGCCGGCACCAAGCAGATCGTCATGGCCGCGGGCGGCACCGCCGACCTGCGCCTGTGGGGCAACCGCGGCCAGCTCGCCGCGGCCCTCGGCAACCTGGTCGAGAACGCCGTCAACTACTCGCCCGCCCGCACCCGCGTCGGCATAGCCGCCCGCCGGATCAGCGTCACCGGCGGGGAGCTGATCGAGATCGCCGTCACCGACCAGGGCATCGGCATCTCCGACAAGGACAAGGAGCGCATCTTCGAGCGCTTCTACCGTGTCGATCCCGCCCGCTCCCGCGCCACCGGCGGCACGGGCCTCGGGCTGGCGATCGTCAAGCACGTGGCCGCCTCGCACGGCGGGGAGGTCACGGTGTGGAGCGCCGAAGGCCAGGGCTCCACCTTCACCCTGCGGCTGCCGGAGGCGGGCGCCGCCCGCGACCGCGCCCCGCACCACCCCGACCTCGACGACGACGTGGAGGACGGGTCCGCCACCGGCACCCCGTTTGCCCCGCCCCCCGACCCGACCGCGTACCAGACGCTTTCCGCCCCGGAGGTCCATCCGTGACCCGAGTGCTCGTCGTCGAGGACGAGGAGTCCTTCTCCGACGCCCTGTCGTACATGCTTCGCAAGGAGGGCTTCGAGGTCGCGGTCGCGGCCACCGGGCCCGACGGACTCGACGAGTTCGAGCGCAACGGCGCCGACCTCGTCCTCCTCGACCTGATGCTGCCGGGCCTGCCCGGCACCGAGGTCTGCCGCCAGCTGCGCGGCCGCTCCAACGTCCCCGTGATCATGGTGACCGCCAAGGACAGCGAGATCGACAAGGTGGTCGGCCTGGAAATAGGAGCCGACGACTACGTCACCAAGCCGTTCTCCTCGCGGGAGCTGGTCGCCCGTATCCGCGCGGTGCTGCGCCGCCGCGGCGAGCCGGAGGAGGTCACCCCGGCCGCGCTGGAGGCGGGCCCGGTCCGGATGGACGTCGACCGCCACGTCGTCACCGTCTCCGGCTCCAAGGTCGACCTCCCGCTGAAGGAGTTCGACCTGCTGGAGATGCTGCTGCGCAACGCGGGCCGCGTCCTGACCCGCATGCAGCTCATCGACCGGGTCTGGGGCGCCGACTACGTCGGTGACACCAAGACCCTCGACGTCCACGTCAAGCGGCTGCGCGCCAAGATCGAGCCGGACCCGGGCGCCCCCCGCTACCTGGTCACGGTCCGCGGCCTCGGCTACAAGTTCGAGCCGTAGAAACGGGCCGGCAGGCACCGGCCCCTGGACACGGGAACAGCAGGAGGGCGGCACCCACGCGGGGTGCCGCCCTCCTTCCGTCGCTCTGCGTCGCCCGCGGCCCGTACGGCGGCGGCGCGACGGCGGGCCGGGCCGCTCGCCCGGCCGTGCGCTCAGCCGTTCGTGCCCTCGGTCTCCAGACCGCTCGGCGACGAGGAGACGTCCGCACCCGCGGCGCCCTCGGTGCCCTCGTTCTCCGTACCCTCGGCACCCGCCGCGCCCGGCGACTCCGAGGAGGACGCGCCCGCGGACGGCTCACCGGACTCCCCGGCGGCCGGGGACTCCGACTCGGCGGGGGACTCCGCGGCGCTCGGCGCCGAGCTGGGGCCCCACTCGGTGAAGTAGCTCTCCGACGGCACGACGAACGCCCGCAGGCTGATCTCGCCGGTCTTGCTGAAGGTGAACGTGATCTGCTGCGCGTTGCCGTCCTGGACGGCCTCACGGCTGCTCGGCAGGGTCGCGGTCGCGTTGTCCGCGCCGCCGATGACGACCGAGCCGCCCGCCGGGACGGTCAGCTTGCCCTTGCCCTTGGCGGGCTTGATCTCGGCGGTCTTGCCGGTGCCGGGCACGGCGATGGAGTCCAGCGTCTGCGCGGTCCGGCCGGCGTTGAAGACGGTCGCCGAGATCGCGGCCGGGCCGGTCGACTCCAGGTCGGGCTGGGTGATGATGACGACGTTCTGCAGCTTGATGTCACCGACGCTGGTGGCGGCGTTGTCCGGCTTGATCTCCAGCGTCTGGGAATCGTTGCCCGCGCCGCAGGCGGCGAGCGTGGCGATCGAGAACGCGAGGGCGGAAGCGGCGAGGGCGCCGCGTCGAAGGCTGCTGCTCACGGCGGCGGCATCTCCTTGGGAACGCAGGGGCAGCTCTCCTGGGATAAAGCCGCCCTAAGGGTCTGTCAGCGGCCTTAGGTTACCGAGCCGTTCCCACGCCACCGCACCCGACCCGCCTCTAGCGCCCTCCGGGGGCCCACCGGGCGGTTTCCGGCACAGCGCTTCGCACGCCTCTCCCGGTGCCACAAGTGACTCATGAGTCACATAGGCATCTTCCGACTCACGCCCGCGAACGTTCCGCCGATCGTCCCCCGTCCCTCCCCGTCGTTCCCCGATCCCCGCGATGTCGCCGCGCATTCACATAAGCGCCGCTCAGAGGCGCGCGCGATTTTTCCCGGCGTAATGCGCGGCTCTCCCGGAAATTGATCACCGGCTGTTCGGCCGCCCGTGTGATCAATTCCGGAAACGGTCGGTATCCGGCCGGGATCATCGAACGGAGTAGCGTAAGTCGCACAAGTGGAACCGGACATTTGGGTACGTTCGGCCGCTCGGGCGAGCCCCCGGATGCGTGTAACGTACGCGTTTCACTCCCCGTGGACAGCCGCTCCGACCTGCGCATACCTGCTTCCGGGGCCCGTCCGAAGCACGTCCGTGTCGCTGTTGTCAAGCCCCGAGATATGCCCTGACCTGCGAAAACGCCATTCAGAACCCACGGTTTCCGTGTTACCCTGGATAGCCACGGAAGGGGTACCTGTCACATGACGTTCAAGGTTGGCGACACCGTGGTCTATCCCCATCACGGGGCCGCGCTGATCGAGGCCATCGAAACTCGCCAGATCAAAGGCGTGGACAAGACCTACTTGGTGCTGAAGGTCGCCCAGGGCGACCTGACGGTACGTGTGCCAGCGGACAATGCGGAGTTCGTCGGCGTGCGTGATGTGGTCGGTCAGGACGGGCTGGACCGGGTCTTCGAGGTGCTGCGCGCGCCGTACGCCGAGGAGCCCACGAACTGGTCGCGCCGTTACAAGGCAAATCTGGAGAAGCTCGCCTCCGGCGATGTCATCAAGGTCGCGGAAGTCGTGCGTGACCTGTGGCGTCGTGAGCGCGAGCGTGGACTCTCCGCAGGTGAGAAGCGCATGCTCGCCAAGGCCCGCCAGATCCTGGTGAGCGAACTCGCCCTCGCGGAGAACACCAACGAGGACAAGGCCGAAGCTCTTCTCGACGAGGTTCTGGCGTCCTGAAGCCGCCGCTCCACCGCCCCGGCTCAGCACACTGAACATGCCGCGGTGCCCGATGACGTATTTCCTGTCGCCGGGCGCTGCGGCATGTTCGTGCCCGGACACCGAACCCGGTCGCCCGGACGTCTGGCCGTCGCATCCCGGTCCCGCCCGCGGGACCACCGGACCGCTCCCGACGCCGCCGGTGCCGCGCCGCCCGCCGCACGGCCGCCGGACCCGGCACCGCCGCCTCGTCCCGACGGACCGCACCACCCGGAGCCACGGGAACCACCTGGTGTGCCGGGCCCGGACTGCTGGCTCGACCGGCATGTCACGGAAGGGTCCGGTCGGGGCGTCGCGCCCGGCACGCTGACTCCGTACCCACCCGGACCCGGCCGCCAAACCGGCGTCCTGGCGGCAACGTCCGCCGACTTCCACCCCCCTCGCCGAACAGGAACCCACAGGAACCCATGTCCGACGATCCGCGTCCCGTCCCCGCCGCCCCGGCCCCCGTCCGCGCGGCCGCGGTGATCCCGGCCGCCGGCCGCGGCGTACGCCTCGGCCCCGGCGCCCCCAAGGCGCTGCGCGCCCTCGGCGGCACCCCCCTGCTCATCCACGCGGTGCGCGCCCTCGCCGCCTCCCGCGCCGTCTCCCTCGTGGTCGTCGTCGCCCCGCCCGACGGCACCGCCGAGGTCAAGTCGCTGCTCGACGCGCACGCCCTGCCCGACCGCACCGACTTCCTCGTCGTCCCCGGCGGCGACACACGCCAGGAATCCGTACGGCTCGGCCTGGACGCGCTGCCCCCCGGCCACGACATCGTGCTCGTGCACGACGCCGCCCGGCCGCTGGTGCCCGTCGACACCGTCGACGCCGTCATCGAGGCCGTCCGCGACGGCGCCCCCGCCGTCGTCCCCGCGCTGCCCCTCGCCGACACCGTCAAGGAGGTCGAACCCGCCACCACGACGGGCGACCCCGAACCGGTCCTCGCCACCCCCGACCGCTCCCGGCTGCGCGCCGTCCAGACCCCGCAGGGCTTCGACCGCGCCACCCTGCTGCGCGCCCACCGCACGGTCACCGAGGACGTCACCGACGACGCGAGCATGGTCGAACGGCTCGGCCTCACCGTCGTGGTCGTCCCCGGCCACGAGGAGGCCTTCAAGGTCACCCGCCCCCTGGACCTCGTCCTCGCCGAGGCCGTCCTCGCCCGCCGGAGGCTCAACGATGGCTTCTGACCCCACCCCCGCCGACCCCGTCACCCCCGGCCCGGCGGCCCCGCTGCTCCCGCAGGTCGGCATCGGCACCGACATCCACGCCTTCGAGGAGGGCCGCGAGTTGTGGTGCGCGGGCCTGAAGTGGGAGGGCGAGGGCACCGGCCTCGCCGGTCACTCCGACGCCGACGTCGTCGCCCACGCCGCCTGCAACGCGCTGTTCTCCGCCGCCGGACTCGGTGACCTGGGACAGCACTTCGGCACCGGCCGCCCCGAGTGGTCCGGCGCCTCCGGCGTCACCCTCCTCACCGAGGCCGCCCGGATCGTGCGCGCCGCCGGGTTCGTCATCGGCAACGTCGCCGTGCAGGTCGTCGGACCCCGCCCGAAGATCGGCAGACGGCGCGCGGAAGCGCAGAAGATCCTCTCCGAGGCGGCGGGCGCCCCCGTCTCCGTCTCCGGCGCCACCACCGACGGCCTCGGCTTCCCCGGCCGCGGCGAAGGCCTGATGGCGGTCGCGACGGCCCTGGTCGCCCGTACCGCCTGACCCGCCCGCGGGGGTGCGGCGGTCCGGGCGGCCACGGCCCCCGGACGGCCGCCGTCCCGGCGCGCGACCCGCCGTACACCATGCTCGTGTCACGAATCTGTGGCCCTTGGGGGGAAGGGCGTGGGGCACCGGCCCCCGCCCACTACCCTGGAGGCGTGACCATTCGCCTGTATGACACCAACGCCCGGCAGATTCGTGACTTCGCCCCGTTGCAGCCGGGTTGTGTCTCGATCTACCTGTGCGGTGCCACCGTGCAGGCGGCCCCGCACATCGGGCACATCCGGTCCGGACTGAACTTCGACATCATGCGGCGCTGGTTCGCCCACCGCGGCTACGAGGTCACCTTCATCCGCAACGTCACCGACATCGACGACAAGATCATCGCGAAGTCGCACGACCAGGGCCGCCCCTGGTGGGCGATCGGCTACGAGAACGAGCGCGCCTTCAACGACGGCTACCAGGCCCTCGGCTGCCTCCCGCCGACCTACGAGCCGCGCGCCACCGGGCACATCCCCGAGATGATCGAGATGATGCGCGGCCTCATCGAACGCGGTCACGCCTACGAGGCCGACGGCAACGTCTACTTCGACGTGCGCTCCTACCCCGCCTACCTGGAGCTGTCCAACCAGGAGCTGGACAACCTGCTCCAGCCCTCCGGCGACGGCGAGACCGGCAAACGCGACCCGCGCGACTTCGCGATGTGGAAGTCCGCCAAGCCCGGCGAGCCCAGCTGGGAGACGCCCTGGGGGCGCGGCCGGCCCGGCTGGCACCTGGAGTGCTCGGCGATGGCCCACAAGTACCTGGGCACCGCCTTCGACATCCACGGCGGCGGCCTCGACCTGATCTTCCCGCACCACGAGAACGAGATCGCCCAGGCCAAGGGCTTCGGCGACGCGTTCGCGCAGTACTGGGTGCACAACGCCTGGGTCACCATGGCGGGCGAGAAGATGTCGAAGTCGCTCGGCAACAGCGTCCTCGTCTCCGAGATGGTCAAGCGGTGGCGCCCGATCGTGCTCCGCTACTACCTGGGCACCCCGCACTACCGCTCGATGATCGAGTACAGCGAGGAGTCGCTGCGCGAGGCCGAGTCGGCGTTCGCCCGGATCGAGGGCTTCGTCCAGCGCGTCGTCGAGAAGGCCGGGGGCGTCGTGCAGCCCGCCGCCGAGGTGCCGCCCGCCTTCGCCGAGGCCATGGACGACGACCTGGGCGTCCCGCAGGCCCTCGCCGTCGTCCACACCACCGTCCGCCAGGGCAACTCCGCCCTCGCCGCCGACGACAAGGAAGCCGCTGTGGCCCGCCTCGCCGAGGTCCGCGCCATGCTCGGCGTCCTCGGCCTGGACCCGCTCGACCCGCACTGGGCCGGGGAGAGCGACCGCGGCGAGGACCTGCACGGCGTCGTGGACACCCTCGTCCGCCTCGTCCTCGACCAGCGGGAGTCGGCGCGCGGCCGCAAGGACTGGGCCACGGCGGACGCCATCCGCGACCAGCTCAACCAGTCCGGGCTGGCCATCGAGGACGGCCCGCAGGGGCCGCGCTGGTCGCTCGGCCCGCGCTGACCGCCCCGGGCCGGAACCCGGCCGGGGCTTGATCGATTGTGCCGCCCGGGTCCCCGGGCGGCACACTGCATTGAGAACCCACGGCGCGTGGCCGACGTCCACGCGCCCCTTCACCACAGAACAGGTAGGTCATGGCCGCAAACAACCGCCGCATGTCCGGCAAGAAGGGCGCGCAGGTCGGCAGTGGCGGCCAGCGGCGCAAGGGCCTGGAGGGCAAGGGCCCGACCCCGCCCGCCGAGATGCGCAAGGGCCACAAGAAGAACCGCGTCGCCAACGCGAAGACCAAGCAGGCCGCGCGCCGCCCCGTGGTCCGCGGGCGCGGCGGCCGGTCCACGTCCGAGCTGGTCGTCGGCCGCAACCCGGTCGTCGAGGCGCTCCGCGAGGGCGTGCCCGCGTCCACGCTCTACGTCCAGCAGTTCATCGACAACGACGAGCGGGTCCGCGAGGCGCTTCAGCTCGCGGCCGAGCGCGGCGGGATCAACCTCATGGAGGCCCCCCGCCCCGAGCTGGACCGCATGACCAACAACCTCAACCACCAGGGCCTCGTCCTCCAGGTCCCGCCGTACGAGTACGCCCACCCCGAGGACCTCGCCGCGGCCGCCTACGACGACGGCGAGGACCCGCTAATCGTCGCCCTCGACGGCGTCACCGACCCGCGCAACCTCGGCGCGGTCGTCCGCTCCGTCTCCGCGTTCGGCGGCCACGGCGTCGTCGTCCCCGAGCGCCGCGCCGCCGGGATGACCGCCGGCGCCTGGAAGACGTCGGCCGGTACCGCCGCCCGCACCCCGGTGGCCCGCGCCACCAACCTCACCCGCGCCCTGGAGGCGTACAAGAAGGCCGGCATCACGGTCATCGGGCTGGCCGCCGACGGCGAGGCCGACCTCGGTGAACTGCCCGCGCTGGACGGCCCCGTCGTCATCGTCGTCGGCAGCGAGGGCAAGGGCCTGTCCCGCCTGGTCGGCGAGACCTGCGACCACCGCGTCCGCATCCCCATGCCGGGCGGCGCCGAGTCCCTGAACGCCGGTGTCGCGGCCGGCATCGTGCTGTACGAGGCGGCTCGGCGCCGGGCCTGAGACGCGGCCGGGGCCGGGGCCGCACCACCCCCCGGCCCCGCCGCGCGGTCGCGCATCCGCTGGTGCGGGACCTTGACGCGGTCCGGACAGATCCGGCGGGTCAAAGCAGTGTCCTAAACACACGTCACTCGGTTAGATGAGTGTGGACACCAGAACACCCCGCACACCCACGGGGGACCGCTCGTCGGGATTCGACGACGCTCCCGCGCTGAGCATGGTGAAGGTGCCGAGCGATCCGGCGCAGATCATCGTCAGTCACGCGAGTTTCCGTGTGCATTTCGGGGCGTCGGCACGGCGCACCGCGTCGCCCCGGATCGCCCGGCACCTGAGCGCCACCGAGGACACCGCGCGCATGGCGGCCGTCGGGGCGGCGGACCGGGCGGGCGCCCCGGCCGGGGCCGCGCGCCGCCGCCCGGTCGTCTGGAGCGGCCGGTCCGCCCCCGACGACACCGGCGCGCACCGCCTGTTGCAGGCCGTCCGGGCAGGCAGCGTGGGCCACGGCGAACCGCCGTCGGCCGACGCCGGAGCCACCCAGGTCATCCCCCGCGTCGGGGTCGACGACGGCTATGACGGCGACCTCACCGCGCAGACCCTCGAAACCCCGCTGGTCGGCGCCCAGCGCACCCCCGGCGCCGAGCAGCGGCTGCTGCCGCCGATGCGGAGCTCCGGCAGCGCCTACGACGAGCCCGGACCCGACCGGTCCGCCTACGACGGCGACCGGTTCGACGACTTCTCCCCGGAGCCGACGGCCACCGAGACCGCCCGGCGCGGCAGGCGGCACGGCGACGACCCCGCCCGGCACGCCTACTACCCCGGCCGCCGGATGAACCTCGGCGTCGTCCTGCTGCCGCTGCGCATCCTCCTCGGCTTCATCTCCGTCTACGCCGGCATGGGCAAGCTCTGCGACCCCGTCTACTTCGACGGCGGCGAGCGCGGGTCCATGATGAAGTGGCTCAACACCCTGCACCCGTGGGAAGTGGCCGAGCCGCTGCGGCAGTTCGCCCTGCACCACCCGGTCGGCTCCGGCCTGGTCATCGCCTTCCTCCAGGTCATCGTCGGCGTCCTGACGATGCTCGGCTGCTGGCAGCGGGTGGCCGCCGTCGTCGGCGCGACGCTCTCCGCCGCGCTGATCGTCACCGTCAGCTGGAAGTCGGTCCCGGTCTACGAGACGCCCGACATCATCTACCTCGCCGCCTGGTCACCGCTGATCATCGCGGGCGCCCCCGTCTACTCGGTCGACGGGCGGCTCGCGGGCGGCGCGTGGCGGCGGCTCGGCCCGCGCGCCGACCTGTGGGAGCTGCGGTCGTACGTGCTGCGGCGCGGCGCCCTCGTCACCGCGATCGTCATCGGGATCACGCTGCTCGCGGGCTCCCTGCTCGGCGGCGCCGTGCGGGACGCCGACCGGGTGGTCGTGCCCGGCCCCGGCGAGGCCCCGCGCAACGAACTCCCCGGCGTCCCGCTGCCGGAGAAGTCCGAGGGCAAGAAGCGGCCCAGCCGGACGCCGTCCGCGTCCACCCCGCCGACCAGGGGGGCCACCTCGGAGGCCCCGGCGCGCGAGGAGCAGCAGTCCGCTCCGGGCGCCACCCGCGACACCGGTACGGCGACGACCGGCGCGCCCAGCCAGACGCAGGGCACCACGGGCGCGGGCCAGGCCCCGCCGGAGCGCTCGACCCCGGCCGAGCAGGCCCCGAGCACCAGCTCCGGCCCGACCTCGGGCGGCGCCACCAGCAGCGGCGGCGGCGCCACGGGCGGCACGGACGACGGCGGTTCGTCCACCCCGGACCAACCGGGCCTGGTCGGCGGCCTGTTGGGCTAGGCCTCCGCGGAAGCCCCTGAAACACGGTTCCCCGCACCCCTGTCGAGGGGTGCGGGGAACCGGCCTGTCAATCACTGATGCGCGCCCGGCATTTCGGGCCGAGGCCGCCTCAACGCCCCAGTGCGGCCAGCTCCTTCGCCGCCTCGGTGAGGTCCTTCGCGGTGTCGATGGCCCGCCAGTACGCCCCCTGGGGGATGGGGAACCCCGCGAGCCGCCGCCCGCGCGCGAGGTGCGGGAACGTGGTCCGCTCGTGATCCCCCCGCTCCGGCAGCAGTTCACGGAACGCGGGCGAGAAGACGTAGACACCCGCGTTGATCTCGTACGTCGTCGGCGGGGCCTCGATGAAGTCGGTGATGTGGCCGAAGCCGTCCGTCTTCACCGCGCCCCAGGGGATGCGCGGCCGGGCCAGCGCGAGGGTCGCGACGGCGTCGCGCTCGGTGTGGAAGTCCGCCATGTCGCGGAGCGAGAAACGCGTCCAGATGTCGCCGTTGGTGGCGTACCAGGGCCGGTCCGGGTGCGGGAGGCGGGCGGCGGCGTGACGGAGGCCGCCGCCGCGGCCGAGGGGCTCGGTCTCCACGACGGTGGTGACGTTCACCGGCAGGTCGGCGGAGTCGAGCCAGGTCTGGAGGACGTCGGCGAGATGGCCGCAGGAGACCACGACGTCGGTGACGCCCTCCTCGGCGAGCCAGACGAGCTGGTGGCCGATGATCGGCGTCCCCGTCCCGGGGATCTCGACCATCGGCTTGGGCCGGTCGTCGGTGTAGGGGCGCAGCCGCGACCCCTGGCCGCCGGCCAGGATGACGGCTTGCGTGGGGCGGGACGCGGCGTGCGGATCGGTCATGCCCGAACTGTACGCGGCGCCCCGCGCCCGTCGGCGGGCCGCCCGAGGGGGCCGCCCGCCGTACTGTGCTGTGCCCTGGGGAGGCCCTAGCCGTGGGAGGGGCCCTAACCGTGGGAGGCCAGGACTCCGGAGGCGAAGGAGGTGTCGCACACCGGGCGGGCGTAGGACTGGGCGCGCGAGGGGCCGTAGATGCGGACGGCGGCGCGGCCGAGGGCGCGGGCGATGGACGTGCAGTGCTCGGCGAGCGACGGCTTGCCGTTCACCGCGGCCTGGAGGTGCGTCAGCGCCGTCCCCGGGTCCTTCTCCTGGAGTTCGGTCAGCAGCCGGTCGCGCAGGACGTCCTGCGGGGCCTTGGCGGCTTCGCGCGCGGTGCGGTGGGCGGTCGAGACGTCGGAGGCGGTGAGCACCGAGTCCGAGGGGTCCCCCGACCAGTTGACCCGGGTGACCGCGAGGGTCCCCGAGAGAACCATGACGACGGGCAGGACGAGGGCGAGGGAGCGGCCGATCCGCCGGGCGGGACCCCGGCCGCGTCGCGACGGTTGGGTGGTGGAGTGCTTCACGGAGTGCTTCACGCGTGAGAGGGTAGCGCGGGGTAATGATTTGGCGACATTTAGTCACCCGGTCGGGGGATGAACTGGTGCCGCTGATTGGGTACGGGGTTGACGCTCACTGCTCGAAACGTCCGCTGTGCCGGGGTTTCGGGCGGGCAGCGAGAAGGGCCCCGCAGCAGGCTGCGGGGCCCTTCTCGTCAATCCGGGTGAATCCCGGCGTCCCAAACCCGGGGGAGCGGGCCCGCGACGCCGTTCCTGGCTCCTGGCGGCCTCGGCGCTCCTGCCGCCCGGCGGGCCTCAGTCGGAGAGGCGGGCGCCGGTGGAGGTGGAGAACACGTGGGTCTCGCCCGCGCGCGGGACGACGTTGAGCGTGCTGCCCTTCTCCGGCACCTCGCGGCCGCTGACGCGGACGACGAGGTCCTTGGCGTCGTCGCCGAGCTTGGCGGTGCCGTAGACGTAGGCGTCGGCGCCCAGCTCCTCGACGACGTTGACCGTGATGGCGAGGCCCAGCTCGGCGTCGGCACCGGCCACGTCGAAGTGCTCGGGGCGGACACCGACCGTGACGGTCTTGTCGGTGGTGGCGGAGAGCGCCTCGCGCTCCACCGGGACGACCGACTTGCCGAACTTCACGCCGCCGTCGGCGATCGGGACCTCGACGAGGTTCATCGCCGGGGAGCCGATGAAGCCGGCCACGAAGAGGTTCGCGGGACGGTCGTACATGTTGCGCGGGGTGTCGACCTGCTGGAGCAGACCGTCCTTGAGGACCGCGACGCGGTCGCCCATCGTCATGGCCTCGACCTGGTCGTGGGTGACGTAGACGGTGGTGATGCCGAGGCGGCGCTGGAGCGAGGCGATCTGCGTACGGGTCGACACGCGCAGCTTGGCGTCGAGGTTCGACAGCGGCTCGTCCATGAGGAAGACCTGCGGCTCGCGGACGATGGCGCGGCCCATCGCGACACGCTGGCGCTGACCGCCGGAGAGGGCCTTCGGCTTGCGGTCGAGGTACTCGGTGAGGTCGAGGATCTTCGCGGCCTCCTCGACCTTCGCCCGGATCTCCGCCTTGTTGACGCCGGCGATCTTCAGGGCGAAGCCCATGTTGTCGGCGACGGTCATGTGCGGGTACAGCGCGTAGTTCTGGAACACCATGGCGATGTCCCGGTCCTTCGGCGGCAGGTGCGTGACGTCGCGGTCACCGATGCGGATGGCGCCGCCGTTGACGTCCTCGAGCCCCGCGAGCATCCGGAGCGAGGTGGACTTGCCGCAACCCGACGGGCCGACCAGGACGAGGAACTCGCCGTCCGCGATCTCGATCTCGAGTGCGTCGACGGCGGGCTTGGTGGAACCCGGGTAGACCCGGGTCGCCTTGTCGAACGAGACAGTGGCCATGGTGAGAGGCCCCCTTCTACCGGCAGGAACGTGCCGGACGATCCGTTGTAGGAAGGTGGTGAGCCGACCCGCGCGTGGAGCACGGGAAGGTGTAGTCCACATGAGTGAACCGAGACTGGACGGTACCTGGCGTTCGCCCGATCTGTCAGTACCCCGGCACAGGTGAACTTCGCGGAAATTTTCGACAGGGCCCTCCGGTGGCCTGGGTACACTGCACGGGCGCACCGACGAGAACGTCCGCGCACGCCTCCTTAGCTCAGCTGGTAGAGCACCGCTCTTGTAAAGCGAAGGTCGTCGGTTCGAGTCCGACAGGGGGCTCTTCGCCCTAGCTGGGACAACGCCCCCACGGCCTTCCGACCGCGGGGGCGTTGACGGCAGAACTTGACGGCAGTCCCGCTCAGCGGCGCCGCTTGAGCAGACGATCCATGTGCCCCATGGCCTCCCGCCGGTGCTCGTCGCTCACGTGCGTGTACACGTTCATGGTCACGGCGATCTGCGAGTGACCGAGGATCTCCATCACGGTGCGGGGTGCGACTCCGGCGGCGAAGAGCAAGGACGCGCATCCGTGCCGGGTGTCGTGCAGCCGGATCGGCGGCAGCTTGGCGGCCTCCGAGATCCGCAGAAAGGACCGGTAGAGGTTCCGCGGTTCGATCGGCCGCCCGCTGCGGGTCGTGAACACGTGGTCGCTCTCGTGCCAGTCCACGCCCGCTGCCACCCGCCGGTCCGCCTGCCGGATGCGTTGCCACCGGAGCGGTGCCACACACATCAACGGAATCGGAATCACCCGTGACCGCCGGTTCTTCGTCGTGTCGAGGTACAGCTCCTTCCCACCCCTGTTGAGTGTGGTCCGAACCGTGAGGGTTCGGCGGTCGAGGTCCACGTCCCGCCACTGCAACCCGAGGATCTCTCCGCGCCGTAGGCCGAGGGCGACGGCGAGCACGAACGCGGTGTAGAGCGGGTCGGTCCGCGCGGTCTCCAGGAACGTGAGGGTCTCGTCCAGCGACCAGGGGCGCAGCTCCCGCGGCTCGACGCGGGGAGCGGGGACGAGCTGGACGACGTTGCGGCTGATCAGCTCGTCACGGCAGGCGGCCGTGATCGACGTACGCAGCACGCGGTGCGCTTCCTTCGCGGTCGCGGCCGAGGACTGCGCGGTGACCTTGGAGATCAGCTGCCGGACGTTCGCCGTGGTGAGCGACTCCAGCCGTCGACCGCCGAGGATCGGCACGAGGTAGAGCCGCACGTGCATCTCGTACTTCATATACGTCGTGCGCTTCCGGTGGGGCCGTACGTACTCCTCAAGCCAGTACGGCAGCCACTCCGAGAGCTTCGCGGAGCGAGACGGCGTCGGGATGCCTTGGCGGTCGCGCCGTACGAGTTCCTGACGCTTCTCGTCGCACTCGTCCCAGGTGGCGCCGTAGACCGTCTTGCGCTTGCGGGTGCCGTCGGGCTGGGGAACGTAGACGCGCGCCTCGTAGCGTCCGTCCCTACGCTGCCAGATGCTGCCAGCACCGTTCGGGTTTCGCTTGCGTGCCATCAGGCGGCTTCCTCCAACTGGTCCTCGATGAACGCCCGAAGAGAGTCGGCGGGGACGCGACGGCATCGGCCGATCTTGATGCTTCGGAGCTGCTTGGAGCGGATCAGGTCGTAGACCTTGAAACGACTGAGGCTCAGCGCCTCCATGACCTCAGGAACCGTGAGCGCGGTGTGTGTCGTGGGCAGGGCGGAACTCACTGCGGCCTCCCAGATGGGCTGTGGCTCTTCCTCTGAGGGGTCCGCCACGTCCGCCACGCCGCCACATCGCAGGTCAGAGACTTGTATGTGTGGCGGATCGCAGTGGTGTGGCGGATGGGCGCCGCCACGCGCAGGGCGTGGCGGCACCGGGAGCGGTGCTTGGTCAGGTGGCCGGCAGGAGGGCCGGTGTGGCGGTTTCGGGGTGCGTGTGGCGGATGGGCGTGGCGCTGTCCGCCACGGATGCACCCCCGTTGACCTGCGGTGTGGCGGACGTGGCGGACGTGGCGGATTCCTCGGGGGGCAGGGGGCAGTAGCGCGTCCACGCGTCGGAGAGGTCGTCGGCGTAGTAGCCCTTGGGGAACCCGGAGGGGGTGCGGATGCCCCGCGGTTTGATCGGCTTGTTCGCCGGGGTGACGTACTGGCCGAGCATCCGCGCGAGGGAGCGGGAGTTGAGCGGCTTGTCGTCCACGTCGCCCCACGGGGCGTCCTCGATGGCGAGCAGGACTTCGAGGATGACCGCGGTGGGCACGCGGTCGGCGTCCCCGAAGACCTTGTCGCGCAGGTCGGTCAGCAGGCGGACGCCGAAGGAGGCTTCGTCGTTGTCGTGCGCGGAGCGGATCAGTTCGAGGCAGGCGGCGCGGGCCCGGTCGGGCCAGTCTCCGCCGGCGGCGTCCGCGACGGCGAGCAGCGGTTCCCACACGTCCGCCGGGCGGTCGGTGACCCCGTCGGGCAGCTCGGGCCATGCGTCGGCCACCTGTTCGCGGACGGTGTCCGCCCACGCGGCGAGCCGGTCACGGAGGGCGTGGCCCTGCTTCTCGTGGATGCGCTGCCGGTACGGTTCGACCTTCTCGTTGGGGGCCCGCTTGCGCATCCTGATGATGACGGCGCGGGTCAGGACGGTGTCGGGGAGCGAGCCGAGTCCGGCCATGGCCACGGCGCAGTAGGACCCGAAGACCTGCGCGTTCTGGTTGGAGCCCTCGCCCACGCAGCGCAGGGCGCCCCCGATCCGCCGGTATCCGGCGTTGAGGAAGCCGCGCAGTGCCTCGTCGGCGCCCGCCTTGGGGCCGAAGATGGTGTCGACCTCGTCGAAGAGGACGGTGGGCAGTCCGGCCGCGGAGTCGACCAGCCGGTACAGGGCGTTCGCGGACGCGGACACGGTGCTGACCGGGCGGGGGGTCAGGGTCTCCACGATCTCCAGCGCCCGCGACTTCCCCGATCCCGGCTCCGGGGACAGGAAGGCGATCCGGGGTGTGGTCTCGAAGCAGTCGACCAGGTGGGCGTGGGCGTCCCAGAGGGTGACGGCGACGTAGGCGGCCTCGGTGGGGAAGACGTTGAAGCGGCGGTGGAAGGCTTCCACGTCGTTGAGCAGGGCGGCGCCGTCGAGGGGCATGCGCGTCATGCGGCGGCCCTCCCTTCCTGGGGGTTGCGCAGCGGGCAGAGGTCGCGGTGGGCGGTGTGGGAGGCGATCAGGGCGAGGACGCGGGCGTGTCCCACGGCGCTGCGGTCCCGCCCGCAGGCGCACCGGGAGGTGGTGCTGGGAGTGGCGCGGCCCGGCGCCACGATGTGCAGCCACCCCACGATCTGCCGGCCGTCGCCGGTCGGCTGCGGGTTCGGGCGGACAGCAGTGCGGACGCCCTTGCGGGCGGCGCCCTTCGGCTCGCCCACGGCCGTCGGGCGGGCGGGCAGGGCGGCGGCGCGCGGGCCGGTCGTGGCGGCGGGGATGCCTTCCAAGGGGAGGCCGGGTTGGGTGCTCATGCCGCCTCCCGCGCGCGGATCTTGCGCAGGGAGCTGTCCAGGGCGCTGCGGATCGTGGAGCGGCACTCGGCGGCGGTGAGTCCCGCGGCCTCTCCCGCCCCTTGGAAGGCATCCTCCACTACGTGCCGGGGGAGGTCGCCCCACGCGACGAACCGGCCCACCTTGAACGCGGAGCGGTTCAGCGTGATGTTGCGCTGGTGGTCCGGCGCGGTCGCCACGACCGCGCACTCGGACTCCAGCGCGGCGAGGGCGGCGCGACTGCCGTCGACCGCGGGAAGCCTGAGCGGCGCCACCGCGCGGGCGGTCGGGGCCGGTTGCAGCAAGGCGAGCAGCCAGGACGGCAGCGGGGCCGCGGGGGCGTCACTGAGGACCGTGTAGGGGCCGGTAGGGGTGGTGCTGCCGGCGGCGACGACGTAGCCGCCCCAGGCGCGGGTGTCGACCAGCGGGGCCAGGGTGCCCGCGGTGTTGCCCAGCCGGGTGCCGGTCGGGGCGGTGAAGTACAGGTGGCTTCCGCCGCTCGCGGTCCGGGTGCGGTAGGTGGTGGGGACGGCGTGCCCGGTGCGCTCGCAGAGCGCCGCGAAGGTGGCCGCGCCGGAAGGCGCGTCCGTACTGCTCTTGTCCTTGGGCACGTCGAGGTCGACCACCAGCAGCCCGGACGGGCCGGTGGCGATGCCGACGTTGAACGCCCCGTGCGACCAGGTTGCCCGGATGCGGTCGGGGTCGGTCGTGGCGCGCTGCTCCCACTTGCGGTGCCCGCCCGCGCACGGGCCGGTGGCCGGGCAGGCGCTCTCTCCGTGCAGAGCGGGGCGCTTCGTGCCAGGGCGTAAGGGGAAGACGTGCCAGCCGCGTTCGGCTGCGTTCCGCGCTGCACGGAGCAGCGCGGAACGGTCGTCATAGGTCATGCTGGATGCCTCCAGTTCCTTGATGGTGCTGGCTGACAAGGGCGGCCCCGCGGCTTTGGCGAGACGAGGGGGCCGCCCTTGGCGTAGCTAGGCGCCCTTGTTGCGGGTGAGGCGCAGGGTGATGCCGCCGAGGCCGATGGGTCCGGCGGCGCCGACGATGACGGTGGCGGTGTGGGCCGCGGCGTCGAGGAGCAGGCAGAGGGCGGCGACGAGTCCCCAGCCGCCGGCGACGGTGGCGGCGGCGATGGCGAAGGGGATGAGCAGGCGCCGCCACGGGGTGCCGGTCGGGGTGTGGTTGACGACGATCACGACGGGCTGTCCGGTGGCCTGCGCGTGGCGGTAGGTGTCGGCGGGGAGGTGCGGGGCGATGCCGCCGGGCGGGGTGTGGTGGTGGTCCATGCGGACTCCCTCGGGTGAGCTGCGGGCCCGCGCCGAGGGGTCGGTGCGGGCCCGTGCGGTGGGTGTGGGCTTGTCGCGTTCCTTGTCGTCTTTCTTGTCGTGCGGCTTGTCGCTTGTCGCTTGTCTTGTCGCTTGTCGTCTCCCAGGTCAGACACCGTTTCCGGGCCTCTGGGTGTGGTGCGGGTGTGTGGGGCGGGGAGGGGGTGACAGGCGACAGGTGGTCAGTCCTGCGGGGGCTGTCCGTCGGCGTGGCGGCGGTGGACGTAGCGGGTCTTGGTGCCCTCTCCGACGCGTACGACAGTGCCGTCCTCGGCCCACGCCTTGAGCCAGCCGACGACCGTCTGCCGGGTAGTGCCGAACTCGTCGTTGAGGACGCGGGCGATCGCGGACGCCCCGGTCCCGGTGGGGCCGGCGGCGATCAGGACGTTGAGCGCGGCACGCTGCGCGGGGCTGTCCTGCTCGCCCCGCAGGGCCGACAGGTTCAGCCCGGCGGGGCGGGCGGGGGGTTCGGCCGTGGGGGTGTCGGGGGCGGGGGCCGTGGCGAACTGCGCGTCGATCTGCTCGCGGAAGCGCCGGGCCAACTCGTCTTCCTCCGAGACCGGCGCTTCGTGCTCGGCGCGCAGCGCGGACAGGTTCAGCCCGCCCCCGGCCGGCGCCGCCGTGTCGGAACGCGGGGCGGCGGTGGTGGTGGTCTGGTCGCGCATCCACGCGGTGCGCTCGGCGTCCCAGCGCCGTGCGTACTGCGGGCCGGCGGCCTTCTGCGAGTCGGCGTCGAGGATGGGGTGCCGGTCGGAGGTGGCGGTGATGATGTCCCGGATCTGGTTGGGCAAGATCCGCCATGCCTTGAACAGGCCGGCCGGGGACTCGGGGGTGCCCATGAAGCCGGCGCCCTTGTGGGGGGCCTGGTCGACGCGCAGGCCGCGGGTGCCGGGGAACATCTTGCCCAGGTCCATGCCTTCGGTCTCGCCGCCGGTGAGGGCGACGCGCACCTTGGCTTCGCGGCGGATCATCAGGTTGCCCAGCACGGCCCCGGTCGCGCCGAGGGCGGTGAGGACCGTACGGACGCCCATGGCGCGGGCGATGCGGATGACTTCGAGGATCTTCTCCGCGAGGTGGCGCATGGTCCGGTCGGAGCTGGCGAGGATCTCGGCGCCTTCGTCGATGACCAGCATGATCTGGGGGATGTGCGGGCTGACGGGCAGGAGGTCGGTGTTCGCCTTGGCCAGGAGGTCCTGGTAGACCGTCTTGCGGTGCTTGGCGACCTTCACCGCCGCGTCGAGCATGAGGACGGCTTCGTCGTAGGTGCCGGCGAGCCAGTCCACGCCCGGCCGGACCGGCTGACCGTCCGCCCGGCTGAGCTGCCCGTTCAGTACGGGCAGGACCCACGGGAGGCCGGCCGAACCGGCGTTGAGGTCGATCACCCAGGTCAGTACGTCCTCGGCGCGGGCGAAACCGGCGAGGATCGTGTGGACCATGTTCGTCTTGCCCGACCCGGTCGGCCCGACGACCAGGGCGCACTGCTCGCGCAGGTTGGCGAGGATGTGCTCGGCGTTGGTGCGGTAGCCCCACGGGATGCCGCTCAGCAGGGACAGGGTCCCGTAGTCGGAGGGGTAGGTGCGTTCCTCCGCGAGGACGTTGACCGTGGTGACGTCCACGATGACGCGGCCCTGGTGGACGCCGGGGGAGGCGACGGCGGTGCAGCCGTGCGGCAGGCGGGCGTCCGCGGACAGGCGGGCGGAGTCCTGCGCGATCCGGTCGTAGGTGATCCCGCCGGCGGGTTCGAGGTCGAGGGAGTAGCCGGCTCCGGTCGGCCACTGCTCAACTCCCAGCACCCGCACGGTGATGCCGCAGATCCGCTGAATCCGCTCCGCCCATTCCGCGGCGACCGCGCGGCGTTCGGCGGACAACTCTGCGGCGATCTGCCGTTGCTCGGCGGCGAGGGTCTCCTCCTCCCGCGCCTCTTCGAAGAGGGCGGTGGAGCGGGCGGCGGCGCCGATACCGACGCCGATCGTGGCGAGGGAGCCGAGGGCGGCCCAGGTCAGGGGGCCGTGGGTGATGGCCCAGGTGGTCCATCCCGCGCCCACGAGCCAGGACGCGGCGCGGGTGGTGAGGGTGCGGCCGGCGTTGCGTACGCGCAGTCCGGCGACCGTGTGGCCGATCGCTCCGGCGGCGCCGGCGGCGAGGGCCCAGCCGGGCGGCATGCCGGTCGCGGCCCCGGTGGTGGCGAGTGCGAAGGCTCCGGTGGTGGCGGACAGGGCGCCGGTCACGGGTCCGTGACCGGCGTTCCAGTCCAGCGCCGGGCCACTGGTGTGCTTCGTGGCGGTGGTGGCCATGGTCAGACGTTCCAGCCCTTCTCGGCCTGTGTGCCGTTGCGGGGGTCCTCGTGGCGGGCGATGTCCTGCGCGTGGACGCGCCGGAACACGCCCGGCAGCTCCTCGGCGCCCTCGGCGGCCTTGCGCAGCAGCTCGTGGATGTCGTTGAAGCCGGACGCCACCTCCTTCTCCAGCGGGAACTCGGAGTCGGAGCGCTCCGCGAGGATCTGCATGACGTGCGCGATCATCCGCAGCGCCTCGGGCAGGCCCTCGACCATGGCGAGGATCTCCATGCAGCCGTCGGGCTCGTAGAGCAGCGCGGCGGCCTGCATGTCGACGGCGTGGTCCTCGAACTTGAAACCGGACGTGGACGTGGACATGAGGAGACCTCCCGATACGGGGGACGGGTGGGTGGTGGGGGTGTGGGGAGCGGGCCGCTCGACCGTGTCGGCGACGCCGTCGGTGCCGTCCTCGCAGGCCGCCGCGTCGGCGGCGGCCTCCTCGGCGGCGAGACGCTCGCGGGTCTTGTCGTCGGCCGCGGCCCGCTCGTCCTCGGCGGCCCCGGTGAGGCGCCGGTAGAGGCTGCGGCCGGGGTGGACGAGGGCGGGAATGCCGAGCTTGCGGCCGATCGGGCTGCTCAGGAACCCGAGCAGGCCGAGGGGGAGGGCGAGCAGCGCGGCCAGCAGGCGGCGCCGCTGGAAGCGGGACGCCGACCGGCGCAGCGCCGCACGCGCGGCCTTGCGGGCGGGCGCCTTGCGCAGCGTGCTCCGCTTGGCGTCGACGTGTCGACCGGTGCCGGCGTCGCGCCGGGCACGCTCACGGGCGACGGCCGCGTCGCGCACGGCACGGGCCTTGCGGGCACTGCCGCCCAGCATCCGCCCCACCGCACCGCCCTTGCCGCTCCTGCCGCCGTGGCGGCGGGCGGGTCCGGGACCGGACGCGGGGGCGTTGCGGCGGGCGTCCGCGACCGCGCGGCGGGCGGCGGTCGTCTGCGCCCTGCGCTCAGCCCGCGAACTCCCCGCGGCCTGCTGCGCCGCGCGCAGCGCCCGTACCTGTCCGGCACGGCCTGCGGCCCGGCTCCCGAACCCGGAGCCGGCCGTGGCCCTGCCGAGCGGCGAACGGGCCCCGCGCTTGCTGCCGGTGGCGCCACGGCTGTCCTTGTTGCCGACCGGCCCGGCGGCGCGGTGCGCGGCCGAAGTCAGGTGGCGGGGGCCCGGCACCTTGCCCGACCCGCGGGGACCGGAGCGGCCCGAACGCGGCGCCGAGGCCGCACGGTTACGACCGGTCGCGGTCGTGCCGGTACGCGCGGCCGTGCGGGCGGCGGCTCGCCCGGCAGCCTGTCCGGCGGTACGGGCGGCGGTGCGGCGCGCCTCACGGCGCGGGCCCGGCTTGCGGCTGCGGCTGGCGGCGGCCACGGCGAGGACGGCGGCGCCGGTCGCGGCGACGACCGCGGCGAGCGGCCCCCCGGCCAGGGAGGCGGCGGCGACCATGCCGACGGTCGTGTTCGTCCCCGACACTGCGAGCGGCACGACCGGCCAGCCGCCGGGCGTGTGGTCCAGCTCCGCAACGGCCGCAACCGGTGCGGGGGTTGACGGTTCGGGCGGGGGGAGGGAGGGGGTGTCCGGCGGCGCCGGGAGGGCTACCGGTTCCGTGGTGACGTCCGTCATGCTGCACGTACTCCTTCGCGGGAGTGGGGCCCGGCCGGGGCTGTAGGAGGTTGCCGGCCGGGCCTTCTGACGTGGGAACTCAGGCCGCGGCCTGATCCTCGGGGTAGGCGCAGGGCACGCACATGCCGAGGGTGGGCGGGATGACGTAGCCGGCATCCCGCAGGCACTCGGGGCAGGTGCGGCGGGCGGTGTTGGCCTTGTCCAGCGCCGCCCACCGGGCGGGGGTCATCGGCCGGACCGGCTTGGCCAGGTCGACGCGGTAGAGGTAGGCGACCAGCGGGCCGCGCCGCCGTCGGGGGCGTTCGACCTGCGCGGCCACGTCCTGACCGCCGGGTCGCAGCCCGCGCGAGCGGAGCTGACGGCGGGTGGCCAGACCGTCCGGGGCCAGACGCCACCGGTAGACGGGAAGGCTGTTCATCAGCCGCTCGCGATCGCCTGGTCCGCGCCCCCGCCGGGGGTGCGGTGCTCGGCGTAGCGGGAGGACACCCAGCCCACCGACCAGCCGCACAGCTCCGCCGCCGCGCGCACCGGCAACTCGGCCTCGAACGCGGCGGCCACGACCTGACGCGCCTCGCCCTCGGGCAGCTTGCCCACGGCCGGACCGCGCTCCAGCAGCGCGGCGCGTTCACGCGCGGCCCGCTCCTCTCGCTCAACGTGCTCACGGCGCTCACGCTCGGCGCGCTGCCGGGCCTCCTGCTCACGCCGCTCGGCGGCCTCGCGTTCGGAGCGTTCACGCTCCCGCTCGCGCTGTTCACGCTCGCGGTCACGACGTTCACGCTCCTGGCGCTCCGCCGCCTCGGCGGCGGTCCGCTCCTCGCGCTCCTCACGGCGGCGGCGTTCCTCACGCTCCGCGGCCTCGGCGCTCAACCGGGCTTCGTGTTCACGCTGTTCACGCGCCAGCGCCGCGGCATGCTCGCGCTGCTCCCGCGCCTCCCGGCGGGCGGCTTCCGCCTGCTCCCGCGTGGCCCGCTCCGCCTGCTCCCGCTCCGCGCGCTGCCGGGCCTCCAGCGCCGTCACGGCCGCGGTGATCGCGCGGCGGTAGGCGAGTCCGGTCTCGGCGGTGACGATCAGCAGCAGCGGCGCGACCGCGTGCACGGCCACGCCGACCAGGTCCTTCTTCAAGGCGGAGTCGGCGGTGTTGAGGGCGAGAGTCATGATGCCGGTCATCCACCGCAGCGCCATCGGCCACCGGCCACCGTGTCCACCGAGGCGAGCCAGCACCGAATCCAGGCGGACCACGATGACCACCGCCGCGTCGACCACCAGCGGCAGGATCGGCGCCGTCCACCCCCACCGCGCGGGGGTGTGCGCGGCCATCAACGGGGTGACGGTGAGGACCGAGTACAGCATCGCGCCGCACACGATCAGCCACGTCCCCACCGACAACGCCCGCTCAGCCGAACGGATCTGAACACCGTTCACGCCGACTCCCCCGCCCGTGAACGCACCTGAATGGCGGCGAGAAGTACCACCGGGGAAGCCGGGTCGTCGGGGTCCTGACTGTCCTCGGTCCACCGCCACTCGGCGCCCGGAACCGGCTCGAAGCCGAGCACGCCGAGCGCGTCCGCGCGCTCCGTGAACGTCGGCACCGGAGCGGCACGGTCGAAGTCGTACTCCGGCCACCGACCGGACGGGTCCGGCAGGACGACGTACAAGTACCACAGCCCCCTGAACACGGACATCTGCGCCATGAACTCCTGCGCCATCAGGCCACCTCGCGGGCGCCGGCACGGTTGGCGGCCGTGGTCCGCTCCGCGAGCGTGCGGTTCTGGCCCCGACGCACCCGCCGCTGGTCCAGCTCCGACGGCTTCGCCTCCAGCAGCGTCAGCCGGTCGTCCAGCGCCTCGACGTCCGCCAGAATCGCGGGCATCTCCGCCTCGATCGCGTCCAGCTCCGCGTCCGTCGGCTCCATCCAGTCCGCGAACGCCGTGACGGCGTCCAGAACAGTAATCTTCCGCATGGGTCGTGCGTCCTCTCGCAAGGGGGAAACGGCCCACCAGCACCCCCGGAGTAGCCGCTCCGGGGGTGCGCGCCGTTGAAGCCTGCGCGGCTCCCCACACCCCGTCCGTACGACCACCGCACCGCGTGCGGGGGCCGGACGGGCAGGGGAGGCAACCGGCCGCAGCGCTAGCCGCTGCGATGGCAGGAAGGAGTGACCGGATCACCCGCGAGCGACTGCTCACCTCACGGGTCGGTAGTCGTGCACTGGCGCCGCCGGCCGATCATCACGGCGGCGCCCACATTCTTCGTCGGAACATCGGAACTCCCAGGTCAGGGGGGCAGGGAAACATCACTGCAAGGGGACCTCGTCCCCACTCTCCGGCCGTTGCTCGCGGTCGCCGGGCCACCTCGCCAGTCGGGCCGGAGCCCATTGCGTCCTACCTGGCCTTTAGCGGGATTGCAGCGTCCCCGCTCCACGCATTCGTGCAGGTCAAACAGCCACAGCGGCACTCGCCCCGATGTTGCTTAGGGGGGGTTTCCGTAGTGCTGATAGGTACGGTAGGCAAATCGATGCCTGCGTGCAACCCCCTCTCGCGATAAGGTCAGATAGCCCCCCTAGGCGAGCGAAGGAGAGTCGTGCAGGACGACATGGAGAAGGTCTCGGCGATCACGGACCCCGTGGACCGCGCCAAGGCCGCGATTGACCTGATGGCGCGCTACCAGAGCCACGTGAACGAGCTGTCCCGTATCCGCCGAGAGGCGATCGAAGAGGCCCAGGCGGCGGGCATGACGCAGGCCGCGATTGCGGCGCGATTGGGTGTGAGCCGGGGGAGGGTGGGGCAACTGGCCTCGGCGGGTCCGCCGCCGGAGCGGGCGTTCTTCGGCACGGACCTCGTCACGGTGTCGATGGCCGGCATGTACGAGGCCGGGAAGGGGCCGGACCAGAACCCGAGTGAGGTGGTCACCCGCGAGGACCTCAACAACTTCGAGCACCTGCGCAGGTTGGTCGCCGGTATGAAGCTCGATGCGCAGTACGAGGTCATCCCGCCCACCGGCATCGTGAACCTCAACCGGGACAACCACGTCGTCATCTGCGGCCCGCGCCGCTCGCCCATCGTGGCGCAGGTTCTCGAAGGGGACGACAGCTTGCGGTTCGCCAAGGACACGGCGTGGCACCTGGTCGACCGGGTGACCGGGGAGACGTATCGGTCGCCTTTCGACGAGGACGGGTCCGCGGGCGACGTCGGCTACCTCGGGCGCCTGCCGCGGCTGGACGGGAAGGGGACGTTCATCTACGTCGCGGGCGTCCACGCCATCGGGGCCAGCGGCGTTGTCCACTTCCTGGAGAACAACCTGGCGGAGCTGTACCGCGAGGTTCGCATCCGCCGCTTCTCCACCCTGATTTCATGCCGCTACGACCCGAAGACGCTCGAAGTACTGGAGAGTCGACGCGTCACCCCGCTGTACCGACACGAAGGCTGAGCATGCGCGTCGCGATCGACACCCAACCCGGCGGAGCCGCCCCGAACGAGGACTGGGTCGCTGGCACGCCGACGCTCGCCATCGTCCTGGATGGCCTAAGCACCGCCGGCTTGGACACGGGGTGCCGCCACGGCGTGCCCTGGTACGTCGCCCATCTCGGCAGTTACCTCGTTGCCGCATTGGCCGACCCCGAACGCCCGCTCACGGGCGGTCTGGCGGACGCCATCGAACGCGTGGCGGCACAGCACCCCGAATGCGACCTCAACAACCCCGGCACGCCCTCAGCGACGGTGGCGATCCTCCGGCAGCGCGAAGACTCCTTCGACCACCTGGTCCTGGCAGACTCCCCGATCGTCCTCGAAGGCCCCGACGACTACACCGTGATCACCGACTTGCGGGTGGACGAGGTCCTGCCGGAGCTCCGGGCCGAGGTCGAGCAGTATGAAACGCACACGCCTGAGCATGAGGCGGCTCTCCGGCGCTTTGTGGCAGCGCAGCGGCAGACGCGGAACACGCCGGCGGGCTACTGGGTGGCCGCAGCCCACCCCGAGGCAGCAGAACAAGCGCTCGCGGGGAGCGCCCCCAGTAAGGACGTAAGAGCCGTCGCTGTCCTCTCCGACGGCGTATCCCGCGTCGTAACGGAGTACGTGATGGCGACTTGGCCTGACGTTTTCGCAAGGCTCCGGACCAAGGGACCGCGTGAGCTGATCGATACTGTCCGGAAGGTGGAAGCTACGGACCCGACGGGACGTCGCTGGCCGCGCTACAAGTCAGGGGATGATGCGTCAGTGGCCTTCTGCCAGGTCTGACGACGCTGAAAGAAAGGCATCACCTTTCGGGCTGCAACAGGGTCACTACGAAATTCCCTTTACTGCTCAAGGTCCGCGCACGGCGCGGGCGCGCCGCCTCCGCGGCGCGGCCCGCCTCCTGTCTTCGCTCCGGCTGGCCGCGCCCGGCGGCTGCGGGCATGACGTGGGACATAGCCTGTTCGGCTGAGGCGGTTGGCTCCACGAACCCACAGCTCACGCACAGTCATGCTTCGATCGGCACTAGTCGATAGTCGGCTAGCCTTTCCCAAGCGCTTGCAATGTGTGCTTCGGTGAAGAGGAATCTCTTTCGCCTGCTCCAGGTATGAACTGCCTGCACGACGCGCTCTATAGCGTCATCGCCCGTTAGGCCCTCTGACTTAGCCGCCCAGTGCACGGTTGCGAGGAGCTCCAGCCCGTAGGCAGACTGGAAACCCTCAGTGAACTCGACTACCGAATCACACGCATTGCGCGTATCGAGGGCGCAATTCAAGATATTTTCCGCCTCGTCGCGTGCTCCCGAAATAATCTCCAGCGGATCAAGCTTGAGTACAGATGCGGTACGGTCACCGAATCCCCTAAGGTAGTGACCTTCTACCGCCTGAAGTACATGGTTCAAGTTGTCGGCATATGGGCCATATCGCCCCTTTGTGTACGCGAGGCGCAGCGGTTCCCCCGATTCCTGTAGGAAATACATCAGCTTCTGGATTTCCAGTAGGGATGCGCCGGGTGGAGTCTCGGGATCCTCGAAGGACCGCGACTCGACATAGCGGCCAATTAGTCCAACCAGGGCGGCACGCCCGTGTGTCATTTTGGGCTTTTGGGTTGCTACCCTCATAGAAGACGCCTCGGGGGCGCCTTGAGGAGGGTAAAGGAGAACCGAAACCCCTCTTATTTCGCCGAGCGTTTCGTAGATAAGCTTCCGGACCTCAAGCCATTCCAAGCCGCCATTTCCGCAGCCTAGGGCAGGAATGGCGATGGAGTGGATGTGGTAGTCATTGATCGCTTTGGCCAGGGATCGCAGTCCGGCCTCAACGTCCGCCAGTCTCGATCGGGAACGCCAGTGTCCCTTGGTCGGGAAGTTGATGATGTAGCGCTGTGGCCCCAACCGCCCCGAGTCGTAGACGAGAACCTCTCCGAGCGTGAGCAACTTGCGATCGCACGCGGCCTTGTAAAATTTGTAGTTCTCCGGGAAAGCCTGCTTGAACTGGAGAGCGACCCCCTTCCCCATGACGCCGACGGTATTTACGGTGTTTACCAAAGCGTCAGCTTCGGCATCTAGAAGATTTCCGTGCACTTCTTCGATCATGGGGCACCTCCTCGCTCTTTCTGGCGCTCTTCTTGACGTTTCATCGATAGTACCACTCGCGCTGGACCTTTACATCCACCGCGTAGTCCTGTTCAGTCAAAATAGATTTTAGTCTGCTTTCCATGGATGTGTTCATGGTGGCCATTCCGCTAATCGCCTGCAACGGGGCGAAGCGATGCATCAAAAATTCAGCCATCCGGCGGCGTTTCCGGTCGGGGTCATCGGCAGTGTCCTTCCAGATCGATGCTCTCATGATCGCCCAGTCCACTTGTCTGAGTTCCGACAAATCCTCATAATAGCTGGTGACTCGGCTGGCGCAATTGCCATCTGTGAAAAGAAATGGAATTCCCTGTGCAGCCATCAATCTCGCGGTCGAGATGAGATAGATGAGGGGTTCCTGTCCTTCTTGGTACTGAGGTACGCCCCCGCTCTTGATGCGCAGCATCATTGGCGATCTAGGGGCAAAGTAGAACGGAACATAATCGGCGGGTACTCCACCCGGCCCCTTTGGGACCATGAGTTCCCGTCGGCGGGTTTTGATGGCGCGATCGCCTACTTCAACCCGCATGCGGCCGCCAGTCTGGCCGTCCGCGAACAAGCCCCCCGCTTCAATGATGTTCGGAATGTTGTCAATGTGCGTAAAGTGGTAAATGACGGCATCCTGGGTCAAGGCCTCGACCCTCCCCTCTATCCCTCTGGTTAGGCATCTGCGCGATGCGTGTTGCTGCACCGTGTCCCCATGCGAACTGTCTCACGCACTACTGACAACAGGGCCCGACGCGTGGCACGCCGGTCTGTCTGTGTCCCGCTCTGGGGTGATCAGCAACGACCACTGACTCGAGTCGTCCGGACCGGCAGTCGTAGGTTTTCCTAGCCGATCTGCGACACGGGTGTAGTCATGCCTAGGTGCGGAGAACTGAGCTGACGTGCTCCAACACACATCGGGTGAGTGTGCAGTTGCGTGACAACGCCAGCGAACATCGGCGGACGAACGCGGACGTCTGCGCATCATCAGCACAGGGGGGAGGTCGCCAGCCCAAGGCGGCAACCTCGCCCAAGTTGCTCCGGGAGCAAGAGGACATGACGGTAACCCCTGACGGCAACGTCGGTGGACGCACGCGAGCACTGGCGCCCGTTTGAGGCGCCCGGTCGTGCGGTCGACAGGCACTCGACCTGATGACGGGATCGACAAGGCGAACTTGTAAAGCGAAGGTCGTCGGTTCGAGTCCGACAGGGGGCTCTTCGATGTGGTGGTGAGTACGCCCCCGACGGCCTTCCGGTCGCGGGGGCGTTCGCGAGGGGGCGACCTGGCAGACGCCGCCGCCCCCTCCGCCGGTGCAGCGGATACTGCCGGGATGACGTCACCCGAGCCGGTATCTGCGGTCCTCACCTTCTACACCCAACTCTTCGACGAGGGAGCCCGGTTGACATCCTCCGCCGATGGGCGGCTGGAGTTGCTGCGTACGCAGGAGTTGTTGCGGCGCTTTCTGCCCGCGGCGCCCGCGCGGGTGCTCGACGTCGGGGGTGGGACCGGGGTGCATGCGCGGTGGCTGGTGGCGGACGGGTACGAGGTGCGGCTCGTCGATCCGGTCGCGCGGCACGTGGAGCAGGCGCGCGAGGTCTGCCCGGCCGATCTCGGGGACGCCCGCAGCCTCGACGCGCAGGACGCTTCGTACGACGTCGTGACGCTGCTCGGGCCGCTTTACCATCTGCCCCAGCCCGAGGACCGCTCGCAGGCGCTCCGGGAGGCCGTGCGCGTCACGCGGCCCGGTGGTCTCGTCGCCGCCGCGGCGATCAACCGCTACTCCGCGCTCTTCGAGCACACCGCCCTCGCCCACCTGCACAGGGAACGCCTTCGGGACTCGATCGCCGACATCCTCGCGACCGCCGCCTACGACGGTCGGGGCGGCTTCACCGTCTCCTACTTCCACCGGGCGGAGGAGCTGGCCGCGGAGACGGAGGCCGCGGGGCTGCGGGACGTCCGGGTGTTCGGCGTCGAAGGTCCGGCCTGGTCGCTGCTCAAGGCCGTCGAGCAGTCCACGGGCGCCCCGCCGGGGGACGACCTCTTCCGCTCAGCCCTGACCGCCGCCCGCCTCGCCGAGCCCCACCCCGAACTCCTCGCCGCCAGCTCCCACTTGCTGGCGGTGGGGTGGGTGCGGGGGTAGTAGTCGGCGGTGGTGCGAAGCCGCTGACGCGGGTATGGGCAGCCTCTGAGGGCAGGGAATCCGACGGTGACACCATCGTCACCGCTCTCGCTCGCGCCGGATCGAGGCGGTTCAGTGGTCCGCGCTCCCCGGCGGTACGACCCACTCCGTGGGCTGGCCGGTGAGGGAGGCGATCATGTCGAAGTCGCCGTCGTAGTGGAGAACGGTTCGCCGGTGTTGTTCCGCCGTCGCCGCGATCAACAGGTCAGGGAGGGACAGGGCGCGGTGGAAGCCCGCGTTGAGTGCGTGGCGTTGGGTCTCCAGCGCGCGGGCGAAGGCGTCGTCGTCCGTGGGGAGGTAGTCGAAGGCGTGGAGCCAGGTGCTGATCCGAGTTGCCTCCGCACTGTCCCGGGCGGAGTGGATCATCTCGTATTCGGTCGGTCGGCACACCGCGAGCAAGTAGCGCTCGTGGAGGGGCCTGAGGACCTCTTTGACGCTCGGTTTCGTCCAGCGGGCCAAGGCGGACTTGTCGATCAGGTAGCGGTCCTGCATCAGGCGGCCCGGCCTCCGTCCCGGTCGCTGTCGCGCTTGAGGGAGCCGTCGGCGTTGCGGGGGCCGGTGTTCTCGACGATCTCGCTGAAGTCGAGTTCCCCGGCGTCCATGGCGTCGAAGCCCTCCTGCCGCAGATGCCGCTTGACCGCGTCTTCCATGGCCAGGCGGACGGCCTTCGCCTTCGTCTTCGTGCGGAAGATGCGCATGGCCTCGGCGACCATGGCCTCGTCGAGGTCAATGACGGTTCTGGCCATGTGGATGATCCCTTCGGACTGACTCCGGCTCCCGTGAGTCAAACGATATCAGTTGTTCTCTTCGATAGATATCTTTTTCGGTGGGGAGGGACGCGATCCCGGTGGTCGGGGTGGGGTCGCTCGCCTAGTGCACATGCATCCCCCGCAGCACCCTCCCCATCTCCATCTCCTCTCCCGAGACGCCCACGCCGTCCTCGACGTCCCACAGGGCGTTCTGGAGGATGCGGGCCAGGGTCCAGGCTCGGGCGTTGGCGCGGTCGAGGTGGAGGGTGGAGGTGAGGGCGTCGAAGCGCCAGTGGACGTCGGTGGGGTCGAAGCGGCTGTTGAGGGCGGGCCAGAGGTCGAAGGCGGGGTCGCCCGCGAGGGGTTTGGGGTCGATGGCGAGCCAGGGGGCGCGGTCGGCGGCGAGGACGTTCTCGTCGTGGAGGTCCCAGTGCAGGAGGCGGTCGCCGGGGGTGTCGGCGACCTCGCGCAGGGCGGCGGCGCAGTCGGCGATCAGGCGGCGGTCGGCCGGGTCGGGGATGCGGGGCAGGGCGGCCGGGGTGCGGTCGAGGAGGTCGTGGGCGATGGCGCCGAGGCCGCGCAGGCCGGGCGGGGCGGGGACGGCGGTCAGTTCGGCGAGCAGGTCCGCTATGACGACGACCGCCTCGCGGGGGCCCGCGACCAGGGAGAGCATGCGGGACGGGTCGAGGCGTTCGAGGAGCATCGTGCCGGTCGGCGCGTCGTGCCGCAGCAGCCGTACGGCGTGCCGTCCGCCCCAGGCGCGCAGGGCGAGCGGTTCGCCCGCGCTCTCCTCGTCGAGGAGCTGGAGCTTGAGGACGGCGCCGCCGCCGTCGGGCGTGGTGACCGGCAGGACCAGCGCGGCCATGCCGTGCATCGCCGGGCCGTCGAGCCGCAGCTGCCAGCGGTCGAGGAAGTCCGCCGCCAGGTCGGGCAGGGCGGTGACGAAGGCCCGTCCCGCGGCTCCGTTCGCCCGTTCCTGCGATGCCGCCAGTGCCTCCGGAATGTCGATCATCCCGCCGACGATACGGGTGGTGAGGCCCTGGGTGCGAGGCCGATCCGGGGGGCCGGGGGTGGGCGGAACGACGGAATCCGTAGGGGTGGAACGACGGAATCCGAAGGAGACAGGCGGGGGCGGGGCGGGTTAGCGTCCGGCCATGAGCAGCGGATTCGTGAACGGCGGCGTCTCCTTCTGGTTCGCCGACGACGGCCTCCCGGCGGTGCGCGAGCCGCTGCCCGGGGACACGACGGCGGACGTCGTCATCGTCGGCGGCGGCTACACGGGCCTGTGGAGCGCCTACTACCTGAAGAAGGCCGACCCGGCGCTCCGGGTCGTCGTCCTGGAGCAGCGGTTCTGCGGCTACGGCGCCTCCGGCCGCAACGGCGGCTGGCTCTACAACGGCATCGCGGGCCGCGACCGGTACGCGAAGCTGCACGGCCGCGACGCCGCCGTACGCCTCCAGCGCGCCATGAACGCCACCGTCGACGAGGCGGTGCGCGCCCTCGCCGACGAGGGCATCGACGCCGACGTCCACCAGGGCGGGGTGCTCGAAGTGGCGCGTACGCCCGCCCAGGCGGCGCGGCTCAAGGCGCACCACGCGCACGAGCTGGCGTACGGCGAGACCGACCGCGAGCTGTACGGCGCGCGCGAGACCGCCGAGCGGATCAGGGTCGCGGGCGCCGTCGGCTCGTCCTGGACCCCGCACGGCGCCCGCGTGCACCCGGTGAAGCTGGTGAAGGGGCTCGCGGCGACCGTCGAGGCGCTGGGCGTCGCGGTGTACGAGTCGACGCCGGTCACCGAGATCGCGCCGGGGCGCGCGGTCACGCCGTACGGGACCGTGCGGGCGCCGTACGTCCTGCGCTGCACCGAGGGCTTCACCGCCGGGCTCAAGGGGCAGAAGCGCACCTGGCTGCCGATGAACTCCTCGCTCATCGCCACCGAACCGCTCACCGATGCGCAGTGGGCGGCGATCGGCTGGGACGGCCGGGAGGCGCTCGGCGACATGGCGCACGCCTACATGTACGCCCAGCGCACCGCCGACGGCCGTATCGCGATCGGCGGGCGCGGGGTGCCGTACCGCTACGGCTCCCGCACCGACCACGACGGCCGGACGCAGCGCGCGACCGTCGAGGCGCTGCGCGAGATCCTCGTCGGCTTCTTCCCCGCCCTCGCCGCGACGCGGATCGCGCACGCCTGGTCGGGGGTGCTGGGCGTGCCGCGCGACTGGTGCGCCACCGTCACCCTGGACCGCGCCACCGGCCTCGGCTGGGCGGGCGGCTACGTCGGCTCCGGCGTCGCCACCGCCCACCTCGCCGGACGCACCCTGCGCGACCTCGTCCGCCTCGACGCAGGCCAGGACGGCCCCACCGACCTCACCGACCTGCCCTGGGTCGGCCACCGCGTCCGCAGGTGGGAGCCGGAACCGCTGCGCTGGCTGGGCGTCCAGGGCATGTACGCCACCTACCGCGCCGCCGACCGCCGCGAGACCGAACGCCACAGCACGGGCTCGTCCCGCCTGGCCCGGATCGCGGACCGGGTGGCGGGACGGCACTGAGCCGCCGACCGGGCCGTGGTGAGGGCGCGTTCACGGTCCGCTCAGGGTTCCAGGACCACCTTGCCCGTCGTCGCGCGGGTCTCCAGGGCGTGGTGGGCGGCGGCCGCCCGGTGGAGGGGGAAGCGGTGGACGGTGGGGGTGAGGCGGCCGGTGGCGGCCTCGGCGAGGGCGCGGAGTTCGAGGGCGCGCAGGCCGCCCGCCCGTTGCAGCATGGCCGGGCCGAGGACCGACTCCGAGACGCCGTCGACGAAGTGGCCCGTGCCGCCGCGGATGCCCTCCGCGGACCAGCCGAAGACCAGGTGGCGGCCGTCGGGGCCGAGCAGGGCGACCGCCTCGCGGGCCACCTCGCCGCCCACCCCGTCGTAGACCACCGTCGCGGGGCGGCCGGCCAGGAAGGCGCGGACCTCGTCCGGCCAGGTCGGCGTGCGGTAGTCGACGGCCAGGTCGGCGCCGTACGCCGTGACCAGGCGGGTCTTCGCGGGGCCGCCCGCCAGGCCGACGACCGTCGCGCCCGCGTTCTTCGCGTACCGCGTCAGCAGCGTGCCGATGCCGCCCGCGGCGGCCGGGATCACGGCGACCGTGTCCGGGCCCGGCTCGGCGAACTGGGCGATGCCCAGCGCCGTTCGGCCCGTGCCGATCATCGCGACCGCCTCCGCCGCGTCGAGCCGGTCCGGGATCTCGTGCAGGCGGTCGGCGTCGGTGACGGCGAGTTCGGCGTAGCCGCCGGGGGCGAAGCCCAGGTGGGCCACCACGCGGCGGCCCCGCCACACCGGGTCGGTGCCCTCGCCGAGGGCGTCCACCACCCCGGCGACCTCCCGGCCCGGCACGGTCGGCAGCGCCGGAAGCTCCGGGAGCGGGCCGCGTTCGCCCTCCCGCAGCGCCGTGTCCAGCAGATGCACCCCGGCCGCCGCCACGGCCACACGGACCTGGCCCGGACCGGGGACGGGGTCCTCCACCTCCTCGTAGCGGAGGTTCTCGGCGGGGCCGAAGGCGTGCAGTCGGACGGCGTGCATGGGGTCCCCCGGGGGTGCGTCGGGTTCCGTACGGACGGCGGGCGGGGCGCGTTCCGCACGGCGGGTGGGTCGCGGTCCAGCCTGCGACCTCAAGCGCGCTTGAGGTCAAGTCCGTCTGGGGTCAAGTCCGTCTGGGGTCACTCGCGGTGGAGGGCGGGTGCGTGGCGGCCGACGGCCAGGGAGACCGCGGTCAGCGCGCTGGTGAACGAGACCTCCGACAGCACGCCCGGCGCCGCCACCTGGTCTCCGGCCAGGTAGACGCCGTCGCCGCGGTCCACCGCCGGGCGGTCGCGCCAGGTCGCGCCCGGCGGGTCGACCGCGCCCGTACGGCCGGCCGCCACCGCCGCCCGCCGCCACGTGACCCGCTCCCGCCAGCCGGGCAGACCCAGGTCGAACAGCTCCTCGGCGCGGGCCACCCCGTCGGCCTTCCTGCCGTCGGGCCCGATCGGGATCTGCCCCTGGACCAGCTGCTCGCCGGGTGGGGCCAGGGTCGGGTCCTGCGCGGTGAACCGCTCGACCCAGCCCGGCGCGTCCAGGTCCGACACCGCGAACGCGTCGCCGCGCCGGGTCCGTACGGCCAGGTCGACCAGCACCGTCCGGCCGCTCGGCCAGGCGAGCGTCGCGTCCCCGAGCAGGCCGCGGGCCGCGTCGAGCGAGGTCGCCACGATCACCGGGCCGTCCGTGGGCAGCCGGTCGACGCGGGACAGCGTCTCCATCCGGACGCCGAGGTTCCAGGCGCGGGACGCCATCCGGTCGACGACCGCGCCCCAGCCGCCGCGCGGACAGCGCGCCTCCGGCGGCAGCCGGGTCGCCCGGCGCAGCCGCTCCCACACGAACGCGGCGGACAGCGCGCCGGGGTCGTGGTGGAAGAGCGCGACGGCCGCGTAGTGCGCGGCGGCCCGCGCGCCCTCCTCGCCGACCAGCCCGGTCGCCCAGGTCAGGAAGTCCGCGTCGACGGGCGCGGTGCGGCGGGCGCCGGGGCGCAGCAGGCGCAGGAGAGGCAGCGGGGGAGTACGGCGCAGGGTGCCGCGGTGACGCAGCCGCAGCCGGGCGACCTCGCGGGGCGGCAGCGGCGCCAGCGGGCCGATCAGGTCGCGCTGCCGCAGCCAGGTCCAGTGCGGGCCGCCGCTGTAGAGGGCGTGCGGGCCGTCGTTCGTGCGGTACGGGCCCTCCGCGGTCCGGGCGCGCCCGCCGAGGGTGTGGTGGCTCTCGTGCAGGGTGACCTTCACCCCCGCCTCGGCGGCGGCGATCGCGGCCGTCAGACCGGCGAGACCGCCGCCGATGACGGTGAGGGTGGAGGTGGGTGCGGAGGAGGTGGGGCGGGCCATGGGGTGACTCCCTGGGGGGGGGGCTCGGGTGCGGGGCCTTTCGGGGTAGGACGGATCGGCGGCCCGGATTCGTGACATGGGGTCGCCCGTGTGGTGTGCGGGCGGGCGTTCGTGCAGGTCAGGGGGATTGTCAGTGGGGGCGGGCAGGATGGGGGGATGGCGAGGACGGGTGGCGCGGGCGGCGCCGGTGCGGGAGGTGGTGGCGGGGTGGCGCGTGCGGTGAAGGGTGCCCGGCGGCCGGAGGTGCGCCTTCCGGCGCTGGAGCCGTTCCGTGACGGGGCGATCGAGCCCGACGGGGACTACGACGGGGTGGCGTTCGCCGAGACCGACCTCACCGGGCAGGACGGCGGGGGCTCCCGGTTCATGGACTGCGCGCTGATCGGCTGCGCGCTGGACGGGACCCGGCTGCGGCGGGCCCGGCTGCTGGACTCGGTCCTCACCGGTGTCCGGGGCGTCGGCACCGACCTCGCCGAGGCGACCCTGCGCGATGTCGAGCTGGTCGACGCCCGGCTCGGCGGCACCCAGGCGCACGGCGGCGTCCTGGAGCGGGTCCTCGTGCGCGGCGGCAAGATCGACTATCTGAATCTGCGGCAGGCCCGGCTGCGGGACGTGGTGTTCGAGGGCTGCGTCCTGGTCGAGCCCGACTTCGGGGGCGCCCGGCTGGAGCGGGTCGCGTTCGTGGACTGCGCGCTGAGATCCGCCGACTTCACCGCCGCGACCCTCACCGACGTCGACCTGCGCGGCGCGGCCGAGCTGACCGTCGCGGGCGGCCTCGACCGGCTCGCGGGCGCGGTGATCAGTACGGGGCAGTTGTTGGACCTGGCCCCGGCGCTGGCGGCCCAGTTGGGGATCAGGGTGGAGGACTGAGGGGGCGAGGGACTCCGGGGGCGGCGCTGAGAGGCCGGGGCCTGGTCAGGAGGCGGAGTGGCCGGGGCTGGGGGCCGGGCCCCAGGGGTCAGCCGACGCGGGGGAAGCGGGCCTGGAGGGTCCAGAGCGCCGGGTTCTCCGCCAGGTCCTCGTGCAGGTCGGTGAGGTCCGCGATCAGGTCGTGCAGGAAGTCGCGGGCCTCGCGGCGCAGCGCGCTGTGGGAGAAGGTGAGCGGGGCCTCCTCGGCCGGCATCCAGTCGGCCTCGATGTCGACCCAGCCGAAGCGGCGCTCGAACAGCATGCGGTCGGTGGACTCGGTGAAGTCCAGCTCCGCGTGCTGGCGACGGGACGCGCGGGAGCCCGCGGGGTCCCGGTCCAGTTGCTCCACGATGTCGCAGAGCGCCCACGCGAAGTCCAGCACCGGCACCCATCCCCAGGCTGTGGACAGCTCCCGGTCCGCCTTGGTGTCGGCGAGGTAGACGTCCCCGCAGAACAGGTCGTGCCGCAGGGTGCGGACATCGACCCGGCGGTAGTCCGCCTGCGGGGGGTCGGGGAAGCGGTTGGAGAGGGCGTAGCCGATGTCGAGCACGAAGGTGATGGTGTCACGGCGCGGGGGAGCGGGACGCCGCGGCTGTGACGGGGCCCTCGGCCCCTGCCTTCCACGCCCCCTCGCGGCCGGCGCCTAGGCTCGCCCCATGCCCCGATCCGTGCCGTCGTCCGCCCGGTCCGTCGTCCGGTCCGCCGCTGTCCGGTCCGCCGTCGTCCGGGTGTGCGCGCTCGGTCTGCTCCTCCCGCTCGCGGCCTGCGGCGGGAGCGGCGACGGCGGCACCGGAGGCGGGGACGACGTGGGTGCGGCGGGGGTCGGCGACCCCTACTTCCCGAAGGCCGGGAACGGCGGCTACGACGTCCGCCACTACGCCCTCGACCTCGACTGGGAGCCCGACGGCACCGACGCCCCCGACGGCAGCGGCGCCTCCGACGGCACCCGTGGCTCCGACGACCCCGACGGCCCCGTACTGTCCGGCTCCGCCCGCCTCACCGCACGCGCCACCCGTGATCTCGCCGCGTTCCATCTCGACCTGGACGGGATGACGGTCCGGCGGGTCACGGTCGACGGGAGGAAGGCGTCCTTCACGCGGGACGGTCAGGAGCTGGTCGTCCGCCCCGCCGCCCGCCTCGTCTCGGGGCGGACCTTCGAGGTCACCGTCGCCTACGCCGGTCGCCCGAAGACGCTCACCGACCCGGACGGGTCGGAGGAGGGCTGGCTGCGCACCGCCGACGGCGCGGTCGCGCTCGGCGAGCCCACCGGCTCCATGACCTGGTTCCCCGGCAGCCACCACCCCTCCGACAAGGCCGCCTACGACCTCACCGTCACCGTCCCCGAGGGCCTCACAGCTGTCTCCAACGGGGAGTTGCGCGCGCGGCGCACCTCCGGCGGGCGCACCACCTTCGTCTGGCACACCGCCGAGCCGATGGCCACCTACCTCGCCACCCTCGCCGTCGGCCGCTTCACCGTCACCCGCTCCACCACCCCCGACGGCCTGCCGGTCTACGTCGCCGCCGACCCCACCCAGGCCGCGGCGAGCCGCACCGCGCTGGCCCGGCTCCCGGAGGTCATGGCGTGGGCGGCGGACCGTTTCGGCCCCTACCCCTTCTCCTCCACGGGCGCGATCGTCGAGCGGCCCGGCGACTCCGCCTACGCGCTGGAGACCCAGAACCGTCCCGTCTTCCCCGGCGCGCCCACCCCCGACCTGCTGGTGCACGAGCTGGCCCACCAGTGGTTCGGCGACTCGGTCACCCCGCGCACCTGGCGGGACATGTGGCTCAACGAGGGGTTCGCCACCTACGCCGAGTGGCTGTGGACCGAGGACGAGGGCGGCCCCACCGCCGAGGAGACCTTCCAGGAGCTGTACGCGTACGGCGAGGACACCTACGAAGACCTCTGGGCCTTCCCGCCCGCCGACCCGCCCGGCGCCGACGACATCTCCGCCGACCCCGTGTACCAGCGGGGCGCGATGGTGGTCCACCGCATCCGGCGGACCGTCGGCGACAAGGCGTTCCTCGACCTCGTCCGTGGCTGGACCGCGGCCCACCGGCACGCCAACGCGAGCACCGGGGACTTCACCGCGTACGTGGAACGGCAGGCCCCGGACCAGGACTTCGGCCCGCTCTGGCGGGACTGGCTGTACGGGGAGGGCAAGCCGGACCGGCCCTGAGCCTCTGGACCAGCCGTGAGACTCCCCTCCCCCCGGCCACGAGACCCCGGCCCAGTCAGGGGACCCCGGCCCACCCGGACCCGGCAGGCCCCCGCCCTCCCCCCTCACTCCTGGGTCGTCCGCCCCGCCTCCCACGCGTCCAGCAGCCCCGCCAGCCCCCTCGGCCACACCCGCACGCCCTCCGCCTCCGCCGCGGCCAGGTCGGTCCGGCTCCACCAGCGCCAGCCGAGGATGCCGTCGGTGGCGTGGGCGGCGGCCAGGTCGGGGCCGGAGGGGTCGCGGCGGGGGCCGGGGGTGACGTGGATGTGCTCGTACTGCCGGACCCGGACCGTGCCGCGCGGGAACTCGTGCTCCCAGGTGCGCAGCAGCGCGCCGGGGGCCAGATCGGTCCAGCCGGTCTCCTCGGCCAGCTCGCGGCGGGCGCCCTCGCGCGGGGACTCGCCCGGTTCCAGGCCGCCGCCGGGCAGCGCCCAGTGCACGCCGGTCTCGGGGGTGTCGTAGCGGAAGAGGAGGACCGCGCCGTCGGGGGCGACCACGGCGACCCGGGCCGCGCGGCGCTCGACGTGCGCCGGTTCGCCCAGCGGCTTGCGCAGGACCGTGCAGGGGCGGCCCCGCTCGCGGTCGGGGCGGTGGGCGACCGGTTCGTAGCCGAGGGCGGTCCAGAAGGCGAGGCCGTCGGGGTTCGCGTCGAGGACGGCGAGGCGGACGGCGGTACGGCCGGCCGCGCGGAAGCGGGCCTCGACGGCCGCCGCGATCCGGCGCCCGTACCCCTGCCGCCCCACGGCCGCGTCGACGATCAGCAGCCCGATCCACGGGTCCGGGTCGACCGGGTCGGGGTGGTGGGCCAGCGTGACGACGACCCCCACCAGGCGCCCCTCGCCGCGGGCGAGCAGCACCTCCGCCCCCGGCACGGCCAGCTCGTCCGCGAGGGACCTCGCCACCTGCTCGGGGCGGATGTCGTCCGGGTCGGGGAAGTCGCCGCTGACCGCCTGGAACGCGTGCCGCGAGGCGTACAGGGCGGTGAGGTCGGTGAGGAGTCCGGCCGGGAGGTCGATCCCGGAGCCGGGTGGATCGGCACCACGGCCGGACGGCAGCGCTTCGAGGATCACCGGGGCAACGTACCTCCGGGAACGGCCGTGCCCCCGGCCGGAGGGGCCGGGGGCACGGTCACGGACGGGTGTCCGTCGCTCAGACGGAGACGCCGAAGTCCTGGGCGATGCCGACCAGGCCGGAGGCGTACCCCTGGCCGACCGCGCGGAACTTCCACTCCGCGCCGTTGCGGTACAGCTCGCCGAAGACCATGGCGGTCTCGGTGGCGGCGTCCTCGGACAGGTCGTAGCGGGCGATCTCGGCGCCGCCGGCCTGGTTCACGATGCGGATGTACGCGTTGCGGACCTGGCCGAAGTTCTGCGAGCGGTTCTCCGCGTCGTAGATCGAGACCGGGAAGACGATCTTGTCGATGTCGGCCGGGAGGGCCGCCAGGTTGACGTTGATCGCCTCGTCGTCGCCCGCGCCCTCACCGGTGCGGTTGTCACCGGTGTGGACGATCGTGTTGTCCGGGGTCTGCTTGTTGTTGAAGAAGACGAAGTGGGCGTCGGAGTAGACCTTGCCCTGGAGGTTGACCGCGATCGCCGAGGCGTCGAGGTCGAAGTCCGTGCCGGTGGTGGTGCGGACGTCCCAGCCCAGGCCCACGGTGACAGCGGTCAGGCCCGGGGCCTCCTTGGTGAGCGAGACGTTGCCACCCTTGGACAGGCTTACAGCCATTGTGGGGAGTCCTTCCCTCGTTGTGTGACGGGCACGAAGCTACAGCTACCCCTAGGAACGCGGCGAGGGGTGGCGAAGGTTCCCCGTGTCTTTACTTTCTTTGCCAAGAGATATTCGAGTGACGTGGACCGGTCAGGCGCGGGACCATGGAGGACATGTCCGGTCCCCATGTCATCCGCGGCTCCGTCCTCCTGCCCGAGGCGGAGCTGATGTGGCGTTTCTCGCGGTCCTCGGGGCCGGGCGGGCAGCACGTCAACACCAGCGACTCCCAGGTCGAGCTGCGCTTCGACCTGGCCCGCACCGAGGCGCTGCCCGAGGTGTGGAAGGCGCGCGCCCTGGAGCGGCTCGCCGGGCGGCTGGTCGACGGCGTCGTCTCCGTCCGCGCCTCCGAGCACCGCTCCCAGTGGCGCAACCGCGAGGCCGCCGCCGTCCGCCTCGCCGCGCTCCTCGCCGAGGCGACCGCCCCGCCGCCCCGGCCGCGCCGGGCCACCCGCATCCCGCGCGGCATCAACGAGCGGCGGCTCCGCGAGAAGAAGCAGCGCGCCCAGACCAAGCGGGGCCGCTCCGGCCGCGACTGGGGCTGACAGCCTCACCAGGCATCGCCAGGCCCCACCAGGCACTCACCACGCCCCGCCGCGCACACCGCACCCCTCGCCCCGCCACCCGCGGCCTTCACGGTCGTACACGATCCGGCGCGTTCGTACACGATCCGCCGGAACCGGTACCGTCCCGCCCGCGCGCCCCGCCGGGCCGGAACCTCGGGCTCCGGGGCGGTCCGTGCTCAGTCCAGGCTCAGGACGCCCACGATCTCGCCCTCGACGCGCTCGCCCGTGTCGCGGAAGCCCAGGCCGAAGTAGAAGTCCTCGGGGCCGTGCTCGCCGGGGTGCCAGGTGACGTGGAGTTCGCGCGTGCCGCGGCGGCGCAGCTCGGCGGCGACGGACTCGACGGCGAACCGGCCGTATCCGCGGCCCTGTTGGGCGGCGTCGATGTTCAGCCGCCACAGGCCGGAGCGGATCGTGCGGCCGTCGTCGCGCCAGTCGATGTCCAGGAACGCCATCAGGAAACCGACCGGCCGTCCGCCGTCCGTGATGAGCCGGGGCCAGGCGGTCCCGGGATGCGTGTAGGCCTCGGCGAGGGACTTCACCACGGGGGTGACCGCGAATTCCTGCTCGGGCCGGACCCGAATGGCGAGCGCGGCTTCCAGATTTGCTGGGGTGATTTCCTCCAGGGCGACTCCGGAACTGCCGGAAGTACCGGAAGGCACCTTGGAAGTGCCGACGTAAACGCCGTCGGAAGTGCCCTCGGAAGTGCCGTCGGGAGAGGTCCGTGCAGGGGTCATCCGGACACCGTAGGGCGGGAGTTCACGGACCGGCCACTGAATTCCGTTCAGCCCGTGGACCGGTCCTCGGGCGGGCCCGGGAGATCAACCCAACTGCCGGTACCGGCCCTTGAAATAGACGAGCGGTCCGCCCTCCGTGCCCGGCACCCGCGCGCCGAGCACCCGGCCGATCACCAGGGTGTGGTCACCGGCCGCCACCCGCTGCTCGGTCCGGCACTCCAGGGTGGCCAGCGCGCCGCCCAGGAGCGGTGCCCCGGTGGCGTCGCCGACCGTGTACGGGACGTCCTCGAAGAGCAGCCGGTCACTGAGCCGGCCCTTCATCGCGAAGCGGCCCGCGATGTGCCGCTGGCTCTCCGACAGCACCGACACCGCCCACAGCGGCTGCTCGTCGAGCACGTCGTCCATGCGGGAGCCCGTCCGCAGGCTGACCAGCACCAGAAGGGGTTCCAGCGACACGGAGAGGAAGCCGGTGGCGGTCATTCCGGCGAACTCGCCCGCGGGCGCCGCCGGGTCGTCCGGGTCCAGCGGGGGCTCCTGCGCGGTCAGCAGGACCACCCCGCCCGCGAGCCGGGACATGGCGGCGCGGAACTCGTCGTGGGTCACCCCCACAGGATGCCCGCCGACGGCGGCCGGGGAGGGCTCCGGGGGCGCCGCGCGGGGCGCCGCGGGGTGTGCGGGGCCCGTGGGGTCGGCGGGGTCCCGCGGGGGCACTACGTCGTTCAGTACGTCGGAAGACACGCCTCGCACGCTAGTGTCCGGTCGTATCGGACCGCATCGGACCCCGGTCCGAGTACGGTCGTAGGTCCGCAGACCGACGGGAACCGATTCCCGTACGCTCTCCGGCGGGGAGGCCATTCGGCAGGAACCAGAATTCCCACTCAATTGCTCACGTTTTCCTGTGACTTGAGTCACAAGGGCCAGGAATTGTTGACCCTGTGTACCGAGTGGGGAGCGCGCTGTGATTCAGTGGCGGAGGCGTCACAGGTACAGACCCACCAACATGCGCAACGACAGAAACGACGTTACGCCGAAGACAACCCTTGATTCGCTGCGAAGTCTCGGGGGGAGGGCGAGCATGGAGAGCGAGTCGGAGCCGTACGTCCGTCTTGCGTCCCTGCGGCACCTGCACCAGGTCATGGCCGACATGAACGCGGCCCGCAGCCTGCCCGACACGCTCCAGGCCGTCGCCGACGGCGTGGTGGCCGCCCTCGGGTACGAGCTGGCGTGCGTGAACCTCGTCCGCCCGGACGGCGACCTGGTCGTCGCCGCCTTCGCGGGCAACCCCGCCGCCGAGGCCCTCATCACCGGCCGGGTCGGCTCCCGCGAGTCCTGGGAACGCCGGCTGGCCATGGGCGAGGCCTGGGGCGACCTGATCTTCATACCCCACACCGAGGGCTGGGTCCTCGACGACGACGACGTCCCGCAGTGGTACACCGACGGGCCCGCGCCGCGCTTCGAGGACGAGTGGCACCCCTCGGACCGGCTCTTCGCCCCCATGTACACCCCCGCCGCCCCCGGCAGCGGCAGCACCTGCGGCGAACTGATCGGCGTCCTGTCCGTGGACTGCCCCCGCAACGGCCGCCGCCCCGGCGCCTGGGGCCGCGAGGCCCTCCAGATGTACGCCCTCCAGGCCGCCATAGCCGTCAGCAACGCCCGGCTGCGCGCCAACATGCAGCGCGCCCTGGTCCGCCTGGAGCGGGAGCAGCAGGCCCTGCGCGCCAGCGAGGAGTCCTTCCGCCAGGCCTTCGAGTACGCCCCCTCCGGCATGGCCATCGCCGAGATGGGCGGCGACCAGCACGGCCGCATCCTGCGCACCAACGACGCCCTGTGCCGCCTGCTGGGCCGCCCCGCCTCCGCGATGCGCCGCTACTCCTTCTCCGACCTCGTCCACCCCGAGGACATCGGCACCCTGCTGCGCACCTCCGCCGAGGGCGGCCGCGCCGAACTCCGCCTCGGCCGCCGCGACGGCACCTACCTCTGGGTCTCGCTGCGCAACTCCGTGGTCGCCGACACCGCCGACGGCCCCCGCTTCCTCCTCACCCACGTCGAGGACATAGAGGAGCGCAAGCGCCGCGAACTCCAGCTCGCCCACCGCGCCTCCCACGACTCCCTCACCGGGCTGCCCAACTCCGCCGAACTGCGCTCCCGGCTCTCCGCCCGGATCTGCGGCCGCCCGCAGTCCGCGCACCCCGCCGCCGTCGACGCCATGGACTCCTACGGCGTCCCCGCCTTCGACGCCAACGGCCACGGCTTCGACTACCGGCCCGGCGGCGCCGACGGCTACGACACCTACGACCACCACGTCCACACCGTCGCCCCCGAGGAGAACGTCCCGGACGACGGCACCAAGGGCCTCGCCGTCCTCTTCTGCGACCTCGACGGCTTCAAGTCCATCAACGACCGCTTCGGGCACAACGCGGGCGACGCCGTCCTCATCGAGGTCGCCCGCCGCCTCTCGCGCGGGGTCCGCGACGGCGACACCGTCGCCCGGCTCGGCGGCGACGAGTTCGTCATCCTCGCCGACGGCCTCGGCCGCGCCGACGCCCAGGACCTCGCCGTCCGCCTGCGCAACGAGATCATCCAGCCGATCCGGGCCGAGGGACGGGCCGTCCGGGTGGGCGCCAGCTTCGGCATCGGCTGGGCGCACTGCGGCATGACGGCGGACGAGGTGTTGAAGTCCGCCGACGAGCGGATGTACGTCGAGAAACGATCTCGTCCCAAACAGCACCGCCGCGCGGGATGATCACCAGGTCAGGGCCGTACCCCCGTCGCTGATGCGAGCGGAGTCACCCGTTCGGCGGGTGCGGAGCGGGTAGGCTCGCTCTTCTCCGCACCTGTGGACCGCGCCTCCGGGACCGCATCCCGTGGCCGCGCGGACCGCATCCGCCCCGCACTGTTGAGGAGTACGAAGGGATGACGCCCGGTAACAACGGCGCGAGCCCGCCCGAGGACGACGACCCGTTCGGCTACCTCTACGCCGACGGCCAGGCCAACGGCGCCCAGCCCCCGGCGAGCGGATACGGCTACCCGAACTCGGTCGGCCGGGTCCGCGCGGTCGGCGAGCGCCAGTACGGCCAGCAGCAGGCCGCCGCGTACCAGCAGCAGACCGCCGCGTACCAGCAGGCGCCCCACCAGCAGCCGCAGGTCCCGCAGCAGCAGGGCGGGTACGGCCAGCCCCAGGCGCACTACGCCGCGCCGGAGACCTTCCCCGGCGGCGGCCCCACGACCACCGGCAGCCGCGAGCACGGGCTCGGCGGCGGGGGCGGCCGGGGCCGCGGGCCCAACACCCGCGGACTGCTCATCGGCGCCATCGCGGTCGTCGCCGCGGTCGTCGTCGGGATCGCGGTCGCGATGACGGGCGGCGACTCCGACGACGGCGCCAAGGACGACCCCGGCGCCTCCGCCCCGGCCTCCGCGCCCGAGAGCGCCGCGCCCAGCAAGTCCGAGGGCAAGGACGACAAGCCCGCCGCGGAACTCCCCACCATCGACGCCAAGGCCCTCCGCCTCGGCGGCGGCGCCTCCCTCGCCTCCGAGGTGAAGGGCGCGCAGGCCACCGGCGGCATCTACGTCGCGGGCCTCAACCAGCCCGGCTCCTCGGTCACCTGGAGCGTCGACGGCATCCCCGAGGACGGCGCCTACACCCTCTTCGCCCACTACAGCACTGCGGGTGAGGACCAGGCGATGACCCTCACCATCAACGGCAAGAAGTTCGGCACCCCGCTGAGCTTGAAGAACTACGCCAACGCCAAGGACGGCGACTTCGCCAAGGGCTGGACCACGACCTTCGCCTACCCGACGCTGACCAAGGGCACCAACACCGTCACCCTCTCCTGCGAGAACGGCGACAAGTGCAATGTGCTCCTGGACCAGTTCTGGGTGAAGAAGGGCCAGGTCAAGAGGTAGACCAGACCCCGCGACCCCCGGCCTGGGGCGCGGGGGCCGGGCAGGACCCTCTCAGGCGGCCGTGGCCGTGCCGTTCACCGCGACGCGGTCGACCAGGTCCTCGTAGGCCGGGCGGTCGAACTCGCCCGCCACCGGGGAGAGGACCGTCGCCGCCGACAGGGCGACCGCGCGGGCCAGGGTCCGGGGCCAGGGCAGGTGCTCCACCACACCGGAGAGCAGGGCGGCGGTCACCGAGTCGCCCGCGCCCGTCGGGTTGCCGCGCAGCCGGGCCGGCGGGGTCGCCCGCCAGGAGCCCTCCGGGGTCACCGCGAGCAGGCCCTCCGCGCCCAGCGAGGCGACCACCGTGTGCGCGCCGCGCCGCCGGGCGTCCGCCGTGGCCTTCTCCGGCTCGTGCGAGCCGGTCAGCTCGGCCAGCTCGTCGCCGTTCGGCTTGATCAGGTCGGGACGCGCGGCGATGGCCCGCCGCAGCGGCTCCCCGCTGGTGTCCAGCAGCACCGGCACGCCCGCCGCCCGCGCGGTGCGCACCAGGCCCGCGTACGCGCCGACCGGCACCCCCGGCGGCAGGCTGCCGCACAGGGCGACCGCGTCGGCCTCGCCGACCAGCCGCTCGTAGGCGTCCTGGAACGCCGACCACTCGGCCGGGGTGATGATCGGGCCCGCCTCGTTGAGCTGAGTCGTGTCACCGGTGCTCTCGTCCACCACGGCGAGGGTGCGCCGGGTCTGCCCCGAGCAGGGCACGAGGGCGTCGCCCACGTCGGTGAGCAGATCCCGGACGACCTGGCCCGTGGGCCCGCCCGCGAAGCCCGTCACCGTCACCTCGTGGCCGAGGGCGGTCAGGACGCGGGCCACGTTGAGCCCCTTGCCGCCGGGGCGCTCCGCGACGTCGGTGACGCGGTGCGACGCGTGCGGGCGCAGTGCCGGGACGTGATAGGTGATGTCGAGCGCGGTGTTCAGCGTGACCGTGAGGATCACCTGGGCCGGCCTCCCCCCGATTGCTGGTGTTCGCCTGCTGTTGTCGTTCCGTCGGCCCGGTCGTCCGGGCCTCCGGAGGCACGATCATGCCAAAGAGACGGCGGGCCGCCCAGTCCCCCAAGCGGCTCGCCGTCTCCGGACCTCCCCCTTTCGGGGGACATTTCATCCCAGTTGCGGCGGTACCACCCAGCCGCCCCGGCGCATCACGCCCTTGAGGTCGAAGTTCTCGTCGAGGAGGACCAGGTCGGCGTCCTTGCCGGGCTCCAGCGAGCCCACCCGGTCGTCCACCCCGAGCAGCCGGGCCGGGTTGGCCGACAGGGCCGCCACCACGTCCTGCACCGGAATCCGGTCCACGGTCACCGCCCGCTTGAACGCGCGGTCCTGGGTGAGGGTGGAGCCCGCGATGGAGCCGCCCTCCACCAGCCGGGCCACGCCGTCGCTGACCTCGACCTCCAGCGGGCCGAGCATGTAGTGCCCGTCGCCGGTCCCGGCCGCGTCCATCGCGTCGGTGATGAACGCCACCCGGCCCGGACCCGCGTGCCGGAACGCCAGCTCCAGCGCGGCCGGGTGCAGGTGCACGCCGTCGTTGATCAGCTCGACCGTGACCCGCTCGTCCTCCAGCAGGGCGGCGATCGGGCCGGGCGCGCGGTGACCCAGCACCGGCATCGCGTTGAAGAGGTGGGTGGCGACGGTGGCGCCCGCCTCGATCGCCTCCACGGTCTGCTCGTAGGTGGCGTCCGTGTGGCCGACGGCCGCGATCACCCCGTGCTCGGCGAGGAGCCGTACGGCGTCGAGGCCGCCGGGGAGTTCGGTGGCCAGGGTGACCATGCGGGCCCGGCCGCGGGCCGCGTCGATCAGCGCGCGCACGTCCGCCGGGTCCGGGTGGCGCAGCAGCGCCTCCGAGTGGGCGCCCTTGCGGCACGGCGAGATGAACGGGCCCTCGAAGTGGATGCCCGCCAGGTCGCCCTGCTCGGCCAGTTCGGAGAGCAGGCCCGCCTGCCGGGCGAGGACGTCCAGGGTGTCGGTGACGGTGGAGGCGACCAGGGTCGTCGTGCCGTGCCGCCGGTGGGTGCGGATCGCCTTCAGCGCCTCCTCGGCCGAGCCGGAGAAGGAGGCGCCGCCGCCGCCGTGGTTGTGGAGGTCGACGAAGCCGGGGACCAGCCAGTGGCCGCCGACGTCGAGGACCTCGCCCTCGGGGGCGTCGCCGGGGCCGGTGGTGACGGCGGCGATCCGCGCGCCGTCGACGGTGACCCGGGCGCCGGTCACGGTGCCGGTGGGCAGGACCACGTGCGCGCCCGCCAGGACGAGGCGCGCCGGGCCGCCGGTCGCGGGCTGCGGGTCGAGCGTGGCTCGCGCCTCCGCGGGGGTTGCCGTCACGTGGGTTCCTCCGGCGTCGTGGTCGTCGTGTGGGGTGTGGCGGCCACCGCTGCCGCGGTCGCGGTCACGGTGGCCGTCCGGGAGGCCGGGGCCGTCGGGGGTGGGCCGGCGAGCAGGTCCCAGGCCAGGAGTCCGGCGCCCCGGCAGCCGGCCGTGTCGCCCAGGGCCGCCGGGACGACCGGCGGCAGCTTCTGGAAGGTGATCCGCCGCCGCAGGGCGTCCCGCAGCGGTGTGAACAACGTTTCCCCCGCCTCGGCGAGCCCGCCACCGAGGACGATCGTGCCCGGGTCCAGCAGGGTGAGCGAGGTGACCAGGCCGTCCGCGAGGGCGTCGACCGCGGCCTGCCAGACCCGTACCGCCGCCGGGTCGCCGGAGGTGACGGCCTTGGCGCAGTCGGCGGCGTCCGCCTCCGGGTCGCCGGTGGCCGCCGACCACGCCTCGCTGACCGCCGCCGCCGAGGCGAACCGCTCCAGACAGCCGCGCTGCCCGCACGGGCAGGGGGTGCCGCCGGGGCGGACGACGATGTGGCCGATCTCGCCCGCGAAGCCGTGCGCCCCCGCCTCGACCCGGCCCTCGACGCCGATCGCGCCCGCGATGCCGGTGCCGAGGGCCACGAACAGGAAGCGGTCGGCGCCCAGGCCCGCGCCGATCCGGCCCTCCGCGAGGCCGCCGGTGCGCACGTCGTGCCCGAGGGCGACGGGCACCCCGCCCAGCCGCTCGGCCAGCCGGGCCCGCAGCGGGACGTCCCGCCAGCCGAGGTTGGCCGCGTAGACGGCGACGCCTTCGGCCTCGTCGACGATGCCGGGCACCGCGACCCCGGCCGCGGCGGCGGGCTCGCCGAGGTGGTCGGTGCCGTACGCGCGCAGCTCGGCGGCGAAGTCGAGGATGCCGTCGACGACCGCGTCCGGGCCGCGCTCGCGGCCGGTGGCCCGGCGCGCGCGGTGCAGCAGCGCGCCGTCCGCCCCGACCAGAGCGGCCTTCATCCCCGTGCCGCCCACATCGAGGGCGATGACATGTCTCACGGGAACAGTGTGGCCCGAGGACCCGCAAGAGGTCTAGTCCACTTACGTGGTGTAGACCTTAATCCGACTATCGGTTTCATTGGTCGGCACATTCATGTGAACGCCGTGTGGAGACACGGTGCGGACGCGGGAAGCGGGAGACACGCGGTGCGGTGGCGGGCAGGCAGGTCGGGAACGGTCGCGGCGGTATCCGCCCTGGGCATGACGGCGGTCCTCGCCGGCTGCGGGGTGGGCGGCGGCTCCGGCGACGTCACCCTCACCCTCGTCGCCGCCGACTACGGCGACAGCGCCGCCAACAGCTCCGAGAAGTACTGGGCCCGCCTCGTCGACGCCTACGAGAAGGACCACCCCGGCGTCACCGTCGAGGTCACCGTCCGCTCCTGGAGCGACGTCGACCGCGACGTCAAGACCATGGTCGACGCCGGTGAGGCCCCCGACATGGCCCAGATCGGCGCCTACGCCGACTACGCCGACGCCGGCCTCCTCTACAAGGCCGGGGACGTGCTCTCCATCCCCGCCCAGGCCGACTTCGTGCCCCAGCTCGCCGACGCGGGCGAGGTCCGCGGCGTCCAGTACGGCATGCCGTTCGCCTCCTCCACCCGCTTGCTCTTCTACAACAAGACCCTCTTCGCCGACGCCGGGATCGACGCGCCCCGCACCTGGGACGAGCTGGCCGAGGCCGCGGCGGCGCTCAAGGCCAAGGGCGTGAAGTACCCGTACGCCCTGCCCCTCGGGCCCGAGGAGGCGCAGGCCGAGACCTTCCAGTGGCTGCTCAGCGGCGGGGGCGGCTACACCGAGACCGCCACCTCCTACAGCCTCGACTCCACCGACAACGTCCACACCTTCACCTGGCTCAAGAACGAACTGGTCGGCAAGGACCTCACCGGGCCGGTCGAACCCGGCGGGCTCAACCGCGCCGCCGCGTTCGCCGCGTTCGCGAACGGGCAGGTCGGCATGCTCAACGGGCACCCCTCGCTGATGAAGGCCGCCGCCAAGAAGGGCGTCAAGTTCGGGATGGTGCCCATGCCCGGCGTCGACGGACCCGCCAAGGTCACCATGGGCGTCGCCGACTGGATGACCGCCTTCAAGAAGAACGGCCACGCCGACCAGATCAAGGACTTCCTCAGCTACGTCTACAGCGAGAAGAACGTCGTCGCGTTCTCCCGCGAGTACGACCTGCTGCCCGTCACCAACTCCGCCTCGCTGACCATGACGGCCGCCCCCGAGGACGCCGACCTCAAGCCGTTCCTCGACCAGCTGCCGCTCTCCGAGCTGTACCCGGTGGGGCGGACCTCCTGGGCGGCGGTCAGCGCCGACGTCAAGAAGCGCATCGGGCAGGCCGTACGGCCCGGAGGGAGCCCGGCGGGAGTGCTGGAGCAGCTCCAGACCACCGCGACCACGGCCGAGAGCGCGGCCGGCTGAGAACGGCGCCGCCGGGCCGGTCGGGCGGTGTCCGTGGGCTGGGTTACCGTGCCGGGATGGACGGGACCGAGAAGCGGGACGCGGGGCGGCCGGGGCTCGGGGAGACCGAGCTGCGGATTCTCGCGCTGGAGCGGCGCGGGTTCCTGTCGCCCGGCGCCAAGGAGCGGGCCGTGCGGGAGGAACTGGGCCTGTCCCCGGTGCGGTACTTCCAGCTGCTGAACGCGCTGCTGGACGACGCGCGGGCGGTGGAGGCCGATCCGGTGACCGTGAACCGGCTGCGCCGGGTCCGCGAGGCGCGGCGCTCCGAGCGGTAGGGGCGCGACGCTCCGAGCGGTAGGCGGGGGTACGGCGGGTGTCCGGGTCGGCCTGCCCCGGCCGGGAGCTTTCAGCCCGCCCGTTCCGTGAACGCCCGCAGCAGCCCCACCACTCCCTCCGGGCCGTCCACCACCAGGTCCGCGCGGGTCGAGAGTTCGGTGACCTCCGTGCTGCCGCTGGCCACCAACAGGCCGGGGACACCGGTCGCGCGGAGTTCTTCGACGGCGGCGAAGGCGGGAAGGTCGCCCAGGTCGTCGCCCGCGTAGAGGACGGCCTCGGCGCCGGTCTCCCGGACGTACGCCGTCAAGGCGGCGCCCTTGTCGACGCCCGGGGGGCGCAGTTCCAGGACCATGCGGCCCGGTTCGACGATCAGGCCGTGGCGCAGGGCCAGGTCGGTGAGCGGGCCGCGGAGGGCGTCGAACGCGGCCTGCGGGTCGGGGGCGCGGCGGGTGTGGACGGCGATCGCGCGGCCCTTCTCCTCGACCCAGACGCCCGGCCGGTCACCCGCCCCGGCCAGGACGTCCGGCAGTTCGGCGCGGACGGCGGCCACCCCGGGGTGCGGCTCGGGCGCGGTGACCACGCCGGTCCGGGCGTCCCAGCGTTCGGCGCCGTAGTGGCCGAGCACGACGAGGCGGTCCAGGCCCGCGACCCCGGCGAAACCGCCGTTGCGGACGGCGACCTCGGCGGGGCGGCCGGTGATCACGGCGACCGCGCCGACCGTGGCCGCCAGGCCCACCAGCACCGGCACGGCGTCCGGGTGCGCCCGCGCGTCCTCGGGGTTCTCGACGATCGGCGCGAGCGTCCCGTCGAGGTCGAGCGCGACCAGCACCCCCCGCGGCCGCCGCAGCATCGCGGCGAGCGCGTCCCGCCCGGCGGCGGTGGCCGGCGTGGGGAGCGCCGACGCGGCGGATGAGGTCTCGTGACTGGCCATGCGGTGACGGTCTCCGGGCGGTCGAGGGGCGAGGGCAGGTCCGGGGCCGCGCTCAGGCGCGGTCGATCGCCCGCAGCGCTTCCAGCTGGTCCAGGAACCAGCGGGCCGGGGGCAGCGCGGTGGCCGCCGCGGCGAGGCGTCCGGCGCGGCGTTCGCGTTCCTCGGCGGGCAGGGTCAAGGCCGTGTGCAGGGCCTCGGCGGTCTCGCCGATGTCGTACGGGTTCACCACCAGCGCGTCCTCGCCGAGCTCCCAGAAGGCGCCCGCCTCGCGGGAGAGGACCAGCGCGCAGCCCCGGTCGGAGACGATCGGGACCTCCTTGGCGACCAGGTTCATGCCGTCGCGGATCGGGTTCACCAGCGCCACGTCCGCGAGGCGGTACGCGGCCAGGGAGCGGGCGAAGTCGTCCTTGACGTGCAGCACGACCGGCGTCCAGCCGTCCGTGCCGTACGCGGTGTTGATTGCGTCCGCGACACGCCGCACCTCGGCCGTGTAGTCGCGGTAGACGGCGAGGTCCTGACGGGAGGGGTAGGCGAACGCGACGTGCACGACGCGCTCGCGCCACTCGGGGTGGTCGTCGAGGAGCTGCCGGTAGGCCAGCAGGCCGCGGACGATGTTCTTCGACAGCTCGGTGCGGTCGACGCGGACGATCGTGCGGCGGTCCGCGCCGATCTCCGCGCGCAGCTCGGTGATCCGCTCCTCGACGTCCGGCTCGTGCGACCGCTTGAGCAGGAAGTCCCCGTCGGCGCCCAGACCGTGCACGCCGATCTCCGTGCCGCCCGTGCCGCCGGTGAACGCGTCGCAGCAGGCGGCGAAGGCGTCCGCCCAGCGGCGGGTGAGGAAGCCGAGCCGGTCCGCGCCGAGCATCCCGGTCAGCAGACGCGCGCGCAGGTCGTCGGGGAGCAGCGCGAAGTAGTCGACCGGCGCCCACGGGGTGTGCGAGAAGTGGGAGATGCGCAGGTCGGGGCGGAGTTCACGGAGCAGTCCGGGGACCAGACACAGGTGGTAGTCCTGCACGAGGACGGCCGCGCCGGGCGCCGCCTCCTCGGCGAGCGCCTCCGCGAAGGCCCGGTTGTACGCCTCGTACGACGCCCACTGCCGCCGGAACTCCGTGTCGAAGACCGGCTCCAGCGGGGTCTGGTAGAGCAGGTGGTGCACGAACCAGAGGACCGAGTTCGCGATGCCGTTGTAGGCGTCGGCGTGCACGTCGGCCGGGATGTCCAGCATCCGCACGCCGTCCTCGCCGACGCCCTGCCGGACCGCCTCGCGGTCGCCGTCGGAGAGCGCCGAGCACACCCACAGCGCGTCCGCGTCGGGCCCGATCGCGGACAGACCGGAGACCAGCCCGCCGCCGCCCCTGCGGGCGTGCAGCGCACCGTCCTCCCGCACCTCGTAGGAGACCGGGCCGCGGTTGGACGCGACCAGCACCCGGGCGCCCTGACGGGCACCCCCGGCGGCGGCGTCGTGCGTGGAAGCCATAGCCCTCAACCTAGCCCGGTCCCCAAACGCTCAAACGTACGGAAGCGGACCTTCCACGGGGGGTGCCCGGTCGTATACGGACCGCGTATACGGCCTGCTCGCGGGGGCCGCGGGCCGGTTTCAGGCCACCTTGCGGGCGGCGTACTCGGCGATCTCCGCCATCGGCGGACGCTCCTCCGTGTCCACCGAGTACGTGCGCGGCTCGAAGCCGTCCGCGCCGCGCTCGAACTGGGTCAGCGCCGGGCGGATCAGATGCCCGCGGGCCAGCCGCAGCTGCGCCGTGCGGTAGATCGCCGCCGCCATCCGGCCGAGGGCCTGCCCGTCCTGGTGACGGTGCTTGCGCACCCCCACGTCGACCTGGGCGAGGGCGTCCAGCCCCACCAGGTGCAGGGCGTCCACCAGCATGCCCAGCTCCACGCCGTAGCCGACGGGGAAGGGAAGCTGCTCCAGCAGGCTGCGGCGGGCCGCGTACTCCCCGCCGAGCGGCTGCACGAAACCGGACAGCTGCGGCCAGTGCATGTTCAGCAGCGGGCGGGCCATGAGTTCCGTCACCCGGCCGCCCTGACCGGCCGCGCCGCCCAGCGGGCGGTCGTACATCGCCTTCACGAGGTCCACGTCCGGGTCGGTGAGCAGCGGGCCCACGATCCCGAGGACGAAGTCGGAGGAGAACTCCTTCAGGTCGGCGTCCACGAAACAGACGATGTCGCCGCCCGTCACCAGCAGGGAACGCCACAGCACCTCGCCCTTGCCGGGCACGGCCGGGACGCGCGGCAGGATCGTGTCGCGGTGCACCACCCGGGCGCCCGCCGCCGCCGCGACCTCCGAGGTGCGGTCGGTGGACCCGGAGTCGATCACGACGATCTCGTCCACCAGAGGGACCTGGCGCATCAGGTCGTGCCGGATCACGGCCACGATGTCGCCGACCGTCTCCTCCTCGTTCAGCGCGGGCAGCACCACGGACACCGTCTGGCCCGAGGCGCGCTTCGCGGCGAGGACGCGGTGCAGCGGGCGGTCGTCGACGGACCAGGAGCGGGTGGTCAGCCAGCGCTCAGCTTCTTCCAGCACGGTCGGCGGCTCCTCACTGTCGTGATCACTTCCGGCACACCCCGCACACACGGAGTGACCGTGAGATCCATCTCGCGGTTCGGACGTCTCACTCAACTGTCCTGGCCTTCGGTTACAGTCTTGAACAACGCGGATGACCATCGCATGTCCCGCATGCCGAGGCCGCCCGCCCCCACAACTTCATACCGCTCATCCAGAGGGGCAGAGGGACACGGCCCGATGAAGCCCCGGCAACCCTCCAGCCGACCCGTCACACACATCAGTGGCGAGGCTCCCGGCTCGGGAAGGTGCCAAATCCGTCTCACGGCGAAACGCGTCGTGAGGAAGATGAGGAGAAAGGGCCTCGCCTCACATGGCTGCGCAGACAGTTGAACGCACCACCACCCCCGTCGACCTCGGTTCCGCCACCGCGCTGTCCTGCCGCGAATGCGGCCACCGCGTCCCCCTCGGCCCCGTCTTCGCCTGCGCCGAATGTTTCGGCCCGCTGGAGATCGCCTACGACTTCTCCTCCTACGAGGCCGAGGAGCTGCGCAGGCGCATCGAGGCGGGCCCCGCGAACATCTGGCGCTACGCGCCGCTGCTGCCCGTCCCCGCGGACGTGGCGGGCAAGCCCAACCTGAACCCCGGCTGGACCCCCCTCGTCCAGGCCGACAACCTCGCCCGCGAACTCGGCGTCACCGGCGGCCTGTACGTCAAGGACGACTCCGGCAACCCCACGCACTCCTTCAAGGACCGGGTCGTGGCGCAGGCGCTGGAGGCCGCCCGCGCCTTCGGGTTCACCACCCTCTCCTGCTCCTCCACCGGCAACCTCGCCGGAGCCGTCGGCGCCGCCGCGGCCCGCGCGGGCCTGCGCTCCTGCGTGTTCATCCCGCACGACCTGGAGCAGGGCAAGGTCGTCATGGCCGCCGTCTACGGCGGCGAACTCGTCGGCATCGAGGGCAACTACGACGACGTCAACCGCTTCTGCTCCGAACTCATCGGCGACCCGGCCGGTGAGGGCTGGGGCTTCGTCAACGTCAACCTGCGGCCCTACTACGCCGAGGGCTCCAAGACGCTGGCGTACGAGATCTGCGAACAGCTCGGCTGGAAGCTGCCGGACCAGCTCGTCGTGCCGATCGCCTCCGGCTCCCAGCTCACCAAGATCGACAAGGGGCTCCAGGAGCTGATCCGCCTCGGCCTCGTCGAGGACCGCCCCTACGCGATCTTCGGCGCGCAGGCCGAGGGCTGCTCCCCGGTCTCCACCGCCTTCAAGGCGGGCCACGAGGTGGTCCGCCCGCAGAAGCCGAACACCATCGCCAAGTCCCTCGCCATCGGCAACCCGGCGGACGGGCCCTACGTCCTGGACATCGCGCGCCGCACCGGCGGGGCCGTCGAGGACGTCACCGACGAGCAGGTCGTCGACGCGATCAGGCTGCTGGCGCGGACCGAGGGCATCTTCGCGGAGACCGCGGGCGGCGTCACCGTCGGCGTCACCCGCAAGCTGATCGAGAACGGTCTGCTCGACCCGGCGAAGACGACCGTGGTCCTCAACACCGGCGACGGGCTCAAGACCCTCGACGCGGTGGCCGGCACCGGCCTCACCACCACCATCCGCCCGAACCTGGACTCCTTCCGAGAGGCTGGCCTCGCATGAGCGTGACCGTCCGTATCCCGACCATCCTGCGCACCTACACCGGCGGGCAGGCCGAAGTCAGCGCGGAGGGCACCACCCTCGGCGAGGTCATCGGCGACCTGGAGAAGCACCACACCGGCATCGCCGCCCGCGTCCTGGACGACCAGGGCAAGCTGCGCCGCTTCGTGAACGTCTACGTCAACGACGACGACGTCCGCTTCGAGCAGGGCCTGGAGACCGCCACCCCGGACGGCGCGGGCGTCTCGATCATCCCGGCCGTCGCGGGCGGCTGACCGCGCCGGCCCGACCCCCGGGCGGTTGACCGCCGTTCAGTACCCGCCGGTAGTGACCGTCGGTAACAGCGATTACCGAGTGTTCATCGAATTGCCCCCTCCGTGAGAGAAGCGGAGGGGGCAATTCTGTGTGATTGAGCGCGGTAGAGTTGGGGAACGCGCCCGCCGCTCGCGTGCCGCCCGCATATGAGGGCCGTCCCTCGGTGCGATAAGAAGCAGCCAAAGTGTGCGTGGCTTTTACGCCTTTTGCTCCCTTTATGGGGCCCGACTTGCCCGATATCCGGGCGAATTCTCACTATATTACAGACCCTTCACGTCTTGAATTCTCGTCCGATTGACCTGTTGCAGAGGGCAGTTGGACAGATACATTCGGCCGCGGTCGACGCGTTCCGGCGCACGCCCCCAACCAACTGGGGGGTGAGGTCTGACCCGGGTCCGCGGAGTGTGGATCTGTGCAAGGGCCAGTAATAGGGGAGTTAGGCATGGCTCAGGGCACCGTCAAGTGGTTCAACGCGGAGAAGGGGTACGGCTTCATCGCGGTCGACGGTGGTGCGGATGTTTTCGTCCACTACAGCGCGATCCAGATGGACGGATACCGCACCCTGGAAGAGGGCCAGCGAGTCGATTTCGAGATCTCGCAGGGTCAGAAGGGGCCGCAGGCGGACATGGTCCGGCTCGCGACCGGCTGAAGCGCGCGCCGACGCAGCGTCGTTCTTCCTTCTTGTTCCACCAGTTCCATCAGCTCCACCCGTTCCACCCGCTCCACGTGTTCCACCGTCGAAGGGCTCGCACCTCCCAGGGTGCGAGCCCTTCGAGCTGTCCGCGGCCGGGCGGACCGGGCGGCCAGGGGGCCCGGTCCCCGAGAGGCGCTTGCACTCGGCAGGGGCGAGTGCTAATCATTGGCGTTAGCACTCTGAAGGTGAGAGTGACAACGAAGGACCGGGTCGGTGAGGCCCGCAGGCCAGGTGGGGCAAGGAACCACGGGGCCGGCGAGCCGTCCGTCGCGGGCGCGGGCGCGGTCCGAAGAATCACCCCCAGTCCTGGAGGGACCACTTCACATGGCCAAGATCATCGCGTTCGACGAGGAGGCGCGGCGCGGCCTCGAGCGCGGCATGAACCAGCTCGCGGACGCCGTGAAGGTGACGCTCGGCCCCAAGGGCCGCAACGTCGTCCTCGAGAAGAAGTGGGGCGCCCCCACGATCACCAACGATGGTGTCTCCATCGCCAAGGAGATCGAGCTCGAGGACCCGTACGAGAAGATCGGCGCCGAGCTGGTCAAGGAAGTCGCCAAGAAGACGGACGACGTCGCCGGTGACGGTACGACCACCGCGACCGTCCTCGCCCAGGCCCTGGTGCGCGAGGGTCTGCGCAACGTGGCCGCCGGCGCCAACCCGATGGCCCTCAAGCGCGGTATCGAGAAGGCCGTCGAGGCCGTCTCCGGTGCCCTGCTGGAGCAGGCGAAGGATGTCGAGACCAAGGAGCAGATCGCTTCCACGGCCTCCATCTCCGCCGCCGACACCCAGATCGGCGAGCTGATCGCCGAGGCCATGGACAAGGTCGGCAAGGAAGGCGTCATCACCGTCGAGGAGTCCCAGACCTTCGGTCTGGAGCTGGAACTCACCGAGGGCATGCGCTTCGACAAGGGCTACATCTCGGCGTACTTCGCCACCGACATGGAGCGGATGGAGGCGTCGCTCGACGACCCGTACATCCTGATCGCCAACTCCAAGATCGGCAACGTCAAGGACCTGCTCCCGCTCCTGGAGAAGGTCATGCAGTCGGGCAAGCCGCTGCTGATCATCGCCGAGGACGTCGAGGGCGAGGCCCTGTCGACCCTGGTCGTCAACAAGATCCGCGGCACCTTCAAGTCCGTCGCGGTCAAGGCCCCGGGCTTCGGCGACCGCCGCAAGGCGATGCTGAACGACATCGCCATCCTCACCGGCGGCGAGGTCATCTCCGAGGAGGTCGGTCTCAAGCTGGAGAACACCTCCCTGGACCTCCTGGGCAAGGCCCGCAAGGTCGTCATCACCAAGGACGAGACCACCATCGTCGACGGTGCCGGCTCCTCGGACCAGGTCGCGGGCCGCGTGAACCAGATCCGCGCCGAGATCGAGAACAGCGACTCGGACTACGACCGCGAGAAGCTCCAGGAGCGCCTGGCGAAGCTGGCCGGCGGCGTGGCCGTCATCAAGGCCGGTGCCGCCACCGAGGTCGAGCTGAAGGAGCGCAAGCACCGCATCGAGGACGCCGTCCGCAACGCGAAGGCGGCCGTCGAGGAGGGCATCGTCGCCGGTGGCGGCGTGGCCCTGCTCCAGGCCTCCCAGGTCTTCGAGAAGCTGGAGCTGGAGGGCGACGAGGCCACCGGTGCCGCCGCCGTCAAGCTGGCGCTGGAAGCCCCGCTGAAGCAGATCGCCGTCAACGCCGGCCTCGAAGGCGGTGTCGTGGTGGAGAAGGTGCGCAACCTGACCCCGGGCCACGGCCTGAACGCCGCGACCGGCGAGTACGTCGACCTGGTCGCCGAGGGCATCATCGACCCGGCGAAGGTGACGCGCTCCGCGCTGCAGAACGCGGCCTCCATCGCCGCGCTCTTCCTCACCACCGAGGCCGTCATCGCCGACAAGCCGGAGAAGTCCGCGGCCCCGGCCGGCGGCGGCATGCCGGGCGGTGACATGGACTTCTGATCCTCCCCGGGACCCCTTCCGGTCCCCCGAGGATCGCTCGTCCTGACCGAGGGCGGCACCCCTGTTCCGACGGGGGGTGCCGCCCTCGGGCGTTGCCGGGTGCGGGGGCAGACGTGGCGGGGGTCACACCGATGTCGCCGCCCGCGGGCGGAATGGACGGGTGCGCTGGGGTCGTTGTCCGGGGGAAGGCGGTGAATGCGTATGCACATACCGTCTGGAATGTCCCTGTTCGATGCCCCGAGCAACCTGTCAAGGAGCCCGCTGCCGTGACCGCCACCCCCACCTCCGCCGCCTCGCGTGCCGCCGAGATCCTCGGCCGCCCCGTCACCCTCAACGGGCTGACCGTCCCGAACCGCATCGCCATGGCCCCGATGACCCGGATGTTCTCGCCGGGTGGCGTGCCCGGTGAGGACGTCGTGTCGTACTACGGGCGCCGGGCCGCCGCCGGGGTCGGTCTGATCGTCACCGAGGGCACCTACGTCGGCCACCCCTCGGCCGGGCAGAGCGACCGGGTGCCCCGCTTCCACGGCGAGGAGCAGCTGGCCGGGTGGGCGAAGGTCGCCGAGGCGGTCCACGCGGGCGGCGGGACGATCGTGCCGCAGCTGTGGCACATCGGCATGGTCCGCAAGGACGGCGAGCCGCCCTACGCGGACGCCCCCGCGGTCGGCCCGTCCGGGCTGCGCCTCGACGGCACCGAGGGCACCGGCCGGGAGATGACCCGCGGCGACCTGGACGACGTCATCGGCGCCTTCGCCGAGGCCGCGGCCGCCGCCGAGCGCATCGGCTTCGACGGCGTCGAACTGCACGGCGCGCACGGCTACCTCATCGACCAGTTCCTCTGGTCCGGCACCAACCGCCGCACCGACGCCTACGGCGGCGACCCCGTCGCCCGCGCCCGCTTCGCCGCCGAGATCGTCGCCGCCGTCCGCGCGGCCGTCTCCGCCGACTTCCCGGTGATCTTCCGCTACTCGCAGTGGAAGCAGGAGGCCTACGACGCCCGCCTCGCCGAGACCCCGCAGGAGCTGGAGGCCATCCTCGCGCCGCTCGCCGCCGCCGGTGTCGACGCCTTCCACGCCTCCACCCGCCGCTACTGGAACCCCGAGTTCGACGGCTCCGACCTCAACCTCGCGGGCTGGACCAAGAAGCTCACCGGCCGTCCCGCCATCACCGTCGGCTCGGTCGGCCTCGACGGCGAGTTCCTCAAGGCGTTCCAGGGCGAGGGCTCCTCGCTGCGCGGCATCGACGACCTCCTCGACCGGCTGGAGCGCGACGAGTTCGACCTCGTCGCCGTCGGCCGCGCGCTGCTCCAGGACCCGGAGTGGGCCGCGAAGGTCCTCGCCGGGCGCCTCGACGAGCTGAAGCCGTACGACGCGGCGTCGCTGCGCACCCTCGCCTGAGCGGGCACCGCCCCGCCGCGCCCGCGGACCCGCGCTACAGGTTCCCGAGCGGTTCGATGTCGACCCGGACCGGGGTGCCCCACACCCGCAGCACCTCGTAGTCGGTGAACTCGTGCACCAGCCGGTACGCCATAGCGGGGCGTGAGCCCCGGCGCAGCGCGGCGAGATACAGCTCGGCCTCGTGCCGGTCCCGGCGCGGGGTGCCGCACAGCTGCCACTCCTGGCCGTTCCACAGCTCCGGCAGCCAGCGCTGCTGGGGCTGCGGGCGGTCGGCGCGCACGCCGTAGCGGGAGGGGGCCGACGCGGGCGCCGTCTGCGGGGCCGGGCCGTTGAACTCGGCGCGGCGGGCCGCCCGGCGCCGCGTCTCGCACAGCAGGCACAGATCGGGCGCGGCCTCGTCCACCGGGCCGTTCGGGTGCTCGGCGCAGCGGGTGGTGGGCGCCGCCGTCGACACGCCCTCCTCCAGCAGCTCCAGCGCGCGCCGCAGATCCGCCTTGACCTCGTGCAGCTTGGCGTCCGGGGTGTCGGAGGTGAGCGCGTCACCGTGCTCACCGATCAGCCGGAGCGCACGGCCCAGGTGGGTGAGCTGGGCGTGATTCATGACGGGACGACTCCCTTTCACGGTGGTTCACGGTGTTTCACGGTGGACACCGACGGGACGGGGCGGGGGACGCGGGTGGGTCGCCTCAACCGTCGCACATCGCGGGGGCGGGCGACGATCCGTGCGCGGGGCGGGCGGTGCCGCCGGTCAGCGGGTGGGCGCCGGGGCCGGGGCGCCGGGGCTCGCCGGTGGGCCTGCTTCGGGCTCGGTGAGGGGCGTTCCCGTCGGGGCGCCCGCCGTCGCCGCGGCCCGTACCTCCTCCGTGACGCCGAACAGCCAGGTCGCCGTGAAGCCGACGGCGTAGCCGGTGAGGAGGCCGCCGGTGTAGAGGGCGAGGAGGGTGGGCCAGCCGTGGTCTCCGGCGAGGAGGGGGAAGAGGGCCCAGCCGGACGGGCCGATGGCGGTGGCGCCGACCCGGTCGCCGAGCATCGCGAAGAAGCCGAGGAACGCGCCGCCCGCCGCGCCGCCCGCGCACGCCGTGAGGAAGGGGCGGCCCAGGGGCAGCGAGACGCCGTAGATGAGGGGTTCGCCGACGCCCAGCAGGCCCGCGGGGAGGGCCGAGCGGATCGTGGCGCGCAGCGACGGGGCGTGGCGCAGGCGGACGTACAGCGCGAGGGCCGCGCCGACCTGGCCCGCGCCCGCCATGGCGAGGATCGGCAGCAGGACCGTGCTGCCCTGCTGCTCGATGAGGGTGGTGTGGAGGGGGATGAGGGCCTGGTGCAGGCCCAGCATGACCAGGGGCAGGAAGAGGCCGCCGAGGACCAGCCCGGCGAACGCGCCCGTCGTGTCCAGCAGCCAGGTCGCCGCCGTGCCGACCGCGGTGGAGACCGTCCCGGCCGCCCACATCAGGCCGTACAGGGTGGCGAGGCCCGCGACGAGGACGGTCACGGTGGGGGTGAGGAGGACGTCGAGGGTCTCGGGGAACCGGCCCCGGCACCAGCGTTCGACGTACGCCGCGAGCAGCGCCGCCGCCAGCGCGCCGAGGACCCCGCCCTGGCCGGGGGCGAGGGTGACCCCGAACGCCGTGACCTTCGCGACGCCGGGATGGACCACGATCGCCGCGACCGCCCCGCCGAGGACGGGCGTCCCGCCGAACTCCTTCGCCGTGTTGACGCCGACGAACACCGCGATCAGCGCCATGAACGCGGACGCGACCGCCGTCAGCGCGGGCGTCAGCCACGGCAGCAGACCGGCGTTCAGCAGCAGGCCGTTCACGCCCGCGAGGATGCCGCAGCCGATCAGGGCCGGGATCAGCGGGACGAACACGGCGGCCACCCGGCGCAGCGCCGTCTTCAGCGGGGTGGCGTTGCGCCGCCGCCGTGCCTCCCTCAACTCGGCGCCCCGCGCCGCCAGTTCCTCGGCGGCGGAGCGGCCGGGTCCGGTGGCGGGATGCGCGGGCGCGGGCGGGGCCGCCGTCTCCCGTACCCGTTCCTCGAACGCGGCCGTCACCCGTGTGACCACGCCGGGGCCCAGCACGATCTGCCAGGAGTCGCCCTCGACGACCAGGCCCAGTACGCCCGGCACCGCCCGCAGGGCCGTCGCGTCGGCGCGGGCCGGGTCGGCGAGGACCAGCCGCAGGCGGGTCATGCAGTGGGCGACGGAGCGGACGTTCGCGGGGCCGCCCACCAGGGGCAGCAGGGCGGCGGCGGTGGCCGCGGGGTCGGTGCGCACCCCCCGAGGGTGCGGCTCAGGGCGCCGCGGCGGCGAGCGCGGCGCGCAGATGGCCGCCGGACTCCTCCAGAAGGCGGGCGGCCGTCGGCCCGTCCACCCCGGCGAGCACCACGAGGATCGCGTTCTTCACCTCGCCGCCGGTCGCCGCGAGGGCCCGCTCGGTCTCGGCGTCGTCGGCGCCGGTGGCGAGGGCGACGATCCGCCGGGAGCGGGCCCGCAGCTTGTCGTTGGAGGCGCGGACGTCGACCATCAGGTTCCCGTAGGTCTTGCCGAGCCGGATCATCGTCAGCGTCGAGATCATGTTGAGCACCAGCTTCTGCGCGGTGCCCGCCTTCAGCCGGGTCGACCCGGTGACCAGTTCGGGCCCGGTCACCACCTCGATGCCGTGGTCGGCGGCGGCCGCCAGCGCGCTGCCCGGATTGCAGGCCAGGCCCACGGTGAGCGCCCCCCGCGCGCGGGCGTGCGCGACAGCGCCGAGCGCGTACGGGGTGCGGCCGGAGGCGGAGACGCCGACCACCGTGTCCTCGGCGGTCAGGCCGAGCGCGTCCAGGTCGCGGACGGCCAGCTCGCGGGAGTCCTCGGCGCCCTCGACGGAGGTGACCAGGGCGTCGGGGCCGCCCGCGATGAGGCCGACGACCTGGCCGGGGTCGGCGTTGAAGGTGGGCGGGCACTCGGAGGCGTCCAGCACGCCGAGCCGTCCGGCGGTCCCGGCGCCCGCGTAGACGAGGCGTCCGCCGCGGGCCATGCGCGCGGCGACGGCGTCGATGACGGCGGCGATCTCGGGCAGCCGGGCGGCGACGGCGGCCGGGACGGCGTGGTCCTCGCCGTTCATCAGGCGGGCCAGGTCGAGGGTGGGCAGCCGGTCGATCTCGGCCAGCTCGGGCCGGAACGCCTCGGTGGCGAGCGTGCCGAGCTGGCCGAGGAGAGTGTCGGGGGCTCCGGGAGGGGCGGGAGCGGTGGGGGCGGGGGCTGCTGCGGAGGGGCTGTCGGCGGTGCCGGGGCGGGGGGCGGAGGTCATGGCGTGCGGCTCTTTCCGGTCGGGGCGGCGCGTACGGTCCGGGCGTGCCGGGTGCGGTGGTCCCGGAGGCCTACGGGACGGTGGCTCCGGAGGCCTACGGGGCGGTGGACCCGTGGGTGTGCGGGTCTCCGGTCTACCGGTGCCGGTGGGCCAGTGCCTCGTACGACGCGGCCAGCGCGGGCGCCGCCGTCTCGTACGTCCGCTGCGCCACCCCCACGAACAGGCAGTCCACCACCAGCAACTGGCCGGTGCGGGAGGACATCGCGGCGGGCCGCAGCTCGCTCTCCCGCGCCGTGGACGTGGTCAGCACGTGGTCGGCGTACTGGCTGACGGCGCCGCCCGGCCGCCCGGTGACGGCGACGGTGGTCGCGCCCCGCTCGAACGCCGCCCGCAGCGGCTCCACCACGTCGCGGGTCGACCCGGAGTGGGTGACCGCGACGGCCACGTCCCCGGCCCGCAGCTGCACCGCGTTGGTGACGGCGAGGTGCGGGTCGCTGTGCGCGTGGGCCAGCAGGCCGATCCGCAGCAGCTTCTGCACCAGGTCCTGGGCGACCAGCCCGGAGGCGCCCACGCCGTACACGTCGGTGCGGCGGGCGGCGGCCACCGCGGCGACGGCCGCGCCGAGCTGGGCGATGTCCAGGGCGGCGGCGGTGTCCGCGAGGGTCTGGGCCTCGTCGCGGGCCAGCTTGGCGACGACGTCGGGGAGCGGGTCGTCGACGGCGATGTCGGTGGTGAGCGCGGGGGAGCGGCCGGAGGCGCGGCGCGCGGCGAGCCCGGCGAGGGCGAGCCGCAGGTCGCGGTAGCCGGGGTAGCCGAGGGCGCGGGCGGTGCGGACCACGGTGGCCTCGCTGGTGCCGGTGCGTTCGGCGAGCCCGGTGACGGTGAGCGCGGCGCAGCCCGCCGGGTCGGCGGCGACGGTCTCGGCGACCCGCTGCATCGAGCGGGTCATGGACGGCGCGAGCGCCCGGACCTTGGCGGCGAGGGCCTCGCCGAAAACTTCCTTCACGTCGCGGGCCATGCGTGAAAGGTATTTTCGTTCCGGTGCACCGGTCAACCGTGCGCACAATGGGGGGCATGGATGTCCCCGGCCCGAACCCCGAACCGCACCCCGACCGGACCCCCGGCCCGTCCCCCGACCCCGCCGTTCCCCCTGGGCCCGCCGGGCCCTCCGTGCCTGGGCCCGCCGGGCCCGTCACCTCTGTCGGGCCGCTGGAGCAGGCGCTGCACGCCGCGCGGGCCCTCGTGCTGGCCGACCTGGTCGCCGGGCGGGTCGCGGAGGCGGACGTGGTGTCGCTGGTCGAGGAGTCGGTGGCGCAGCGCCGCTGGTGGGTCGAACAGTGGCCGGAGGGCGCCGCGTTCGTGTCGGGGCTGGTCGCGCAGGACGTGCAGGACGCGCTGCTGGAGCGGTACGGGCGCTGGCCACTGTGCCCGGTCTGCGGCTCGGGCGACCCGCACGCGCTGGAGGTCGAGCCGGAACTCGGGCCCGATCCGCACTGGGTGTGCCATCAGGCGGGCGTGCGGGTGGCGCCGGTCGGCGCGCTGGGCCGGGCGACCGGTGGACCGGCGGACGCGTGAACCGGCCGTGACGATCTACATCGACCCGCCGACCTGGCCCGGCCACGGCCGCCTCTGGTCCCACCTGGTCAGCGACGCCTCCTTCGCCGAACTGCACGCCTTCGCCGACGCGTTGGGCGTCCCGCGGCGCGCCTTCGAACGCGACCACTACGACCTGCCGTCCCACCGCTACGCCGACGCCGTCACCGCGGGCGCCCGCGAGGTCACCAGCCGCGAGGTCGTCCGCCTCCTCACGGAGTCGGGCCTGCGGCGGCCCAAGGGGCGGCGGATCTAGGAACGCCCGGCGCGCTCACGGCGGGCGGGGCTACGCCCGCCGGACGTAGAGGCGCAGCGGCCGGCCCTCCGCGTCGCGTTCCGGGGCCGGGCCCGTCTCCTCGACCGGGGTGCGGACGAAGCCCGACCGGGTCAGGACCGCCGCCGAGGCCGTGTTGGCCTCCTCGACGGTGGCGCAGACGGCGCTGACGTCGTCGCGGGACAGCGCCCAGTCGGTGAGGGCGGTGACCGCCGCGGTGGCGTGGCCGTGGCCGCGGGCGGCGGGGACGAGGTCGTAGCCGATCTCGGTACGGCCCTCCTCGTCGGGGACGCCGTGGAAGGAGACGCTGCCGACGGCCCGGCCGTCCTCGCGGACCACCGCGAACATCCCGGACTCCGGGCGGTGGGTGCCCGCATACCAGGCCTCGCGCAGCGCGCGGGCCACCTCGCGCGTCCCGTCGTACGGGCGGTCCCCGAGCCACACGAAGCCGCCGTCGCCGCCCGCCGCGAGGTCCTGGGCCGCGGCCGGGGTGACGCCCTCCAGGGCGAGGCGGCCCGCGGGCAGCACCAGGGGGTTGGACCAGCGCCAGCCGGTGACCGGCGGGCGGCCGGTCACCGCGCCGCGGCCGGTGGCCCACAGCAGCGTCGGCCACGGGTCGGGGCCGGGCCGCACGTGCGGGAAGATCCGGGCGAGGACGTCCGCGCACAGCCCGGCCGACGGCTCGTACGCCAGCCCCAAGCCCTCGGCGATGTCGTGCGTGTGCAGCAGCACCTCCGCCACGCCCATCGCGGCGAACCCCTCACGGTCGGCGGAGCGGAACGGGTACGGGTGGAAGGCGCGGACGCGGGGCGGGGTGGTGCGCACCGTCGCGGCGAGCAGGACGCCCGTCGTCTCGATCACGTCCAGCACGCCCGCCGGGTCGGTGCCCTCGTCGAAGGTGATCTCGAACGGGACCCACGCGTGCTGCGCGCGGCCCGCCAACTGGCCCGCGTAGGCGAGGAGATCGCCCGCGATGTGCTCGGCGGTCTCGCGGCACGTCCAGTCCAGGCGGCCCGCCTTCACCCCGTCCCAGTCCCGGTCCGCCGCCGTGCGCAGCACCGCCACGCTCTCCGCGACGGCCGCCCGCACCTGATCCCCGCCCCATACCCGCATGACAGGCAGCGTAGGGCGGACGGGAGGTCAGCTCGACAGCATTTCCAGCTCGGCGCGGAGGTTGTGGCGGGCGGTGGCCTCCCACTCCCGCGCGCCGTACGGGGTGCGGAACAGGCGGGGCAGCTCCAGCAGGTGCCGCAGCACGGCCGAACGGCCCTCCCGGAACAGGTCGTCGGGCACGAAGTGGTACTCGGCGCGCACGGCGGCGGTGTAGGCGGCGTACGCGGACGGCGGCGCCGCGAGGACCGCGAGGTCGGCGTCGCACAGCACTTCGCCGTCGCGGTCGCCGTCCGCCGGGTCGTGGCCGACGGTGAGCCGCACCAGCCGGGCCACCTCGGCGGTCCGCGCCGCGCCCACCCCGGCCTCGGCCAGCGCGCGCTCGGCGAGGGCGGCGGAGCGCTCCTCGTTCTCGGAGCGGTCGGGCAGGTAGACCGCGTCGTGGAACCAGGCGGCCAGCCGGACCACGTCCGGGTCGTCGGCGTGCTCCGCGAGCCGGTCGACGTGGTCCAGGACCGCGGTGAGGTGCGTGAGCGTGTGGTAGCGGCGCTGCGGCTCGCTCCAGCGCGCGAGGAGGTTCCCGGCGTAGGGGGCGGCGTCCGGCGGGGCGGCCCGACCGGCGCCGGGGGCAGGGTCGGAGGAGGGGGCGCGTACGGCGTCCAGGGCGCGGGTGAAGCGGGCGCGGAGGGCGTCGGGGTCGGGGGCGGCGGCCGGGGCGGCTGCGGGGGCGGCGGCGGGGTCCGTGGGGTCCGTGGGGTGGTCGGGACGCTCGGGGTGGTCGGCCATACGGCCATTCTCGCGCGGGCCGGACCCCGGGGAGCGGCCCGTGTGACGTGAACGATCCGTTTCATGACCGGGACGCGGGGGTGAGGGCGGCGGCCCGCAGGCGTACGCTGAGGGGATTGGACTAGACCTGTACTGATCCACGGGTCCGGTCCAGGAAGCCGACCGAGACCACTCGTCTGTGAGCAGGAGCCGGAGCCGGACCCGACGTCGGGACCGACGCCGGAACCGGGGCTGGAGCCCCGCCTCGCAGAGCCGCCGACAGGAATGGGGTGCCATGAGCAAGCGTGCAGTCCTGGAGGTGATCGCCCTCGACCCCGAGGACGCGGTCGCCGCCCAGGCCGGAGGCGCGGACCGCCTCGAACTCGTCACCGACATGGACGCCGACGGGCTCACCCCGCCCGTGGCGGTCTTCGCCGGCATCCGGTCCGCCGTCGACCTCGACCTGCGCGTGATGCTGCGCCTGACCGACGGGTTCGGGGTGGGCGACGCCGACCGGCTCGTCGCCCTCGCGGGCGACCTGCGGGCGGCGGGCGCCGACGCCTTCGTGCTCGGCTTCCTCGACGGCGAGGGCGCGGTGGACCTGGCGGCCGTGGAGCGGGTCGTCGCCGCGCTGGACGGCTGCCCGTGGACCTTCCACCGCGCCATCGACCACACCGCCGACCGCGACGCCCTGCGCAAGGAGGTCGAGGGCCTGCCCGGCCTGGACACCTACCTCACGGCCGGGGCCGCCGCGGGCGTCGACGAGGGCCTGCCCGTCCTCCTCGCGGAGACCGCCCGCACCGGCGAACAGGGCTACGAGCAGCAGGTCCTGGTCGGCGGCGGCCTCCGCCTCGACCACGTCCCCGTCCTGCGCGCGGCCGGTGTCGACGCCTTCCACATCGGCGGCGCCGCCCGCCCCGGCGGCTGGCGCGAGCCGGTGTCGGCGGACGCGGTCGCGCAGTGGCGGCGGGCGGTGGACGGCGCGGCCTGACCGGACCGGGACCCGCTCCCGTCCGGCAACGCCCGCCCCGTGCGGGCGGGCCGGGGACCGTTCAGCCCAGCTCGGCCGGGAGCGGGCTGGTGTGGATCACGGTCAGGCCGGAGACCGCGCGGGTGAGGGCGACGTACAGGCGGCGCAGACCGGTGCGTTCGTCGGGTTCGCCGTCGACCACGGCGCGGGGCTCGTCCAGGACGACGTAGTCGTACTCCAGGCCCTTGGCGAGGGAGGCCGGGACCAGGGTGAGGCGGGTCTCGCGGGTGGTCTCCTCGCCCGGCGCGAGGAAGGGGACACCCGCCGCCGTCAGCGCCGCGGCGAGGGCGGGGACGCGGGCGTCGGCCGCGATCAGCCCCGTCGAGCCCTCCTGCCGCAGCGACTCCGCGCACGCGGCGACCACGTCGTCCGCCCCGGTTCCCGGACGCAGGGCGAAGGCGCCGGGGTTCTCCCGGACCGAGGCGACCGGGGTCAGACCGGGCGCGATGTGCGGCAGCAGCCGGGAGGCGTACCGGATGACGTCGGTCGGCACGCGGAAACCGGCCGTCAACTCCTCCACCACCGCGTCCGACTTGCCGAGGTGGCCGAGGGCCTCCTCCCAACTCCGGGTCGCCCAAGGGGTGGTGCCCTGCGCCAGGTCGCCGAGGACGGTCGCGCTGCCGGTGGTGCAGCGCCGCCCCACGGCCCGGTACTGCATGGGGGAGAGGTCCTGCGCCTCGTCGAGCACCACGTGCCCCAGCGAGTGCGTCCGCTCCACCAGGTCGGTCGCCTCGTCGATCAACACCGCGTCGGCGGCGGACCACTTGGCGGCCTTCACCGACCTCGGCGGCCTGCCCCCGGAGCCGCCCGCGCCCCACAGGAGAGTCTTCTGCTCGTCCGCGTCGAGGACGCCCGCCGCGTGCTCCGCCAGGAACTCCGCGTCCGTCAGCAGCCGCAGCACCAGCTTCGCCGGATCGACCGCGGGCCAGACCGCCTTCACCGCCGCTTTGACCGCGCTGTTGCGGGCGACGGCGTCCTGCACCCGGTCGTCGGGCGCCTCCCCGGACCGCTCCATCTGCACCAGCACCGCGTGCGCGATCCGCTGCGGCAGGGCCTCGCGGGCGGCGCCGTAACGGATGTCCCGCTCCAGCAACTCGCCCACGATGGCCTCCACTTCGTACGCCGGAACCCGCCAGCGGCGTGAGCCGCGCACCACGACGACCGGCTCGGTGGGCGGTGTCACGTGGGAGTACAGCGCCCGGCGCAGCACCTCCGCCATCCGGGCGTCGCCCTTGACGACCGCCGCCGGTGCCGCGTCCGTGCCGCGCACCTCGACATGGGCCACCAGGTCGTCCACCGTCGCCTGCTGCACGCTCAACTCGCCCAGCGCGGGCAGCACTTGCTCGATGTAGTGCAGGAACGACCGGTTCGGTCCGATGACCAGGGTGCCGGTGCGGGCGAGCCGCTCACGGTGCGCGTACAGCAGGTACGCCACCCGGTGCAGACCGACCGCCGTCTTCCCGGTGCCGGGCCCGCCCTGCACGCACACCGAGCCGCCGAGCCCGCCGCGCACGATCTCGTCCTGCTCGGGCTGGATGGTGGCGACGATGTCCCGCATCGGGCCGACACGCGGCCGTTCGATCTCCCGCTGGAGCAGCTTGCTGGTGGTCGCCGCCTCCGCCGGGTCGGACAGGTGCTCGTCCTCGTACGCGGTGAGGTCGCCGCCGGTGTAGCCGAAGCGGCGCCGCAGCCCGACGTCCATCGGGTCCTTCTTCGAGGCCCGGTAGAACGGCTGGGAGACCGGCGCGCGCCAGTCGATCACCATCGGGTCGCCGTCGTGGTCGTGGACGTGCCGCCGCCCGATGTAGAACCGCTCGCCCGCCGCGCCCTCGGCCCGGTCGGCGCCCGGCGCGTGCTGGTAGTCGAGGCGGCCGAAGAAGAGCGGGGTGTCGCTGAGGTCGGCGAGCGCCTTGACGCGGTCTTCGATCTGCCGGGCGAGGACCTCGGCGTTGACCCAGTTCGCGGTGACGTCGCGGATGTCCAGCGACTCCACGTCCTCCCGCATGGCCCGCAGCGCGGCCCGCGAGTCCCCGAGATGCGCGCGCTCCCGGCCGAGGGGGTCGACGGGGTCCGGAGGGGCGGATGCGGCGGTGCCGGTCCCGGAGCCGGAGCCGGCGGGGGTGTCGGGGGCGGTTGTGTCGGTGTCGGGTCGCTCGGGCGGGACGTGCGTGGGCAAGGCGGTGCCTCCGGAAGGACCTGCGGGGGCGCGCCGCGTGCGGGACACCGCGGGGGCGCGGGCCGCGGAACGGGCGCTGCGGAAACCGTCCGGTACCGGCCGGACGGCGGCACTCCCTGCGGGAGGCGGGCAAGAGCGGAGAGTCTAGACCGGTGCCCCCGGCGGACGCGAACGCATTTCACCCGGCCGGGTCCGGGCGTACGGAACGGGCGGCCGCGTCCTGACGACGCGACCGCCCGTGAGAGACCCCGGGGGCGTTCAGCCCCCGGCCCGGCCCCGTGCCCCGGTGCTCACCCCTACAGGGCGTCCGGGTCCACGGTCCGGGCCGTCAGCCAGGCGTCCCCGAGGTTCGACTCGGCCGTCCAGCCGCTGCCCGCGCCCTTGCCGAAGGCCTGCACGCCCCGCGAGCCGGAGGTGGCCCACTCGTAGGCCGCGTTGGACGGGCTGGGCGTCTGCTGACCGAGGACGACGGCGTAGGGGGCGCCGTCGACGAGGCCGTCGTAGCGCAGGGCGGCGGTGACGACGGTGTCGGTGGTGCCGACCGCCGAGGCCGGGATGGTGGCCGTGGCGAGCGGGGCGCCGGTCGGCTTGGTGCCCGCCGTCGCGTACAGGGCGACGGTGACCGGCGTCTGCGTGGTGCCGCCGATCTTGCGGAGGCTGACCTTCACCGACTCCAGCCTGCTGTTCTCCCCGGCGGTGAACGTCTGGTAGCGGCGGACCTGGTTGGCGGTCTGGCCGAACGTGTAGTGACCGGCCGTCGAGTCCGCGACCTTGACCTCCGACCGGGCCAGGTCACCGACGGTGACCGTGACGGTGCGCTGACCGGCCGGGAGGGTGACCGTGCCGGAGGCGTTGTCGACCGTCCCGGACGTGGTGGCGGTGATGTCGCCGATGAAGGCGGGCAGCGACAGCGCGACGGGCGCGCCCGGATCGCCGGTGACGGACAGGGTCACCTTGTTGCCGTCCCGGGTGATCGTGAAGCCGATGCGGTGCCCGCCGTGCGTGGGCACGTTGCGCCAGGTGATCGGCCGTCCCGAGGTGAGCCAGCTGGTCGGGACGCCGCGGCCGATGACGACCGGCCCGCCGCTGGTGACGGAGACGTTGGCCTCCAGCAGCGCCTTCTTGTTGGTGCTGAGTCCCCACGCCTCCAGGTCGGCGAGGTTCTTGTTCCAGGAGTCGCCGCCGGACGCGAAGCTCTCGCCCCACTGGAGCGGCGCGGTCTGGTTGTCCAGCAGCCAGCGCAGGTTGGCGACGGCCTCGGTGCGCAGGTCGGGGTCGTTCGACGCGAGGAGCTGGGAGCCCGCGCCGCCGTTGTAGACGGTGCCGTAGCCGTTGGCGCCGTTGGTCCAGGCGCCCCAGCTGTGCGGCGGGATGGCGGGGGCGGTCGCCGCGCGCCGGGTGAAGGCCAGGCGCGCGGAGGCGTCCAGCTTGTCCTTCCAGACGCCGCCCGCGGTGACCCCGGCGAGACGGCCGTCCCAGGGCAGCGAGGACATCATGAACGTCGTACCGAGCCAGTTGCCCTGGTAGTTGCCGTTGCCGAGCAGCGGACAGGCGTCGAGGCAGGCGTTGTAGCCGCCGCTGGATGTGGCGTTCATGCGGGCGGTGAGGGCCCGGTCGAGGGCCGTGTTGATCGAGGTCACCTGCTCCAGCGCCCAGGTCCGCTCGGCCGCCCAGGAGGCGTCGGCGCCGGACCAGGAGGCCGCGAGGTCGGCGTAGGCGGTCAGGCCGTAGATGGCCGCCATGTTGTCGATCACGAGGTGGCTGGGCTGGTTGTCGAAGGTCGCGGACGGCTTGATCAGCCCGTCGTACGGCGAGGACGCGTCGGCCACCCGCAGGTCGTGCACGAGGTGCGCGGTGTCCTTGATCTTCGTCTTGATCGCCGGGGTGAACAGGCTCTGGTCGCCGGTGTAGCGCAGGTACAGCGCGTACGGGTACAGGAACTTCGGCGGGGCGTCGAGGTAGGGGTGGTGGTCGGGGACGGAACTCTTGTCGAGGTAGATCTTCGACGACAGGGCCTTCTTGGCGAGGTCGAAGTCGCCCTCGCGGACGTACTGGGCCGCGATGTCGGGGGCGTCGTGGCTGTAGACGACGTCGTAGCCGTGGAAGGGGGCGTTGGAGGGCGCGCCGCCGCTGCTGCGCAGCTCGTAATTGGTGCCGCCCTGACCGTCGTTGGTCTTGGCGAGCGTCATCCAGGAGACGATCTGCTCCGCCTTGTACATGGTGGCGAGGCCCGCGTCGGGGATGCTGACCGGGTCGGCGGTCTGCGCCAGGCGGCCCTTCCAATAGGCCGCCATGGCCTGGTAGTTGGTGTCGAAGCCGCCCGCCCCGGCGAGCTGCGCGGCGGTCGCCGTCCCGGCGGAGCGGGCGACGAAGTCCTTGCTGACGGAGCCGCCCGGCGCGACGGTGAGCGCGTAGTGCTGGGAGGTGGTGTCGCTGCTGGTCGGCGTGCCGGAGAGGGGGACCTCGACGGTGGACGGGGCGCCGATGTCGAGGGTGGTGGCCTGCGGCGACGACGAGGTGTTGGTGACGGTGACCCGCGTGTAGAGGGCGGTGGCGCCGTCGTTGAGCACCCGGTTGGCGAAGTGCTGCACGGTCACCTTGACCGGCCCGGCGGTCCAGGTCGAGACGGGGCTCGGCAGATAGCCCTCGGCGAGCGTCCAGGCGATCCGGTCGCGCAGCCCGGCCTCCGTCTCGTCGGCGCGGTAGGCGGTGCCGCCGACGGTGACGCCGTAGTCGATCGCCTTGGTGTGGTCCAGCGACAGGGCGCCGCCGGGGAAGGTCAGCGGCTTCGGGCTGTCGCCCTCCCAGCCGAGGTAGAGGTAGTGCAGCGGGTTGGGGACGGCGGCGGCGACCGCCTCGGGCGCGGCGGCCGCGCCCGGCGTGGGGGGCAGGGCGGTGAGCCCGGCGGTCAGGGCGGCGACCGTCGCGGCGAGCGCGAGCAGACGCCGGGGGCGTACGGACATGCGTGGTCCTCCTTGGGTGTCCAGCGGCTCGGGAGGGGGGTGGAATGGGTGGCCGGAACGGCGCCGCTCTTACGGAACGGGACCGCTCTCACGGACCGGGTTCACTTCACGGCGCCGCCGCCGACCCCGGCCGCGATGTACCGCTGCGCGAGGACCAGCAGGACCGCCGAGGGGAGGCAGGCCAGGACGGAACTCGCCATCACCGGGCTCCAGTTCTCGGTCTGGGCGCCCAGGTAGCGGTAGATGCCCATGGTGATCGGGGTGACCGTGTCGGTGGAGGTGAGGGTGAGGGCGAAGAGGAAGTCGCTCCAGGCGAACAGGAAGCTGAACAGGGCCGCCGTGATCAGGCCGTTGCGGCTCATCGGCAGCACCACCGACACGAACGTCCGTACCCGGCCCGCCCCGTCGACCCGCGCCGCCTCGATCACCGCGTCCGGGATCTCCGCCATGAACGAGCGCATCAGCAGCATCGCGAAGGGGATGCCCAACGAGGCGTCGGCCAGGATCAGTCCGGGCAGCGAGTCCAGCAACCCCAGCCCGTTGTACGCCCGGTAGAGCGCGTTGGCGATGACGATGCCCGGCACCATCTGCGTCACCACCGCGGCGAGCAGCACCACGCCCCGGCCCGGCAGCCGGTACTTGGCCAGCGCGAACGCGGCGGGCGCCGCCACCAGCGAGCTGATCAGCGTCGAGCCGAGCGCCACGGTCAGGCTGACCAGGAGGTGACCGCCTTGGTCGGCGAAGGCCTCCCGGTAGGCGGCGAAGCCGGGGTGCCGGGGGAACCAGTCGGTGCTGAACGACGTGGCGTGCCCCTGGAGCGACACGTTGACCATCCAGTACACGGGGAACAGCAGCACCGCGAGGACGGCGAGGGCCAGGACGGTCGACACCCAGGGCGGGGTACGGCGTCCGCGGCGCCGGGTGCCGCGCCGCGTACGGAGCGGGCCGCGCGCCGGACGGGACGTCGCGGCGCCGGTACGGGGGCGGGGGGCGGCGGTGCTCACGCGGTGTCCTCCGGAAGGTGGGCCCCGCGGTTGAGCCGCAGGTAGACCGCGGCGAACAGCAGGGAGATCAGGATGAGCACGTTGCCCATGGCGGCGCCCTGACCGAACAGGAACGTCTTGAACGACAGGTGGTAGGCCTCGACGGCGAGGGTGCTGCTGGCGTCGGCCGGGCCGCCGCCGGTGACGACGAGGATGATGTCGATGACCTTGACGGTGTAGATGAACCCCAGCACCACCACCACGTTCACCACGGGGCGCAGCAGCGGCCAGGTGATGTGCCGGAACCGGCCGAACGGCCCGACCCCGTCCAGCGAGGCGGCCTCGTGGATCTCGGCGGGGATCTCCTGGAGGCCGCTGTAGAGGACGACGAGGTTGAAGGGGATGCCCACCCAGACGTTGACCAGCGTCACCGCGTACAGGGACACGTCCACTCCGGACAGCCACGGCACGCCCCCGGCGGGCGCGAGGTGCAGCGTTTCGAGGAGCCGGTTGACGACGCCGTTGTCCTGGTCGAGCATCCAGCGCCACACCGTCGCCGACGCCACCATCGGCACCAGCCACGGCAGCAGGAGCAGCGCCCGCACCACACCGTTGAGCGGGAAGCGGCGGCTGAAGAACAGCGCCAGCGCGAGCCCGATCGCGAACTGCGCGGCCATCGAGACCACGGTGAACACGACCGTGTTCCACAGCAGTCCGCCGAACCGGCCGGAGGTCAGGACCTCCTGGTAGTTGCGCAGCCCCGCGAAGGGCGCGTGCCCGGTGTAGAGGCTGGAGGTGTCGTAGTCCTGGAACGCCGTCACCAGGTTCTGGAGGACCGGGTAGCCGAAGAACGCGACGAGGTAGAGGACGGCGGGCGCCACGAACAGCCACTGCGCGACGCGGTCCCGCCGGTCCCGTCGCCGGACCGGCGCCGGACGCGGCGCCGGCGGCCCGCCGGGGGCGTCGGTCCGTTCCGTGAGGTGGAGCTGAGTCATCTGAGCGGATTCCTTCTCCCGGCCCGGCCGCTGCCGCGCGGCCGACGGGATCGTCTGAGAACCGAACCCGGTACCGAGGTACCGAGGTACGGAAGTCGCAGGTACGGAGGTACGGAAGTACGGAGGGAGGGGCCGAACGGGGCGTCAGGCGCGCGGCCCGACCGCAGGGCGCTGCCGGAAGGGCACCGACCTGAGACGGCCGCCGAACCCGCCCCACCCCGGCCTGCCCCTCCCGCCGTTCAGGACGCGTCGCCCGCCTTCGCCTGCGCGGCCTTCAGCGCCTCCTGCGGGGACGCGGCGCCGGAGAGGGCGCTCTGCAACGCGGACTCGACGGCGGTCGCGATGGCCGGGTAGCGGGTGCCCACGTCGGCGGTGCGCGAGGCGGCCGTGGCGACCTCGTCGACGAACGGCCGCATCGCCGGGTCGGCCTGCCCGACCTGCTCGGCGGCGGACCGCTGCGACGGCACGTACCCCACCTTCTTCGCGAAGTCGAGCTGGTGCTCAGGGGTGTTGAGACAGCCCAGCACCTTCGCGGCGGCCTTCTCGTGCGCCGGGTCGCTGCGCGGCACCGTCCACACCTCGCCGCCGAGCGGCACCTTGAGGGTGTCGCCCGCGGCGGGCACCGGGATCTGCGCGACGCCGTAGTCGAGCCCGGCGGTGCCGTCGAGACCGGGGAACTGCCACGGACCGTTGATCATCATGGCGGCCTTGCCCGCCGCGAACTGGTCGTTGACGTCGCTCTGCGCCCAGGTGACGGCCGACTTGGACATGGAGCCCTGCCGGACGAGGTCGGTGACGAGGGTGAGCGCGGCGACCGACGGCGGCGCGTCCAGGTCGGTCAGGTCGCCGCCCTTGGACCAGAAGAAGGGCAGGAACTGCCAGGCGCCCTCACCGTCGTTGTCGGCGGACATCGCGAACCCGTACCGGTCGCCCGAGGTCAGCTTCTTCGCGGCGGCCGTCAACTCGGGCCAGGTGCGCGGCGGTTGCACGCCCGCGTCGGCGAGCAGCTTCTTGTTGTAGAAGAGGGCGATCGAGTTCACGCCCGGCGCGAGACCGTAGACCTTCTTGTCGTAGGTGCCCGCCGAGAGGATCGACGGGTAGTAGCCGTCGAGGTCCACCCCGGCGCTGGTCAGCTCGGTCAGCGCGCCCGTCTCGGCGATCTGCGGCAGCGCCGGGTTGTCCAGCATCAGCAGGTGCGGCAGCGTGCGGGAGGACAGCTGCTGGAGCACCTTCGGCATCAGCTGGGGGTTGGCCACGCTCTGGTGCTCGACCTTGACGCCGACGGTCTCGGCGCAGGAGTCGAGCAGCGCGCCGATCGCGCTGCGCTGCGGCTCGGCGGTGAAGTAGTCCATCGCCTTCACGGTGACCGGCCCGGACGATCCGCTGTCCGCCGAGGACCCGCATCCGGCGGCCAGGAGCGTGCCGGCGGCGGTCAGTGCCAGGGTCCGCCCCCAGGCCGCCGAGGCGCGCTGCGTGCTTCTCATGATCGATGTCCCTTCTCGGTGCCCGCGACACAGGGAGAAATCCGCCCGATCAGGGCCGGAAACGTTTCGACGCATCGAACCGCGCACTCCGCTCCTTGTCAACGCTTCTCCCAGGGAAAGCCGTCAGCGGTGACAAGGCGTGCGAAGGAATGCCCAGGAGGTGCTCGTGCGTATACGGAAAGTCAGCGCAGTGCGGAGGCGTCCGGCCGGAGCGGGGGCGCGGGGGCCCTAGGCGCGTCGAATCATTTCGATTACGCTGCGGCCACCTGCCCGGAAGGGACCGGGCGGGAGCTTGAGACACGGGAGAAGCCGGCGTGAGTCCGTTTCGCGAAATCAGTGCGGGGATCGAATGGCGGGAAGGCGGGCAGATCCTGCGCGTCGAGGCGTGGGGCCCGGACGCGGTCCGCGTCCGGGCCGGGACCGGCGCCCTCCCCGACGACCAGCCGGGCGCCCTGGACGACACACCCCCGCCCGGACCGGCGCCCGAGGTGTCCGCGCCGTCCGAGGCGCTCATCGAGCGCACCTTCCTCGCCGGACTCGGCGTCAACGGCGGCCTGCGCGGCCCGGTCGCCCGCCTGCGGCACGGCGCGCTCACCGTCGAGATCACCCCAGACGGGGTGCTGCGCTTCCTGGACGCGTCCGGCGCCGAACTGCTCGCGGAGGAACCGGCCCACTTCTGGTGGCCGGGCCCGCGCCACCTCACCCCCCTCGGCGACGGCCGCCACCGCGCCGAGCAGCACTTCCGCGCCTACGAGGGCGAACGCCTCTACGGCCTCGGCCAGCACCAGCACGGCCTGCTCGACCAGAAGGGCGCCGTCCTCGACCTGGAACAGCGCAACGGCGAGGTCAGCGTCCCCCTGCTGATCTCCAGCCGCGGCTACGGCCTGCTCTGGAACAACCCGGCCCTCGGCACCGTCGAACTCGGCGTCACCCGCACCCGCTGGACCGCCCGCCGCACCCGCGCGATCGACTACTGGTTCACCGCGGGCACCCCCGCCGAGATCCTCTCCCGCTACGCCGACGCCACCGGCCACCCGCCGGTCCTGCCCGACTGGGCCACCGGCTTCTGGCAGTCCAAGCTGCGCTACCGCACCCAGGACGAACTCCTCGACGTGGCCCGCGAGTACCGGCGGCGCGGCCTGCCGCTGTCGGTGATCGTCGCCGACTTCTACCACTGGACCAGCCTCGGCACCTGGGGCTTCGACCCCGAGGAGTGGCCCGACCCGAAGGCCATGGCCGCCGAGCTGCACGAGGCGGGCGTACGCCTCATGGTGTCGGTGTGGCCCTCGGTCAACCCGGTCTCCCCGCAGTGGGCCGAACTCGACCGCAAGGGACTGCTGGTGGGCACCGACCGCCCCGACGGCACCCACACCCGCTGGGTCGACAAGCCCTCCGACGAGCCGGTCGGCGTCTCCTTCTACGACCCCACCCACCCGGAGGCCCGCGCCCATCTGTGGCGGGCCCTCGACGAGGGGTACCGGGCGCACGGCGTCGACGCGTTCTGGCTGGACGCCGACGAACCCGAGATCGCCCCCGTCGACCACGACGCGCTCCGCTTCCACGCGGGCCGCGGCACGGAGGTCGCCAACCTCTACCCCCGCGAGCACGCGCGCGCCGTCTGGGAGGGCATGACCGCGCGGGGCGAGGCCTGCGTCTCCCTGTCCCGGTCGGCGTGGGCGGGCAGCCAGCGCTACGGCGCCGCCCTGTGGTCCGGCGACATCGGCGTCGACTTCCCCACCCTGCGCCGCCAGATAGCGGCCGGACTCAACGCGGGCCTGTCCGGCATCCCCTGGTGGTGCTCGGACATCGGCGGCTTCCACGGCGGCGACCCCGACGACCCCGCCTACCGGGAGGTGCTGATCCGCTGGTTCCAGTTCGGCGCGTTCAGCCCCCTGTTCCGCCTGCACGGCGACCGCGAGCCCCGCACCCCGCTCGGCCGCACCATCACCGGCGGCCCCAACGAGGTGTGGTCGTACGGCGAGGAGGCCTACCGCGTCCTCGCCGTCCACCTCCACCTCCGCGAGCGGCTGCGCCCCTACCTGGGCGCGGTGATGCGGGAGGCCGCCGAGCAGGGCCTGCCCCCGATGCGCGCCCTGTTCGTGGAGTTCCCCGGCGACCCCCTGACCTGGACCGTCGACGACGCCTACCTCCTCGGCCCCGACCTGCTCGTCGCGCCGGTCACCGAGGCCGGGGCCCGGCACCGGGAGGTCTATCTGCCGGAGGGGGCGCGCTGGCACGACGCGTGGACCGGCGAGGAGCTGACGGGCGGCGCCCTGCACCGGGTGGCGGCGCCGCTGGAGCGGGTCCCGCTCTATCTGCGGGACGGCGCGAAGCTGCCGATCGCCCCGGAGGCCCTCGGGTAAAGTCGGATGACCGGCGCCGGACGCGTCCCGCGGAGCGCACGACCGCGCCGCGCCCCGCCGGCCCGATGCCAGTGACCCGCCGCGGGGGCGGGGTGTGCGTGCGAGCGGGAGGTGCGGTGGCGGTCAGGATCGTCGATGTGGCGCGCCGTGCCGGTGTCTCCCCGAGCACCGTGTCCTACGTGCTCAGCGGCAACCGCCCCATCTCCGCGGAGACCCGCCGCCGGGTCGAGGAGAGCATCGCCGAGCTGGGTTTCCGGCCGCACGCGGGCGCCCGCTCGATCCGCCGCCAGTCGACCAACGTGGTGGCGATGGTGCTGCCGATGTTCGCCGACGGACAGGGCGGCGTGCAGATGCAGTTCGTGCTGTCGGCGCTGCGCGCGGCCCGCTCCCGCAACTTCAACCTGCTGCTGCTGACCGCCGAGGACGGCGTCTCCGAGATCGACAACCTCGTCTCCAGCGCCATGGTCGACGGGGTCATCGTGATGGAGATCCAGATCGACGACCCCCGGCTGCCCGCGCTCGGTTCGCTGGAGCGGCCCGTCGTCCTCATCGGCACCCCGGACGACCGTGAGGGCCTGGTCCACGTCGACTTCGACTTCGCGGCGGCCGGTGCGATGTGCGTACGGCATCTGCTGGACCTCGGCCACCGGCACGTCGGCCTGCTCGGTCAGCCCGCCGACACCTTCGCCCGCCGCGCCGGATATGCGCTGCGGGCGCGGGACGGGGCGATGGCGACGCTGCGGGAGAACGGGCTGCGCGAGGTGTGGACCCCGGCCGTGCCGAGCCCCGCCGGGGTGGCCGAGGCGATCGAGAACCTCTTCGGCCAGGACCCCGACCTGTCCGCCCTGGTCGTCTACAACGAGCAGGCGCTGCCGTTCGTCCTGGAGCGGCTGGCCCAGCTCGGCATGCGGGTCCCCGGCGACCTGTCCGTCCTGGCGATCTGCCCCGACGACCAGGCGGAGCACCTGGTGCCCGCGGTCTCCGACGTCGCCCTGCCCGCCCGTGAGCTGGGCGGTCTCGCCTTCGAGCGGCTGGCGGGGCTCATCGGGGGCGAGGCCCAGCCGGTGTCGACGCTGCTGGCCCCCCAGCTCAAGCGCCGCGGCAGCACGGGCCCACCCCGCCGCCGCCCCTGAGACGCACCCACTGAGACACGCCCCCTGGGGCACTACACCCCCTAGGGGACCCGTCCCCCTCCCCGGGTGGACGAGCCGGACACCGCTCCCTCCCCGGGTGGACACATCGGCCCCCGCACTCGACCCCGTGGACCGATGCCCCCCTTATGTCCGGGATCGCATCATGGAGACATGAGTGCAGCGCTTCTCGACCCAGCCCGAGTCCCGGTCGGCGCCACCCCGCTCACCGGGTCCCACCGTCACCTCTTCGGCGACGCCCTGCGCGCGGTACGCGTGTTCGCCGGAGCCGCCGTCGACGTCGTCCTGCTCGGCCAGTACGGCGAGGAGGCAGGCGTCGTACGCCGCCGCAGGCCCGCCCCGCCACCGTAGACACCGGAGACCCCCCCGGGACCTACTCCTCCGCGCCCTCGGTCCCGTCCCTGCCGTCCGCGCCTTCGGTCCCGTCCGTGCCCTCCGTCGCCAGCAGTTCGTCCGCGTCGACGATGCGGTAGGCGTAGCCCTGCTCCGCCAGGAACCGCTGCCGGTGGGCGGCGAAGTCCTGGTCGATGGTGTCGCGGGCGACCACCGAGTAGAAGTGGGCCTGGTGCCCGTCCGCCTTCGGCCGCAGCACCCGGCCGAGCCGCTGGGCCTCCTCCTGGCGGGAGCCGAAGGTGCCCGAGACCTGGACGGCGACGGTGGCCTCCGGCAGGTCGATGGAGAAGTTCGCCACCTTCGACACCACCAGCACGCTGATCTCGCCCTCGCGGAACGCGTCGAAGAGCTTCTCGCGCTGTGCGTTGGACGTCTCGCCCTTGATCACCGGCGCGCCGAGGTGCTCGCCCAGCTCGTCCAGCTGGTCGATGTACTGCCCGATGACGAGGATCTGCTGCCCCGCGAAGCGCCGCACGATGGCCTCGGTGACCTTGCGCTTGGTGGCCGTCGTCGCGCAGAAGCGGTACTTCTCCTCCGCCTCGGCCGTCGCGTACGCGAGCCGTTCGGAGTCGGTGAGGTTGACCCGGACCTCGACGCAGTCGGCGGGCGCGATGTAGCCCTGCGCCTCGATCTCCTTCCACGGCGCGTCGAAGCGCTTCGGCCCGATCAGCGAGAACACGTCGGACTCGCGGCCGTCCTCGCGCACCAGCGTCGCGGTCAGACCGAGGCGGCGGCGGGCCTGGAGGTCGGCGGTGAACTTGAAGACGGGCGCGGGCAGCAGGTGCACCTCGTCGTAGAGGATGAGGCCCCAGTCGCGGGAGTCGAACAGCTCCAGGTGCGGGTAGACGCCCTTCCGGCGGGTGGTCAGCACCTGGTAGGTGGCGATGGTGACCGGCCGGATCTCCTTCCTGGTGCCGCTGTACTCGCCGATCTCGTCCTCGGTCAGCGAGGTCCGCTTCACCAGCTCGTGCTTCCACTGCCGGGCGGAGACGGTGTTGGTGACGAGGATCAGCGTGGTCGACTTCGCCTCGGCCATCGCCCCCGCGCCGACCAGCGTCTTCCCGGCGCCGCAGGGCAGCACCACGACCCCGCTCCCGCCGTGCCAGAAGTTCTCCACGGCCTGCTTCTGGTACGGCCGCAGCGCCCAGCCGTTCTCGTCCAGCTCGATGGCGTGCGCCTCGCCGTCCACGTACCCGGCGAGGTCCTCCGCGGGCCAGCCCAGCTTCAGCAGCGTCTGCTTGATCTGGCCGCGCTCGGAGGGGTGCACGGCGACGGTGTCCGGGTCGATACGGGCGCCGACCAGCGGCGCGATCCGCTTCGACCGCAGGATCTCCTCCAGCACCGGCCGGTCGGTAGTGGTCAGCACCAGCCCGTGCGCCGGATGCTTGCTGAGGGTGAGCCGCCCGTACCGGTCCATCGTCTCGGCGATGTCGACCAGCAGCGCGTGCGGCACCGGATACCGGCTGTACTGCACGAGCGCGTCCACCACCTGCTCGGCGTCGTGCCCGGCGGCGCGCGCGTTCCACAGGCCGAGCGGCGTCACCCGGTAGGTGTGGATGTGCTCGGGCGCCCGCTCCAGCTCCGCGAACGGCGCGATGGCGCGACGGCAGTCGTCGGCCTGCTCGTGGTCGACCTCCAGGAGCAGGGTCTTGTCCGACTGGACGATGAGTGGACCATTCACACGCGGACCCTTTCGATACGGCCGGACGAAGCAGCCAAACGTCCAGTGTGCCCTACTCGCCGGGCGGGAGAGGGCGCCCGCGGAGGCGGGCTCCGTCGCAGACCGGCGGGGCCGCCGAAGCGGATCACGGCGTCCCTCGTGATCCGTGGTCCAGGTCGGCTGTCCGGCCCGGCACACGAGACCTTCTACGGCGGGTCTTCCCAGGTGTGCCGCTCGGCGTGGCCGACGAAAAGGCAGCAGCCCTCACCGTCGGGCCCCGGGGACACCACCGGGCAGTCCGGCAGGACGACCGGTTCACCGTCGGCCGCGTCGAGCCATCGGAGCCACCGGGCGGTCCCGGGTTCGCCGTCGTCGTCGAGGAGCCCGTAGTGCTCTCCGTCGACGTGCGCCGACATCTGGCACTGCACGGCCCCGTCGACGCACTCCGCCGCCGACGTGCCCCGTGCTTCCCGGACCAGGTCCGGGAGCACCCGCTGCCACTCCGGGCACCGCATCACGACTCCGTACCGTGGGAGGCCGCGGGGAGCGGGGAGCGGAGCGTGCAGCGCGGGCACGTGCAGGCGGGGTAGCCGGTGGAGTCGGGGAGGATCACCGGATTCTCGACCTCCCGCACCTCCGTCACCGGGCCCCAGGTCCGGCCGGAGTCACGCGAGACTCTGAGTGTCATCAGGACACGTTGCCCAGCACTCGTGTCCTGCCGACGCGCATTCCTGTCCGGCTCGCGTGAGGGAACCTTGCTGCTCATGGTCATGGCCACACTCCTCCGTGAATCCCGCTTTCCTGTCCGGGCAACATCCAGGAAAGCCAAAGGAATCGGAGGTCTCCACGGCAGTAATGCGGCAGTCTTGAGGCAGGTCGGTGCATGGCACCGGAGAGATCGCGACCGCGCGAAAGGGGCCCCATGCACCTGGCGGAACGACGCAGGGCTCTGGGTTACAGTCAGGAACGTCTGGCCCACTTACTCGGCGTGGACCGTACGACGGTCGGACGCTGGGAAAGCGGCAGAGTCGCCCCGCAGCCACCCCAGCGACGAGGCTTGGCCGCCGCCCTCGAAGTCAGCCTCCGAGAGGTGGACGTCCTGCTGAAGTCTCCCAAAGCCGCAGGCCAGGAAGCTGTCGGGCGCCAGTTCAGTGACACCCCGAGTGCGGGAGGCACCGACGAGATGATCCGCCGTGAGTTCCTTCGCATACTGACGGTCAGCGGGGCCCTGACCGTCCTGCCGGTCGAGGAGGCCGAAGCCCTGACCGAGGGCGTCCGCCGCGGAATTCCGGCCGACTTCGCGCGAATGAACCAACACCTCTGGCAGGTGTATCAGATGGCTCGTTCCAAAGGCGCTGTCCATCCCGTCGTCCGGGACCAGTTGACGACTCTGAACGAAGCGCTCGCGAACAACCGCGGCAGTGCGCGAGTCCTGTTGCATGCGGCTGCCGACCTCTTTCAGCTGGCCGGGGAGGTGGCGTTCGACGGCAATCGATACTCCGAGGCGGCTGCTTCGTACGCGCTCGCCGCATCGGTCAGCAAGGACGCCGACGCGTACGACCTGTGGGCCTGCGCGCTCGTCCGTCACGCCTACGTCGACCTGTCCGAGCGGCGGTACCGGCAGGCCGCGCAGGTGCTCGGCGCGGCCGAACGACTGGCCCGCCGAGGGGACAGCGGCCTCGCTACCCGGCACTGGGTCGCGTCCGTCCAGGCCGAGGCGAGCGCCGGTCTGGGCGACGTGGACGCGTGCGAACGCGCCATGGACCGGGCAGAGACGGTTCGCGACCTCACCGCGCAGAGCGCGGGCGGTGGATGGCTCCGCTTCGACGGAGCGCGTCTGACAGAGGAACGGGGCTCGCGCTACGTCCAACTGGGCCGCCTCGACCGGGCGGAGCATGTCCTGACGGAGGCTCTGCGACAGCCGGCTCTGGCGCCCGGACAGTCGTACCGTCGACGGGGAGCGGTCCTCACCGACCTGGCGGCGATCGGTGCCAGACGGCGTGATGTCGAACAGGCCGTGGCGTACGGCCGGGAAGCCGTCGACATGGCCCGCGCCTCCGGGTCCGGCTATGTCGCCCGTAGACTCCGAGCCCTGTGCGACGAGTTCGGTCCCGTGAGCCGCGACCACCGCGTGGCGGAACTGGGGGCGGAGATCGCCGTCCTGAGCACGCCGTCACGAGAGGGCTAGGCATGTCGCAGACCGAGGGTGCGCGGTTGTTCCGGGAAGCCTGGATCGCGGGAGTCCGGCGGCACTTCCCCGGAGAGCCGAAGGCCGGATACGTGACCCCCTGGGACGACACCCCGCAGTGGGAGCGCGAGGCGGCGGGCTCCGTGTACGAGCAGGTCCGCCACTTCGTCGAGATCAGCGGCGGCACCGCGGCCCGGCTGTCGCGCGAACAGAAGAGCCGCTTCGTCGCGACGTGCTGGACGGCCCAGATGTTCAAGCACTTCGAGGACCCCAAGCCGGGTTACGTGGCCGACTGGCCCGACCTCCCGGCCTGGCAGCAGGAGACCGACGCCGACATCTTCGAGGCCATCGAGAAGACACCGGGCTGATCGCGGACCGCGCTCGGGGAGGAACTCGGGGTGCGGGCCCCCGCCCCGGTGGCGCTACATCTCCCCGTCCGCCAGTTCCGCCACCCCCGTGATCCGGTGCAGCGGGTACGTGCGGACCTCGTCCGCCGTGTGGTCGTACGCCGTCACGAAGCCGCCCTCGACCCGGACGGGCGCGATGACGCGCTGGCTGGCGCCGCCCTCGGCGTTGACGTAGCCGATCCACAGGGCGGCGCCGGTGAGGACGGCGGCCTGCATGGTGGCCAGGGTCTCGGCCGCCGAGGTGCGGGGGAGGGCGCCGGGGGCGAGGGAGGCCGCGCCGGTCGCGTCCGCCGTCGGGCCCGCCTTGCGCGGCGCCGTCGAGGCCAGGTCGCCCGCGCGGATCGCCCGGATCGCGGCCGTCAGGAGCGTCCCGTCCGGGGCGGGCGGGCCGTCCGGCACCGGTACGGGCGCGGTGCGCGGCGGGGTGCGGTGGGCGTCGGCGCGGGTGATGAGGACGTCGCCCTCGGCGGACTCCGCGGCGGGCGCGTACCCCATCGCCCGCAGCCCCTCCAGCAGGGCCGCCGGGTCCGCCTGCGCGGCCAGCACGGTCGGCGCGAGCCGCCGCAGCCGCAGCGCCGCGGACCGCTTGTCGGCGAGGATCTCGTTGAGCAGCGCGTCGTCGTCGCAGCGGACGTACGCCGACGCCGCGCCCACCCGCAGATGACCGTGTCTGCGGGCCACGTCGTCGATCAGGTACGCCAGCGGCTGCGGCACCGGCGTCCGCGCGTGCGCCGCGAGGAACGCGTGCAGGTCGGACGCGCTGCGGCCCGCGTCCAGGGCACGCCGTACGGAGGCGGGCGTGAACCGGTAGACGGTCGCGCCGCCCTTCGACTCCACGTCGGCGAGGACGCCCAGCGCGTCCGCGAGCGGCCGGTGCAGCGGGCCGGGCGCCACGGCCGTCAGGTCTGCCTGGAGCAGGACGTGGTCCAGCGGCTCCGGGAGCAGCGGCGCGAGCAGCTTCGCGGCGGTCGCGGCGGCGGTCGCCTGCTCGGCGGGGGAGAGGGCGGAGGGGACCGGGGGTGGGGCGGCGGTCGTGCGGTGGTGCGGGGCGGGGAGCTTGTCCCCGGGACCGGAGTCGGAGTCGGAGCCGGGGGCGGGGGCGGGGGTGGAGGCAGGGGAGGCGGGGGACTGTGCCGCCGTCGCCCTCGTCGTCCCCGTCGGCGCAGGACCTCCGGGGGTCCGTCCCGCCCCGAGCAGCGCCCGCCCGTGTGCCGACAGCGCCCCCCGCCCGGTCACCCCGAGCAGCTCCGCCTCGGTCAGGGTCCAGCGGGCCAGCCGGGAACGCAGGTCGTCCTCGCGCTGGGGGCCGCGCAGCGGGCGCTCCCAGCCCAGCCGGGCCAGCACCGACTCCGCGTCCGGCGCGCCGCCCTCGGGCAGCGCGGCCAGCAGCGCCAGCACCCGGTGCCGTACCTCGGGCGCCGCCGACCGGTCCAGGCCGGGGCCCAGTGCCGACAGTGCGCGGTCCTTCGCGTCCCGGCCGCCGACCACGCCCGCCGTACGGGTCGCCGTCAGCCAGGCCCGCGCCAGCACCGCCCACCGCTCGGCCGCGGGCAGCTCCCGCCACTCGTCGTGCGCCGGGGTCGCCGCGTACCGCTCGTCGGCCTCGCCGTCGGAGGCGATCAGCCCGGCCGCGTACGCCAGCTCCACCCAGAACGCGGCCACCGGCTCCGACGCGTCCAGCGCGACCGCCGTCCGCTTGAGGTCGCGCACGCTCAGCCCGCCCGCGCGCAGCACGGCGGGCCCGCCCTCGTCCCAGTCCTTCAGCAGCTCCTCGACGGTGGCCAGCGCCGTGTACGCCTGCCCGGCCGCCGTCGCGTCCACCACCTTCGGCGCGTGCGTGGCCGCCGCCGCCACGACCGGCGGCACCGGCTCGGGCGCGCGGTGCGCCCGCCCGCCCCGCAGGTGCAGGGCGACCTCGCGGGGCAGTACGACCGTGCCGGGCGCGGTCGGCAGCAGCAGCCCGCGGTCCAGCAGCCACCGCAGCCGGGGCGCCGGATCGGCGGTGACCTGCCCGTACGGCGGCCCCCACACCAGCCGCTCCAGCACGTCCAGGGAGTCCGCCGGGGCCTTCGCGAGCAGCGCCTTCATCTTCCGGCGCTGCGAGAACAGCGCGGACAGCGCGGTCGCCGCCGACACCGCGTCGTGCGTCGACGGCAGCCCGGCCGCCGCCACGATCTCCTGGACACGGCCCGGCGACATCCCCGCCGTGGCCTCCGGCACGGACGGGCCGAGGCCGGTGGGGGAGGGGTGCTGCGGCGACGGCGCGAGCAGCTCGCGCGCGGTGCGCACCAGCCGCAGCCGGGCGTCGTCGCCCCACACGAGGGCCTGCTCGCGCAGCACCGCGACCGCCCCCGGCAGCGCGGCGGCCACCGCCGGGTCCCGCTCGTCCCCGCCCATCAGCCCGAGCAGCTCGTCGTACGACGCGGGCTCCCCGGCGACGGCCAGCGCCTCCGCGCTCTGGAGGGTGAACCGGTCCAGCCGCTCCAGCGCGCGCACCACGGAGGCACGGGTGCCCGCACGGGTGGCGAGCTGCGTCAGGTCCGTCGGGACGGGGGTGATGAGGTCGGGGCGGGCGCGCAGGAGCGCGGCCAGGGACGCGTCGTCCCGGACGCGAAGCGCCTCCGCGAGCGAACGCGGGGCCGCGGTCTTCTCGTCGCTGCTCATCCTGTCAACGGTAGCGGGTGCGGCGCGCCGCACCCGGTGCGCCGCAGAATGCCGACGCCTCCGGCGGAGGGGGAGACCGGAGTGCCGGGGTGCGGCGGTGTGCCCCCGCACCCCGCCGCACAGGCCGCCTCCTGCGCTAACGTCGTGTCACGGGGCTCATCCAAGGCAGCCGCCCCGGAGGGGACTTCGTGGGTATCGAGAGCGACCAGGTCGTCTACGAGTATCTGAGCCGGGTCGGTGACGTGGCGCACCAGCAGCAGCTGTCGTCGGCCACGCGCATGCGGCTGGTGTCCGAGCTGCGCAACGAGATCGACCGGCGCCGCGCCAGGACACCCGTCGACAGCCCGGCCGCGGTCCGCCGCATCCTGGACCGGCTGGGCAGCCCCGACGACGTGGTCGCCGCCGCCGACGGCACCCGCGCACCGGTCCCCGAGGCCCCCACCGCGGCCGTCCCCACCCAGCGCGCCCAGGGCGACCGGCGCGACGAGCGGGAGGCGGAGAAGACCGACCCGCCGCGCAAGGGACTGCGCCGGGTCGTGCCCCTGCCGCGGCCCCGCTCCGACCCGCCCCAGGACGCCCCGGCGCCGTCCGTCCCCGCCGACTCCGTCCCCGCCGGGCCGCGTCCGGGCGGGCCCGACTGGTGGCGCAAGGACGACGGTCCCGGCAGCGGCGACGACAGCGGCGTCCTCGACCTCGGCGACGGCATCACCGGCTTCGTCGGCGGCATCGAGATCGCGGACATGCTGAAGTCCCCGGCCACCCTGCGCCGCGAGGAGGAGGAAGCGCGGGAACTGGCGACCCTGCGGCAACGCGAGAAGGAACGGGCCGAGGCGGAGAAGGCCGCGGAAGGGGCGGCGGTCGTCGAGCAGAAGAAGGCGGCCGGGTCCGGCCTGCGCCGCCTCCTCCGCCCGTCGTCCCCCCGCCCGGCCGCCGCTGCCGCCGCCACCGGCCCCCGCTGGACCAACCCGCTGCTCCTGCTGGCCGCGCTCTGCCTGGTCGCGGGCGCGGTCCTCGGCAACTGGCTCGCCCTGGCCGTCGGCTGGCTCATCGCCTGGGCGTCCCGCCGCCTGACCGACACCGAGACGAAGCTCGCGCTGTTCGGCCTCCCCGGCCTGTCGGTCGCGGCCGGGCTGCTCTGGCTGTGGGGCCGTACCGAGGGCCGCTGGGGCGACCCGATCGCCGACGGCCGGATGAACGACGCGGTCGCCGAGACCTGGCCCTGGGTCCTGCGCGGCGCGGCGATCACCACGGCCCTGTTCCTCGTCTGGCGCTCCCAGCGCGGCGGCAAGGCGTAGGCGGCCGCGGCACGGCGTACGCACGGGCCTGGGCGCCGACGGGACGGGACCAGCACCGCAGGCGCCCCGGACCGTCACCAGTGGGGCGGAGGGAGGCCCACTCCCCCCGCCTCACCCCCGCTGGGCACAATGACCCATATGGCCACCGAACCCACCCCCACCACCACCGCGCCCGCCTCCACCGCCCCCACGGTCGGCTTCGACCTCGACATGACGCTCATCGACTCCCGCCCCGGTATCCACGCCTGCTACGTGGCGCTGGCCGAGCGGACCGGGGTGTTCGTCGACGCCGACCAGGCCGTGACCCGGCTGGGGCCCCCGCTCGCGGACGAGCTGGTGCGCTGGTTCCCGGCGGAGGAGGTACCGGCGGTGGCCGACCTGTACCGGTCGATGTACCCGTCGATCGCCATCGCGCCGACGCCCGCGCTGCCCGGCGCGCGGGAGGCGGTCGCGGCGGTGCGGGCGGCGGGCGGCCGGGCGGTCGTGGTCACCGCGAAGCACGAGCCCAACGCGAAGCTGCACCTGGCGCACCTCGGCATCGAGCCCGACGCGGTCGTCGGCGACCTGTGGGCCGAGCAGAAGGCGGTGGCGCTGCGCGAGCACGGCGCGACGGTGTACGTCGGCGACCACGTCGGCGACGTACGCGGCGCCCGCACGGCCGGGGCGCTGTCGGTGGCCGTGCCCACCGGCCCGTGCGACGCGGACGAGCTGCGGGCGGCGGGCGCCGACGTCGTCCTCGCCGACCTCACCGCCTTCCCGGAATGGCTCGCGGCCTACCGCGCGGCCCGCGCCTGACGGCGTCCCGCGGCGGCCGAGCGCAGCACCCCCGCCCCGGCGATGAGGAATCCGACGCCCATCAGCATGCTCAGGCCGAACATGAACGTCGGAAAGGGCTTCGCGTCGAAGAGGAGCGGGGCCACCGTGACGAGCGTGGCCACCGCGCCGACGAAGAAGACGACGGCTCCGGCCCGGATCAGTCGGTCACCGGCCGCGGCGGAATTCGTTTGGGTTTTGTCACGCACCCGACCAGGGTAGTTCCCAGCCCGAAGGAACAAGCCGGGGACGTCTTGTCACCCGGCGGAAGACCATTAGCCTGAGTACCGGCGGGTCAGGGTCGACCCGCCTCGGTGTTGTCACGAGCCGTTTCAGAAGCAGTTTTCCGACAAGTACGAGGACGAGGACAGACGTGCCTACCGGCAAAGTCAAGTGGTTCAACAGTGAGAAGGGCTTCGGCTTTCTCTCCCGGGACGACGGCGGTGACGTCTTCGTCCATTCCTCGGTCCTCCCCGCCGGTGTGGAGACACTGAAGCCGGGCCAGCGCGTGGAGTTCGGTGTCGTGGCCGGGCAGCGTGGTGACCAGGCGCTGTCCGTCGTGATGCTTGATCCGACGCCCTCGGTCGCCGCCGCCCAGCGCAAGAAGCCCGATGAACTCGCCTCCATCGTCCAGGATTTGACGACTCTTCTGGAGAACATCACTCCGATGCTGGAGAAGGGGCGTTACCCGGAGAAGACCTCCGGCAAGAAGATCGCGGGTCTGCTGCGCGCCGTGGCCGACCAGTTGGACGTCTGACCGTCCGCCGACTTGCGGCAGGTGTGTTCCGGCCGGGCGTCCGAAAAGGCGCCCGGCTCGCGGTAATTCAGGGGAACGTGAGCGCGTCCGGGCCGAGGGGCGGTACCAGTCCCTCGGCCGCCGCGCGGGTGAGCAGTCCGCGTACGGCCGCGTAGCCGTCCTCGCCGAGATCCGCCGTGAACTCGTTGACGTACAGCCCGATGTGCTGGTCCGCGACGGCCGGGTCCATCTCCTGCGCGTGTTCCATGACGTACGGCCGGGACACCTCGGGTGTCTCCCACGCGGCGCGTACCGAGGCGCGGACGGCGTCCGCGAGGCCGGTCAGGGTCTCGGTGCCCAGGGACCGCTTCGCGATGATCGCGCCGAGCGGGATCGGCAGCCCGGTCGTGGCCTCCCAGTGCTCGCCCATGTCGGCCAGCTTGTGCAGGCCGTACTCCTGGTACGTGAACCGTGCCTCGTGGATGACGAGGCCCGCGTCGACCTTGCCGTCCCGGACGGCCGGCATGATCTCGTGGAACGGCAGGACGACGATCTCGCCGACCCCGTCCGGCAGCACGTCCGCCGCCCAGAGCCGGAACAGCAGGTACGCCGTCGACCGCTCGCTGGGCACGGCGACGGTCCGCCCGGTCAGGTCGGTGCCCGGCTCCCGGGTCAGCACCAGCGGCCCGCACCCCCGCCCGAGCGCGCCCCCGCAGGGCAGCAGCGTGTACGTGCCGAGGACGTACGGCAGGACGGCGTACGACACCTTCAGCACGTCGTGCGGGTCGTCGCCGCCGCGTTCGGCGAGGCCGTTGGTGACGTCGATGTCGGCGAAGGTCACGTCGAGGGCGGGCGCGCCGGGGACGCGGCCGTGGGCGAGGGCGTCGAAGACGAAGGTGTCGTTGGGGCAGGGCGAGTACGCGATGCGCAGGGACTGCGGGTCACTGGTCATGCCGGTTCCAACTCTCCAGGACGGGTGCGAGCTTCCCGAAGGCCGCGGTGAGGGCCGCCAGGGCGTCCCCGATGCGCCAGGCGGCGCGGTCGCGGGGGCCCACGGGGTTGGAGACCGCGCGGATCTCCAGGACGGCCGCGCCGTGCGCGTCGGCCGCCTCGGCGACGCCGAAGCCCTCCATGGCCTCGGCCAGGGCGTGCGGGTGGCGGGCGCGGAGCGCGTCCGCGCGGGCGGCGGTGCCGGTGACCGTCGACACGGTCAGTACGGTCCCGGTCGCGGCGCCGGTCGCGTCGGCGGTGCGGCGGACCAGGGAGCGGGGCGGGTGGTGGCTGACCCGGCCGAAGCCCAGCTCGGTGACCGGCAGGAACCCGTCGGGGCTGTCGGCGCCCAGGTCGGCGGCGGTGATCACGTCGGCGACGACGAGGGAGCCGACGGGCGCGCCGGGGGCGAAGCCGCCGCCGATCCCGGCCGACACCACCAGCCCGTACCGGCCCCCGGCACCGGCACCCTCACCGTCTCCGTCGAGGGCGGCGGCGGTCAGCGCGGCGGAGACGGCCGCGGCGGCCGCCGCCGGGCCGACCCCGGCGGCCAGCAGGTCCAGCCGGTCGCCCAGCCGGTGCAGGGTGACGCCCGGCCGGTGCGCGACGCGGGCGGGCAGGGCGGGGAACGCCCGCGCCACCGCGTCCCGCTCGGCGGCGACGGCGGTGGCGATCAGGACGCGGGAGCCGGGGGCGGCCGGTGCGCCGGACGTGGTCAGGCGTCCTTCTTGAGCTCGAACGACCACAGGCCGGTCACCGCCTGGCTGTTCGTCTTCCCGTCGCCCGCCTTGATGGTGACGAGGGTCGAGTCGCCCTGGGCACCGTACTGGGCGTTGAAGAAGACGCTGCCGGGGATCGTGCGGTACGTCTTGCCGCTGTCCTCGGTGAGCGGCTGACCGTTCATCCAGATCGTCCAGCGGTCGTCGGCGACGTCGGGGTCGACGCCGAAGCGGACCGTCTCGTCCGGGTCGACGGTGATCGTCTTGATGTCCTTGTCCTTCAGGCACTTCGCGATGGCCGCGGCCTGGAGGGTGTCGCCCTCGCCGCCGCAGGTGGCCTCCGAGCTGACCGAGGTGTCGCCGACCGTGATCGTGGACATGGGGGTCGGCTTGTCACAGGCCGACAGGACGAGCAGTCCGGCGGAAACGGCACCGGCGACGGCGACGGCACGGCGGCGTCGCACGACGCGGAGCGCATCTGCGGCTGCGCCGCGAGGCATCGAGGTCATGCCCGAAGGCTATCGGGCACGCCGGGCCGTCCCTCTACGTGGGGGGCGGCGTGGCCCCGGGTTACGGCCACGGGGTGACGCGGCACGGGGGGGGGCGGGGGCCGCGGTACGGGCGCCGCTCACGCCACCCGCGGGCGTGGCTTGCCGCCGTGGCGGGCCGAGCCGACGAGGCCGCGGGCGGTGGTGGTCCAGCCGACGGCGACGACCGCGGCGGCGATCGAGAGGCCGAGGGCGCCGTTCAGCGGCATGGCGATGCCGACCGCGCCGCCGAAGACCCAGGACACCTGGAGCAGCGTCTCCGAGCGGGCGAACGCCGAGGTGCGGACCAGTTCGGGGACGTCCCGCTGGATCAGTGCGTCCAGGGACAGCTTGGACAGGGCCTGGGAGAAGCCCGCGACCGCGGCCAGGCAGGCCACGAGGAACGCGCCGAAGAAGACCGCCGCCGTGATCGCGGCGCCCAGCACCACCGCCACCACCGTCACGATGATCAGTTCCGGGGCCCGCGAGCGCAGCGCGGCCCCGACCGAGGTGCCGAGCGCGTTGCCGAGGCCCGCCGCGACGGCGACCATGCCCAGCGACACCGCCGCGCTCTGCCCGGTCAGCGGATGCTCCCGCAGCAGGAACGCCAGGAAGAACGTGAGGAACCCCGACAGCCAGCGCAGCGCCGCGTTGGCGCCCAGCGCGTGGGTCACGGCGATGCCGACGGTCCTGAGGCCCGGCCGTTTCACGGGCTGCCGGTGCGGGCCGTGCAGGTGGTCCTCGTCCGCCGCGAGCAGCGCCCGGTCCTCCCCCTTGGCGGAGTCGACCTTGCGGGGCAGGGAGAACGACAGGAACGTACCCGCCACGAAGATCACGAAGGCGCCGTAGAGGGGGTAGCGGGGGCCGAGGGCCTGGAGGCCCGCGCCGATGGGGGCGGCGACGCCCGTCGCGAGGAGGCCGCCGAGGGTGACCCGCGAGTTCGCCTTCACCAGCGAGAACCCCGGCGGCAGCAGCCGTGGCACGACGGCGCTTCTCACCACGCCGTACGCCTTCGACGCGACGAGGACGCCGAGGGCCGCCGGGTAGAGCTGGAGGCTGCCGGTGACGACCGCGCCGGACAGCACCAGCGCCAGCAGGGCCCGCGCCAGCATCGCCCCGGACATCGCGGCGCGGCGGCCGTGCGGCAGCCGGTCCAGGAGGGGGCCGATCACCGGGGCGAGCAGGGTGAAGGGGGCCATCGTGATGGCGAGGTAGAGGGCGACCCGGCCGCGCGCCTCGTCGGTGGGGACGGAGAAGAACACGGTCGACGCGAGCGCCACGGTGATCATGACGTCGCCCGCGCCGTTCACCGCGTGCAGTTCGATCAGCTTGCCGAGGCCGGACTCGCCCGCGCCGTGCGCGTGGGTGGCCTTGCGGATACCGCGCGCGGTGCCGGTGAAGGGCAGGCGCAGGGCGCGGCCGACCGCGCGGACGGGCCCGTTGCGTACCCGGCCCGGACCACTCACCCTGTCCCCCTCCCTCGCGCTGTGCTCCCGGTGCTCCCGGAGCCCCTGGGACCCACCGGTCCCGGTGGCGTCCTGGGGTGTTCTCGCGGCTGCCACCCCGTCATAGTGCCCCGAGACGGCCGGGTGTAGCGCGGTTACCGCGCGTACGACCGCGCACATTCCGGTCGGCGGCCGGGCGTGTCCCGGCCGGGCGCGGCACGGATTCCCCCCACGGGGTGGCCCGTACGGGGCCGTGGACGCGCCGTGCGGCCCCGGCCGCGCGGGCCGGGGAGGGCGGGCCGGGCGGTGGGAAAGTCGGCGCGGAAGGCCGCAGAAGGACCGTCGGTGTGGGCGCAGCGCCCGCGAACAGGTAGCGTGCGTATCTCAGCCATCCCCCACAATGGATGGCACAGGTGCGTCCGTGAGCGATCGGACGCGGACGTCGACGCGGCCCGCAGGTCCGCTCCGTCCGCTCCGCCGCCGGTGGCGACCGCACCCGAGTGACGGCGTAGGAGAGAAGCGATACCTGTGAGCGCAGCGACCACGCGAAGCCGCACCCCCGACCGCCTGTGCGCCGAGGCCGTCGACCTCGCCCGTGCGGCGGCAGAGGAGGCCGCCGCGCCCGGCGTGGTCGGTGAGCACGTGGGCGTCCTCGCCGAGGGCGACCGAGTCGTGACCCACTTCTTCGCCTGCCAGGAGCTGGGCTACCGGGGCTGGCGCTGGGCCGCCACGGTCGCGCGGGCCTCGCGCGCCAAGGTCGTCACGCTGGACGAGGTCGTCCTGCTGCCCGGCCCCGACGCGGTCCTCGCCCCCGAGTGGGTGCCGTGGAGCGAGCGGCTGCGCCCCGGCGACCTCGGCCCCGGCGACCTGCTGCCCACCGACGCGGAGGATCTCCGTCTGGAGCCCGGCTACACGGGCGAGGACGCCCCGCCGCCGAACTCCGCCGTCTCGGAGGAGATGGCCGAGCTGGTGGAGGCGGAGGACGCCGAGGTGACGGCGGGTCCGCCCGCCGAGTTGCCGGTGGCGCCCGCCGTCGGGTCGATCGCCTCGATCGCCGAGGAACTCGGCATGCGGCGGGCCCGCGTGCTGTCCCGGTACGGGCTGTACGCCTCCGCCGACCGCTGGGAGGAGGCGTTCGGTGCGAAGACCCCGATGGCGCAGGCCGCCCCGGCGACCTGTGTCAGCTGCGGTTTCCTCAACCCGATCGGCGGCTCCCTCGGCCAGGCCTTCGGTGTCTGCGCCAACGAGTTCTCCCCGGCCGACGGCCGCGTGGTCTCCCTGGCGTACGGCTGCGGCGGGCACTCGGAGGCGGCGGTCATGCCGAAGCCGCCGCGCCCGCCGGCGCCCGTCGTCGACGAGAACGAGGTGGACCCGTTCCCCCTCCGCCCGTCCCCCGACTCGGGCTCGGTCCCGTCGACCCCCGACGAGGAATCCGCGGAACTGGGCCACGCGTAAGCCCTCCGGGCGGGCGCGCCGCCCTCCGGGGGCTTCCGGTACGTCGTCGGCTCCCGCCCGCCCGTGGTCACCCGCGCAGTTCCCCGCGCCCCCAAACAGCCCAGCCCCACCCCCCAGCCCGCACATGACCCCCCACGGCCGCCCCCCCGGGGGCGCGGGGAACGGCGCGCCCAGCCCCCCACAACCCGCACACGACCACCCACGCTGGCCTCCCCAGGGGCGCGGGGAACTGCGCGACCGGCCGTCCACGGCCCGCACCGCATCACCCACCGGTGGTCCCCAGGGGCGCGGGGAACTGCGCGCCCAGCCCCCACGGCCCGCACGGGACCACTCGCCGTGGTCGACAGGGGCGCGGGGAACTGCGCGACCAGCCCCCACCCACCCGCACCGCACCACCCACCCGCACCACACCACCCCCCTCCCCGCCCAAACCCCCCTCACCCCCCAGCGCGGTACCTTCGTGCCCTCGGTGATGAGGAGAGTGAACCGACGTGAGCACCAAGTTCGTACGACCCGCCCCCGAGGGCGCCGACCCCTTCGGGACGGCCCGCCTCCGCCGCGGCGTACTGGACGCCTGGGCCACCAGCCCCGCCCGCTTCCGCGAGGACGCCAACGCGGAGGAGGACCTCGTCCTCGGCGGCTACCGCGACCGCCTCGTCGTGGAGCTGGCCCAGAACGCGGCGGACGCCGCCGCCCGCGCGGGTGTCCCGGGCCGGCTGCGGCTGACGCTCCGCGAGGGTGTCCTGGTGGCGGCGAACACCGGCGCCCCGCTGGACGCGGCGGGCGTCGAGTCCCTCTCCACTCTCCGCGCCTCGGCGAAGCGAGGGGCCTCGGAGGACGCGACGACGCCCCAGGCGGCCGTGGGCCGTTTCGGTGTCGGTTTCGCCGCCGTCCTCTCCGTCACCGACGACCCGGCCGTGGTGGGCCGCCACGGGGGCGTCCGCTGGGCCCTCGGAGAGGCCCGCGTGCTGGCCGCGGAGACCGCCCGCCACAGTCCGGGCCTGGGGGACGAGATCCGCCGCCGCGAGGGCCATGTCCCGCTGCTGCGGCTGCCGTTCGCCGCCGAGGGCACCGCCCCCGACGGCTACGACACGGCCGTCATCCTGCCGTTGCGCGACGCCGCCGCGGCCGACCTCGCCGAGCGTCTCCTCACCGCCGTCGACGACGCGCTCCTGCTGGCCCTGCCGGGCCTGGCGGAGGTGGTGATCGAGGTCGGTGACGCGGCCCCGCGCACGCTGCGCCGTACGGCGGACGGTGACCTCACGGTCGTGTCGGACAGCCGTGACGGCGACACCCGCTGGCGGATCGCCGCCGCGCACGGCCCCCTCACCGCGGAGCTGCTCGCGGACCGCCCGGTGGAGGAGCGGCTGCGCCCCCACTGGTCGGTGACCTGGGCGGTCCCGGTGGACGCGGACGGCGCGCCCGCCCGCCCCCGTACCAGCCCGGTCGTGCACGCGCCGACCCCGAGCGACGAGCCGCTCGGGGTGCCCGCGCTGCTCATCGCGTCGTTCCCGCTGGACCCCACCCGCCGGCACGCGGCACCCGGCCCGCTCACCGACCATCTCGTGCGGTGCGCGGCGGACGCGTACGCCGAACTCCTCGCCGCCTGGCGGCCGGTGACGGTCGGCGTCATCGGTCTGGTGCCGGGCGCGCTGGGCCGGGGCGAGCTGGACGGCGCGCTGCGGCAGGCGATCCTGGACCGGCTGCCGCGCACCGCGTTCCTGCCGCCCGCCCTGCCGCCGGTCCCCGGTGACCGGGACGCGCTGCCGGAGGCGCTGCGCCCGCGGGACGCGGAGGTCGTCGAGGGCGCGGGCGCGGACACCGTACGGGTTCTCGCGGAGGTGCTGCCGACGCTGCTGCCCGCCGGGCTGGAGCGCCGGGCGGAGCTGCGCACCCTCGGGGTGGCCCGTGTCCCGCTGGCGGACGCGGTCGACCGGCTGGCGGGCCTGGAGAAGGACCCGGAGTGGTGGTACCGGCTGTACGACAGCCTCGCCGGGGTCGACCCGGACCGCCTCTCGGGGCTGCCGGTGCCGCTGGCCGACGGCCGCACGACGGTCGGCCCCCGCCAGATCCTGCTGCCCGCCCCGTCCACGGACGGCACCGCGAGCGGGGTCGCGGGTGTCGACCCCGAGGTCCTGGCCCGCCTGGGTCTGAAGGTCGCCCACCCGGACGCGGCGCATCCCCTGCTGGAGAAGCTGGGGGCGCTGCCCGCGACGCCGCGCGCGGTGCTCACCACCCCGCAGGTCCGTGCGGCGGTGGCCGCCTCGCTGGACGACGACGGCGGCGCCTGGGACGAGCCGGACACCCTGGACGCCGAGGAACTCGCCGACGCCGTGCTGGCGTTGGTGCGGGACGCGGGCCTGGAGCCGGGTGACGAGCCGTGGCTGGGCGCGCTGGCGCTGCCCGACGAGGACGGCGAACTGGCGCCCGCCGGTGAACTCCTGCTGCCCGGCAGCGCGTTCGCGGAGGTGGTCCGCGAGGACGAACTCGCCTCCGTGGACCGGGAGCTGGCCGACAGGTGGGGCGAACAGCCCCTGGCCGCTTGTGGGGTGCTCGCCGGTTTCACCCTGGTCCGCGCCACCGACGTCGTCCTCGACCCGAACGAACTGGAGCCCCGCGAGGGCGACTTCGCGGAACCGGACGACGCGGGCCTGCTGGACGCGGTGGACGTGTGGTGCGAGGACGTCCTGGACCGGTTCCCCGACAGCCCGGTCCCGCCGGTCGCCACGGAACTCCTCGCCGTCCGCGACCTCGACCTCGTCGACGAGGACCGCTGGCCGCAGGCGCTGGCCCTGCTCGCCCGGCCGCCGCTGCGCGACGCCCTCACACAGCCGCTGCGCGTCCTGCTGCCCGACGGCACCCATGAGGTGGTCCGCCCGTACACGGCGTGGTGGCTGCGCGGGAACCCGGTCCTCGACGGCCGCCGCCCGGCCGGTCTGCTGGCCGCCGGGGGAGACCCGCTGCTGCACGGCCTCTACGACGAGGCCGACGCGACCGGCTTCGACGACGAGCAGGTCCTGCGCGCCCTCGGCGTCCGCACGTCGGTGGCGGCGCTCCTCGACGAGCCGGGCGGCGCGGCCGAACTCCTCGACCGTCTCGCCGACCCGGACCGCCCGGTCACCGCGGCCCAGCTCCACGGCCTCTACGGCGCCCTGGCCGACCTGGACCCGGAGCAGGTGACCCTGCCGGACGAGCTGCGCGCGGTCGTCGACGGCCGGGTCGAGGTGGTGGACGCCGCCGACGCGGTCGTCGTGGACTCGCCCGACCTGCTGGCCTTCACCGGGGGCGTGCCCCTGCTCCCGGTCCGCCCGGCGCGCGCGGCCGAGCTGGCGGAGCTGTTCCAGGTGCGGCGGCTGAGCGAGTCCGTCACGGGCCGGGTCGACTCCGAGGGCACCTCGCACGAGGTCCCGGACGCCGTCCGTGTCCTCCTCGGCCCGCGTACTCCCGACTCCTACGTCGAGCACGAGGAGCTGGTCGTGGACGGCGTCGACATCGACTGGCGTCTCACCGACGACGGCGTGCTGCACGCGGCGACCCTGGAGGGGGTCGCCGCGGGCCTCGCCTGGGCGGCCCGCCAGTGGCCGCGCCGCTTCGAGGTCGCCGCCCTCCTGGAGGACCCGTCCCGCACCCCGGAACTGGCCCGCGACCGCTGGTTCGACTGACCCTCCGCCCCACCTCTCCGACGACAGCGCCCGCCCTCCCCGCCCACGGGACGGCGGGCGCTCTCACGCTCCCACCGCCCCGCCCCGCCCCTCCGGTGAGGCCCGCCGCCGCGCCTTCACACATCCCCCGTATTTCCTCCCCGTGGCGTGCAACCATCGGCGATCTTCGCGAGTCTCCCTCAGCGAACCGGCCGTCATGGTCGTTTCGCCCTCCTGCGGGACGTCGCGGCAGGTGAGAGGCGTCGGGCCGTACAACCTTTTCCGGCCATGGCGCATCTGATCACGCGAGCCCTCAGGCTCATCACGACGTGGGCCCGCCGTCGGCGTACTCCGCCCGGCGCGGCCCCCTCCTCACTGGGGACACACATGCGCATACGAGCCACCGTGGCCGCCGTCACCGGCGCCCTGGCCCTGTCCGCACTGGCCGTACCGGCGGCGACCGCCGCCGACGGCCCGCCGAGCAAGACGGACCTGCTCCAGGCCGGTCCCGCCTTCGGCTCCGGCAAGACGCCGTTCACCGGTTCCACCGACGCGCCGTACCCGCTGAACGTGTCGTTCAGCTCCGTGAAGATCAACAGCGGCAAGCCGATCGTGGTCGGCACCACCGCCAAGAAGTCCGTCCCGGTCACCTTCCGCCTGAACCACCCGGCGGACTACAACCCGAAGGCCGCGGACGCCCTGTTCGACCTGGTGATCTACCGCGGCTCCGTGGACCGCCCGGAGAACGTCCTCCTCGGCGACGAGTGGCCGGTCTGCTCCACCGTCTCCGCCACGGTCGCCTCCTGCAAGGCCGCGATCGACATCTACCCCGGCGACGGCGAGCTGCTCAACTCCGACGCCACCACCTTCAAGGCGCTCGGCTACGCCTACGACTTCAACGGCCAGGACGTCGAGGGCCCCATCGAGGACATCGACTGGAGCAAGGTCGGCTACGTCCAGCAGGACCGCCTCACCACCACCAGGCTCCAGCGCCTGTCCAAGCTGACGGTCAACGCGAGCCCCGAGCCGGTCAGGAAGGGCAAGACCCTCACCGTCACGGGCAAGCTCTCCCGCGCCAACTGGGAGAAGAACGTCTACGCCGGATACGCGGGCCAGTCGGTGAAGCTGCAGTTCCGTAAGAAGGGCAGCAGCACCTACACCACCGTCAAGACGGTGAAGACCAGCTCCACGGGCACCCTCAGGACCACGGTCAAGGCCTCCCAGGACGGCTACTACCGCTACGCCTTCACGGGCACGTCGACCACCCCGGCCGTCAGCGCCGCCGGTGACTTCGTCGACGTGAGGTGACCCGACCGGGCCACCCCTCCCGCACACCCACCCCCTCCACCCACAGGAACACACCCATGCGCATACGCGCCCTCGTGATCGCCGCCGCCTCCGGCGCGGTCGCCGTCTCCGCCCTCGCCGTCCCGGCCGCGCAGGCCGCGCCGACCGCCGCGCCCGCCGTCACCTTCTCCGGCGTCTCGGTCAACGGCGGCAAGGCCGTCGTGGTCGGCCCGACCACCAAGGTGACCGTCAAGGTCACCTACACGATCAAGAAGCCCGCGAGCCTCAACATCAACAAGGTCGCGCACGGCCCGGTCCTCTACCGCGGCGCCACGCTCAGCGAGACCTCGCCGTCGATCTTCGGCGACGAGGCGGGCACCTGCACCGCGTCCTCCTCGACCGTGCTCAAGTGCAGCGCGAAGCTCCAGTTCCGCCCCAAGTCGGCCGGTGACTTCGACGACCTCGACAACGGCCAGGCCGGTGCCTGGAAGGTCGGCGCGCTCGCCATCGCCACCGACGCTTCCAGCGCGGACGACATCAAGTGGGCCGGCAACCTCGGCACCGCGAAGGTCCTGCGGCAGGGCAAGCTGACCACCGACGCGACGCCGGAGCCGGTGAAGAAGGGCAAGACCCTCACCGTCACGGGCAAGCTGTCGCGCGCGAACTGGGACAGCAACGCGTACGCCGGGTACGCGGGCCAGTCGGTGAAGCTGCAGTTCCGTAAGAAGGGCAGCAGCACCTACACGACCGTCAAGACGGTCAAGACGGGGTCGACGGGCAACCTGAAGACCACGGTCAAGGCGTCCGCGGACGGCTACTACCGCTACTCCTTCGCGGGCACCTCGACGACCGCCCCGGTCAGCGCCGCCGCCGACTTCGTCGACGTGAAGTAAGCCGCGCCCCACGCACCACCCCCGCACCACATGCGCGCCACGCGCCGGGCACCACGCGCCGGGCGCCGGGAAGGCCCCCTCCCCAGACGGAGGGGGCCTTCCCACATCCGCACTTCTCGTATTTTTTCGTGATCCTCTGCAACTGCGGGCGCCCCTCACGCATCTCTGTTGATGAGTCAACGGACTCCCAAGAACGCACCAAGACCGCACCATGACCACATCGTTTTGTATGGGGGAAACACACATGCGCATCCGCGCTCTCGTGATCGCCGCCGCCTCCGGCGCTCTCGCCGTCTCCGCTCTCGCCGTCCCGGCCGCGCAGGCCGCTCCGTCCGGGCCCGCCGTCACCTTCTCCGACTTCAAGCTGAACGGCGGCAAGAGCGTCGTCGTCGGCACGACGGGCAAGGTCACCGCGACCGCCACGTTCACCCTGAAGAAGCCGGCCTCCCTGGACCCGCGCACCCTCGCGGTCGTGCCGTTCCTCTACCGGGGCACCAACGTCGGCGAGGGCGCGGACGACATGCTGGGTGTCGACGACGTCGCCAAGTGCACCACCGCCTCGTCGACGGTCCTCAAGTGCACCGGGAAGATCCCCTTCTACCCGAAGCACGCCGAGGAGTACATCGACCTCTCCAACGACCGCGCGGGCACCTGGAAGCTCGGCGCCGTCGCGGCCACCGACGACGGCGGCCCCACCTGGAAGGGCAACCTCGGCACCGCCAAGGTCCTGCGGCAGGGCAAGCTCACGGTGAACGCGACGCCGGAGCCGGTGAAGAAGGGCAAGACCCTCACCGTCACGGGCAAGCTCTCCCGCGCCAACTGGGACAGCAACGCGTACGCCGGATACGCGGGGCAGTCGGTGAAGCTCCAGTTCCGTAAGAAGGGCAGCAGCACCTACACCACCGTCAAGACGGTCAAGACCAGCTCCACCGGCACCCTCAAGACCACGGTCAAGGCGTCCGCGGACGGCTACTACCGCTACTCCTTCGCGGGCACCGGCACCACCGCCCCGGTCAGCGCCGCCGCCGACTTCGTCGACGTGAAGTAGTCCGCACCGGGAGACCGGGCCCGCCGCCTCAGGCGGCCGGTGCGCGGCGGTCGACCAGCCTCCACAGGAGCTCCAGGACGGCCGCCGCCACCACGGCGATACCCACCGCGATCCACGGCATCGTCATCCCGACCAGCTTCAGCGCGAAGAAGTCCTGGAGCCACGGCACCACCAGCACCAGCACGAACGCCCCGCCCATCGCCGCCACCAGCAGCACCCGCCACCACGTGTACGGGCGGGCGATGATGGCCAGCACCCACATCGAGATCAGGAACAGCGTCAGCGTCGCCGCGCTCGTCTCCGCCTCCAGCGCCCCGTCCCCGGTGTAGTGGTGCCGCGCGACCAGATACGTCACGAACGTCGCCGCCCCCGCCAGCACACCGCCGGGGATCGAGTACCGCATCACCCGCCGCACGAAGTGCGGTTGCGCCCGCTCCTTGTTCGGGGCCAGGGCCAGGAAGAACGCGGGCACCCCGATGGTGAGCGTCGACAGCAGCGTCAGATGGCGCGGCAGGAACGGGTACTCCACCTGCCAGCACACCACCAGCAGCGCCAGCAGCACCGAGTACACCGTCTTCACGAGGAACAGCGTCGCCACCCGCGTGATGTTCCCGATGACCCGGCGGCCCTCCGCCACCACCGACGGCAGCGTCGCGAAGCTGTTGTTCAGCAGCACGATCTGCGCCACCGCCCGCGTCGCCTCCGACCCCGAGCCCATCGCGACCCCGATGTCGGCGTCCTTCAGCGCCAGCACGTCGTTGACACCGTCGCCGGTCATCGCGACCGTGTGCCCCCGCGACTGGAGCGCCCCCACCATGTCCCGCTTCTGCTGCGGCGTGACCCGCCCGAACACCGTGCCCTCGTCCAGCGCCGCCGCCATCTCCTCCGGCGCGCCCGGCAGCCGCCGCGCGTCGACCGCCCGGCCGTCCAGCCCCAGCTTCGCGGCGACCGCGCCCACCGACACCGCGTTGTCGCCGGAGATGACCTTCGCGTGGACGTTCTGCTCGGCGAAGTACCGCAGCGTGTCCGCGGCGTCCGGCCGCAGCCGCTGCTCCAGCACCACCAGCGCCGCGGCCCGCGCCCCCCGCGCCGGATCGGCGTCGTCCAGCGGACGCCCGGCCCGCGCCAGCAGCAGCACCCGCAGCCCCTGCTCGTTCAGCCGCTCCGTCTCCGCGAGCGCCGGATCGTCGGCGCCCAGCAGCACATCGGGGGCGCCCAGCAGCCACGTACGCGCCTCGCCCCCGCCGGCCTTCCCGTTCTCCCCGGCCTCCTCGAACGCGGCCCCGCTGAACTTGCGGGCCGACGAGAACGGCAGCGCCGCCGTGCGCCGCCACGCCCCGGCGTCCGGGTAGGCGGCGGCGATCGCCTGGAGGGAGGCGTTGGGCCGCGGGTCGGACGCCCCGAGCGCGCCGAGCACCCGGTGCACGTACGCCGGGTCGCCGCCGTCCAGGACGCGGACCTCGGTGACGTCCATGCCGCCCTCGGTGAGCGTGCCCGTCTTGTCCAGGCAGACGGTGTCGACGCGGGCCAGGCCCTCGATGGCGGGCAGCTCCTGCACCAGGCACTGCTGGCGGCCCAGCCGCACCACGCCGATCGCGAAGGCGACCGAGGTCAGCAGGACGAGCCCCTCCGGGACCATCGGCACGATGCCGCCGACGGTGCGCGCCACGGAGTCCTTGAAGTCGTTCTCCTTCACCACCAGCTGGGTGATGACCAGCCCGATCGCGGCCGGGACCATCATCCACGTCACGTACTTGAGGATCGTGGAGATGCCGGTGCGCAGCTCGGACTGGACGAGGGTGAAGCGGGAGGCCTCCTCGGCGAGCTGGGCGGCGTAGGCCTCGCGGCCCACCTTCGTGGCGCGGAAGGCGCCGCCGCCGGCCACCACGAAGCTGCCCGACATCACTTCGTCGCCGGGATGCTTCACCACCGGGTCGGCCTCGCCGGTCAGCAGCGACTCGTCGATCTCCAGACCGTCCGCCTCGACGCACACCCCGTCGACCACGATCTTGTCGCCGGGCCCGATCTCGATCACGTCGTCCAGGACGAGCGCGGAGGTGCCGACCTCGACGGCCCGCCCGTCACGGCGGACCGTGGGCCGCGCCTCGCCGATCACTGCGAGCGAGTCCAGGGTCTTCTTCGCCCGCCACTCCTGGACGATGCCGATGCCGGTGTTGGCGAGGATGACGAACCCGAACAGGCTGTCCTGGATCGGCGCGACCCCCAGCATGATCACCCAGAGGACGCCGATGATCGCGTTGAACCGGGTGAAGACGTTCGCCCGGACGATCTCCCCGACCGACCGGCTGCTGCGCACGGGCACGTCGTTGACCTGACCGCGCGCCACCCGTTGCTCGACCTCGGCGGAGCTGAGTCCGGTCGCCGGGACGGCGGGGGCGGCGGCGTCGGTGTGGGTCATGCCCTCGACGGTACGTGCGGACCGCTGCCCGCACCCGCCGGAAGCCCCCAAGTTCCGACCTGCGGAGGACCCCGCTCGTGCCCAGGTACTACAGCCGCGGGCGTCGCCACCCGCCGGGGTCGGACGTCAGGCGGCCAGGTTCAGCTGCCAGGAGACGCCGAAGCGGTCGTTGACCCAGCCGAAGCGGGCGCTGAACCCGTAGGAGCCCAGCGGCATCAGCTCCTCGCCGCCCTCCGAGAGCGCCCCGTGGAGGCGTTCCAGCTCGGCGTCGGAGGCGCACTCGACGAAGAGGGAGACGGCCGGGGTGAACCCGAAGGCGTGCTCGACGTGGCTGTCGATGCACATGACGCGCTGACCGGCCAGCTCGAACGTGGCGCGCACGACCGAGCCGGGCGCGCCGGGCCCCTCGTCGCCGTAGCGGGAGACGTCCAGCACCCGCGCGTCGTCGAACAGGGACGTGTAGAAGGTCATCGCCTCCTCCGCCCGGCCCTCGAACATCAGGAACGGCGTGATCTTGTGGGACACAGCGGCCATGGTGCGGTCCTCCGGGGACTCGGACGGGGTCTGCGGGGGCGGGCAGGACGGCGGTCGTGACGGCGGTCGGTCCGGGGCGGGGAAGGGCCGTCAGCTCTCGGGTGCGCCGTCGGCGCGCTCCGCCGCCGCCCGCTTGAGGGCCGCGTCGCGGCCCCGGACGTACCAGATGCCGATCAGGCCGAGGCCGCCGCCCGCGAGGCAGGTCCACAGCCACCACAGGTGGCCGTGGTCGTCGAACCAGCCGTAGAACGGCAGCTGGACGAGGAAGAGGGCGAACCACAGGATCGTGCCGCCGGTGACGGTGGCGACCACCGGGCCCTCCAGGGGCTCCGGCGCCTCGTGCTGGGGGGGTCGCGTGAATCCCGAGAACTGGGGGGCCATACGGCACAGCTTACGAGCCACCCGCGCACCCCCGGGAGCCGCCCCGCGCCCCGCCCCCGTCCCCGCCCCACGCGGTCTACGCGCGGAGATGGCTTTGCGCGCGCTCATACGTTCATACTGAAACGGTTTCTCTCTGACCGTTTTTCTTCGTAGGAAGCACCAACCGGTCCCGTACGGCCGTGTCCGCGACGTCCGCTGGTGATGAGGTTCCGCATGTCCCCGTTGGCCCCCGCCAGGGTTCCCGCGCCCGAAGGACCGGGCGGCACGCCCGCGTACGGCGCCCTCGACCGCCACTTCCGCATCTCCGAGCGGGGCAGCACGCTCTCCCGCGAGGTGCGCGGCGGCTTCGCCACCTTCTTCGCGATGGCGTACATCATCGTGCTGAACCCGATCATCCTCGGCAGCGCCAAGGACATGTACGGGCATCAGCTCGACAACGGGCAGCTCGTCACCGCCACCTGTGTGACGGCCGCGTTCACCACGCTGCTGATGGGCGTGATCGGCAACGTGCCCATCGCGCTCGCCGCCGGTCTCGGCGTGAACTCCGTCGTCGCGCTCCAGCTCGCGCCCCGCATGTCCTGGCCGGACGCGATGGGCATGGTCGTCCTCGCCGGTCTCGTGGTGATGCTGCTGGTGGCGACCGGACTGCGCGAGCGGGTCATGAACGCGGTGCCGTTCGGGCTGCGCAAGGCGATCAGCATCGGTATCGGCCTGTTCATCATGCTGATCGGGCTGGTCGACTCGGGCTTCGTCAGCCGTATCCCGGACGCCGCGCACACCACCGTCCCGCTCCAGCTCGGCGGCGACGGCCACCTCACCGGCTGGCCGGTGCTGGTCTTCGTCCTCGGCGCGCTGCTGACGCTGGCGCTGATCGTCCGCAAGGTGCCCGGCGCGATCCTCATCTCGATCGTCGCCATGACCGCGCTGGCGCTGCTGATCAACGCGGTCGCCACCGTGCCGTCCTGGGGCCTGACCACCCCGGAGTGGCCCGGCAACCCGGTCGCCACCCCCGACTTCGGGCTGATCGGCGAGGTCAGCCTGTTCGGCGGGTTCGGCGAGGTCGGCGTGCTGACCGGTGTGCTGTTCGTGTTCACCGTGCTGCTGTCGTGCTTCTTCGACGCGATGGGCACGATCATGGGCGTCAGCGACGAGGCGAAGCTGACCGACGCCCAGGGGCAGATGCCCGGCATCAACAAGGTGCTGTTCGTGGACGGCCTCGCCGTCGCGGCGGGCGGCGCCTCCTCGTCCTCCGCCACCACCGCCTTCGTGGAGTCCACGGCCGGGGTCGGCGAGGGGGCCAGGACCGGTGTCGCCAACCTGGTCACCGGCGGCCTCTTCGCCGTCGCGCTGTTCCTCACCCCGGTCGCCACCATGGTCCCGTCGCAGGCGGCCACGCCCGCGCTGCTCGCGGTGGGCTTCCTGATCCTGGCCGGTTCGGTCAGGGAGATCGACTGGGCGGACCACACGATCGCGATCCCCGCCTTCGTGACGATGGTGATGATGCCGTTCACCTACTCGATCACCAACGGCATCGGCATGGGCTTCATCGCGTTCGCGGTGCTGCGGCTGGCCGCCGGGCGCGGCCGGGAGGTGCCGGTCCCGATGTACGTGGTCGCGGCGGTCTTCACGTTCTACTACCTGATGCCGGCGCTGGGCCTCACCTGAGGCCTGAGGTCCGGGGGCCGAGGGCGTCTCCCGGTCACCACCGGCGGCCGGAGGGTGTCCGTGTCCCGTGTCCCGTGTCCCGTGTCCTACGGGCTCAGGCGAGCCCGTAGAACTTCTCCGTCTCCTCCACGGCGGTCTGGAACCGCTCGTCGAAGTCGTCGCGGATGAGCGTCTGGATCACGTAGTCCTGGACGCTCATCCCTCGTTTGGCGGCGTGAACCCGCAGCCGTTCGAGCAGGTCGTGGTCTATTCGCAGGCTGAGCACGCTGGTCCCCATGGGACGAGGGTCGCGGCACGGTTCGGGGTCCGGGGAGCCCTTCCCCGCACGTATCACCCGTATGAGTGATTTACGGGCATGGTGGCGCGTCAGTGGCGCGTATCACGGGCATCTGCGCTCCCCCTGGTAGTCCTTAGCCAGAGTAATGAGTTAAGCTAAATACATGTCGGACCTTACCCATGGCACCCATGGCGACACCGAGGGCGCCCCGCAGGGCGACGCCCGCGACGGTGACCCGGACCCAGCGCGGCACGACGCCCGCGGCGACGACGACCTCGCCGCCGTGAACGCCCTGCGCTCGGCCGTGATGCGGCTGTCCCGCCGGCTCAAGCACCAGCGGGTCGACGAGTCGCTCAGCCCCACCGAGATGTCGGTGCTCGGCACCCTCTCCCTCTGCGGCAGCGCCACCCCCGGTGAGCTGGCCCGCAAGGAGCACGTCCAGCCCCCGTCGATGACCCGCATCGTCGCGCTGCTGGAGGCCAAGGGCCTGGTCCGTCTGGAGCCGCACCCCGAGGACCGGCGCCAGAAGGTGGTCAGCAGGACCGAGCAGGCCGAGGCCATGCTCGCGGAGAGCCGCGCCAAGCGGAACGCCTTCCTGACCGTCCTGGTCGACGGACTCGACGAGGACGAGTGGGCGACCCTGCGCGCCGCCGCCCCCGTCCTGGAGAAGCTCGCACACCTGTAGGCAGCCACGAGGAGGCGACCACTTTTGAGTACGGGACCCGGAGCAGACTCCGCCCCCGCACCGACCACCCGCGACGCGACCGCCGGTCCTCCCGGCGCAGCCCGCGGGTCCTCGATGTTCAGCTCCCTGAAGGTCAGGAACTACCGCCTGTTCTTCGTCGGCCAGGTCGTCTCCAACATCGGCACCTGGATGCAGCGCATCGCCCAGGACTGGCTGGTCCTGAGCCTGACCGGCTCCGCGACCGCCGTCGGCGTCACCACGGCCCTGCAGTTCCTGCCGATGCTCCTGTTCGGCCTCTACGGCGGGGTCCTCGTCGACCGGCTCCCCAAGCGCCGCGCGCTGCTCTTCACGCAGTCCGCGATGGGCCTGACCGGCGTCGCGCTCGCGCTGCTCACTCTCTCCGGACACGTCCAGGTCTGGCACGTCTACGTCGCCGCCTTCGCGGTCGGTCTGGCCACCGTGATCGACAACCCGGCCCGCCAGTCCTTCGTCTCCGAGATGGTCGGCCCCGACCAGCTCCAGAACGCGGTCAGCCTGAACTCCGCGAACTTCCAGTCCGCCCGGCTGGTCGGCCCGGCCGTCGCCGGACTGATGATCACCGGCGTCGGCACCGGCTGGGCGTTCCTCGCCAACGGCCTGTCCTTCGTCGCACCCCTCACCGGCCTGCTCCTGATGCGCTCCCGCGACCTGCACGCCGTGTCGCGCGCCCCGCGCGGCAAGGGCCAGCTCCGTGAGGGCCTGCGCTACGTCGCCGGACGGCCCGAGCTGATCTGGCCGATCGTGCTGGTCGGCTTCATCGGCACGTTCGGCTTCAACTTCCCCGTCTACCTCTCCGCGTTCGCCGACGACGTCTTCCACGCGGGCGCGGGCGCGTACAGCCTCTTCAACACGCTGATGGCGGTCGGCTCCCTGGCGGGCGCCCTGCTGGCGGCCCGGCGCGGCACCTCGCGGATGCGGGTGCTGATCGCGGGCGCGGTCGCCTTCGGCCTGGTGGAGCTGGTCGCCGCGGTGGCGCCCTCGCTGTGGCTGTTCGCGCTGCTGATGGCGCCGATCGGCATGTTCGGCATGACGGTCAACGTCACCGCGAACACCACCATCCAGATGGCCACCGACCCCGCCATGCGCGGCCGGGTCATGGCCCTCTACATGATGGTCTTCCTCGGCGGCTCCCCGATCGGCGCCCCCATCGCGGGCTGGATCACCGACGCGTACGGCGTCCGCGCGGGCCTCGCGGCGGGCGGCGCCGTCTCCGCCCTCGCCGCCGCCACCATCGGCCTCGTCCTGGCCCGCATGGGCGGCCTCCGCCTCTCCGTCGCCTGGCACGGCACCCGCCCCACCCTCCGCTTCGTCCCCCGCGACCCCCACCCCACGAGCACCGGTCTCACCCCGCCCCCGGAAACCCCGGACAGGCCGGAAACCCCGGAACGTGAGCTGACGAAGGCGGTCTGAGGGAGCGCGCGGCCCGCCCGCAGGAGGTCCGATCCCGGCACACTGACCCCATGAGACTCTTCGCCGCCGTGCTGCCCCCCAAGGATGTGGTCGCCGAACTCGTCGGGCGGGTGGGGGAGTTGCGGGCGGGGGTCGGGGACGTGGGTGGGGTGCGGTGGACCGGGTGGGAGGGGTGGCACTTCACGCTGGCGTTCTACGGGGAGGTGGACGACGGCGTCGTACCGGAGCTGTCGGCGCGGCTGGCGAAGGCCGCGCGGCGGAGTGCGCCGTTCCCGCTGGCGCTGCGCGGCGGGGGGCAGTTCGGGGCCGGGCGGGTGCTGTGGGCCGGGGCGGCCGGGGATCTGGCGGCGCTGCGGCTGCTGGCGGACCGGGCCGAGGCGGCGGCACGGAAGGCGGGCCTCGACACCGGGGAGCACCGCCGCTACCGCCCGCACCTGACGCTGGCCCGCAGCCGTACCGACACCGACCTCGGCGCGTACGCCGACGGGCTCGCCGGGTTCGCGGGCCGGGAGTGGACGGTGGGCGAGCTGGCGCTGGTGCGCAGCAGCCTGCCGGTGTCCGGGGTGCCGGGGGAGCGGCCCCGCTACGAGGCGGTCGGCCGCTGGGCGCTCGGCGGGGCCGGTTAGGCTCCACGGGTGGACCCGAAGACCAGGAACCGGATCATGGCCGGTGCGCTCGTGCTGATGTTCGTTCTGGTGGCGGTGGCGGCGGCGCTCGGAAACTAGCCGGGCCCCGCCGGGCGTACGGCGTGGGGGCGCCGCCCGTGACCCGGGCGCCGCCCCCTGCACTCACCGCTGGCGCTGTCGCCTCCGTCCGCCTACCAGGCGAAGGCCTCCGGCGAGGGCCCCGGGCCGGGGAAGATCTCGTCCAGGCCGGTCAGCACGTCCTCGCCCAGCTCCAGCTCGACCGCGCGGACGGCGGAGGCGAGCTGCTCGGCGGTGCGCGGGCCGACGATCGGGCCGGTCACGCCGGGCCGGGTGAGCAGCCAGGCCAGGGCCGCCTCGCCGGGCTCCAGGCCGTGCTTGTCGAGCAGGTCCTCGTACGCCTGGAGCTTGGCGCGGGCGGCCGGGTCGGCGAGGGTGTCGGCGGCGCGGCCCGAGGCGCGTCGGCCGCCCTCCGTCTCCTTCTTGATCACTCCGCCGAGCAGGCCGCCGTGCAGCGGCGACCAGGGGATGACGCCGAGGCCGTAGTCCTGCGCGGCCGGGATGACCTCCATCTCGGCGCGCCGCTCGTAGAGGTTGTAGAGGCACTGCTCGCTGACGAGGCCGATGGTGCCGCCGCGGCGGGCGGCGGTCTCGTTGGCCTGGGCGATCTTGTAGCCGGGGAAGTTGGAGGACCCGGCGTAGAGGATCTTGCCCTGCTGGACCAGGACGTCGATGGCCTGCCAGATCTCGTCGAACGAGGTGTCCCGGTCGATGTGGTGGAACTGGTACAGGTCGATGTGGTCGGTCTGGAGGCGCTTGAGCGACGCGTCGACCGCCCGCCGGATGTTGAGCGCGGACAGCTTGTCGTGGTTGGGCCACGCCTCGCCGTCGGCGCCCATGTTGCCGTACACCTTGGTGGCGAGGACGACCTTGTCGCGCCGCCCGCCGCCCTGCGCGAACCAGGTCCCGATGATCTCCTCGGTACGGCCCTTGTTCTCGCCCCAGCCGTACACGTTTGCGGTGTCGACGAAATTCAGCCCGGCATCCAGCGCCAGGTCCAGGATCGCGTGACTGGTGGGTTCGTCGGTCTGAGGTCCGAAGTTCATGGTGCCGAGGACGAGTCGGCTGACCTTGAGTCCAGTGCGTCCGAGCTGCGTGTACTCCATGGTCCTCAAGCCAACGCCTTCGAGTCCGCTCAAGGCAAGCAACACCGTGTGGGACAGCTCTGGGCGACAATGCGCACAGCCGCCTGGCCACACCCAGTGGCCCAGTTCAACCACGGCCCTAGCCGTGCGTCGCCGTGAACTGGCGTACGCGATCGCTGAAGCCAGGGGGGAACTCGACCTCGATGCGGCCGATCCGCTGCCGCATCCTTCTCTCACCGAAAGTTACAAGAGGCTCACCGGCACTGTGAGCAGCTGGGGCGTCCGCGATATGTACGGTCACCCTCAACCCCGCGGCACGAAGTTCCTCGCCTTTTTCTTTGTCGGTCGAGAGCTGCGCCCACCGCTGCCGGTACGTCTCTCCGGTGGGGATCTCCTCCCAGGAGTCCGGCCGAGTGGGCAGCGCCATGAGCTGTTCCCGCTTCGCGTCCAAACGCGCGTAGGACTTCCGGTACTCCTGCCTGCCGGTCTCCGAGGAGTAGAGCCCGGCCTCCCGATCCTCCCGCAGTTCCGCCAGGGCGCGGGTCACTTCCTCAACGTCCTTGGTGTGGTCGACGCCCCGGCGGAAGATCTGGCGGACGATTTGGATGTCTCCCGCCACCCGCAGAAACTCACTCTCGACCGTGCTCTCGAGCAGAGCCGCGCTGATGCTCTTGTTTCCCGTGCCACACGGTTTGTGCGTGACTCTGCTGGCGCAGCGGTAGTGGGGCCAGTCGTGACCGGGAGCGCGGTACACCGGCTCACCACAAGCACAGAACGCCACCCGCAGCAGTGGAGAGCCTCCCGTGCGCTTGCCGGATCGCTTGTTGGTGTTCTCCTCCAACCTCTTCCTCGCGAGTTCCCATTCCTCTTCGGAGATCAGCGGTTCCGCGCGCTGAAGCGGTAAACCGTCAGCACCACGGACGAGACGAGCCCGCCGCTCGGTCAGCCCATCGGGGAGAGTGACCTCTTCGGTCATCTCGAACTGACCCAAAAGAGTCGGCGAGCGGAGCAGCTTCGCCAGATTGCTGGACGTCCATCGCGACCCCTTGGGCGCCTTGCCGGTCCGGATGCGCTGGGCATCGACGGAAGCAGGGGTCTTGGTGGGGTCCTCGTTGAGCCAGCGACAGACGCTGTTCGCGGACTCGCCTCCGATGATCCTGCGCACGATCTCTCGCAGCGTTCCAGCCGTGTTCAGCCCGTACTCGTCAGGTACGAGCTTCCAGCCGTCGCCGGTCTCCGCCTTCTCCGGTCGGTAACCGTACGGCACCTTGCCCCCGCGCCAGCGCCCTTCCTGCATCAGATGTGCATACGACGACTTCGCCCGGGCTTTGATCGCTTCGAGCTCCCCCTCCGCGAAGGAGGCGATGAGCTGGAACAGAATGCGCCCCATGGGGGACGACAGGTCGATGTCCCCTTCTGCCGTGGCAAGCTGCTTGCCGGTTCGGTCGCACCACTCCGCGAGTACATTGACGTGGATCACCCGACGCGACAGCCGGTCAAACCTCCAAGCGCAGATGACGTCGAACTCCCTGGCGCGGGACTCCTCCCACGCCAGGCGGTGCTCGATGTCGCTCACGTCCTTGCCGATCGTGGACGGCAGCCACTTGCCGAACTCCGGGCGCCTCCAGGGTTCGATGCCGCCGGACACGTCGACGTCCTCGGCCCAACCGACGATGACGTGCCCGTTCCTGTCCGCCCAGCGTTGGATGGATGTCTTCTGGCGGACGGCTGACGTGCTCTCGTCGCTGTCCCTCGACAGGCGAACTACCCCCAGAACCCTCGCCACTTCTCTGCCCTTCTTCCCAGTTCAGAAGACGAAGCTAGGCAGGCGTGCGATTTATGTCAAAATGACTTTTTTCATCCCGCAAACGTGTATGGATGGGGCAGAGCAAGGGCGGCACCGAGGAGATCATCGGTACCGGGTTCGCGGGGAGGGGGAGAGCAGCACGACAAAATCGCCCTCCGCGGGGGACGGCGGCGCTCAGGGGGCGTACGGGCCGCCGAGGTCCCAGCCCTGGTGCATCGCCTCCGCGAAGGCGGCGGCCAGTTTGTGCTCGCCGCCGGGGCTCAGGTGGGTGCCGTCGTAGGTGTCGGTGCGGAGGTCGTACGTCTCCGGCACCGACGCCAGCAGCAGCGGGGAGTGGGGCTCGTCGAGGTCGGCGGCGGCCTTGGCGAGGAGTTCGTTGAAGCGGGCGACCTGCGCGGCGAACGCCTCGTCGGTCGCGGCGCGGATGTTGGGGATCACCGGCAGCAGCACCATGCCGACGCGGGCGTTGCCGGTGCGGGCCTGTGCGACGAAGGCGCGGACGTTGGCGGCGGTCTGCTCGGCGTCGGTGTAGAAGCCGAGGTCGATGAGGCCGAGCGAGACGAGCAGGACGTCCGCCTTGCTGCGCCGGACCGCGTCCCCGACGAGCGGCGCCATGTGCAGCCAGCCCTCGCCCCAGCCGGCCAGGTGGCGGCGCGGGAAGTCGGGGTCGGCGTAGGCGAGGGAGGTGGGGGCGTCGGCCGCCTTGTCGTAGAGCGTCTCGCGGGGGCCGACGAGGGTGACGGGACCGCCGTACGTCGCGCACAGGTGCCGCCACATGCGGTGACGCCAGGTGTGGTCACCGGCGCTGCCGATCGTCATCGAGTCACCGACGGGCATGATCCTAAGCATCCGCTCATCATGGGGGATGGGAGGGGCGCGTGGTGTGTGAGACGGGCCACGGGGTGCGGGCGATGTCGGTCCGTGGGGGCGGGTGGCGCGGGGCGCCGCCCGGTGGAGCCTCGAACGGGTGGGCGGGATGGCAGGCTTGGGGCATGCGCCGACCGTCCGCCCCCCGGGCCTCCGCCCTCCGGGCCCTCGCCCACCGGGCTTCCGCCGTCCTCGCCGGAACGCTGCTGCTGGCGGCCCTCGCCGCACCGGCCGCCGCGCCCGCCGCGTACGCCGCACCTGCCACCGCGTACGCCGCTTCCGCCGCCGCGGGCGACGAGAACTTCACGATCAAGGACCCCCGGATCACGGAGTCCAGCGGCCTGGCGGCCTCCCGTCAGCATCCGGGGATCTACTGGACGCACAACGACAGCGACGACGGCCCCTACCTCTACGCCGTGGACAGCAGGACGGGCGACACGGTGGCGCGCCTCACCCTCACCGGCATCGGCACCCCGCGTGACGTCGAGGCGATCTCGATCGGCCCCGGCAACCGCATCGTCGTCGGCGACATCGGCGACAACCTCGACGGGACCTGGCCGTACGTGTGGATCTACGAGCTGCCGGAGCCGCGGGAGTTGAAGGACGCGACGGTCAAGGCGACGCAGTACGAGGTGACGTACGCCGACGGCGCGCGGGACGCGGAGTCGCTGCTGGTGCATCCGAAGACGGGCCGGGTGTACATCATCGACAAGAAGGAGGACGGCGGCCACCTGTACGCGGGCCCGGAGAAGCTGTCGGTGTCCGGCCGCAACGTCTTCAAGCCGGTCGCCCCGATCGACCTCTGGGCCACCGACGCGGCCCTCTCTCCCGACGGTCAACGCCTCGCCGTACGGGGCTACTTCGGCGGCATCGACTACGACTGGAACAACGGCGTCCCCAAGCGGGTGGCCCGCCTGAACGTCCCCCTCCAGCGCCAGGGCGAGTCGGTGACGTACTCGGCCGACGGCACGAAGCTGATGTACGGCAGCGAGGGCGAGAGCAGCGACGTCCAGGCGAGGGACGCGCGGGGCGCCGCCGGCAAGGGGAGCAACTCCTCGTCCGACGGGGGAAGTTCGACGGGCGCCGGGAAGGACGGCGACGGCACGTCCGGGGGGACGGTGAAGGTGGGCGCGGTCGCACTGGCGGTGGCGTGCGCGGCACTGTTCGGGGTGAGCAGGGTGCGGCGGAGGCGTTGAATCGGAGGATGAGCCGCGGGATCGAGGGCGCCGGTGCCCGACCCCGTGGCGGATATGCGCGATCATTCTCGTGACGTCACCCTGGACGCATGGACATTCACGCAGCGGAGCCGTCAGGCTGTCCTGGCAAGGTCGGTTCGGCTGAGATCTGGGGTGGTCGCGCATGGCGCTGGGGGCAGGGTTCGAGACGATCGGGCTGGACGAGTTCGGCCGCCTGTTCACCGAGTTCGCCCACACGGCGTGGCGGCTGGAGACCCGCCGCCGGTACGCGAGTGACGAAGTCGGGGACCGCTGGCGGCAGTTCATCGAGACCGGGAGCCTCGACGACCCGGAGAGCGCACCGGGCACCCTCGGCTTCCGCGCGGCGATCCGTCAGCAGACCGCGCAGGGCAAGACGGTCGGTCGGGTCCGCCTCGTGGACGACCCGCCGACCACCGGCCAGCGGTACCTGCTCGAAAGCGCCCAGCACAACATCGCGTCCGGCGAGGACATCCGGAACATGTGGCGCTCCGACGCCGACCGGCTCAAGCTGCCCGCCGAGGACTTCTGGCTCTTCGACAGCCGCCTGATCGCCCTCCTCCGCTTCGACGACGACGATCAGCTCACCCACGTCGACCTCATCACGGAACCGTCCGAGGTGGTGCGGTGCGCCGGGGTCCGGGACGCCGCGTGGCACCACGCCGTACGCCGCGACGACTTCCTGGCCGGACTGCGTCGCGCGAACTGAGTGACCTGGGTCGCCCTGGCGGGCCGGAGGGGAGTGGGCCGGGGGCAAGTGGGGGCGGAGGGCTGCCTCTTCGGGGCATGATCACTAGATCGGGTGCCGTACGGGCTGATTCGTCCGTTTCCGCTGCCGGTGCCTCCATGCTGGAGAGACCCCCGCAGGAGACGCTCCCGAAAGGCACCCCCATGACCACGACGGCTCAGGACGTCATCACCACCAAGCTCGAACGCAACTTCGATACGATGGACGCCAACCACGACGGTCAACTCGACTGGTCGGACTACCAGAAGCTCGCCGACCGCTACATCCAGGCGTACCAGCTGGACAAGAACGACCGCCGGGCCCGCGCCCTCCAGACCTTCACCCAGATCTACTGGCTGGAGTTGCTGCGCCACGCGGGCGTCGACAGCGACCGGCTCACGAAGGAGCAGTTCGTCACCGCCAACCGTCTCGCGGTCATCGACACCAGCCGCCTCAACATCACGGAGGGCGGCGGGCACGCCATCTTCGACGTCATCGACGTCGACGGCGACAACGAGATCAGCAAGGACGAGTTCGCCCGCTCCCTGCGCGACGTGTGGAAGATCGACGCGCCGGACGCCATGGACTCGTTCACGAGGCTGGACACCGACGGGGACGGCGCCATCTCCCGCCACGAGTTCATCCGCGCGGTCCGCGAGCACTTCCTGTCCAACGACCCGGACGCACCGGGCAGCTTGTTCTTCGGGCACATCTGAGCCCACTCCGCGGCCACCCGTACCGGTGCGTGTACCGGTACGGGTGGCCGCGGTCTTGTCCGGCTGCGCTACCCCGACGGGCAGGGCAGTTCCGGGCGTCCGCGGTGCGGGGAGCAGGTGACGAGGGCGAGGGAGAGGAACGCGGGGCGTTCGAGGTAGAGGCCGAGGGAGACGTCGCCGCCCCAGGAGAGGCGGGCGGCGGCGCAGGCGAGGCGAGCGGTGAGGTCGTCGGACGCGTAGGGGGTGCTGAACCGAGGTGCGTGCGCCCGGAGTTGGCCACCGAGCCAGGTGATCGCCCCGCCGGGCTCCGCCCAGGTGCCCCGCACCAGCGCGCGGGGCTTGAGCAGCCAGTACGCCGTCTCCAGCGGCGGGAGGTCGCTCGTGGGGAACCCGGCGGCGACCTCCCGGTACCGGTGGAGGAGACGTTCGGCGGCCACGTCCTGCGGGCCGCCGGGGGCGGGCGGGGGATCGGGGTGCGGGGGCCGGCGCAGCGCCTCGTCGTCGAAACGGGACTTGGGGCCGACCCAGAGGTAGCCGTGGTGGTGCACGGGGAGGCGCGGGGTGGCTCAGGCGCCGAGTCCGAACCGCGCCGGGTCGATCCCGGCGACGCTCAGTTCCTCGGTGGTGAAGCGGAGCGGCGAGGCGTCGGGACGCTTGCTGTCCCCGAGTGCCCAGACGTCGTCCCCGATGCGGGCGAGGGTGACGCAGCCGTCGGTGCAGGGGCCTCCGCAGGCCTTCACGAAGGAGGCGGAGGTGATGTCGAGGGTGTAGGGGTCGGGTCGGTCGGTCATGACGTGCCTCCGTGCAGTGGTGGTCTGGTCGCTTCCTGTGAGCAAGGTAGGCACCCTGGCGGTGAGCATGTAGAGGATATTCTCCATTATTCTAAAGATGTCACCCAGAATCGCTGGACATGCACTCAGCGGAGTCGGCACGCTTCTCTCGTAAGTCCCCCAGAGATACGAGGTGGTTGAGAGTGGCAAGGCGGTTACGGTTCAACGGCACTGGCAGTGGCGACAGTGGATGCCCCTCCGTTCACGAGGACTTGGACAGCGGCGAGGTGATCGTGCACGGACCCCCGCTCACCGACCCCGAGGACGTGGGGCAGCTCCAGCACCTGTCCGAGGGGGAGGTGGCGGTCGTCGTGCCGCGGGAACTGCTGGTCGACTGGACCCCGAAGGAGAGCCTGCGCAAGGTCCAGTCGATCGATCTCGACGCCTTCGGCCGTCTCTTCGAGAAGTTCGAGCACACCGCCTGGCGGTTGGAGACGCGACGCCGGTACGCCAGCGACGAAGCGACCGACACATACCGGCAGTTCGTCGAAATGGGCGAGGCCGACTGGACCCTCGACAACCCCTACTGCCGCATGATCCGCCAGCAGACCGACCTCGGCAAGCGGGTCGAGCGCGTGCGCATCGTGGACGAGGCACCGACCACGGGTCAGCTGTATCTCCTCGACAACGCCAAGCGGAACAGCGCCATCGGTGAGGACATCCGGAACCTCTGGCGCGGCGACGCCGAACGCCTCCGCCTCCCAGCCGAGGACTTCTGGCTCTTCGACAGCCGCCTCATCGCCCTCCTCCGCTTCGACGACGGCGATCAGCTCACTCATGTGGACCTGATCACGGAACCCGCCGAGGTGGTGCGCTGCTCGATGGTGCGAGATGCTGCCTGGCATCACGCCGTGCCGTGGCAGCAGTTCACGGCGGAGATGCGCAGCGACGGGTAGGGACGTGAACGGGTACCGGTGAGCACGGACTTTCAGCGAGCGCGTGAGGAGCTTGGTCGCAGGCTGCGCGAGCTTCGTGTCGACGGCCCCCATGGACGGCTCACCGGTACAGACCTGGCCCGACGGCTCGGCTGGCAGCAGTCGAAGATCAGCAAGTTGGAGAACGGCAAGCAGACGCCCTCGGCCGAGGATCTGAGGGCGTGGGCCGAGGCCGTGGGGCAGCCGGACGCCGCTGGTGAACTGTGCGCCCGCCTCAAGGGATTCGAGAGCCATATCCGTTCCTGGCGCCGCCAGTTGGCCGCAGGGCACGGTCCCGTGCAGGAGACGTGGAATCGGATCATCGGGGAGACCCGGACCCTGCACGTGTGGGAAAACTTCCTCGTCAACGGCATGCTCCAGACCCCGGACTACGCCCGGAACGTCTTCCAGCGTCTCGCCGAGTTCCGGCGCACCCCGCGCGACGCGGACGACGCCGTGCGCGCCCGCATGAAGCGGCAGGAGTGGCTCTACGAGCCCGGCAAGCGGCTCAACCTGCTGATGTGGGAGGCGACGCTCACCGCTCACGTCTGCCCGCCCGAGGTCCTGGCGGCCCAACTCGACCGCCTCTCCGGTGTCGTGGGAGTCGACACGGTCCACCTCGGGATCGTGCCCTCCTCGGCGCCGCTGAGGCTGCCGCCCGCGAACAGCTTCTGGATTCTGGACGAACGGCTCGTCGCCGTCGAGAACTGGCACGCCGAGCTGTGGCTCGACGATGCCGAAACGATCGCTCTCTACCGCCGCGTCTGGGACACCCTCGCGGAGTCCGCCGTCTACGGCGCCGAGGCGCAGCAGGTCATCGCGCGGGTCCGCCGCGGTCTCAGCGTCTGAGGACGTACGGCCGGACCACGTCGTCGTTGGTCCGCCACGACGGTGCCGGGGTCCGCGGGGGCTGCTGCCAGCAGGGCTCGTCCGCCGGGAACGGCAGGTAGTGCCCGGCCGCGCGGGACCGTTTCCACCAGCGGCGCCAGCGGGCGTCGTACGGGCTCGGCAGCCGCCACACGTACGGGTCGGGCGTCCGTGCCTCGCGGGCCGGGTCGGCCTCCGGGGCCCGGCGTCCGGCCCGCCTCACCGCGTCATAAAGCGCGCGGAACATGCGCCTCCTCCGCCCTCGTCGGCGTGAACCTCGCCCACACGCACTTCGTGTAGGGCTCCTGCCGGTGCCCCCACGCGTCCGCCAGCGCGGCCACCAGGGTGAGGCCCCGGCCGCCCTCCTCGTCCGGGGCGGAGTCGTGGGGGAGGGGGACCCGGTCGCGGTCGGGGTCCGCGACCTCCAGGAGGAGTTCGGCCCCGTCGTAGGTCAACGTCACGCGCACCAGCGCCTCCGAGACCTTGCAGTGCGTCACGGCGTTCGTGACGAGTTCGTTGGCCGACAGGGTGATCGAGTCGGCCGGTGCCCCGGCGATCCCCCAGTCCGCGAGCGCCTTGCGCACCTGCTGCCGCGCACGGGACACGTGCCGCCTGTCCTTGGGGATGCGGAAGGTTTCGGTTGAGGGCATGGCTGGACCTGCCTTCTGGCGAGCCGTCAGGGAGCGCGTCACTTCAGCGCCCTGCCGAAGCTAGGGCTGCATCCATCTCCATGCAATGAAAATCACTGAATACATGCACCAGTGTCACTCGATCGTGTGATGGGGGCCCAAAGTTGACGTGCGCTGTGGCATCGTTCGAGAGACGAGAGGGAGGGACCGACGATGCCTACAGGTGGACGCCCGACAGTGCGCAGCAGGCGCCTCGGGACGGCGCTCAAGCAGTACCGGCAGGCCGTGAAGTTCGAACAGGCCCAGTCCGCCGAGGTGATCGCGTCGAGCCAGGCGAGGATCAGCCGCATCGAGACGGGTCACGCGACCCCGCGCGTCATCGAAGTGCGGTTGCTGCTCGACGCGTACGGCATCCACGACGCGGAAGTGCGCGCGAAGCTGGAGGACTTGGCGAAGCACTCCAAGAAGCGGGGCTGGTGGCTGGAGCACGCGGCGCATCTCCGCCAGGACTACGTGGATCACATCGCGTTGGAGGACGACGCGACGTACATCCGGGAGTGGCAGCCGGTCCTGGTTCCGGGGCTGTTGCAGACGCCCGCTTATGCGGAGGCGATCACCAAGGGGAGCCCCGGCTACATCGAGCAGGACCGGATCGCACAGCTGGTCAAGGTGCGTGAGGCTCGGCAGTCGAAGATTGAGGAAGGCGGTACGTCTTACACCGCCATTCTCTGGGAGCCCGTTGTCACGCAGCCATTGGTGAGCGTCGACGTCCACCGGGAGCAGCTTGCGGCCATCCTGGAAGTGGGTAAGCGGAAGAACGTCACCATCCAGGTGCTTCCGTTCACTGCTGGAGTGCTCGGAGCTGTCAGCTCCGCATTCTCCACGTTCAGCTTTGAGGGCGAGCCGGCAGTCGAGGCTGTGACCTTGGAGAACCTGCGGGGCACGTCAGTCCTGGAGGGATCTGAAGACCTCACGGCTTACGCCAATATGTACGACCAACTACGATCGTCTGCACTGGCACCGGATGCCAGCTCCAGGCTGATCCGGGGCATCCTGCGGAGTCTGAAGGAAGACGCATAGTGGCCGAGGTCGTAACTCCCTTCCGTAAATCGTCCTACTCGCAGGCAGAGAGTAACTGCGTAGAGGTTGCTGTCACGTCCGCCGACGGCCGTGCTGTCCGTGACAGCAAGCAGCCCGACGGTCCCCTCCTCGCCGTCTCGCGGAACGGCTGGATGGCGTTCTTGAGTCAGTTCGCGTAGAGGTCGGATGCTCGACTTGCCGAGTCGAGGAGGATTGCCGTGAGCAAGGTCGTCGGTCCCTTCCAGAAGTCGTCGTACTCCGGGCAGAACGGAGATTGTGTGGAGGTCGCTCAGACGTCCACCAACGCCCGCGCCGTCCGTGACAGCAAGGTGCAGGACGGCCCCCTCCTCACCCTCTCCGCGCCCGCCTGGGCCCACTTCCTGGGCGCGCTCAAGTAGCGAGCGGGGCGTGGCCGGGTGCGTACCCCGGCCGCGCCCCTCACGATGAGCCGCGCCGTGAGAACTGCGGCTCAGTCCCCACCGGTTCGCGACCTGCGGACCGCTCTGGACTCCGGGAAGCGACTCGCGTGCACGCGGCCCGTGCTCTTGTCGGCCGTGTAGATCACCCCGTACTCGCGGGCGAACCGGTTGGCCTCCCCGACCATGCCCGTGCCGGACCGCAGGAACAGCGCGTACGCCACCGAGTCCACCTGAGCCGCGTTCAGCGGTACCAGCCAGCGGTTGGCGGCGCGGTCGAAGTGGGCCGCGCGCACCCGCTCCTCGAAGCCGGGCGCCGGGACGACGCCCTGCCGCTCCCGCATCGCCAGATAGACCCGTACGGACTCCATCTGCGCGGGCCACAGCTCGACCAGCAGCTCGCCGGGCTCCAGCACCACCGGCGGAGGTGCCGGTGAGGGCACCGTCGCCGCGTACGTCAGTACGTCGTGCCCCTGCGGGCTGAGGCGCGCCGCCCACCGCACCGGTCCGGGTCCGCGGGCCGACAACTCCTCGCGCACGGCCTGGTCCGCCAGCTCGACCAGGCCCTTCGCGGCGGCGGCCTCCACCGCCAGCCGGAAGGGCGGCGCGCACTCCTCGCCGAGCACCCACCCGTGCTCGGCGGCGGACTCCCGCTCCCGCAGCGCGCTCAACGTGTCGACCCGCTCGGTCCTCTCGCTCATCACCACCCCCGCAACTCCGGTCGCTGATACGGGTACGACCGTAGAGCGCCCGAGGGCCGGCGCACCGGGGAACGGTGAATGACGAGGCGTCAGCGCCGCGTTTTTCGGCCGACCCCGGCCGACGGGAGGGCCTACGTCACAGAACATCGACGAACAGCCCCTGTCACCGCGCCCCGCGCAAAGATGATCGCTCCACCACTTTCCGAGGAGCATCATGCGTTCCCGTACCGCAGTTACCGCAGTCACCGCCGTCGCCTTACTCGCGTGCACGCTCACCGCGTGCGACGCCCTGACCAGCACGCCCGAACCCGACGCTCACGCGGTGCCCACGAGCGAGACGTCCCCGCCCGCGCCCGCGACGCCCGATCCGGGCCAGGACGACGCGATGAAGGCGGCCGGGATACCCCCCGAGCCGACCGGCGACGATCGCCTCGCCCTGCTCGAAACCCTGTCCTCGGCCGCGCCGGACGTCGTCCGCTACGAGGAGAAGGCCGTCGACGCCGCCCGCAACCAGTGCGGCGCCATCAACGGCGGCGCGGACAAGCTCGACTGGCTGGCCTCGCAGCGTTTCTCCTACCACGACGTCACCACGACCGAAGGACAGGGCGCCAAGCTCAACGCGGCGCTCAAGGCGTCAGGCTTCTGCAAGCTCTGACGCGGTCCGGCTAGCCCTGGTCGAGCGGCAGTGCCAGGTCCGTGACCTGGAACTTCTTCGGGAAGCTGCCCTTGTCCGTGGCCGTGCCGGTGAGGACGTTCACGGCGTAGAGGCGGTACGCGCCCGCCGTACGGAGCGCGGCGAAGCCGTGGTTGGTGTCGGTGGACGCGCGGTAGTAGATGTCGAAGCCCGCGTCCAGCGCGGCGTCCACGCCGAGGTTGCCCGTGGGGGCGAGGGTGCCCGCGTTGGCCGGGGACTGGAGCGAGACCCGGTCGGCCATCGTGTCGAGGTCGAACAGCGTCGTCGCGGTCGCCGCGTCGAGGTCGTTGTTGGTGTAGGCGGCGCCGGTGACGCCCATCGCGGTGGACGGCGGGGTGGTCGGGTTGGTGAGGGTGCCGTCGACGGTCGTGGTGCGCGGCGCGGCCTGGTCGTCGATGTTGTGGCGCAGGTTCTGCCCGGTGTTGGAGATGACCCGCAGGCGGTTGGCGGCCGGGTTGAAGTCGACGCCGAAGGCGGAGCCGGACAGGGCGACCGTGAGCTGGGAGACCTTCGTCGCCCTGGCCTTCGTGCTCAGCGTGTAGACGCCGCCCTTGTCGCCGACGCCGTACAGCTTGCCGTTCTGCACGCGGAAGTCGATGCCGACGAGCCGCTTGTCCCCGGCGAGACCGGCGACCTTGCCGAGGGCGCGGGCGGCGCCGGGACGGTCCACCTCGAAGGTCACCAGGTGCTGGTCGGCGGTGAGGCCGACGGCGTCCAGACCGCGGTGCGACGCCGCGGCGGGGGCGCTGCCGAGGGCGCTGTCGGGGGCGGCGAGCGCCGGGGCGGCGCACAGGGCGGCGAGGACCAGGGCGGCGGTGGTGGCGGCGGTGCTGTTGCGCATCGTCTTCCCTTCATGGGCCCGGACGGGGGTCCGGGACTGTGCGGGGAATCCGTAGCCGCGGGCCACGCGGATGAGTGCGGGTCACGAGGACCACCCAGGCGGCGGATCGGCACGCACCGAATGGCCCTGCGTGGGTGGCAGATGCTGGCCTTGGGTGCCGGATCGACTGGTTTTTGCGAGGGCGGACCAATCCGGTCGGGCACGGGGTTCCGGATCAGGGGTGAGACCGGCCAGGTCGGCCGTACTCGTTCCGGAGGGCGAATCCCATGATCACTCTGATCCTGATCGGCCTGCTGGGCGGTCTGATCACGGCGGTGTCGCCGTGCATCCTGCCCGTGCTGCCGGTGGTGTTTTTGGCGGGAGGACCCGGCGGTCCGCCCGGCGCACGACCTCCGGAGAGCGCAGAGAGCGCGGAGAGCGCCGAGTCCCGCAGGGGGCCGGGCGGTGGTGGCGCCGCCTCCGGCGAGGCGGACGGGGGCGTGGCCCCCGCCGCCGGTGACGTACTGGTGTCCGCGCGGGCGCCCGAGCGTCCGGCCCGCAACCGGCGCCCGTACGCCGTGGTCGCCGGGCTGGTGCTCAGCTTCAGCTTCTTCACCCTGCTCGGCGTGACGATCATCTCCGCCCTCGGCCTGCCCGAGGACATCCTGCGCTACGTCGGCCTGGCCCTCCTCGTCCTCATCGGGCTCGGCCTCGTCTTCCCGCCCGTGGAACGGCTGCTGGAGCGCCCGTTCGCCCGCATCCCGCAACGCCAGGTCAACAAGGAGGGCAGCGCGTTCCTCCTCGGCCTCGGCCTCGGCCTGCTGTACGTGCCGTGCGCGGGGCCGGTGCTCGCGGCCATCACCGTCGCCGGAGCACGCGGCGAACTCAGCCTGGACATCGTCGCGTTGACCGTGTCCTTCGCCGTCGGCACGGCCCTGCCGCTGCTCGTCTTCGCGCTCGCGGGCCGACGCGTCGCCCAGCGCGTGGGCGCCTTCCGCAAGCGGGCGCGCAAGCTCCGTATCGCCGGGGGCGCGGTCATGATCGCCCTGGCCTTCGCGCTCGCCTTCGACCTGACCACCGCGCTCCAGCGGACCCTGCCCGACTACACCTCGGCCGCCCAGCGCCAGATCGAGGACAACAAGGTCGCGCGGCAGAAGCTGTCCGGCCTCTACGACGACTCCAACAAGGAACTCTCCCGCTGCGAGGACGGCGTCGACGAACTGCGCTCCTGCGGGCAGGCGCCGCCGATCGAGGGCATCGACCGCTGGCTCAACACCCCCGGCGGGGCACCGGTCGACCTGAAGCGGGAGCGGGCACGCGGCAAGGTCGTGCTCATCGACTTCTGGACCTATTCCTGTGTCAACTGCCAGCGCAGCCTCCCGCACGTGAAGGCGTGGGACCGCGCCTACCGCGCCGCCGGACTGGAGGTCATCGGGGTCCACTCGCCGGAGTTCGCCTTCGAGAAGAAGGCTTCCAACGTCGCCGACCAGGCCCGCAAGCTCGGCGTCACCTACCCCGTCGCCCTCGACAACGAGCTGACCACCTGGAACAACTACCGCAACCGCTTCTGGCCCGCCAAGTACCTGATCGACTCACGCGGAACGGTCCGCCACTTCACCTTCGGCGAAGGCCGCTACGACCAGACCGAGGACCTCATCCGCACCCTGCTGCGGGAGGCCGACCCCTCCGTCGTCCTGCCCCCGAAGACCGGCCGCGAGGACGCCTCACTGACGAAGAACCGGACGCCCGAGACCTACCTCAGCAACCTCCGCATCCGGGGCTACGTCGGGGACGCCCTCCTCGACGACAAGCCCAAGACCTACCGGCTCCCCGCCACCGTCCCGCTCAACCGGCTGGCGCTGGGCGGCACATGGACCGCCGGATACGAGTCCTTCACCGCCGGGGACGACGCCCGGCTCGCCCTCACCTACCGGGCCAGGAACGTCAACCTCGTCCTCTCCGGCACCGGAACCGTCACCGTCCTCGCCGACGGCAAGCCCGTCAGGACCGTGTCCGTCCAGGGCACGCCGACCATGCACCGGCTCATCGACGACGACACGGCCCGCACCGCCCGCCTCGAACTCCGCTTCACTCCGGGCATCCAGGCCTACGCCTTCACCTTCGGGTAGGCCGCCCGCCGGGCGGGGGGTGCCCTCGGGCCCCTCCGTCGGGGACCATGCCGTGATGCGTACAGACGGCTGGCACCTGACCTCCGACCTCGATGCCTTCCTCGCCCGCGCCGGGCGGTTCCTCCGGTCGCGGCCCGCCGCGCACACCACCCAGCTCACCGCGCTGGAGAAGGCGCGGCGGGGTGAGGCCGAGCTGCGGGAGCCGGTGTTCGGTTGGCTGGAGGACGCGGGTGAAGTCCGGGCCGCCGTCTACCAGTTCACCCCCGCGCGGCGGCTCACCGTCACCTCGCTCGCGGCGGGCCAGGCCGGCTCCCTCGCCGCCCTCCTCGTCGGGGAGCGGCAGACCGTGCCCGGTGTGCTCGGGGAGCACGACACCGTTGCCGAACTGGCCACCCGCTGGACGCGGTTGACCGGCGCCCAGGCCGAACGGGGCTGGTACGCCCGGCTGCACCGGCTCGGCACCCTCACCCCGCCGCAGCCGGTTCCCGCCGGGCGGGCACGGCAGGCCGGGGCAGCGGACCGGGACCAAGTCGTCGCCTGGTGCCGCGAGTTCACCGAAGCCGTCGGCGAGGTGCCGCGCGTCGACGCCGCCACCTGGGACACCTCCCGCTTCGCCGACCGGCACTTCACCTTCTGGGAGACCCCGGACGGCACCCCCGTCTCGTTCGCCGCCGTGACCTCCGCGCTCGCGGGCATGGTCCGGGTCGACCCCGTCCACACCCCGGCCCCCCTCCGCGGACGCGGCTACGCGGGCGCCGTCACCGTCGCCGTCAGCCGGGCCGCCCTCGACGCCGGGGCCACCGACGTCGTCCTCTACGCCGACCCGGACAACCCCACCAGCACCGGCCTCTACCGCCGCCTCGGCTACGTCCCCCTCGCGGACTGGTCCGGCTACGACTTCCACTGACCCGCGGAGCGGAGCGGCAGGAAACCCGGTTGCGGGGGCCGCGGCCCGCCTGGCAGCGTGCGAGGTCCCCGGCCTCCGGGCCCCTGCGCCCGCCGCGCCCTCGGCGCCCCTTCGAAAGGCTCCCGTGACGATCTACTTCTACGGCGCCGACGACGTGCCGTACGGGTGCTTCTCGAACTTCTCCGCCCACGGCTTCGACCTCGACGGAACGTGGTGGCCGACCTCCGAACACTACTTCCAGGCGCAGAAGTTCAGGGGCACCCGGCACGCGGACCTCGTCCGGCGGGCCCGTACGCCGCTGCGGGCCGCCGAGTTCGGCCGCGACCCGTCCCGGCCGCTGCGCCGCGACTGGGAGCGGGTCAAGGACGACGTGATGCGCCGGGCCGTCGCCGCCAAGTTCCAGGCGCACGACGGCATCCGGGAGATCCTGCTGTCCACCGGCGACCAGGAGATCGTCGAGGACACCACCACCGACCACTACTGGGGCCGCGGCCGCAACGGGAACGGCAAGAACATGCTCGGCCGGATTCTGGTGCGCACCCGGCAGCAGCTGCGGACCTGACACCCCGATCCCGGCGCGGGCTGCGCGACCCGGCGGGCCTCACGCGTCCCCGACCGCCCGTTCCATCAGCACCGTGTCGATCCACCGGCCGTGCTTGAAGCCGACGGCGGTCAAGCGGCCCGCCCGGGTGAAGCCGTGGCGGCCGTGCAGGGCGATCGAGGCCGCCCCGGTCGTGTCGTCGGCCGCGACGACGGCGATCAGACGGCGGACCGGCGTCCCGGCGCACGCCGTCAGCAGGGCGGCCAGGAGGGTGCCGCCCAGGCCGTGGCCCGTCCGGTCGCGCGCCAGGTAGACCGAGGTCTCCGCCGTGTGCCGGTACGCGGGCTTCGGCCGCCACGGCCCGGCGTACGCGTAGCCGACCACCTCGCCCGCCACCTCCGCCACCAGGAACGGCAGGCCCCGCGCGGCCAGGTCGTCCAGGCGCGACCGCCACCCGGCCGCCCCCGGCGGGGTCTCCTCGAACGTCGCCACCGTGTGCAGGACGTAGAAGGCGTAGATCTCCGCCACCCGGTCCAGGTCGGCCGCCGTCGCGGCACGGACTACGGGGGCGGCGTCCGGGGTCATGGCGTGAGTGTAGGCGCGGCGGGCCGTCGGGCGGCGGGCCGTCCGACCGGTGCGGGCCGGCGCGGTCCAGTGCGGGCGCCTCTCTAGGCTGTCCTCCATGACTGACCGGTCCGAGGTCCGGGTCGTCGACTGGCCCGCCCCCGGCGGCGGCGACCGCCTGTCCGCCCTGCTCGCCGACTACCACCTGCGGACCGAGGCCGAGAAAGGGGCGCCCGTCGGCGGTGTGGACGGACTGCCCGACCGGTACCGGGCCGAAGTCCTCGACCCCGCCGCCGCGTTCGCGGGACACACCGTGCTCGTGGCCCGCGTCGGGGACACCGCCGCGGGCTGCCTGGTCGTGACCCGCCCGGCCGACGGGGACGCGGAGGTCAAGCGGCTGTGGACCGACCCCGCCTTCCGGGGCCGGGGCGTCGCCTCCGCGCTGCTGCGCGCCGGGGTCGCGCGGGCCCGGGAAGCCGGGGCGCGCACCGTACGGCTCTCCGTGTGGGAGTGGCGGGCCGACGCCGTCGCCCTCTACCGGCGGCTCGGCTTCACCGTCACCGACCCCTGGGACGACCGCCCTCAACTCCTGTGCATGCGGCGGCCGGTGTAACCGATCGGGCACGCCGACCCACCTCAGCGTCCACGCCCGGCGGCGGGAACCCGGCTTGACCATCACTTGGTTTATTAGGCAAGCCTTACCTAACTAGCTTGGCGTCACCCGTGCACAGGAAGGACGGACCATGGGTGACGCGAAACAACCGCATGCCCTCACCCTCGCGCGCCTGCGCCAGGACGTCGCCGAGGCGCTCTACGTCGAGGCCGGTGAGGTCGAGGTCGACGAGAACGTCTTCGACCAAGGGCTCGACTCCGTACGGATGATGGCCCTCGTGGAGGGGTGGCGCACCGACGGTGCCGCCGTCGGCTTCTCCGAACTCGCCGAACGGCCCACCCTCGCCGCCTGGGCCACCCTCCTGGCCCCGGCGGACCCGGACGCCGTGACCGGCCCCGCGCCCTCACGCGCGGACACCTGACCCCGGCCGACCCTCACCCCTCTCACTCCCCACTCCACCCCGCCGTACGGGACTTCACCCCGTCCGCGCGCTCCGCCATGCCCGAGAACCCGCCCGCCACAGCCCAGGGAGACCGCATGTCCCCGAACGAGACCCCCGCCCCCGACGCCACCCCGAGAACCGGCACCGGCACCCCCGCCCCCGCCTACGACGTCGTCGTCGTGGGGGGCGGGCCCGGCGGGTCCACCACCGCCGCGCTGGTCGCGATGGCCGGGCACCGCGTGCTGCTGCTGGAGAAGGAGTCCTTCCCCCGGCACCAGATCGGCGAGTCCCTGCTCCCCGCCACGATCCACGGCATCTGCCGGTTCCTCGGGGTGAGCGAGGAGATCGAGAAGGCCGGGTTCATGCACAAGCGCGGCGGCACTTTCCGCTGGGGCTCCAACCCCGAGCCGTGGAACTTCCTCTTCGCGTACTCGCCGCTCATGTCCGGCCCCACGTCCACCGCCTACCAGGTCGAGCGGATGAAGTTCGACAAGATCCTCCTCGACAACGCGCGCCGCGTCGGCGTCGACGTCCGCGAACAGTGCACCGCCGTCGCCACGCTGAGCGAGGGTGAGCGCGTCACCGGGCTGCGCTGGACCGACGAGGACGGCACCACCCACGAGACGTCCGCCACGTACGTCGTCGACGCCTCCGGCAGCAACAGCCGCCTGGCCCGCGCCGTCGGCAAGCGCAACTACTCCGACTTCTTCCGCAACGTGGCCCTCTACGGCTATTACGAGGGCGGCAAGCGGCTCCCCGGCCCCGACGCGGGCAACATCCTCTGCTGCGCCTGGGACGACGGCTGGTTCTGGTACATCCCGCTCACCGACACCCTCACCAGCGTCGGCGCCGTCGTCAACCGCTCCCAGGTCAGCACCCTCTCCCGCGACCCCGAAGCCGCCATGGCCGCGTTCATCGACCGCGCCCCCATGATCAAGGACTACCTCAAGGACGCCACCCGCGTCACCGACGGCCCGTACGGCGAACTCCGCGTCCGCAAGGACTACTCGTACGCCATGGAACGCTTCTGGCAGCCCGGCCTCGTCCTCGTCGGCGACGCCGCCTGCTTCGTCGACCCCGTGTTCTCCACCGGCGTCCACCTCGCCACCTACGGCGGCCTCCTCGCCGCCCGCTCGATCAACAGCGCGCTCGCCGGCACCCTCGAAGAGGCCCGCGCCTTCGACGAGTTCGAGCGCCGCTACCGCCGCGAGTACGGCGTCTTCTACGAATTCCTCCTCGCCTTCTACGACATGCAGCACAACGAGGAGTCGTACTTCTGGCAGGCCCGCAAGGTCTCCCGCGCCGAGGCCACCGACCTGCGGGCCTTCGTCGAACTCGTCGGCGGCGTCTCCTCCGGCGAGTCCGCGCTCATGGACCTCGACCAGCTCAAGGAACGCTTCGGCGGCTCCTCCAAGGACCTCGCCGACGCCGTCACCCGCACCGGACCGGCGCAGAGCGAGAGCGGCGAGCGGATGGGCGAACTGTTCGGCACCCAGGTCGTCACCGACGTCATGCAGGGCATGAACGAGATCCAGGCCCGCGCCACCCTCGGCGGCGCCACCAGCCTGGAACAGCCCCTGTTCCCCGAGGGGTTGGTCCCCTCGCCCGACGGTCTCGGCTGGGCCGTCCCCGCCACCGTCCGGTGAGCGCCGAGCAGATCACGACGGGTGTCCTGGCCGCCGCCGGAGTGGTCGTGGCGCTGGCGGCCCTGCTGTCCGCGCTGGCCCGCCGCGTCGGGCAGCCGCCCGTCATCGGGCAGGTCCTCGCCGGGATCATGCTCGGCCCCAGCCTCCTCGGGCGGCTCCCCGGCGACCCGAGCGAGACCCTCGTCCCCGACGAGATCCTGCCCTTCCTCGGCGTGGTCGGGCAGATCGCGCTCGTGCTGTTCATGTTCTCCGTGGGCTGCGAACTCGACACCTCGCTCCTGCGCCGCCAGGGGCGGGCCGTCACCGCCGTGTCCGCCGCCGCGCTCGTCGTCCCCATGGCGGCGGGCGCGGCCCTCGGCCGGCTCGTCCTCGACACCGGCCTGCGGCCCCGCGGCGTCCCCGACGGCTGGGCCTTCCCGCTCTACCTCGCCGTCGCCCTGTCCATCACCGCGATGCCCGTCCTCGCCAGCATCATCCGCGACCGCGGCCTCACCGGCACCGTGCCGGGCACCGTCGCCACCGCCGCCGCCGCGTTCACCGACGTCCTCGGCTGGCTGATCCTCGCGGGCGTCGTCGTCCTCGCCGGGTCCGGCGGACGCCCCCTGCCCGAACTGCTCGCCCTCCTCGCCTGCTACCTCGTGGCGATGCTCCTCCTGGTCCGGCCCGTCCTGCGGCGGATCGCCGCCCTGCCCGGTGTACGGCGCGACGGACCGCTCGTCGCCGTCGCCCTGCTGTCCGGCTGGGCCACCAACGCCCTCGGCCTGCACGCCGTGTTCGGGGCGTTCCTCGCCGGACTCCTCACCCCCCGGCGCACGGACGGCACCCCGGACGCGGCGCTCGTCGGCTGGGCCGACCGGACGGGCGGACTGCTCCTGCCGGTCTTCTTCATCACCACCGGCCTCTCCGTCGACATCGGCGGCCTCGGCGCGACCGACCTGCTGCTCCTCGCCGCCCTCCTCGCCGTCGCCGTCGGCGCGAAACTCGGCGGCTGCGCCCTCGCCGCCCGTCTCAGCGGCCGGACCCGCAAGGAGAGCGGGATCATCGGCGCGCTGATGAACACCCGCGGCCTCACCGAACTCATCGCCCTCAACGTCGGCCGCCAGGCCGGACTCCTCGACGCCCGCTGGTACGCCCTCCTCGTCGTCGTCGCCGTCCTCACCACCGCCATGACCGGCCCCCTGCTGACCTGGCTGCGGCGGGAAGAGCCGGAGGAGACAGGGGAGAGGGAGGGGGCCGAGGCGGTGGGGGCGGACACCGGGTCCACGGCGGCACGGTCGGGGTGACCGGCCGGGGACCGCGCGGCGTCCGGGAGCCGTGAGGGAGCCGTGAGGGACGGCCCGTGGGGCGGGGGGCCGGTCGGGGCGGCCGTCCGCTCACGGCCTCCGCGCGGTCTCCCCGTCGGGGCCCCGCCGCCGCTCCACCAGCAACTCCAGCCCGTCCAGGACCCGTTCGAGGCCGAACGTGAAGTGGTCGAAGTCCCGGCCGAAAGCGTCCTCGGAGAGCGCGGCCGTCACCGGGTAGCGGCCGGAGGCCATCGCCTCCACCAGGAACGGCTCCTGCGCGGACCAGAACTGAGTGTCCGTCAGGCCCGAGGCGCGTTCCGCCTCCTCCTGGTGCAGCTGGGTGCGGGCCGCCCCCACGACGTAGCCGTCGATCATGATGATCACCGAGATCAGCTCGGGGTCGGACAGGCCCATCGGCCGGATGCGGGCGAGGACCTTCTCCATGCCGTCCAGCGTGGCCGGGCCGAGGACCGGGCGGGACTGGTTGACCCGGAGCAGCCACGGATGGCGGCGGTGCAGGGCGAGCGTGGCGCGGGCCAGCGTCTCCAGCGCCGTGCGCCAGCCGCCCTCGCCGAGGTCGTCGGGGCCGGGCCGCTGCACCCGGTCCAGCATCAGGTCCAGCAGCTCCGCCTTGCCGGGGACGTAGCGGTAGAGGGACATCGCGCCGGTGCCGAGTTCCGTGGCGACGCGGCGCATGGACACCGCGTCGAGGCCCTCGCGGTCCGCGACCGCCACCGCCGTCTCGACGATCCGCTCCAGCGTCAGCCCCGGCTTCGGCCCCCGGCTGGGCCGCTTCCCGGTGTCCCACAGCAGTTCGAGCGTGCGGACGAGGTCGCCGCTGCCACTGGTCTCCGCGCTGCTCGTCATGGGGGCAGTTTAGAACCGGGCCGCAGAGCCCCGCCCTGAAACTGAGTACGGTGTACGCGTAATCGGGTACGGTGTACTCAGTTCAGGGCGCGTGGATCGCGCGCCCGGGAAGGGGGACCCATGTCCGAGGAACCTGTGCCCGACGGGTACGCCGTGCTCGCCGAGGGGCTGCGCAAGCGGTACGGCACCAAGGACGCCCTGGACGGCTTCGACCTCGCCGTCCGCGCGGGCACCGTGCACGGGCTGCTCGGCCCGAACGGCGCGGGCAAGACCACCGCCGTCCGCATCCTGTCCACGCTGGTCCGGCTGGACGGCGGCCGGGCCCGCGTCGCCGGGCTCGACGTGGCCCGCAGCCCGCGCGAGGTCCGCGCCCGCATCGGGCTGACCGGGCAGTACGCGGCCGTCGACGAGGTGCTCACCGGACGGCAGAACCTGGAGATGTTCGGCCGCCTCTTCCACCTGGGCGGGAGGCGCGCCCGGCTGCGCGCGGCCGAGCTGCTGGAGGGGTTCGGTCTCGCCGACGCCGCCGACCGGGGCGTCGGCACCTACAGCGGCGGCATGCGGCGCCGGCTCGACCTTGCCGCCTCCATGATCCTGGCCCCGGCCGTCCTCTTCCTCGACGAGCCGACGACCGGCCTCGACCCGCGCGGCCGCGGCGAGGTCTGGGACGCCGTACGGGCGCTGGTCGCCGGCGGTACGACCGTGCTGCTCACCACCCAGTACCTGGAGGAGGCCGACCGGCTCGCCTCCCGCGTCACCGTCATCGACCGGGGGCGCGCCCTCGCCGACGACACCCCGGACGGGCTGAAGGACCGCGTCGGCGGCGACCGCGTCGAGGTCACGGTCGCCGACCCCTCCGACCTGCCGCACGCCGCGCGGGTCCTCGCCCGCGTCGCGGACGGCGAACCCCGGTGCGACGAGGCCGCGTCGAGGGTGTACGCCGCCGTCGCCGACCGGGTGTCCGCGCTCACCGAGGTGGTCCGCGCGCTCGCCGACGAGGGCGTCCGAGTGGAGGACATCGGGCTGCGCAGACCGAGCCTCGACGACGTGTTCCTCCGCCTCACCGGCCACCCCACGGACACTCCGGACCCGGACCCGGACCCGGACCCGGACGCGGACTCGGACCCGGACTCGGACCTGGACGTGGGGACGCCCCCGGAGGCGTCCCGGCCTGCGTCCTCGGTGCCCTCCGTGCCCGCGAAGGAGGCCGCGGCATGAGCAGCGCCCTCGACCCGGCGGGCCGCGTCACGGCGGACCTGACCGGCCCCGGCCGCAGCCCTGATTCCGGTCCCGGCTCCGGTCCCGTGCGTGGCCGCGTGTACTGGGCGACCGCCGACTCCTGGAACGTCGTCCGCCGCGGCCTCACCCACTACCAGCGCCAACCCGTCAACATCGCCTGGCAGTTGGGGTTCCCGATCGTCTCCGTCCTGCTCTACGGCTACGTCTTCGGCAGTGCCATGCGGGTGCCGGGCGGCGGCGACTACCGGGACTTCCTCATGCCGGGCATGTTCGCGATGACGATCGCCTTCGGCTTCATCAACACGGCGACCAACGTCGTCCACGACTCCACCAAGGGCGTCATCGACCGGTTCCGCTCCATGCCGATGTCCCCGTCCGCCGTGGTCACCGGCCGCGGGGTCACCGATCTCATCGGCGCCTGCGCCGAGTTGGCGATCATGATGCTCACCGCGTTCGCCATGGGCTGGCGCCCGGACGGCGGATGGGGCTTCCTCGCCGCCTTCGGCCTGCTGCTGTGGCTGCGGTTCGCCCTGATCTGGGTCGGGGTGTGGGTGGGGCTGCTCGTGCCCAACCCGGAGGCGGCGGGCGGCCTGTTCGCGGTCGCCTTCCCGTTCACGATGATCTCCAGCATCTTCGTCGCGCCCCAGCTCATGCCCGACTGGCTGGGCTTCCTCGCCGCCTGGAACCCCGTCTCCTCGACGGCCGCCGCGACCCGTGAACTCTTCGGAGGCCCGGCCGGGGGCGGCGACTCCTGGGTGGAACAGCACGCCCTGCTGATGTCCGGGGTGTGGCCGGTCCTGCTGACCGCCGTCTTCCTGCCGCTGGCGGTCCGCAAGTTCCGGGCACTGAGCCGCTAGCGGACCGGGTCCGGGGACAGGAGAGGGCGCCCGGTAGCCGTACCGGGCGCCCTCTCCCTGCTGCCTGACAGGCCGTTACAGCTTCTCGATCACGTAGTCGACGCACTTCGTGAGCGCCTCGACGTCCGCCGGGTCGATCGCCGGGAACATCGCCACGCGCAGCTGGTTGCGGCCCAGCTTGCGGTACGGCTCGGTGTCGACGACGCCGTTGGCGCGCAGCACCTTCGCCACCGCGGCGGCGTCGATCTCGTCCGAGAAGTCGATCGTGCCGATGACCTGCGAGCGCTGCGCCGGGTCCGTCACGAACGGCGTCGCGTACTTCGACTCCTCCGCCCACGTGTAGAGGCGGGTCGAGGAGTCCTTCGTACGCGCCGTCGACCAGGCCAGACCGCCCTGGCCGTTGATCCACTCCAGCTGCTGGTTGAGCAGGAACAGGGTGGCCAGCGCCGGGGTGTTGTACGTCTGGTTCTTGCGGGAGTTGTCGATCGCCGTCGGCAGCGAGAAGAACTCCGGGACGTGCCGGCCGGACGCGTGGACGCGCTCGGCGCGCTCGATCGCGGCCGGGGAGAACACGCCGATCCACAGCCCGCCGTCGGACGCGAACGACTTCTGCGGGGCGAAGTAGTAGACGTCCGTCTCGGCGATGTCGACCGGCAGGCCGCCCGCGCCGGACGTCGCGTCCACCAGCACCAGCGCGCCCTCGTCGGCACCGGCCACCCGGCGCAGCGGGGCCGCGACACCGGTCGAGGTCTCGTTGTGCGTGAACGCGTACACGTCCACGCCCGCCTCGGCGCGCGCCTCCGGGTGCGTACCCGGCTCGGAGGAGATCACGGAGGGCTCGCCGAGCCAGGGCGCGAGTTTCGCGGCCTTGGCGAACTTGGAGCTGAACTCGCCGAACGTCAGGTGCTGCGACCTGTTCTCGATCAGCCCGTGGGTCGCGACGTCCCAGAAGGCGGTGGAGCCGCCGTTGCCCAGGATCACCTCGTAGCCCTCGGGGAGCTGGAACAGCTCGGAGACGCCCGCCCGGACCTGGCCGACCAGGTTCTTGACCGGGGCCTGGCGGTGGGACGTGCCCAGCAGGGAGGTTCCGGTGGCGGCCAGGGCGTCCAGCGCCTCGACCCGCACCTTGGAGGGGCCCGCGCCGAAACGACCGTCGGCGGGCTTGATGTCAGCAGGAATCTGGATCTCAGCCACGAGGGGAGGTTATCGGGTGCGGGAAACGCGGGTGAAACGTCGTCCGTCGGATGAGACGCCCCAGGTGCTCGGGTGAGACGCTCCGGGTGCGTGGTCCGGCCACGCCTCAGGCGGGGTCCGCGCCCCGCGACGCGGTGCCCGGATCGGCGGCGCGCAGGTCCGCCAGCAGCTCCGCCTGCCCCGCCAGCACCCCCGACAGGATCGTCCGCGCCACCCGGAGCAGCTCCGCGACCCGCGGATTGGCCAGCGCGTAGTACACGGCGGAACCCTCCCTGCGGGTGACGACGAGATTGGCGCGGCGCAGCACCGCCAGTTGCTGCGACAGGTGCGCGGCCTCCACGCCGACCTGCGGCAGCATCTCCGAGACGGCGTGTTCGCGCTCGCTCAGCAGTTCCAGCACCCGGATGCGCACCGGGTGACCGAGCGTCTTGAAGAACTCCGCCTTCAGTTGGTACAGCGGCGTACTCACCGGCCGGGCCCCCTCCCGCACCCGACGGCGGAACGGGCCGGTCGCCGCCCCCGCTCCCGTCCGGTGCCCCGTGTCCACCCGCACTTCTTCGCCATGGAGCCATCCTCGCTTGTTCCCGCCGGGGTGATGACCAGGGGGCCGCCGTCACGCGGGCGGGGGCGGCGGCACCCCCGGCGGCCGGCGCTGCGGCTGCCCCTGCGACCAGGCGTGTGGCTGCCCTGGCGGCCAGGCCTGTGGCTGCCCCGGTCGCGTGGGGCGTCGCCGCTACAGAGGCAGGGTGATCCAGACACTCTTGCCCCGGCCGTCCGGGTCGGCGCGGACGACGGCGGTGCCGCCGAGCTGGAGGGTGAGCTGGACGACCGTGGGCAGCCCGCCGCCCGACGCCGCCCCCGCGCCGTCACCGCGTCCGCCGCCGCCCTCGCCGCCCCGCCCGCCGTCGGTGAACGCGGCGAGCAGCGCGGGCTGGAACGGGTGACGGTCGTGGACGGCGAACGCGAACGTGTCCGGGCCGCCCGCGTAGACCACCGTGACCTGCGGCGACACCGCGGCCGCGTGCCGGACGCTGTTGGTGACCAGCTCGGCGAGGATCAGCAGCACCGGATCGACGCAGGGATGACGGCGGTCGACCCCCCACTCCGTCAGCACCTGCTCGGTCGTCTCGCGCGCGACCCGCACCGCCGCGCCCGTCGTGGGCATGGTCAGCACATGCCGGTACGGCAGCGCCTCGGGACGGCGGATCACGAGACCTCCGGGGATGTGGGGAGGGGGCGTGTCGGGAGGGGGAGCAGTCCGGCGCGCTGCACGCGGGCCCGCGCCGCGGCGATCGCCTCCGGCGTGGTGGCGTACACCCGCCCCGCCGGGTCGGTGTCACCCGTACCCGGGCTGTTGGTGCTGCCAGTGCTGCCAGTGCTGCCAGTGCTGTCGGGGTCGGCCGGGTCGCTCGGGTCGGCCGCGTCCCGCCGCCGCAGCAGGTCCAGGACGCCCACGGACTCCAGGGCCTGCCGCTGGCCGGGGCGGACGCCGGAGAGCAGGACGGTGATGCCGCGCCGGTCGAGCCGCCGTACGGCGTCCTTGAGGACGAGGGCGCCGGTGGCGTCCAGGGCCGTGACCCGCGACATGCGCAGGATCACCACCCGGACGTCGGCGACCTCGGAGAGTTCCAGGAGGAACCGGTGGGCGCCCACGAAGAACAGCGGCCCGTCGATCCGGTACGCCACGATGTGCTCCGCCAGCAGCGCGTGCTCCTCGTCACCGTGCTCGCCCGGCAGGTCGGCGCGGAGGTCGACCTGGTCCATCCGGGCCTGCCGGGCCACCGCCCGCAGCGCCAGCGCCCCGGCCGCGACCAGGCCCACCACCACCGCGTACACCAGGTCCAGGACCAGCGTCGTCACCGCGGTCAGCACCAGGACGACGGCGTCGGCGCGCGTCGCCCGCGCCATCGCCCGCAGCGAGCCGACCTCGACCATCCGCACCGCCGTCGCGATCAGCACGCCCGCCAGCGCCGCCAGCGGGATGCGGGAGACCAGCGGCGCCGCGGCGCACACGATCACCGCGAGGACGGCCGCGTGCACCAGCGCGGCGAGCCGCGAGGAGGCGCCGGTCCGCACGTTCACCGCCGTACGCGCGATCGCGCCGGTCGCGGGGACCCCGCCGAACAGCGGCGCCGCGATGTTCGCCAGCCCCTGCCCGAACAGCTCCCGGTCCGGGTCGTGCCGCCGGCCGACCGTCATCCCGTCCGCTACCTGCGCCGACAGCAGCGACTCCAGTGCCGCGAGCGCGGCGACGGCCACCGCCGGGGCCAGCAGCGTGCCCAGCGCCGACAGGTCGACGAAGCCGAGGGACGGCGCGGGGAGCCCCGCCGGGAGGGCGCCGATCGGGGCGGCGGAATTCAGGTGGAACACCTGGGCGACGACGGTCGCGACGACCACGCCGACGATCGAGAACGGCACGCCCGGCCGCACCCGGGCCCCCACCAGCATCACCGCCGCGACCCCGGCCGCGAGACCGACGGCCGTCCAGTTCGGCGACGACACGAACGCCTCGACGGCCTCCCACGTCGCCGGGAGCACCTTGTCGCTGTCCGGCGCGGCGACCCCCAGCGCGTGCGGCACCTGCTGGAGACCGATCACACACGCGATCCCGAGGGTGAAGCCCTCCACGACCGACGCGGGGACGTACGCCATGGCCCGCCCGGCCCGCGCGAGCGCCAGCCCGATCAGCATCACCCCCGCGATCAGCCCGACCATCAGCACCCCGCCCGTGCCGTACTCGGCGACGATCGGCACCAGCACCACCGTCATCGCCCCGGTCGGCCCGGACACCTGGAGCCCGGACCCGCCGAACACGGCGGCGACCGCGCCCGCGACCACGGCGGTCGCCAGCCCCGCCTCCGCGCCGAGCCCGGAGGAGACCCCGAAACCCAGCGCGAGCGGCAGCGCGACGATCGCCACGGTCAGCCCCGCCAGCAGGTCGCGGCGCGGAGCCCGGCCCATGGCGGTCAGGTCGGCGCGGGTGGGCAGCAGGGCGCGGACACGGGCCGCACCGCGTACGAGGGCGCCGGCCAGGCCCGCCGCCACCGGGCCCCCTGCCGGTCGCCGCCCCGCACGCCCGGCGCGCCCGGCGTGCACGGTGCCGTCATCGTCGTACTCGTCGTCGTACACCTGGCTCTTCACCACCTGGGTACCTCTTCACCACCTGAGCGCGGCCGCGGCCCGATACATGCCGTGCACAGCATGTATCGAATTGCATAATTTGGCAATTCATTGATTGTGCAGGTGGATGGGCGCCGTCGTGGGATGCGCGGCGGCCCGGATGACCTGATATCCCCTGGCGGGCGCCGAGGGCTGATTTGCTGGGGGGATGAGGGATCTTGAGCACGCGGCGGACGGCGGGACCCCGGCGGACGGCGGCGGCCGGTCGAACGGTGGCCGCCGGACGGACGGTGGCGGCCGGTCGGACGGCGGGACCCCGGTGGACCCCGCCCGGCTCGCCGCCGAGCTGCGCCGGGCCGTCCGGGGCGAGGTCGGCTTCGACGTCACGTCCCGCGCCCTGGTCACCATGGACGCCTCCAACTACCGGCGCGTCCCGCTCGGCGTGGTCGCCCCCCGCGACGCCGACGACGTGGCCGCCGCCCTGGAGGTGTGCCGCACCCACGGCGTACCCGTCGTGCCCCGCGGCGGCGGCACCTCCATCGCCGGACAGGCCACCGGCACCGGCGTCGTCCTCGACTTCACCCGCCACCTGAACCGGCTCGTCACCCTCGACCCGGCCGCCCGCACCGCCGTCGTCCAGCCCGGACTCGTCCTCGACCGGCTCCAGGAAGCCGCCGCCCCCCACGGCCTGCGCTTCGGCCCCGACCCCTCCACCCACAGCCGCTGCACCCTCGGCGGCATGATCGCCAACAACTCCTGCGGCTCCCACTCCGTCGCCTGGGGCACCACCGCCGACAACGTCCGCGCACTCACCGTCCTCACCGCCCGCGGCGAACGGCTGCACCCCGGACGCGACTGGGCGGGCGCCCCCGACGGCCTGCGCGCCCTCGCCGAAGGCGAGTTGGCCCGCCTGCGCACCGGCTTCCCCGCACTGCCCCGCCGTATCTCCGGCTACGCCCTCGACGCCCTGCTGCCCGAACACGGCGCCGACGTCGCCCGCTCCTTCTGCGGCTCCGAAGGCACCCTCGGCATCCTCACCGAAGCCGTCGTCGACCTCGTCGAGGCACCGAAGGCCCGCGCGCTCGCCGTCCTCGGCTACGCCGACGAGGCCGCCGCCGCCGAAGCCGCCGCCGGACTCCTGCCCCACCGGCCGCTCACCGTCGAGGGCATGGCCGCCGACCTCGTGCCCTCGGCGACCGGACTGCCACGCGGCGGGGCCTGGCTGTTCGTGGAGACCGGCGGCGCCACCGGGACGGAGGCCCGCGCGCGGGCCGCGGACATCGCGCGCGCCGCCGACGCCGTCGACACCGCGGTCGTCACCGACCCCGCCGGACAGCGCGCCCTGTGGCGCATCCGCGAGGACGCCGCCGGGACCGCCACCCGCATGCCCGACGGCACCGAGGCCTGGCCCGGCTGGGAGGACTGCGCGGTCCCGCCCGCCCGCCTCGGCCCCTACCTGCGCGCCTTCCGCGCCCTGCTCACCACGCACGGCCTGCGCGGCGCCCCCTACGGCCACTTCGGCGACGGCTGCATCCACGTTCGCATCGACTTCGACCTCCTCACCGCCCCGGGCGTGGCCCGCTTCCGCCGCTTCTCGGAGGACCTCGCCGACCTCGTCGTCGCCCACGGCGGCTCACTCTCCGGCGAACACGGCGACGGCATGGCCCGCGCCGAACTCCTCCCCCGCATGTACGGCCCCGACCTGGTCACCCTCTTCGCCCGCGCCAAGGCCGTCTGGGACCCCGACGGCCTCCTCAACCCCGGCGTCCTCGTCGACCCCGCCCCCCTCGACGCCGACCTCCGCTTCGCCGTCCTCCCCCGCGAACCCGTCGACGTCGCCTTCGGCTACCCCGGCGACGGCGGCGACTTCTCCGCCGCCGTCCGCCGCTGCGTCGGCGTCGCCAAATGCCGTACGACGACGGCGAACGGGCCCGCCGTGATGTGCCCGTCGTTCCGCGCGACCGGCGACGAACGCCACTCCACGCGTGGCCGCGCCCGCCTGCTCCACGAGATGCTCGCCGGTGAACTCGTCACCGACGGCTGGCAGTCGGAGGAGGTACGCGAAGCCCTCGACCTCTGCCTCTCCTGCAAGGGCTGCCGCTCCGACTGCCCCGTCGAGGTCGACATGGCCACCTACAAGGCCGAGTTCCTCCACCACCACTACGCCGGACGCCGCCGCCCCGCCGCCCACCACAGCATGGGCCGCCTCCCCCTGTGGCTCACCTGGACGAGCCGCACCCGCACCGCCGGACTCCTCAACACCCTCGCCCGCGTACGCCCGTTGGCGGCACTGGCCAAACACCTCGGCGGCATCGCACCGGAACGCGCCATCCCCCGCCTGGCCCGGCGCACGTTCAGCACCTGGTGGCGCGGACGACCCGAACCACGTCCAAATGACGGTGAGTTGGTCATCCTCTGGCCGGACACCTTCACCGAACACCTCTCGCCCTCCGTGGGCCGCGCGGCCGTACGCGTCCTGGAGGCCGCCGGACTCCGCGTCGCCCTCCCCCCGACCCTGCCCCCTCACGTCCCCCGCCCGGTCGGCGACGGCCACACCCGCAACCCCACCGCCCTCCTCCGCCTCACGACCGCACGCCGACGCGTCTGCTGCGGCCTCACCTACGTCTCCACCGGCCAGCTCGACCGGGCCCGCACCGTCCTGCGGCGCACCCTCGACCTGATGGAACCGGTACTGGACACCGACGCCCCCGTCGTCGTCCTCGAACCCAGCTGCGCCGCCGCCCTCCGCACCGACCTCCCCGAACTCCTCGCCGACGACCCCCGCGCCGCCCGCCTCGCCACCCGCGTCCTCACCTTCGCCGAGACCCTCGAACGCCACGCCCCCGACTGGCGCCCCCCACGCCTGGACCGCCCGGTCACCGGCCAGACCCACTGCCACCAGCACGCCGTCCTCGGCGACACCCCCGACCGCCGCCTCCGCGAAGCCGCAGGCCTCACAGGCGAGTTGACCGGCGGCTGCTGCGGCCTCGCAGGCAACTTCGGCTTCGAAAAAGGCCACTTCGCCATCTCCCGCACCTGCGCCGAAGAACAACTCCTCCCCGCCGTCCGCCAGGCACCCCCCGAAGCCACAGTCCTCGCCGACGGCTACTCCTGCCGAACCCAACTGACCCAACTGGCGGGTGTACGGGGGCGCCATCTGGCGGAGGTGCTGGCTGAGGGATTGGGGGATTGAGGGAGGAGGTGGGGGAGGGGGAGGTGTAGGAGGAAGGGATGGGGGGAGCAGGTCGTGTTGACCGAATTCGATGGCCCGGCAGGTCAGTTCCGGACTGCCTGGATGCCCGGTGTCCGTTTCCCCGAGCAGAACACCTACCGTGACTGCACACGCCTACAAACACGGGGAAACCATGAAGAAGAACACCAGGACAAGACTGCCCGCGCTCACAGCCGTCGCCGGGCTCGCGGGCTCACTCCTCATCGTCCTGCCGTCGGCGGGAGCCGCCGACGCGGCTCCCCTGATCTGCGAACCGGGCACACGATCGGTGAAGTGGATCAGCACCAGCCGGACCCAGGTCCTCACCCACTCGGTGGAGAGCTACAAGGGCGGCCGTGACACCGTCTCCCGGACCTTGGACCACGTCAGGACGATCAAGGCCGGACACAACGTCACTCAGGGCAACGGCGACGGCTACAGCACCCGCAAGGTGCTCACGAGCCTCGACGCCCAGGTCGACGGCGCCTACACACACACCAAGTCGAAGACCACGACCAAGAACGCCTCCATCAAGATCACGGTCAGTCAGAGCGGCCGGTACTACTTCTACCGCGGCACGGTGAAGGCCACCGGCACCTGGCAGGGCTCCTCCTGCGACCGCGGCAGCCGATGGGTCGTGGACGCCCATGGCACCGCCCAGACCTTCGGCGCAGAGGTCGAGGGCGTACTCCGGTGCGGCGAGAGCATCGACGGCAAGTCCCTCGGCCGTCTGGTTCAGCGGACGCACTGCTGACGTAGCCCCGACCACAGGGCTCCCGTAGTCCTCGCGTACCCCTGGAACAGCGCCGGAGCGCGGTTCGGCTGGACGGCGACACGTCAGCCGGACCGCCCCGCGGGGCGTCGAGTGACACCACCTGCCCGGTCTCCCGCGTCAGCGGACACGCCGGGGCAGCACACTGCCCCGGCGGACTTCCACCCCCCTCATGGTCCGCCGCCTCACCTGCTCAGAAGGGCAGGCCCCGCAGTTGCACACTGACGGTGGGATGAGGCAGGCCCGCCAGGTCGTAGATCATGGTGGTCAGCGGCAAAGTCACTTCGCCGCCGGGCTGTTGGGCGATGACGGGCACGGTGAGCCGGTTCCATCCCAGCTCCGTGTAGAACGGGACCAGGTCCGGCACACAGTGCACAACCATCGTCTCGGTGCTGGCTGCTCGCGCGTGTTCGACCGCCACGCTGATCACCGTCCGGGCGATGCCCCGGTGTCGATGGGCGGGGTGCACCAGCACGCCGCCCAGCCCCGCGGTGCGACGCGGCGATCCGTCGAAGGCCATGTCTCGCAGCAGCCATCCCGCGGAAGCAACCGGCCCGCCCTCGGAGACAGCCGTCAAAGTGTGCTGTCCGTCGGCCCGCACCAGGCTGAGCCCGTTCCCCCCGAAGGGGTCGAGCAGGCCATCGCGGAGTACGGCCCCGTCTTCCGGGGAACCGGGGCCCGGCGCATGGATCAGCCGGAGGTCCGTACGACCGTCGCCGACCACTGGCTCCGCGGTGGCCGGGGCGGCGGGGTCGAACCGGTAGCGCAGGCACCGCAGACCACTGGACTGGACAGTTCCGTCCGCCTGGGCGCCCAGGCGGCGCAGTACCGCGATCGAGGCCGCATTGTCGGGTAGGACGAACGCGAAAACGGCGGGGAGCGAGAGGTGGCGAAAGGCCAGGTTCAGGCACGCACGGCCCGCTTCGCCCGCGATCCCGCGTCCTTGGGCCCGTGGGTGCAGGGCAAAACCGAGGTCGACTCCGTACCGGGGACGATTCCGCAGTCCCACCCGGCCGAGAAACTCGCGCGTTGCGGCATCCCTGACCGCAAAGTCGCCGTACCCGTGTCTGGCCCAGTGGGCGACGTGATCGTCACACATCGCCTCGGCCGCAGACCGGCTGTCCGCCCGGCCGGTCGCCAGCCACCGCATGACGCTGTCCTGGCTGACCACAGCCTCGAAGAGATCCTCGCTGTCCCCTCGGCAGATCGGCTCCATCACGAGCCTCTGGGTCGACAGTTGGGTGGACAGAACGGGTCCGCTCGACCGGGCCACTCAGCGACTCCTCTCGACCAAGGACCACAGGAGCGTACCCAGCGACTCAGCCCAGGACCCGCCGTTCGCCAACAGGCACCTGCAACCACAGCCGCCCGCCACAGAGCGTCGCAGTTGACCAGCAACCGCACAGCTTCCCAACTCCCCTGCCGTGACAGGTCAGATGCCCTGCCCTGATGCCGACGGGCCAGGCGCGCCGCGCACGAGGATCCGGGTCAGCAGACGCGTGGTGGTCTCGGGGGCTTCGAGCATCATGTCGTGCCCGGTCGGGACGGAGTGGATGTCCCAGCCGTAGGCGCGCGCTCTGCTCAACGACAGGCCGAGGCTGGGCAGGGGCGGCCTGGTGTGCTCCACGTAGGCCGAGGGAAGGCCCGCGAGCGGTCCGGGGGCGAAGTCGACGGCGTCCGTCTGGCAGCGCAGCGGGAAGTCGGTGAGGCGCGGCGCCACCCAGGCCTTCAGCGCCTCGTCGGTGACACCCCACTGAGCGAGGAAGGACGCGTCGGCGGGCAGGCACCAGCCGTCCCCGCCGGCGGAGGCGAGCGCGCGGTACCGGTCCGCCGTCTCGGGCGGTTCGACGTCCAGAAGACACTCGCCGGGCTCCACGACGAACGCCCCCAGGAAGGTGACCGAGGCGATCCGGTCCCCCACCCGCTCGGCCACCGGGCCCGCCAGGACGCCCGCGTAACTGTGCAGGACCAGATGCACCTCGTCGAGATCCTCGTAGTGCAGCAGACCGGCCACATCCCGCACGTGCGTGCCGACGCCGACGTCCGGGCCGAGGAGATGACGGTGCTCGCCCTGCCCGGTCAGGCTCGGCGTGAACACCCGGTGCCCGCCCCGCGCGAGCAGATCACGCACGAAACGCCAACACCATCCACCGTGCATGGCGCCATGAACCAGGACGTAATTTCCCATGACGTACCACCCCATTACTTATCAATCATGCCAATTTGGGCCACTGCGCGCAGGTCGCTGGGAGGTGGCGGGGAGTGGGGGAGCGGGGGGAGCGGGGGAGGGGGGAGGGGGGCGAGGGTGAGGGGCCGGGCCCGCCCGGTGTCGTGAGGGCTGCCTGACGCGCCCGACGCGCCTGGAGCGTCTATTTGTTTGACCGTGCGCGGGCCGCGGTGAAACGGTGAAAAGGCGTCACCAACGAGACGTTTCACACCAACTCCCCACTGACCATGGGGAGAACAGGGGGAACACATGCTTCACACCACGACCGTCAGGACAGCGCTGTCGGCTGCCGTCGCCATGTCGGCCCTGCTGATACCGGCGGCCGGTTCCGCGTCCGCCACGACGCCCTCCGGCTCCGGACAGACGCAGACCGTCACGGCGGCAGCCGCCAGTTACGACGCCAAGTGCCGGAGCCACAGCCGCACCTACGTGCTCAAGAAGTACTACCGAGGTCCCCAGGCCATCACGCTGCGCTGCGGCACGAGCACGTGGGGCTGGAAGCACATCAAGGCGCGGCACGGCTGGAACAGCACGATGGACCGCAAGATCAGCACCGCCATCTGGTCCGGAGACCCCAACGGCCGCGGCGGATACTCCACCTACCTGAACCAGTGCCCGCGCGTCGAGAAGTTCCGCACCATCATCGGAACCCCGGCCGGTTCCAACGACCTCCTGACCGCCTACAAGGTCGACCGGGCGGCCGTCGCGGGCGCTGTCGCCTGCTAGACGTCGCGTTCTGGCATGGTCCGAGAGGATAGGGCCACGCTCCGGCGTGGTCCGAAGGGAAGGGCACGTTCCGGCGTGGTCTGAAGGGATAGGGCCACGTTCCGGCGTGGTCTGAAGGGATAGGGCCACGTTCCGGCGTGGTCCGAGGGCGAGAAGGGTGGTGGGGCTCCGTGGAGGAGCAGACACCGGCCCAGCAGGCGCTGAGCCGCTCGTACGTCACCGGCGACGGACTCCGGTTCGACGTCACCAAGCTGGCGATCGAGCACCACCCTGACCGCAGCGCGACACTCACGTACTGGCTCACCGTGAGCGGTCAAAGCCGCCCGGACGAACGGTGGCTGCTCACCCTGCCCTGGGACGACAAGTCCTGGGCGGACGTCCTCACCTCACCCGCACCCCCTCCCGACCGACTCCGCCAGCTCGTACACCTCGTCCATGCCCACCTGGACGAGTGGTGGGACACCAAGGGGCACAACCGGCAGTCGGCGAAGAGGGGCCGACGGCTGCCCTGATCCCCCTCCGCTCCCGCGCTGCCGCATCCGCCCCCCATGCCCCTCCCCTTGGGGGCCCTCCCCCCCTCCCCCCTCCCCACTCCCCCTCGCCCCCCATCCCGCCATCTGAGACAGCCCCGCCGACAGTGGCTAATCGACTTCACACACCTGACGGAGTCCACTACCGTGGACTTCGCAGTACATCGTGATGAACACTCCCCGTCGAGAGCCCCTGGACCGCCCGTGAGCACGCCCGACATCGCCAGGTCGTCCCCCTCGAACCCGCCGGGCACACCGGGCTCGCCGGGTGTACCCAGCGTGCCCGGGACGTCCGGCGCCGTCGGCACCCCCCAGGCGTCCGGGTCCGCCGGGTCCCCCGGGTCCGCCACCTCCTCCGAGTCCGCCGTTTCCGCCGTGTCCGCCGGGGTGTCCACCCCGACCAGCACCTCCGGACGCTGGGGTGCCCTCGGTCCGGTCGGGCTGGTGCTCGCGGGCGGGGTGTCCGTGCAGTTCGGCGGTGCGCTCGCCGTGACGCTGATGCCGAGGGCGGGCGCGCTCGGGGTCGTCGCGCTGCGGCTGCTGGTGGCCGCGGTGATCCTCCTCGTGGTCTGCCGCCCCCGCGTGCGCGGCTACTCCCGCGCCGACTGGACGACGGTCGTCGTCTTCGGCGTCACCATGGCCGCGATGAACGGCCTCTTCTACCAGTCCGTCGCCCGCATCCCGCTCGGCCCGGCGGTCACCCTGGAAGTGCTGGGCCCGCTCGCTCTCTCCGTCGTCGTCTCCCGTCGTCTGGTGAACCTGGTGTGGGCCGGGCTGGCCCTCGCCGGGGTGTTCCTGCTCGGTGGCGGCGGGTTCGGCGACCTCGATCCGCTGGGTGTGGCCTTCGCGGTGTCGGCGGGCGGGATGTGGGCGGCGTACATCGTCTTCAGTGCCCGTACGGGCCGCCGCTTCCCGCAGGCCGACGGGCTGGCCCTCGCCATGGCGGTCGGCGCGCTGCTCTTCCTCCCGCTCGGCATCGTGGAGTCCGGTACCGCGCTGCTGGACCCGGTGACACTGGGGCTCGGCGCGGCCGTCGCCGTGCTCTCCTCGGTGCTGCCCTACACCCTCGAACTCCTGGCCCTGCGCAGGCTGCCCGCGTCCACCTTCGCGGTCATGATGAGCCTGGAGCCCGCCATCGCGGCCACGGCCGGCTTCTTCATCCTTGACCAGGCCCTGACCACCACCCAGGCCGCGGCGATCGCCCTGGTCATCGCCGCCAGCATGGGCGCGGTCCGCACCCAGGTGAGCCGCAAGGCACCGCCTCCGCCTCTGCCCGCGCCGCCGCTCAGCTCCTGACGGAGTCCAAGAAGTCCGCCCAGGCCCCGGCCCTGAAGGACAGGGCGGGGCCGTCGGGTCTCTTGCTGTCCCGGACGGCCGTGCGGGCCGCGAGGTCGGCGACCTCCACGCACTCCCCGGCGGCGCCGCTGTACGTCGACCTGCGCCAGCCGACGGCTCCGCCGAGAGCCGCCGCACCGCTGGTCGCGGGCGGCGCCGTCGCCCTGCGATCGCGGCGCACGTGATCTCCGTCCAGGCGCTCTCCCTGTGCATGCTCCCCGCGCGGGTGCTCTCCGCGCAGGTGGTCTCCGCGCGGATGGTCCCCGCGCAATGGGTCCCCATGTGAACGGCCCTCGTGCAATGGGCCCCCATGTGAACGGCCCCCGTGCAAGTGGTCCCCGTACATGTCATCTCCGTAGTGGTGTGAGGTCCGGTCCGTGGCGCCGGACGCCTGGCTGAGCCGTCCGGGGCGAGAGGGGAAGTCCGTGACGCGACCAAACCCCCATCTCGTGACCGAGCGTAGCGACCCCCTCGCGTTCCGGCGGTGCCTGTGGATAACTAATTAATGCAAGCGCGCTTGATTGTTTCTGGGCGCGCTGCCAAGCTCGCCCCATGGCCGACCCCACGCCCGTCATCGACGACCTGTCCGCCGAGAGCGACGCCCTCGACGCCCTCGTGGCGGGGCTGAGCCCGGACGACTGGGCCCGCCCGACCCCCGCCCCCGGCTGGACTGTCGCCCACCAGATCGCGCATCTCGCCTGGACCGACCACTCCGCGCTGCTCGCCGTCACCGACGTGGCCGCCTTCCACACCCTGGTGGAGAAGGCCCTCGCCGCGCCGGGCTCGTTCGTGGACGAGGGTGCCGAGGAGGGGGCCCGGCAGGCGCCCGACGAGCTGCTGCGGGGCTGGCGGGAGGGGCGGGCCGCCCTCGACCGTGCCCTGCGGGCCGCGCCCGACGGCGGCCGGTTCCCCTGGTACGGGCCGCCGATGTCCCGCGCGTCCATGGCCACCGCCCGCCTGATGGAGACCTGGGCGCACAGCATCGACGTGGCCGACGCCCTGGGGGTCACCCCGGAGCCCACCGACCGCCTCCGGCACATCGCCCGCCTCGGCGTCCGCACCCGCGACTTCGCGCACACCGTGCACGACCTCACCCCGCCGATGGAGGAGTTCCGGATCGAACTCACCTCGCCCGGCGGCCAGACCTGGGCCTACGGCCCGCCCGACGCCGCGCAGTGCGTCACCGGGCCCGCGCTCGACTTCTGCCTGCTCGTCACCCAGCGCGCCCACCGCGCCGACCTCGCGCTGACCGCCGTCGGCGAGGACGCCGACCGCTGGCTGGACATCGCCCAGGCCTTCGCGGGCCCGCCCGGACCCGGCCGCGCCCCGAAGGGAGCCGCCCGGTGACCCGGCCGCTGCGCATCGGCAACTTCTCCGGCTTCTACGGCGACCGCGCCGACGCCCTCCGCGAGATGCTCACCGGCGGCGAACTCGACGTCCTGACCGGCGACTACCTCGCCGAACTCACCATGCTCATCCTCGGCCGCGACCGCCTCAAGGACCCCGCCGCCGGGTACGCGCGCACCTTCCTGCGCCAGCTGGAGGACACCCTCGGCCTCGCCCACGAGCGCGGGGTGCGGATCGTCACCAACGCGGGCGGCCTGAACCCGGCCGGGCTCGCGGACGCCGTGCGCGCGCTGGCCGTACGGCTCGGGGTCCCCGTGCGGGTCGCCCACGTCGAGGGCGACGACCTGGGGGCCCGCTTCCCCGGCGCCCTCACCGCGCACGCCTACCTCGGCGGCGCCGGCATCGCCGCCTGCCTGCGCGCGGGCGCCGACGTCGTCGTCACCGGCCGGGTCACCGACGCGGCCCTCGTCACCGGGCCCGCCGCCGCCCACTTCGGCTGGGCACGCACCGACCACGACCGGCTCGCGGGCGCCGTCGTCGCCGGACACGTCCTGGAGTGCGGCACGCAGGCCACCGGCGGCAACTACGCCTTCTTCCGCGACGGAGACGTCCGCCGCCCCGGCTTCCCGCTCGCCGAACTCCACGAGGACGGCAGCAGCGTCATCACCAAGCACCCGGGCACCGGCGGGTTCGTCGACGTCGGCACCGTCACCGCCCAACTGCTGTACGAGACGGGCGGCGCGCGCTACGCCGGACCCGACGTCACCGCCCGCCTCGACACCGTACGGCTCACCCAGGACGGACCCGACCGGGTCCGCATCGACGGCGTCCGCGGAGAGGCGCCGCCGCCGGACCTCAAGGTCGGCCGCACCCGCCTCGGCGGGTTCCGCAACGAGGTCGCCTTCGTCCTCACCGGACTCGACGTCGACGACAAGGCCGCGCTCGTGCGGGAGCAGATGGCGGACGCGTTCGCCAAGTCCCGCCCGCAGGACGTCTCCTGGGAGCTGGTGCGCACCGACCGGGACGACGCCGCCAGCGAAGAGACCGCCAGCGCGCTGCTCCGCCTCGTCGTGCGCGACCCCGACCAGGCCGTCGTGGGGCGCGCCCTGACCGCCGCCGCCGTCGAACTCGCCCTGGCCAGCTACCCCGGCTTCCACGTCCTCGCCCCACCCGACAAAGGCGCGCCCTACGGCGTGTTCGAGGCCTCGTACGTGCCGCAAGGAGACGTGCCGCACGTCGCCGTACTGCCCGACGGCCGCCGCGTCACCGTCGACCCCGTCGCCGTACGGGACACGCGCGCGCTCGACGCCGTACCGGAACCACCGCTTCCTGAACCGGTGCCCGCCGGGACACCCGTACGGCGGGCGCCGCTCGGGCGGGTCGCCGGGGCGCGCAGCGGGGACAAGGGCGGGGACGCCAACGTCGGGGTGTGGGCGCGCGACGACGCCGCCTGGGCGTGGCTCGCGCACACCCTGACCGTCGAGCGGTTCCGCGACCTGCTCCCCGAGTGCCGGGACCTGCCCGTCACCCGGCACGTGCTGCCCCGCCTGCGCGCGCTCAACTTCGTCGTGGAGGGCGTCCTCGGCGCGGGCGTCGCCTCCCGGCACCGTTTCGACCCGCAGGCCAAGGCCCTCGGCGAATGGCTGCGCTCCCGTCACCTGGACATCCCGGAGGACCTGCTGTGACCGTCCTGTCGTCCGCGCTGGACCCCAGCGGACCGGACTTCCGCGCCCACCGCGACACCATGCTCACCAGACTCGCCGACCTCGACACCGAGCACGCCAAGGCCCTCGCGGGCGGCGGCCCGAAGTACGTCGACCGGCATCGCGCGCGCGGCAAACTCCTCGCGCGCGAGCGCGTCGAACTGCTCCTCGACCCCGACACGCCGTTCCTGGAACTGTCGCCGCTCGCCGCCTGGGGCAGCGAGTACACCGTCGGCGCCTCCCTCGTCACCGGCATCGGCGTGGTCGAGGGCGTGGAATGCCTCATCACCGCCAACGACCCCACCGTGCGCGGCGGCGCCAGCAACCCCTGGTCGCTGAAGAAGGCCCTGCGCGCCAACGACATCGCGCTCGCCAACCGGCTGCCCGTCATCAGCCTCGTGGAGTCCGGCGGCGCCGACCTGCCCTCGCAGAAGGAGATCTTCATCCCGGGCGGGGCGATCTTCCGCGACCTCACCCGGCTGTCCGCGGCCGGCATCCCGACCGTCGCCGTCGTCTTCGGCAACTCCACCGCCGGGGGCGCGTACATCCCCGGCATGTCCGACCACGTGATCATGGTCAAGGAGCGCGCCAAGGTGTTCCTCGGCGGGCCGCCCCTGGTGAAGATGGCCACCGGCGAGGAGAGCGACGACGAGTCCCTGGGCGGCGCGGAGATGCACGCGCGCGTGTCCGGCCTCGCCGACTACTTCGCCGTCGACGAACGCGACGCCCTGCGCCAGGCGCGCCGCGTGCTGGCCCGCCTCAACCACCGCAAGGCGTACGCCGACCCGGCCCCCGCCGAGCCGCCCAAGTACGACCCGGAGGAACTCCTCGGCATCGTCCCCGGCGACCTGAGAACGCCGTTCGACCCGCGCGAGGTGATCGCCCGCATCGTCGACGCCTCCGACTTCGACGAGTTCAAGCCGCTGTACGGCACCAGCCTCGCCACCGGCTGGGCCAGCCTGCACGGCTACCCGGTCGGCGTCCTCGCCAACGCGCAGGGCGTGCTGTTCAGCGAGGAGTCCCAGAAGGCCGCCCAGTTCATCCAGCTCGCCAACCAGCGCGACATCCCGCTGGTCTTCCTGCACAACACCACCGGCTACATGGTCGGCAAGGAGTACGAACAGGGCGGCATCATCAAGCACGGCTCGATGATGATCAACGCGGTCTCCAACTCGAAGGTCCCACACCTGTCGGTCCTCCTGGGCGCCTCCTACGGCGCCGGCCACTACGGCATGTGCGGACGCGCGTACGACCCGCGCTTCCTGTTCGCCTGGCCGAGCGCCAAGTCGGCCGTCATGGGCCCCCAGCAGCTCGCGGGCGTCCTGTCGATCGTCGCCCGGCAGTCCGCCGCCGCGCGCGGCCTGCCCTACGACGAGGAGGGCGACGCGGCGCTGCGCGCCATGGTCGAGCAGCAGATCGAGGCGGAGTCGCTGCCCCTGTTCCTGTCCGGTCGGCTGTACGACGACGGCGTCATCGACCCGCGCGACACCCGCACCGTCCTCGGCCTGTGCCTGTCGGCCGTCCACACCGCGCCCTACGCGGGCGCGCGCGGTGGCTTCGGCGTTTTCCGGATGTGAGGGACCTACCCGTGATCACTTCAGTGCTCGTCGCCAACCGGGGCGAGATCGCCTGCCGTGTCTTCCGCACCTGCCGCGACCTGGGCGTGCGGACCGTCGCCGTCCACTCCGACGCCGACGCCGACGCGCTGCACGTACGCGACGCCGACGTTGCCGTACGGCTGCCGGGCGCCGCGCCCGCCGACACCTACCTGCGGGCCGACCTGGTCGTGAAGGCCGCCGTCAGCGCGGGCGCCGACGCCGTGCACCCCGGCTACGGCTTCCTCTCCGAGAACGCCGACTTCGCGCGCGCCGTCCTCGACGCGGGCCTCGTCTGGATCGGGCCGCCGCCCGAGGCCATCGAGGCCATGGCGTCCAAGACGCGCGCGAAGGCCCTCATGGGGCTCGCCCCGCTCGACCGGGTCACCGAGGCCGACCTGCCGGTCCTCGTCAAGGCGGCGGCGGGCGGCGGCGGACGCGGCATGCGCGTCGTACGCCGTCTCGCCGACCTGGACGAGGCGCTGGCCACCGCGCGCGCGGAGGCGCTCAGCGCGTTCGGCGACGGCGAGGTCTTCGTCGAGCCGTACGTCGAGGACGGCCGCCACGTCGAGGTGCAGATCCTCGCCGACACGCACGGCACGGTGTGGGCGCTCGGCACGCGCGACTGCTCCCTCCAGCGCCGCCACCAGAAGGTCATCGAGGAGGCGCCCGCCCCCGGCCTCACCGGGGAACTCACCGCCGAACTGCACGCCCTGGCCGTGCGTGCCGCGCGCGCGGTCGACTACGTCGGTGCGGGCACCGTCGAGTTCCTCGTCGCCGACGGCCGCGCGCACTTCCTGGAGATGAACACCCGCCTCCAGGTCGAACACCCCGTCACCGAGGCCGTCTTCGGCCTCGACCTGGTCGCCGAGCAGCTCCGGGTCGCCGAGGGCCACGCCCTGCCCGCCGAGCCGCCCCCCGCGCGCGGACACGCCGTGGAGGCCCGCCTCTACGCCGAGGACCCGGCCGCCGACTGGACCCCGCAGACCGGCACCCTGCACCGCCTCGCCGTCCCCGACGGCGTCCGCCTGGACACCGGGTACACCGACGGCGACCCCGTCGGCGTCCACTACGATCCGATGCTCGCCAAGGTCGTCGCCCACGCGCCCACGCGCGCGGAGGCCGTCCGCCGCCTCGCCGGAGCCCTGGAACGGGCCGCCGTCCACGGCCCCGTCACCAACCGCGCCCTGCTGGTGGCGTCCCTGCGGCACGAGGAGTTCACCTCCGCCCGCATGGACACCGGCTTCTACGACCGCCACCTCGCCGCCCTCACCGCGCCCGCCCCCGACCCGTACGCGCCGCTCGCGGCGGCCCTCGCCGACGCCTGCGCCCGACCGCGCTCCCGCTTCGGCGGCTGGCGCAACCTGCCCTCCCAGCCGCAGACCCGCCGGTACGCGGTCGGCGGCGAGGAGATCGAGGTCCGCTACCGCCACACCCGCACCGGCCTCGCCGCCGAGCCCACCGCCCCCGACGGCGCCGGGACCACGTCGGCCGCCCCGGTGCAGGTGGTGCACGCCGACGCCCACCTCGTGGTGCTGGAGGCGGAGGGCGTCCGGCGCCGCTACGACGTGGCCCGCTACGGCGACCGCGTCCACGTCGGCGCCGCCGCCCTCACCGCCCTGCCCCGCTTCCCCGACCCCTCCGCCCAGCGCGCCCCCGGCTCCCTGCTGGCGCCGATGCCCGGCACGGTCGTCAAGGTCGCGGACGGTCTCATCACCGGATCGAGTGTCCGATCCGGTGAACCGATCGTGTGGCTCGAAGCGATGAAGATGCAACACGTCATCACGGCCCCCGTCACCGGAACCCTGACCGAACTCCCGGTCACGGAGGGCCGGCAGGTGGGCCTCGGAGCCCTCCTGGCCGTAGTCGAGGAAACCCCCGCACCGCACCCGTCCGAAGGAGCCAGGGAGACACAGTGACCGCCACCGCGAGCACCCTCATCGAGTCCGACGAGCACAAAGCCCTCCGCGCCGCCGTGTCCGCCTTCGCGAAGAGCCACAGCAAGGCCGGCGCCGACGGCACGGAACCCGACAACCGCACCCTCTGGCAGGAGGCCGCCAAGCTCGGCTACATCGGCGTCAACCTGCCCGAGGCGTACGGCGGCGGAGGCGGCGGCATCACCGAACTCTCCCTCGTCCTCGAAGAACTGGGCGCCGCGGGCAACCCCCTGCTGATGATGATCGTCTCCCCGGCGATCTGCGGCACCGTCATCTCCCGCTTCGGCACCGACGCCCAGAAACAGGAGTGGCTGCCCGCCCTCGCCGACGGCAGCCGCCTGATGGCGTTCGGCATCACCGAACCCGACGCGGGCTCCAACAGCCACCGCATCACCACCACCGCCCGCCGCGACGGCACGGACTGGCTGCTCACCGGCCGCAAGGTGTTCGTCTCCGGCGTCGACCTCGCCGACGCCACCCTCATCGTCGGCCGCACCGAGGACGCCCGCACCGGCCGCCTCAAGCCCTCCCTGTTCATCGTCCCCCGCGACGCCCCCGGCTTCTCCCGCCGCCGCATAGAGATGGAACTCAAGAGCCAGGAGTGGCAGTTCGAACTCGTCCTGGACGACGTCCGGCTCCCCGCCGACGCGCTCGTCGGCGACGAGGACGCCGGCCTGCTCCAGCTCTTCGCCGGACTCAACCCCGAACGCATCATGACGGCCGCCTTCGCCATCGGCATGGGCCGCCACGCCCTCGGCCGCGCCGTGGAGTACGCCCGCGAACGATCCGTGTGGAACACCCCCATCGGCGCCCACCAGGCCATCGCCCACCCCCTCGCCCAGGCCCACATCGACCTCGAACTGGCCCGCCTGATGATGCAGAAGGCCGCCCACCTGTACGACGCGGGCGACGACGTCGGCGCGGGCGAGGCCGCCAACATGGCGAAGTACGCGGCGGGAGAGGCCTGCGTGAAGGCCGTCGACCAGGCCGTGCACACCCTCGGCGGCAACGGCCTCACCACCGAGTTCGGCCTCGCCCGCCTCATCACGGCCTCGCGCGTGGCTCGTATAGCCCCGGTGAGCCGGGAGATGATTCTGAACTACGTCTCCCACCAGACCCTGGGCCTGCCCAAGTCGTACTGATCAGCACCGTGCCGTGCCAGTCGCGCGAGGAGGAACCATGTTCCGCAGCGAGTACGCAGACGTCCCACCCGTCGACCTCCCCATCCACGAGGCCGTCCTCGGCCGCGCCGCCGAGTTCGGCGACCTGCCCGCCCTGGTCGACGGCACCGACGGCACCACCCTGAGCTACGCGCAGATCGACCGCTTCCACCGCCGGGTCGCCGCCGCCCTCGCCGACGCCGGGGTCCGCAAGGGCGACGTCCTCGCCCTGCACAGCCCCAACACGATCGCCTTCCCCACCGCGTTCTACGCCGCCACCCGCGCGGGCGCCACCGTCACCACCGTCCACCCGCTCGCCACCGCGGAGGAGTTCGCCAAACAGCTCGGCGACTCCGGCGCCCGCTGGATCATCACCGTCTCACCCCTGCTCGGCGCGGCCCGCCGGGCAGCCGAACTCGCGGGCGGCGTCAAGGAGATCTTCGTCTACGACAGCGCGAGCGGACACCGCTCCCTGATCGACATGCTCGCCACCACCGCCCCCGAACCGGACGTCACCATCGACCCGGCCGAGGACGTCGCCGCCCTGCCGTACTCCTCCGGCACCACCGGCCTGCCCAAAGGCGTGATGCTCACCCACCGCCAGATCGCCACCAACCTCGACCAGCTCGCCCCCGCCGTCACCGCGGGCCCCGGCGACCGCATCCTCGCCGTCCTGCCCTTCTTCCACATCTACGGCCTCACCGCCCTGATGAACGCCCCGCTGCGCCAGGGCGCCACCGTCGTCGTGCTGCCCCGCTTCGACCTGGAGACCTTCCTCGCCGCGATCCAGAACCACCGCATCACCGGCCTCTACGTCGCCCCGCCCATCGTCCTCGCCCTCGCCAAACACCCGGCGGTCGCCCGCTACGACCTGTCGTCCCTGCGCTACGTCATCAGCGCCGCCGCCCCGCTCGACGCGAGCCTCGCCGCCGCCTGCGCCGCCCGCCTCGACCTGCCGCCCGTCGGCCAGGCGTACGGCATGACGGAACTCTCGCCCGGCACCCACGTCGTCCCCCTCACCGCCATGCGCGAGGCGCCCCCCGGCACCGTCGGCAAGCTCATCGCGGGCACCGAGATGCGGATCGTCTCCCTCGACGACCCCGGCCAGGACCTCCCCGCCGGGGAGCCCGGCGAGATCCTCATCCGCGGCCCCCAGGTCATGAAGGGCTACCTCGGGCGCCCCGACGCCACCGCCGCCATGATCGACCCCGACGGCTGGCTGCACACCGGCGATGTCGGCCATGTCGACGCCGAAGGCTGGCTGTTCGTCGTCGACCGCGTCAAGGAACTCATCAAGTACAAGGGCTTCCAGGTCGCCCCCGCCGAACTGGAGGCGCTGCTCCTCACCCACCCCGGCATCGCGGACGCCGCCGTCATCGGCGACCTCGACGACCAGGGCACCGAGGTGCCGCACGCCTTCGTCGTCCGCCAGCCCACCGCCCCCGACCTCGGCGAAGGCGAGATCGCCCTCTTCGTCGGAGAACGCGTCGCCCCCTACAAACGGGTCCGCAAGGTCACGTTCGTCGACGCCGTACCGCGCGCCGCGTCCGGCAAGATCCTCCGACGGGAACTGAGGAAGAACCCATGACCGCCCCCACCCGCGACGGCGCCGCCCCCGAGACCCCGGCCCTTCTCGGCCGCAGCCGTGACAGGGGCGTCGAGACGCTCAGCCTCGACGCCGACGCCACCCGCAACGCCCTTTCCGCCCGCCTCGTCGCCGCCCTCTCCACCGCCCTCACCGACTGCGCCGAAGACCCCGACGTGCGCGCCGTCGTCCTCACCCACAGCGGCAGCACCTTCAGCGCGGGCGCCGACCTGAAGGACCCGCCCCCGCCGGACGCCTTCGTCGCGCTGCTGCGGCAGATCGTCGAACTGCCCCGACCGGTCGTCGCCCGCGTCACCGGGCACGTCCGGGCCGGCGGCCTCGGCCTCCTCGCCGCCTGCGACATCACCGCCGCCGCCACCGCGACCGCCTCCTTCGCCTTCACCGAGGTCCGTATCGGCGTCGCCCCCGCCGTGATCTCCCTGCCCCTGCTGCCCCGCACCGACCCGCGTGCCCTCTCCCGCTACTACCTCACCGGGGAACGCTTCGACGCCGCCGAGGCCGCCCGTATCGGCCTGCTCACCACCGCCGCCGACGACGTCGACACCGCCCTCGCCCCCGTCCTGGACGGCCTGCGCAGATCCGCCCCCGAGGGCCTGGCCGAGACGAAACGGCTGCTCACCGCTAGGGTGCTGGAGGCGTTCGAGCGCGACGCGGACCACCTCACCGCGCTCTCCGCCCGACTGTTCTCCTCCCCGCAGGCCCGCGAGGGAATGACGGCCTTCCTCGAACGACGGGACCCCGCATGGGTGTTGTGACCCCGGTCGACCGCGACCGCGCCCCCAAGCAGGACCGCAGCCGGGCCACCCGGCAGCGCCTCCTGGAGGCCGCCGTCGCCTGCCTCGCCGAACACGGCTGGGCCGGCTCCACTGTCTCCGTCGTCGCCGAACGAGCGGGCGTCTCGCGCGGCGCCGCCCAGCACCACTTCCCGACCCGCGAGGACCTTTTCACCGCAGCCGTCGAGTACGTCGCCGAGGAACGCTCCCTCGCCCTGCGCGACCTCTTCCCGCAGGGCGCGGCCGGGGACACCCGCGCCGTCGTCGCCGCCCTCGTCGACCTCTACACCGGCCCCCTCTTCCGCGCCGCCCTGCACCTCTGGGTCGCCGCCTCCAACGAAGAACAACTCCGCGCGCGGGTCACCGAACTGGAGGCGCGCGTGGGCCGCGAGACCCACCGGATAGCCGTCGACCTGCTCGGCGCCGACGAGTCCGCCCCCGGCGTCCGCGAGACCGTACAGGGCCTGCTCGACATGGCCCGCGGACTCGGCCTCGCCAACCTCCTCACCGACGACACCGCCCGCCGCCACCGAGTCGTCCACCAGTGGGCGGCCCTCCTCGACCAGAACCTCCCCACCCAACCCGAACCCACCCAACCCGCACCCACCGAGGCCTGAGCCCCCTCATAGCCCCAGCCCTCTGACGGCCCGAGCCCCCTCGCCGAGAGCGCCCCTCACGGCCCGAGCGCCGTCACGGGCTCAGCCGCTCCACCCGCCAGGCGCCGTCCGCCTCCGCCACGTACCGCAACCGGTCGTGCAACCTGTTCTCCCGCCCCTGCCAGAACTCCACCGACTCCGGCGCCACCCGGAACCCGCCCCAGTGCGGCGGCACCGGCACCTGCTCGCCCTCCGGATAGCGGGCCGCCAGCTCCGCGTAGGAGGCGTCCAGCTCGGACCGGTCCCCGACCACCGCGGACTGGGCGCTCGCCCACGCCCCGAGCTGGGAGCCGTGCGGCCGGGTACGGAAATAGGCGGCCGTCTCGTCCCGCCCGGTCCGCCGCGCCACCCCGCGCACCAGCACCTGCCGCTCCATCGGATGCCAGGGGAACAGCAGCGCCACATACGGGTTCTCGCCCAGCTCACGGGCCTTGCGGGAGTCGTAGTTCGTGTAGAAGACGAAGCCGCGCTCGTCGAACTGCTTCAGCAGGACCGTACGGCTGCTCGGCCGGCCCTCCGCGTCCGCCGTGGACACGATCATGGCGTTCGGCTCGAACAACCGGGCCTCCGTCGCCGCCTGCTGGAACCAGCGCGCGAACTGCTCCACGGGCGTCGCGGCCAGATCAGCCTCGGTGAGCCCCTCGGCCCGGTACTGCGCGCGCATCGAGGAGGGATCGGGGGAGACGGTCTCGGCGTGGTCCACGCCGCCATCCTGCCGCACGCGACGCCCTCCCCGTCAGTCCACCCGGTACGGACCGGAGCCCCACCCCGCACCCCGAAGGTGGCACTCAGTGCCGCGAACTCTCCCCAAAAGTGGCACTCGGCGCTACAGTTCTTGTGCCGTCCTGATGACCGTCCCGGCGCGTCAGGTGCTGTTCCGGTGGGTGACCGGCCGCCGCGCGGGGCATCACCGGGATGACCGCCCAGGACCGCGAGTCCCCGCAGGACCGCGTACCCCCGGCGTCCGCAGCCGCACCCCCGAGCCACACAAGCCGCACACCCCGCACCCGCACCTACAGGACCCACAGGACCCACCAGGTCCGACCCGTCCCACCCGCCGTACACATCCGAGGAGCCGCCTCATGTCCGACTTCGTACCCGGACTCGAAGGAGTCGTCGCGTTCGAGACGGAGATCGCCGAACCGGACAAGGAGGGCGGCGCGCTCCGCTACCGGGGCGTCGACATCGAGGACCTCGTCGGTCACGTCTCCTTCGGGAACGTCTGGGGCCTGCTCGTCGACGGCGCCTTCAACCCCGGCCTGCCGCCCGCCGAGCCCTTCCCCATCCCGGTCCACTCCGGCGACATCCGCGTCGACGTGCAGTCCGCGCTCGCCATGCTCGCCCCCGTCTGGGGCCTCGAACCCCTCCTCGACATCGACGCCGAGCAGGCCCGCGAGGACCTCGCGCGCGCCGCCGTCATGGCCCTGTCGTACGTCGCGCAGTCCGCGCGCGGCCAGGGCCGCCCGATGGTGCCGCAGAGCGAGATCGACAAGGCGCACTCGGTCGTCGAGCGGTTCATGATCCGCTGGCGGGGTGAGCCCGACCCCAAGCACGTGGCGGCGGTCGACGCGTACTGGACCTCGGCGGCCGAGCACGGCATGAACGCCTCCACCTTCACGGCCCGCGTCATCGCCTCCACCGGCGCCGACGTGGCCGCCGCGCTCTCCGGCGCCGTCGGCGCCATGTCCGGCCCGCTGCACGGCGGCGCGCCCTCGCGCGTGCTCGGCATGATCGAGGAGATCGAGCGGACCGGCGACGCCGAGGCGTACGTGAAGCAGGCGCTCGACAAGGGCGAGCGCCTGATGGGCTTCGGCCACCGCGTCTACCGCGCCGAGGACCCCCGCGCGCGCGTGCTGCGCCGCACCGCGCGCGAGCTGGGCGCCCCCCGCTTCGAGGTCGCCGAGGCGCTGGAGAAGGCCGCCCTGGCGGAGCTGCACGCCCGCCGCCCCGACCGGGTCCTCGCCACCAACGTCGAGTTCTGGGCGGCGATCGTCCTGGACTTCGCGGAGGTCCCGGCGCACATGTTCACGTCGATGTTCACCTGCGCGCGCACGGCGGGCTGGTCCGCGCACATCCTGGAGCAGAAGCGCACCGGCCGCCTGGTCCGCCCCTCCGCCCGCTACACCGGCCCCGGCAGCCGCAGCCCCCAGGACATCCCCGGCTACGGCGACACCGCGCACTGACCGGCCCCCGCGCACCGACCGGCCGCCGCCGCGGGGCGCGTGCCGGAGGCGTCACGCGGGGCTGAGCAGTCCCGCGTGGTGCCGTTCCGCGACCAGCGGGTGGGCGCGCAGCTTGCCCTTCAGCTCGTTGTAGCCGTACTCGGCGAACAGCGGGTTGGCCGGGTCGTCGGTCACGCCGGGCGCGGCGGATGCGTGCGGGAACGGCAGCGGTTCCACGCGCGCGTCGAGGCGAGGGTTGTAGAAGAAGGGCACGGAGAAGCGTTCCACCTGGCTCGGCGGCGAGACGACCCGGTGGTTGGTGGCGAGCAGGTAGCCGTTGGTCGCCACCTCCAGCAGCTCGCCGAGGTTGACGACGAACGCGCCCGGCAGCGGCGGCACGTCGTGGAAGAGCCCGTCCTCCCGCTGCACCTGGAGGCCGCCCACCTGGTCCTGGAGCAGCAGGGTCAGGAAGCCGTAGTCCTTGTGCGCGCCGACGCCCTGGTCGGCGCCGTTCCCGGCGCTGCCCGGGTAGCGCACGAGCTTGAGGTGCGGGTGCGCGTGCGCGCCGAAGACCGGGGCGTAGAAGTCGGCGGGCGCGCCGATCGAGGCGAGCAGTTCGCGCAGCAGCCGCTCGGCGACCGCGCTCAGCCGCTCCACCCAGCGCAGCGCGGCCGTCCGCAGCTCGGGCAGGGCGTCCGGCCACTGGTTGGGGCCCTGGAGCCACCAGTACGCCGGTTCGCCCGCGTCCGGCACGCGCGTGGGCCGTTCGGCGCCGATGTCGAGCTGGTCGCGCCAGTCCTGCCGTCCGCCGGTGCGCTCGTCGCCGGTGCGGGTGTAGCCGCGGAAGTGGGGCGAGCGCACGTTGTCGAGGGCGAGCCGGTCGGCCTCGGGCAGCGCGAAGAAGCGCCGCATGGCGGTCAGCAGCCCGTCGGTCTCCTCCCGGGTGACGCCGTGCCCGACCAGCTGGAAGAACCCGACGTCGTGCGCGGCGCTGTGCAGCTGGGCGTGCAGCAGGGCACGCGCCTGCGGGCCGCGGTCGGCGGCGGAGAGATCGATGATCGGCAGCTGCCGGTACGACACGGACGGCGGGGGCGACGAGGACGACGGGTGCGACGGGGACGACGGGTGTGTCGGGGAGGCCGCGGGGGTCGTGCGGGCCTCGGGGATCACGCGGGTGATGTCGGTCATGGTGTGCGTCCGCAGGGTGTACGGGGCCCGCGCGGGCGCCATGGGTGGGCGGACGCACGGGTGCCGGATGGGCAGAGAGGGGTCGGAACGCCGGAGGAGCCGGGGGATACGGAATCCGGGCGTCCGGGGAGAGTGAAGCGAGGGGCCCCGATGTCCCGAGAGGTCGGGGAGAAGGTGGGCCGGACGGCTCAGAGGGAGCGTCGACAGCCCATGCTCGTGACGCGGACGTAGTCCACGTGGCGGCGCCGAACGAGCAGAAGCATGCGGTAATCGTACTGCGTGCCGAAGGATCTGTACGTGGCGCGGGTCACCCGCCGAAGAATCCACGGCCGGGGCGCGGTGGCGCCGGACGGTGGGGCGGGGGCCCGGAACGCAGGCGACCCGCGAGCCTGGCCCTCGATGAGAGGGGCCGGCCGGACGTACCGGCGGCTCGCGGGTCGGGTGACTGCTGGGAATGGGCCGGCTGCGCGCGAGACGCGCACAAGGGTCCGGCGCCGAACCGAGTCTGGCGACGGGCCCTAGCCCGCAGCCACCTCTTCCGTCCGGTATGCATACATCTGCCGAACCACCTCCTTTCCGAAGTGAGCCCACTGTAGGAACGTCTCTCGCGCTCGTTCAAGTGTTTTTCGGGGGATCTCTTTCCTGCCGGACACGCCTAGGATTCCGGCCATGATCGAACGACGCGCCATCCTCAGCGGCTCGGTCTTCGAGGAGCGGATCGGCTACGCGCGCGCCGTCGTCGACGGCGACCGGGTCCACGTGTCCGGCACGACCGACTTCGACTACGCGACGATGACCCTCCCCGACGACGTCGTGGAGCAGGCCGAACAGTGCCTGCGGAACATCGGCGCGGCCCTCGCCGAGGCGGGCTGCGGCTTCGAGGACGTCGTCCGCGTCCGCTACCTGCTGCCCGACCGCGCCGACTTCGAGCCCTGCTGGCCGGTGCTGCGCCGCTGCTTCGGCACGGTGCGGCCCGCCGCGACGATGATGGTGTGCGGGCTGGTCGACCCGCGGATGCGGATCGAGATCGAGGTGGACGCCCGCCGCCCGCCGAGCCGCTGACGTCCGCGACGCCACCCGCACGCAGGGCGCTCGCCGTCCGGAGCGTTCCACGCGCGCGCAAAGCCGTTGACGCGCGTACGCGGCACCGGGTTGTCTGCCGCCGTGACCGATCCCGCGCCCCCACCCGCCCCCGGTGCCGCCCTGCCGCCGCCCGTCTTCCGTGCCGTCACCGGCGACGACGAGGCGCTGCTGGAACAGTGGCGGCACGTCCACAACGTGATCGTGCCCCCGGCCGCCCTCACCCTGGACGAGGTACGCGCGCGGGCCGCCCGCTACCGCCTGGAGAACGCGTACGCCGACGGCGTCCTCGTCGGCTGCACCACCGTCCGCCCGCCCGCGCGCCCCGACGGCGGCCCCGACGACGCGGCGGTGGCGACGGTCATCGCGCGCGTACTGCCCCCGTACCGTCACCAGGGCCTGGGCACCGCCCTCTACGACCGTGCCCTCGCGCACGCGCGCGCCCTGGGCGCCCGGGAGGTCGAGACGTGCGTGCTCGCCGCCAACACCGACGGCCTGCGCTTCGCCCACGCGCGCGGGTTCACCGAGACGGACCGCTACCTCCTGGACGGCGAGCGGGACGAGTGGGTGGACCTGAGGCTGACAGCGCGTTGACAGAGGTTCAATGATTCCCCCGCAATCTTCCGGGAACCATATGTGGGCTGCGTCACGTTGAAGTTGAATAAGGGCAAGTGAGCGAACCTGCAGGGGGTTCAGGTGAGTGCTTCCCGGCGTAGTGGGACCACCGACGAGCTGGGTCCGGACGAGCCCGACCGGCCGGACGGCGACGGCCCGGCGGCCGGTGACGGCGGCGGCCCGCCGACGGCCGCCGTGCCCGTCGGACCGGACGGCGCCGACCTGCTCGCCGCCCTCCTCGACGGCATGGACGCGGCCCTGTGCGCGTTCGACGCGCAGGGCGTCGTCACGCACTGGAACCGCGAGGCCGAACGCATCCTCGGCTGGAGCGCGGCCGAGGCCGTCGGACGGCACGGCTTCGCCGGGTGGGCGGTGCGCGAGGCGGACGCCGCGGACATCCAGGCGCGGCTCATGGCGGCCATGCGCGCGCCCGGCCGCCAGGTGCACGAGTTCGCGCTCCTCACCAAGGACGGCGGGCGGGTGCTGGTGCGCACCCAGTCCGCGGCCGTCCGCGGACCCGACGGCGAGCCTGCCGGGCTGTACTGCGCGTTCAGCGAGGTGCACACCCAGATCGACCTGGAGCGGTCCATCGCCCTCAGCGAGGCCCTGTTCGAGGACGCCTCCTGGGGCGTCGTCCTCATCGACGCCGACCTGCGCCCCGCCGTCGTCAACGCGCACGCCGCCCGCGCGCTCGGCACGGGCCGCACCGCCGTCCTGGGCCGCCCGCTGGGCGACCTGCTCACCCGTGGCGTGGAGGAGCTGGAGAACGCGCTCACCCACGTCCTCGCCGAGGGCGCGCCGCCCGCGCCCGCCGAACTGTGGGTCGGGGTGCGCACCCCCGACGGCGAGAAACGGCGCTGCTGGCGGAGCGGATTCCTCCGGCTGGCCTCGCCGCTCGCGGAGGAACCGGTCCCGCTGGGGGTGGGCTGGCTCTTCCAGGACATCACCGAGGCCAAGCAGGGGGAGCAGGAGGCCGCGCTGCTGCGGTTCCGGGTGAACCAGCTGCACCGGGCGGCGCGGGCCGCCGCCGAGTGCGAGGACCCCGCCGAGGCCGTCACCGTCCACCTCGACTTCGCCCTCGCCGGGTTCGCGGACCACGCCGTCATCGACCGCATCGCCGGAACCCCGCCCGCCGACGGGGACGCGGGCGCCGTGCCACGGCTCGTACGGATCGCGGCGACGCCCTCCGGGGGGCCCGGACCCAGCGCGCTCACCGGACACGCCGGGCTGCCTGTGCGGTACGCGGACAGTCACCCCGCGCGGCAGTGCGTGGCGCGCGCGGGGTCGGTACGGGCGTCCGCGGGCGCGGTGGGCGTGGAACAGGCCCGCGAGTGGGCGCGGGCCCGGCAGTGGCCCGAGGGGACGGTGCACGCGCTGTGCGCGGTGCTGCGCAGCCGGGGGCGGACGCTGGGCGTCGTCACCTTCCTGCGCGGGAGCGGGCGTACGGCGTTCGAGCGGGGCGACGCCGTGTACGCGGAGGACGTCGCCGTCCGCGTGGCCGCTGCGCTGGACCTGGCGGGGCTTGTCACGCGGGACGAGTGAGGCGGGGGTCGTCGTGCGGGCGCGGCTGGGTGGGGGCTGGTCGCGCAGTTCCCCGCGCCCCTGGGTGGGTGTGTGTGAGCCGGGATGGAGTGGAGCCGTCCGTTCCGGGCGCTGTGGTGCGCAGTTCCCCGCGCCCCTGAGGGTGGGTGTGTGTCATCCGGCGTCGAGTGGAGCTGTCCGCTTGGGGGCGCGGGGAACTGCGCGAGCGGCCACGGCGGACCCGCGCCCGTCGACGGGCCGGTGGTCCTCAGGGGCGCGGGGAACTGCGCGACCAGCCACAGCGGGCCCGCACCCGTAAGTCCCACCCCAGGCCCCCACCCCCCCCGTACCCGCCCCGCCCCGCAGGGACTAGTGGCGGTAGAAGATGCGGTCCCCGTACTCCTCCATGATCCGCCGGTTCCACTCGTGGCCGCCGTCGACGTTGCCGGAGCGCAGGAGGGGCGGTTCGATGCCACGGGCGGCCAGGGTCGACGCGGCCGTCGCCACGGCGGCCTGCATCAGCGCCGACGTGACGACGGTCGACGCGGGCGCGAACGGCGCGGGCACGGTGTCCAGGCTCAACTCCGCGTCCCCGACCGCGATCTTCGAGTCCAGCACCAGATCGCAGTGGTCCTTGAGGAACGTCCCGGAGACATGCCGTGACGTGGTCTCGGCGGCGTACGCCACGGACGTCACGCCGATGACCGAGACCCCGCGCGCGCGGGCGCCGAGCGCCATCTCGACGGGCAGCGCGTTCCGCCCGGACAGCGAGATGATCACCAGGAGGTCCCCCGCCCGCAGCGGCGAGGTGTCGAGCACGGCGTTCGCCAGCCCGTCGACCCGCTCCAGCGCGGAGCCCAGCGTGGCCGGGGTGACGTCGACCCCGACGACCCCCGGCACCGCGAGCAGGTTCATCAGGGCCAGCCCGCCCGCCCGGTAGACGACGTCCTGCGCGGCGAGCGAGGAGTGCCCGGCGCCGAAGGCGAAGAGCCGGCCCCCGGCGGCCACGGTGTCGGCGAGCAGGGTGCCGGCGGCCTCGACGGCCTCCGCCTCCTCGTCGCGGACCCGCTGGAGCAGTCCGATCGCGGCGTCGAAGAACTGCGCGGCGGGCGTGCGGTCGCTCATCCGAGGGGCCCCTTTGCCGTGTCCGGTGTCCATGTCGCGGATCACCGTGCGGTCTGGACCATCTCCCTGTCAATACGGCCGGGGCGGGCGGGGCGCGGGGCGGCACCCGGGACGGGGGAGCACCCCGGCGCACCCGCCCGAGCGCTCGCGGCGTCCGTCCGTACCCGCTCGACCACCGCGTTTTCCCGGCGCGGCACGCTTGTCAGTGGTATCCGGCAGAATTGAGGCCAGGGCCAGCGCACGCGCCGGAGAGCCGTCGAGCCTTCGGCAATCTCATTTAGGGGCACGTATGTCCGGACTGATCGACACCACGGAGATGTATCTCCGCACCATCCTCGAGCTGGAGGAGGAAGGTGTGATCCCCATGCGCGCCCGGATCGCCGAGCGGCTCGACCAGAGCGGGCCGACCGTGAGCCAGACGGTGGCGCGCATGGAGCGGGACGGCCTGGTCTCCGTGGCGAGCGACCGTCACCTGGAGCTGACGGACGAGGGCCGTCGGCTGGCGACGCGCGTGATGCGCAAGCACCGCCTCGCCGAGTGTCTCCTGGTCGACGTCATCGGCCTGGAGTGGGAGCAGGTCCACGCCGAGGCCTGCCGCTGGGAGCACGTCATGAGCGAGGCCGTGGAGCGCCGCGTCCTGGAGCTGCTGCGGCACCCGACCGAGTCGCCGTACGGCAACCCCATCCCGGGCCTGGAGGAGCTGGGGGAGAAGGACGGCGCCGACCCGTTCCTCGACGAGGGCATGGTCTCGCTGGCCGACCTCGATCCGGGGCTGGAGGGCAAGACCGTCGTGGTGCGCCGGATCGGCGAGCCGATCCAGACCGACGCCCAGCTCATGTACACGCTGCGGCGGGCGGGCGTGCAGCCCGGCTCCGTGGTCAGCGTGACCGAGTCGGCGGGCGGGGTCCTCGTCGGCAGCGGCGGCGAGGCGGCCGAGCTGGACGCCGAGGTCGCCTCCCACGTGTTCGTCGCCAAGCGCTGAGCACGGCGGGCGGCGCTCGCGGCCTGACCCGGTCGCACCCGGCCGTGCCCGTTCGTGCACAGCCGGGAACCGTTTCGGGACCGTCGTACGGCGTGCATCCCGCCCGAGGCTGAGTATTGTTCAACTCCTCAGAATCCAGGGGGCGTTGAGGAGCGGCGAGGCGATCTGTCGGTCTCACCGGATCGGTGGTTCCCTGTGTCGAATCGCAGCGCTCCGGCGCCGCGCGTGCCAGGCTGTTGCGTGAGGCATATGACCTGAGGGGGCGGGGACGATGTGCCCTGGACGAGCGAACGGCCCCGGCGCCGCACGGCGCCGGGGCCTGCCCTCCCCCGCAGCGACCCGGAGCCCCGAGCTCTCAGGGTCGCTTCCCTCGGACCGTTTTCCCCGAGCGGTCCGCCTCCCGCTGAAGATCTCCCCTCGGCAGCGGCGATCATTCCTTGAGCGCGGTCACTCGAACGAGCGGTGTTGGCCGCGGAAGCGAGCATTTTCGAATAGGCATTCGATAGCCTGCGGATGAAGCGGCGCCGAGGCGCGGCGGACAGCACAGCGGTACGACCGAAGACACGACGCGTGACCGGACGGGCCCGCTCTGGCGGGAGCGGGAGGTCCGGGCGGAGCTAGGGGGTGCCAGGACCGATGGCGCGACGGATCGACGTGACCGGCGCGGGTGGCGTACGCCTGGCCGCCTGGGAGTTCGGAGACCCGCCGAAGGGCGACCCGACGGTAAGCGGGTCGGACGCCCTGATTCCGGGTCAGGCGGGGCCCCAGGGCCGACCACCCGGCCACCCGGTCTCCACGCCCACTGACGCCGACAGCCTCGGCGGCGGCACTGCTGGCACCGGCGGAGCCAACGGCACCGGCGGAGCGAACGGCACCGGCGGAGCCGGCGGCACCGGGGTCCTGTTACTGCACGGTCTGATGGGCCGCGCCTCGCACTGGGCGTCCACCGCCCGCTGGCTCTCCGGGCGGCATCGCGCGATCGCCCTCGACCAGCGCGGGCACGGCCAGAGCGAGAAGCCCCCGCGGGCGGCCTTCACCCGCGACGCGTACGTCGAGGACGCCGAGGCGGCTCTCGAACAGCTCGGCCTCGGCCCCGCCGTGCTCATCGGCCACGCCATGGGCGCGCTGACCGCCTGGCAGCTCGCCGCCCGCCGCCCCGACCTGATCTCCGGGGTGATCATCTGCGACATGCGGGCCTCCGCCCTGGGCGCGGCCTCGCAGCGGGAGTGGGCCGACTGGTTCCGGGCCTGGCCCATGCCCTTCGCCACCCTCGCCGACGTCCGCAAGTGGTTCGGGGAGGACGACCCCTGGGTGGAGCGGCCCAACCCGGCGCGCGGCGAGTTCTACGCCGAGGTGATGCAGGAGTCGCCCGACGGCTGGCGCCCCGTCTTCGAACCCGACCAGATGCTGAAGTCCCGCGAGACCTGGGTCTACGACGCCCACTGGGACGACCTCGCCCAGGTCCGCTGCCCCACCCTGGTCGTGCGCGGCCTCGACGGCGAGCTGGGGCGCGCGGAGGCGCAGGAGATGGTGCGGGTGCTGCCGCGCGGGGAGTACGCGGAGGTCGCGGACGCCGGACACCTCGTCCACTACGACCAGCCCGAGGCGTGGCGGAACGCGATCGAACCGTTCCTCGACACCGTCCTCACCCCGGGCGGCCCGGACCCGACGGCCCCGTAGGCCGACAGCCCCCGTAGCCCCGTAGCCCCCGTAGTCCTGGGGTCGCATCACCCCGCAGTCCCGCAGTTCCGCAACTCCGCAGCCCCGCAGGTCCCCCGTAGGTCCCGTAGTCCTCTAGGGTCGCCGCTTGCCGTCAGCCCTTGCTCACCGCCGCCAGGATCTCCGGGAGGCGGGCCGCCGTGCGCGGGGCCGCGAGCCGCAGCCCGAGGACGGCGATCGCGGCGCCGTAGACGGCTCCCACGGGCAGCAGGAGCCACGTCAGGTCCGTGCCGCCCGAGGAGACGTGCAGCCAGACGGTCAGACCGATCACCGGGGCGCACAGCAGGGCGGCGGCGACCATCCCGCCGAGGATCGAGATCCAGGCCAGCCCCGCCTGCCCCGGAGCCACGTTCTTGTGGCCCTCCTGGGGGATGGAGTACGGGAAGCGGGCGGAGGCCCACGCGCCGGTCGCCAGCATCGCGCCGAGCAGTGCCAGCGACAGCCCCAGGGCCTCCGGCAGCCGCGACCAGGCGCCCAGCATGGCCGTCGTGAGGGCCGTCACCAGCACCGTGTAAGGCAGGGTGATCACCAGCAGGGCCAGGGCCCGCGCCCGGAGTTCGGCGTACGCGTCGCGGGGCGAGGAGATGGTGAGGGCGACCATCCAGAACGCGGAGGTGTCCTGGCCGAACTGGTTGTACATCTGAACGCCGAGCATCCCCGCCGCGAAGCACGCGAAGTAGACCGAGCCGGTGCCCTGGAGGGCGTTGAACACCGGCACGATCAGCCCGATGGCCAGCGAGGTCGCCCACGCCGCCTTGGTCTTCGGGTCGCGCCAGATGTACCGCAGGCTGCGCTCCATGACCGTGCCCGTACGGCCGTCCGGCAGCAGCCGTCGGCCGCCGCCCGCCGTGGCGGCCCGCTCGCGCGCGGAGGGTCCGGCGGCCTGGAGGGTGGAGCCGTCGGGCGCGGTCATCAGCCGGGTCAGGCTCCGCGTCCAGGCCGCCAGCAGCAGCGCCAGCGCCGCCCCGCTCACCGCGAACCGGGCCAGGGCGACGCCGTACGACCCGTCGCTCGCCGCGTCCACCGCGCCGAAGACGGAGGCGGGCGGCACCCAGGCGAGGACGTCGCCGAGCGGGTCGAGCTGCCCGAGCCCGGCCGAACCGAGGCGCTGCGCGCCGAAGTTGACGACCTGCGCGCCGATCGCGACGAGCAGCCCGCTCAGCACCGCGAGGTCACGTCCCCGGCGGCTGGTGAGCAGCCGGAGGTTGGCGGTGGCGACGGTCCGCGCGAACGCCACGCACAGCAGCAGCCCGAGGACGACCGCGGGCACCGCGACGGCGTACGCGACGGCGCCGTGCGCGACGGCGACCGCCGAGCCGGTCAGCATCAGCACCGTGAACAGCGGGCCGATGCCCACCAGGGACGCCGCGAGCAGCGCGCGCACCAGGGGGCGGGGCCGCAGCGGCAGCATCACCAGGCGGGTCGGGTCGAGGGTCTCGTCGCCGCTGGGGAAGAACAGCGGCATCACCGCCCAGCCGAGCCCCAGGACGGCCACCAGCAGCACCACGAGGGACGCCGCGTGCTCGTGCCCGCGCAGCGCGATCAGGCCGAGCAGCTGGAGCGCGGCGATCAGGAGCGTCACGACGGCGGACGCGACGTACGCGGCCCGCCGACCGCCGGACTGCCGCAGCCCGTTGCGCAGCAGCGCCAGCTTCAGCCGTACGACGGTGCCGGTCAGGCCGGTCGCCCCCGCCGTACGCGGCGCACCGGCCGCCCCGGTGGTGGCCGCCCGGCCGGTGGTGCCCGTCGCGCCGGTCGTGTCCGTCGGGCCGGTCATCGGGCGCCGCCGCCGAGCCAGTCGAGGTCGGAGCCGGTGTCGCGGCCCTGCGCGCCGACGAGGTGGAGGAACGCCTGCTGGAGGGAGGGTGCGTCGCCGCGCACTTCGGCGAGGGTGCCGTGGGCGCGGATGCGGCCCGCCGCGAGGACGGCCACCCAGTCGCACAGCGACTCGACCAGCTCCATCACGTGGGAGGAGAAGACGACGGTGGCGCCGGAGGCGGTGTACCGCTCCAGGACCCCGCGGATGGTCTGCGCGGAGACCGGGTCGACGCCCTCGAACGGCTCGTCCAGGAAGAGGACTTCGGGGTTGTGCAGCAGTGCGGCGGCGAGGCCGATCTTCTTGCGCATGCCGGTCGAGTAGTCGACCACCAGCTTGTGCTGGGCGCCCGCCAGGTCGAGGACGTCGAGGAGCTGGGTGGCGCGCTTGTCGACCTCGGCGCCGGGCAGTCCGCGCAACTGGCCGCTGTAGGCGAGGAGTTCGCGCCCCGACAGCCGCTCGAAGAGCCGCAGCCCCTCGGGCAGCACCCCGATCCGGGCCTTCACCTCGGCGGGGTCGCGCCACACGTCGTGCCCGGCCACCTCCACGGTGCCCTGGTCGGGGCGGAGCAGCCCGGTCACCATCGAGAGCGTGGTGGTCTTCCCCGCGCCGTTGGGCCCGACCAGTCCGATGAACTTCCCCGCGGGCAGATCGAGATCGATCCCGCCCACGGCCACCTGCTCCCCGAACCGCTTCCAGAGCCCCCGCACCCGCACAGCGACCCCACCACTACCACCCTCGGACGTCATACCCGCACCCTAAGACCCCCAGCCCCCCTGACACCCCCCTCAGGGGCACGGGGAACCGCGCACGGCACCCTCAACCACCGCGCGCCCCTGAACTCCGGCCCGCCCACGAATCCCGCACCCTCAGCGGGCGCCTCCTTACCGATCCCGCCCGCACGCGTACGCCAGCGGGGACATCAGTTCCTCCGCGTCGGGGAGCCAGCGGTTGGCGGGGGTGGGGCGGCAGGCCCACTGGACGGCGCCGCGGGAGCCGAAGCGGGTCGGGGGCGCGGCCACGTAGCCGCCCTCGCCGAGCGTGACGAGGTCCAGGGAGGCGATCGACCAGCCCAGCTTCCGTACCAGGTCGGGCACCTTCGCCGACGCGCCCGGCAGGACGAAGAACTGCATGCGCCGGTCCGGCGTCAGCGTGACCGGCCCCAGCGTCAGTTCCATCCGCTCCATGCGGGCCAGCGCGAGGAACCCGGCCGTCTCCGGCACGGACAGCGCGTCGAAGGTGCGCCCGGTGGGCAGCAGGATCGACGCGGTCGGCTGCTTCTGCCACATGCGGCGCGCGGCCGTCGCGCTGCCGGTGGCCTGCGTCGCCCAGTCCCGGCGCGCCGGGTGCGCCCCCGGAGCCGGGCACTCCGCGTCCTCGCAGGAGCAGCGCTCCAACCCGTCGACGGGTTCCAGCCAGGTGCCGGGAAAGACGTCCCAGTGACGTTCCTCGGTGTACCGCACGGCTGTCTCCAGCAGCGATTCCCCGCGCTGCTTCGGGATCTGGGTGGCGTCGGCGCCCGCGATGGTGTCTTCCACGGTGAACACAACTCCGGTCGTCACCAGGAGTTACGCCCACCGCTGTGCGCGGGGGAGGGGCATCGCACCCGGGTCCGGGGCGCATCGATGCACGCGCGGGGGCGCGCGGCGGGAACGGGCGCGGATCGGGGTAGTGAGGCCGGGGCGGGTCGGCCGGACCGGTCGGAGCACCGCAAAACCGGCGGGGTCCGGGCGTGGGGCCCGGCCGGATTCCGGCGGGACTCCCGTGGGTTTCCGTCGGGACCCCGGTGGGATTTTCGGTGACGCGTTCGCGCGATTCCGGCAATCCACCCAAGTCTCGCATTCTCACGGTGTTCGCTGGGCATTGATCTTCCCGGCCGGGACTTTCCGGTCGAAGGACGCGAGAACGCCGGAACGCCGGAACGTCAGAAACACGAGAACGCGAGAACGCGAGAACACGTCAACTCGGTACGCGGCACAGCAGTAACGCAGTAACGCAGTAACCCAGCAACTCCGTAACTCAATGACTCGGTCACTCGGTGCGAGGAACAGTCACCGCAGCCACAGGGGGTAGTGCCCATGGCCGCAAGGCCTCTCGTCGCGCGGCAGCCGAACGAACGGTTGCAGGCGCTCATCCAGGAAGCGGGCTGCTCGAACGCCGGTCTGGCCCGCCGCGTCAACATGTGCGGCGCCGAACACGGCCTCGACCTGCGCTACGACAAGACGTCGGTGGCCCGTTGGCTGCGCGGCCAGCAGCCCCGGGGGCGTGCGCCCGCGGTCATCGCCGAGGCGCTCGGCCGCAAGCTGGGCCGGACCGTCACCATCGACGAGATCGGCATGGCCAACGGCAAGAACCTCGCGTCGGGCGTCGGGCTCCAGTTCTCGCCGACCGTCCTCGGGGCGATCGAGCAGGTCTGCGAGCTGTGGCGCAGCGACGTGGGCCGCCGGGACTTCCTCACCGGGTCGTCGGTGGCCGCGTCGGCGCTGGTGGAACCCAGCCGTGACTGGCTGATCTCCGCGGCGGACGCCCAGGTCGCCCGCTCGGCGGGGCCCCGCGTGGGACTCTCCGACGTGGCAGCAGTGAAGGCGATGACCCGCGCCCTCGTGACCCTGGACCACCAGTACGGCAGCGGGCACGTCCGCCCGGTCGTCGTGCACTACCTCAACAGCGTGGTCTCCGGTCTGCTCGCCGGGTCCTACCGCGAGGCCGTCGGGCGGGAACTCTTCGCGGCCGTGGCCCGGTTGACCGAGCTGGCGGGGTACATGGCCGTCGACACCGGTCAACCCGGCCTGGCCCAGCGGTACTACATCCAGGCACTGCGCCTCGCGCAGGCGGCGGGCGACCGCGGCTACGGCGGGTACGTGCTGGCCGCCTCCATGAGCCACCTCGCCGCGCAGCTCGGGAACCCGCGCGAGATCGCCCAGTTGGCGCGGGCCGCGCAGGAGGGCGCGCGCGGCCGGGTGACCGCGCGGGCCGAGTCGATGTTCCACGCGGCGGAGGCCAGGGGGCACGCGTTACTCGGCGACGTACGGGCGGCGCAGACGGCCGCCGGGCGGGCGGTGGCCTCGCTGGAGGCGGCCGACCCGGAGTCCGGGGACGACCCGCCGTGGATCGAGCACTTCGACGAGGCCTATCTCGCCGACGAGTTGGCACACTGTCACCGTGACCTCGGCCAGGCGGAGGCGGCGGCGCGGTACGCGCAGCGGTCGCTGGCCGGGCATCCGCCGGGCCGCGCGCGGCGGCGGGCCATCGGCTATGTGCTGTTGGCCACGGCCCAGGTGCAGCAACGCGAGATCGAGGAGGCGTGCAACACCGGCCTGAAAGCGGTGGAGTTGCTGGAGACGCTCCGCTCCAACCGGGGCGCGGAGTATCTGGAGGATCTCCAGCAGCGGCTGGAGCCGTTCCGGGAGGAGCCGGTGGTCAGGGAGTTCGGGGCGCGGCTCGATCTCCAGGCCGCCGCGTGAGACGCCGGGGCGCGCGGGCGTGAACCGACGGCGGCCGTCCCGCGTAGGAAGGGCGGCGGCGGGTACAGCGCACGGCGCCCCGGTTTCGTCACACCCCCGCCGCCGGGCGGGAGATCGCCACTGAGCTGCGTGGCACGGGGTTCCGGGGACCCGGTAGCGTGAACCGACGATTCCGAAGGTCCCCCAGTCGTAGGAGTCCCGGTGACGCAGAGTGGACAGGGCGAGGAGCCCTCGGCGCGGCCCGCGCGCGAAGGCATCGTGCTGCCCTCCGACGGCGGTGAACCCCTGCTGCCCGGCATGACGCAGGTGCCGCCGCAGCCCTCCCGCCCCGGCCGCTCCCGGCCCGCCGAGGAGCGGCCCGCCCCGCAGCCGTACGACGAAACCCCCTACGGGCAGGACCAGTACGGGCAGGGCCAGTACGGGAGCCAGTACGGCCAGGACCCCTACGGCGGGGACCAGTACGGCCAGCCTCACCAGCAGGGCCAGCACAGCCAGCAGGGCCAGCCTCAGCAGCAGGGCCAGTACGGGCAGGACCCGTACCGCCAGGACGCGTACGGCACGCAGCAGCCGTCCATCGGCGAGGCCTGGTCCGCACAGGCCCCGCCGCAGGCGCAGGCCCAGCCGCAGGGGCCGGGTCCCGGTCCGCTGCCGCCTGAGGGTGCCCCGGCGCCGTCGTACGGCGGTCCCCAGCAGCCGGCGTACGGCGGTCAGGGTCTGCCCGGCGCGGGGCCGCTGCCGCCCGTCGACGAGGGCGCGACCCAGTTCATACCGCCCGTCACGGCCGGGCCGCCGATACCGGCCGACGAGGGCGCCACCCAGTTCCTGCCGCCGGTCCCCGCCGCGCCGGACGAGGGCGCCACGCAGTTCCTGCCGCCGGTCGCGCCGGGCGCGCTGCCGCCCGAGAACCCGGCGGAGTCCACCCACTACCTCGGCCAGGCCCCGCGCCAGGCCGCGGGACCGTACCCGGGCGCGGGCGACCACCCCGACGCGCAGACCACCCAGTACATCCCGCCCGTGCCCGGCGGTCAGGGCCCGCCCTCCTACGGCGGTGGCGGTGCGGGTGCCGGTGGCGAGCGGCAGCCCCCGGCCGAGTTCGACAACCTCTTCCGCACCGGCCCCGGCGGCGACTCCCCGGCCGCGGCCACCCAGCACCTGCCCCGCGTCACCGACACCGATCCGCCGCACCCCGGCGGCGGTCCCCGCGGCCCGCGCGGTCCGCGCGACGAGGGCCGCGGCTCCCGCTCGGGCGGCGGCGGGACGGGGCGTTCGGGCCGGGGCGGCTCCAAGGTGCCGCTGATCGTGGCGGTCGGCGTGGCCCTGGCCGTGATCGGTGTCGGCGCGGGCGCGCTGATGGCCGGCGGGGGCGGCGGCGAGGCCGACGACAGCCGCACCGTGGCGGCCTCGCAGTCCGCCACCGACGACTCCGGTTCCGGTTCCGGCTCCGATTCCGCGGACGCGGCGAAGGAGCAGGCCGAGGCGCTGGACAAGCTGCTCGCGGACAGCGGCAGCAGCCGCGCCTCGGTGATCGCGGCGGTCGCCGACGTGAAGCGCTGCGGCAACCTCGCCCAGGCCGCGACCGATCTGCGGGACGCGGGACGGCAGCGCACCGGGCTGGTGACGAAGCTGGAGGGGCTGAGCGTGGACAAGCTGCCCCAGCACGCCGCGCTGACCGCCGCCCTCACCAAGGCCTGGCAGGCGTCCGCGTCCGCCGACGACCACTACGCGGCCTGGGCCGACCAGGTCGCCGCCCAGCGCGGCAAGCTGTGCCGCAAGGGGCAGGCCCGCTCCACCGGCGACACCCAGCAGGGCAACCGGGCCAGCGGCACCGCCACGGCGCAGAAGGCCAAGGCGGCCCAGCTGTGGAACACGATCGCCCGCACGTACGGCCTGACGGAGCGCCAGCCGACCCAGCTCTGACCGCCGCCCGGCCGGTTCCCGGAGGCGGACCGCCCGCCTCCGCAGGGCCTGCCGCCGGTCGGGGTCCGGGTCCGCCCGTAGGGGTCCGGGTCCGCCCGTAGGGGTCTGGGGCCGGGTCCGGGTCCGCCCGTAGGGGGCCGGTGTCCTACCCCGCCCGCAGCCCCGCCAGCAGCACCTCCAGCGCCAGGTCCGTGGCCTCGTCGACGGGGGTGTCGTCGAGGAGGCCGCCGACGGCGAGGGCGGCCAGGCCGTGCACGGTGGAGAAGGCGACCTGCGCGAGGCGGACCGGGTCGCCGGGGCGGACCGCGCCGGCCCGCTGCGCCTCCGCGACGAGCCCGGCCGCGAGGTCCAGGCTGCGGTGCGCGATCCGGTCCAGCTCCGGGCTCGCGTCCTCCTCGTGCTTCGCGGTGAACATCAGCCCCAGCAGCGCGGCCCGCTCGGTGGCGAACGCCACGTAGACGCGGCCCAGTTCGGCGAGGCGCGCCTCCACCGTGCCCTCCCCGTCCACGGCCTCCTCCAGCCGCCGGTTGAGGTCGGTGAAGCCGCCGGTGACCAGCGCGTCCAGGACGGCCTGGCGGTCGCGGAAGTGCCGGGTCGGGGCCGCGTGGCTGACCCCGAGGTCGCGGGCGAGCCCGCGCAGCGACAGCGCGGCGACCCCGGACTCGGCGAGCACGGCCTCCGCCCGGGTCAGCAGCGCGGCCCTCAGGTTGCCGTGATGGTAGGAACCCTCGGCCACGGAAAACACCCTCCTCGATCCCCCGGCCGCTCCCGCACCCGGATGTTGTCGGTTGACTACAATGATGGCACGTGCCTACATTGGTGGGGTCGTTCCTGTCCCGTCCCGTTCCCGACCAGCGGAGCACTGCCATGTCCACCCTGTCTTATCAGGGCACCACCGCCCTGATCACCGGCGCCAGCTCCGGCCTCGGCGCGGAGTTCGCCCGCCAGTGGGCCGAGCGCGGCGCCGACGTCGTCCTCGTCGCCCGCCGCCTCGACCGGCTGGAGGGCCTCGCCGCCGAGCTGGAGAAGACCTACCGCGTCAAGGCCACGCCCGTCGCCGCCGACCTCGCCCGGCCCGGCGCGGGCACCGCCCTGCGCGACGAACTGGACGCGCGCGGCATCGCGGTCCACACCCTCATCAACAACGCGGGCTTCGGCAGCCACGGCGCCTTCCTGGAACAGGACCCGGCGCAGGTCACGGAGATGATCCAGCTCAACATCACCGCCGTCGCCGACCTCACCCGCGCCTTCCTGCCCCGCCTCGCCGCCGACGGCCGCGGCGCCCTGGTCACGGTCGCCAGCACGGCCGCCTACCAGCCCACCCCCGCCATGGCCGTCTACGGCGCCACCAAGGCGTTCGTCCTCCACTTCACCGAGGCCCTCGCCTACGAGACCCGCGGCTCGGGCCTGCGCGTCCTCACCGTCTCCCCGGGCCCGGTCGAGACCGAGTTCTTCGACGTCGTCGGCACCCGGGACGCCGTGGTCGGCCGGGTCTCCACCGCCGTCGACGTCGTCACCGCCGCCCGCCGCGCCCTGGAACGCCGCTCCACCCCGCCCAGCGTCGTCGCGGGCCTCGGCAACCGCCTCTCCGCCGCCGCGGTCCGCCTCGCCCCCCGCCGCGTCGTCCTCACCCTGGCGGGCCGCTCCCTCAAGGCCTGACCCGCACCCCCGACCCGTACGACCCCGAGGCGCGCCCCTCACGCCCCGTGCCACCCGTACGGACCCGTACGGGTCCTGCACCCCGTACGACCCGAGGCGCGACCGGACGGCCCGTGCGACCCGTACGACCCCGAGGCGCGACCCGTGCGACCCGTACGCCCTGTGAGGGGCGGCCCGTACGGCCCGCGGCGAACGGCCGTGCTGTCTAGGCTGGGGCCATGTCCACCGCAACTCCCGCCCAGCCGCCGCCCCTTGCCGACCCCGCGGAGCTGATCGCGGACCCGTACGCGGCCTACGCGCGGCTGCGCGAGGCGGGTCCCGTCCACCGGATCACCGGCACCGACGGCCTCCCCGCCTGGCTCGTCACCCGCTACGACGACGTGCACCGGGCCCTCGCCGACCCCCGGCTGTCGCTCGACAAGCGGCGGGCCAGACCGGGCGGTTACCGCGGTCTGGCCCTGCCGCCCGCGCTGGACGCCAACCTGCTCAACATGGACCCGCCGGACCACACCCGCATCCGCCGCCTGGTCTCCCGGGCGTTCACCCCGCGCCGGGTGGAACGCCTGCGGGAACCGGTCCGGCGCACCGCCGACGCGCTGCTCGACGCGATCGAACCGCTCGGCCGCGCCGACCTCATCGCCTCGTACGCGGCGCCGCTGCCCATCATCGTGATCTGCGACCTGCTGGGCGTACCGGCCGACGACCGGCGGGACTTCCGGGCCTGGACGGACACCCTCATCGCGCCCGACCCGGCCCGGCCCGAGCAGGCCCGGGACGCCGTCCGCTCGGTGGTGGGCTTCTTCACCGGACTCCTCGCCGCCAAGCGGGCCGCCCCCGCCGACGACCTGCTCTCCGCGCTCATCGCCGTACGCGACGACGGCGACGGCGCGGGCGGCGGGGGTGCGGACCGGCTGACCGAGGACGAACTCATGTCCCTGGCCTTCCTGATCCTCTTCGCCGGGTACGAGAACACCGTCCACCTCATCGGCAACGCCACCCTCGCCCTGCTCCGGCACCCCGACCAGCTCGCCGCGCTGCGCGCCGATCGCGCCCTGCTGGGCCCCGCCGTCGAGGAACTGGCCCGCTGGGACGGGCCCGTGCCGCTCGCCATCCGCCGGTTCCCCACCGAGGACGTCACGATCGGCGGGGTCGTCGTCCCGGCCGGGGAGACCGTCCTGCTCTCCCTCGCCGCCGCCCACCGCGACCCGCGCCGCTTCCCCGACCCCGACCGGCTCGACCTGGGCCGCGACGCCACCGGCCATCTCGCCCTCGGGCACGGCATCCACTACTGCCTCGGCGCGCCCCTGGCCCGGATGGAGACCGAGATCGCCCTCGGCGCGCTCCTCGACCGCTTCCCCCGGCTCGCCCTCGACCTCCCGGCGGGTGGCCCGCGGCACCGGCCGTCGATGCGCTCCCGCGGCCTGCTCGACCTGCCCGTGCGCTACTGAACGGGGCCGGTGCTCCGGCTCAGTCGACGTCCGCGTTCTCCAGTGTCTTCGTCACGTCCGTGAAGTCGTCGCGGGCGGCGACCAGGCGGCCCTGGCGGACCGTCTGGAGGGTGACGTCGGCGTTGACCAGGCGGGGGAAGCCGATCGAGGCGAGGCGGTCGCTGAAGCCCCAGCGCAGGGTGGGGGTGAGGCCGCCGGTGTCGATCTTCAGGCCGTCGTCCAGGGCCCTGGTGAGCGTGTCCGCGGTCACCGGTCCGCCCTCCAGGGACTCGACCGCCTGCCGGAAGACCGTGTAGGCGATCCACGTGGTCTGCACCCCGGTGTCCGCCGGGTCGATCCGGGTGTCGGAGAAGGCGCTCTCCTTGATCACCTTCCGCATCGGCTCCCAGCGCGCGTCGTCCGCCACCGGGTACCAGCCCGTGACGTACGCCCCCTCGAAGGCGCTCGACGCGCCGCCCGTGGAGTTGATGACGGCCTGGTCGACGCTGCCGAGGACGGTCGCGGTGCGGACCGCCGGGTAGTCGTCGCGGCTGCGGCGGAAGGAGTCCATGAAGGTGCCGGTGCGGTCACCGAGGGCCGGGACGACACAGCCCTTGTCGCCGTCACCGTCACCGTTCGAGGACGACCCGGACGACCCCGACAGCCCCGGCGGGTCCGCCGAGGCCTTCTCCAGGGCCGCGTCGGCCTGCTCCCCGTACTCGGTGGCGTCCTCCGCGGCCCGCTGGTCCACCGCGGCGTCGTGGCCGCCCGCCTTCAGACCGGCGTCGAGCATCGCGGGCAGCGTGTCGCCCGCGATGGTGTCCGGGCGGACCAGCGCCACCGGGCCGCAGCTCGCCGCCAGCTCCCGGCCGAGACCGGCCAGCAGGGCGGGCTGACCTCCGTTGACCGGGTAGGAGAGCGGGCTGGTGAACTCGGCGTCGGTGACGCCGTAGCCGCCGATGTAGGGGATGCCCGCGCCTTCGAGGTGGGGCATGAACGACTCGGAGTGCTGGCTGTAGGAGCCGATCACCGCGACCGCCTTCGCCTTCACCGCCTGCCGGGCGCACTTCGCGGCGTCCACGGGCTCGTTGTGGTCGTTGCAGGTCAGGACCTTGATCTTCCGGCCGTCCAGCCCGCCGTCGGCGTTGATCCACCGGCCGTAGGCGCGGGCGAAGGCGGGCATGCCGGGCTTGTTGGTCGCGCCGGTCCCCTCCGGGGCCCACGTCATCACCACGATGGTGTCGTCCCCGGAGCCCGCGCCGCCGGGGGCGAGCCCGCAGCCCGCCGCGAGCGTCGTACAGGCCAGCAGGACGGCCACCGAACGGGCTGGGGAACCCAGAAGCCCGGAGGTGCGTAGGGAGCGGAGGAGGACTCTGCCTCGGGTGCGTCGACTGCCGGTCATGTCCACGCACGATTCCGCCACATCGCTAACCCGCGAGTGACCCGTGGGCAACGAAGGGTGACGGAGAGGTGAATTGCGGGGGCTGATGAGGTGCCCGGAGCGCGGAAAACGTACGATCGACGACCGTGCAAGGTTCGGAGAACTCTTCCCGTCGCGGCCGTCGCTCCTCCACCATGGGCGGCATGCCACTCAACGACATGCCGTGGTGGCGCTGGCGCAGCAATGTGCGCTCCGCGCTGCACATGCTCTCCGACCCGGCGTTCCAGCACGAGGTCTGGCTGGCCGGTGCCGAGGGGTACGGGGACGTCACCGACGCCGTGTACCGCCTGGTCGAGGACACCTGGCTGGACAACTGGTCCGCCGAGAAGTACGTCGGCACGATCTTCCGCGACTCGCAGGAGGCCGCGCTCGTCGACACCGCCGTGCTGCGGGTGCTGCGCATCATGCACCAGGTCGGGCCGGACGCGCCCGTCTCCGCCTACCTCCAGCACGAGGCGTGGCCGGAGGCGGTCCGGGCGGCGCGCGACGCGCACGTACGGATGGCGACCGCCGACGCCGACGAGCCGGACGCGCCGCCGCGCACCCTGGAGGTCCTGCGGATCATGACGCGGTCCGCGTAGCCGGACGGGCGGGCGGTCCGCGTGGCGGAACGGTTCCGACCGGTGGGGGCCGCCGTGAGACCCTGTCGGGCATGAACGAGCCGTCCGCCCGAGCCGCGGTGCCCCCCGCCGACCAGTACGTCCTCACGCTCTCCTGCCCGGACAAACAGGGCATCGTGCACGCCGTGTCGAGCTACCTCTTCATGACCGGCTGCAACATCGAGGACAGCCAGCAGTTCGGTGACCACGACACGGGACTGTTCTTCATGCGCGTCCACTTCTCCGCCGACGCGCCGGTCACCGTCGACAAGCTGCGGGCCAGCTTCGCCGCGATCGGCGACTCCTTCCACATGGACTGGCAGATCAACCGCGGCGACGAGAAGATGCGGATCGTGCTGCTCGTCAGCAAGTTCGGGCACTGCCTCAACGACCTGCTGTTCCGCGCGCGGACCGGGGCCCTGCCGGTCGAGATCGCGGCCGTCGTGTCCAACCACACCGACTTCGCCGAACTGGTCGGCTCCTACGGCATCCCCTTCCACCACATCCCGGTCACACGCGACACCAAGGCGGCGGCGGAGGCGCGGCTGCTGGAGATCGTGCGTGAGGAAGGGATCGAGCTGGTCGTGCTCGCGCGGTACATGCAGGTGCTGTCGGACGACCTCTGCAAGCAGCTGAGCGGGCGGATCATCAACATCCACCACTCGTTCCTGCCGAGCTTCAAGGGGGCGAAGCCGTACCACCAGGCGCACGCGCGGGGCGTGAAGCTGATCGGGGCCACCGCGCACTATGTGACCGCGGACCTCGACGAGGGGCCGATCATCGAGCAGGAGGTCGAGCGGGTGGGGCACGACGTCGGGCCCGATCAGCTGGTCGCCGTCGGGCGGGACGTCGAGTGCCAGGCGCTGGCGCGGGCCGTGAAGTGGCATGCGGAGCGGAGGATTCTGCTCAACGGTGCGCGGACGGTGGTCTTCGCGTAGCCGCCTGCGGCGGGCCTCGCGGTCGGGGTGGGGGTGCGTGTCGTGTGGGTCGGCCTGCGGGCCGGCGTCGGCCTGCGGGCCGGTGGGGGCTGGTCGCGCAGTTCCCCGCGCCCCTGAGGACCACCGGGCGGTGGGCGGGTGCGGGTGCGTCGTGGCCGGTCGCGCAGTTCCCCGCGCCCCTGAGTGCCCCCTGCGGGGGCAGCCTTCGCCCGTGGGCGGGTGCGGGTCGCGTCGTGGCTGGTCGCGCAGTTCCCCGCGCCCCTGGGGGGCGGCCCCTGCGGGGCGCACCCTGCGGGGGTGGACGGGACTGTGGGTGGGCTTTCAAGTGCCGGGTGCGGGCAGGTTTTTCAGGGGCGCGGGGAACTGCGCGAACGGGCCCCGCCGGGCCGCACCCGGCGACGAGACGTGGCCGGTTTTTCAGGGGCGCGGGGAACTGCGCGAACGGGCCCCGCCGGGCCGCACCCGGCGACGAGACGTGGCTGGTTCCTCAGGGGCGCGGGGAACTGCGCGAACGGCCCCCGTCGGGCCGCACCCGGCGATGAGAGCTGCCGCCCCGGGGGCCCGCCGCGCCGCCTACATCCGGCTCAGTGACGCCGCCGCGAACAGGACGTCCCTGATCGCCGCGCGGTCGCCGAGCTGACCCGCCGCCGCGTCCTCCGGAGGAACCCGCCCTGCGGCGAGGCGGCAGAACTCCACGTCGTCGAGGGCGACATGCGCGACCTCGTGGTCGGCGGAGCCCACCGCCGCGGGGGAGTCCAGCGGGATGAGCCACTGGCCGCCGCCCCGCCCCTCGATCTCCAGCCGCAGACTGCGGCCGGGCCGCCCGGCGGGGGCGAGGTGGCGTCCGGGCGCGGGCGAGGCCAGCCCGGTCCGCCGCCGCTCGGCCAGCGCGCCGGGCAGCATCCGCGCCGCCAGGTCGATCATGTCGTGCAGATGCCGCGGCGCGGGCGGCTTGTACGGGTAGCTGACCGCGTCCGCGATGTCCTCCCCGTGCACCCAGCACTCGAACGCCCGGTCCAGCAGCGCGTCCCGCAGAGGCAGGTCGAAGGCGCCGTACGACACGGGCATCGTGCCGGGGCCGCCGCCGGTGAACGACACCGTGCGCACCACGGCGTGGGTCTGCTCCCGCCACGGGCCGCGCACGGTCCGGGTCGGCGGGAACCTCCCGGCCGCCCAGAACGCGTCCGTGCGGTCCGTCGGCGACCCGGGCCGCCCGGCCTCGCCGTCGCCGGTGACCGCGGCCAGCGGGTCGTCGAGGCCGAGGGCGAGCGCGACGAGGCCGTCCACGGCGAGGAGGTGGGCGATGACCCCGGCGACGGTGGTCCGGCGGCCCGTCGCCTCCTTGCCCTCGAACCAGCGCAGCCGTACCGGCGCGTGCCACTCGCCGTCGCCGAAGTCCTGGAGCAGCGCGTCCAGCCGCGCGGTCTCCGTGTCGTAGGCGCGAGCCCACTCGGGCACCGGGATGCGCGGCGGTCGCCGGTCGAGGCAGGCTTCCAGGACGCGGGCGCGCAGGCCGGGATCGAGGTCGAGGCTGTCGGGGCGCTGGAGCAGGCCGACCGCCTCCCGCAGCCGCCGCGCCTCGTCGGCGCAGGCACCGCACTCCCCGAGGTGCTCCTCGACGGCCTCGGTCTCGGCGACGGAGCAGGCGGCCAGCGCCCACGCGCCGAGCAGCGCCTTCAGCACCCGGTGGTCGAGCCGCAGCGGGGCGCGTGCCGGGGCCGGGTCGGGCAGCGGGCGTCCGCCGTCCTCGACGGAGGCGCGGGGCACCGGTACGCGGGCCGCCGCCCGGTCGGGCTCGCGGTGCCCGCCGTGGCCGCCGTCGCGGTCCCCGTCGTAGGCCTCGGAGTGTCCCCATTCGGTCACGCGGCACCTCCGTAGCCGGGCGGGGCGCCGGGCGCGGCGGTGTCGTGGGCGGTGGCGAGGAGTTGGAGGCCGAGGCGGAGCCGCCGGCGGGCCTCGTCCTCGGTGACGCCGAGGTCGGCGGCGGTCTGGCGGTAGTCGCGGCGCTCGAAGTAGGCGAGTTCGAGGGCGTCGCGCAGCGGGGTGGGCATGGACTGGACGATGTAGTCGGCGCGGGCGGCGACGGAGGCGTGGCGGACGGTGCCCTCCAGGTGGGCGCGTTCCTCCGGGCCGTCGGAGCCGCCGCGGGCGAGGGCGGCGGTCCCGGTGGCGCGCAGCCGCTGGACGGCGAGCCGGTGGGTGAGGGCGGCGACCCAGGTGCGCAGCGGGCCCTGCCGGGGGTCGTAGGTGTCGGGGTGCTCCCAGGCGTGGAGGAAGACCTCGCGGGTGACGGTGTCGGCGGCGCGTTCGTCGTCGAGCACGCGGTGGGCGAGGCCGTGCACGAGGGAGGCGTACCGGTCGTACAGCTCGCCGAGGGCGGCGGCCTCGCCGCGGGCGAGCCGCTGCTGCATCTTGTGGTCCCAGCGGGGTGGTGCGTCCTTCGTCGCCATGCGGCCCCTCACCCCTGCGCGGCGCCCCTGCCGGGGCCTGTTCCTGTCCAGCGTGCGTGCACTGTCACCTCGAATGTAGTCGGCACGTCCGGCGACGCACGCCCCTTTGACGCAATGTGCGCCCCCTGCGGCCCGGCGGGTGGTAAGGGGAGCCGGGGCGGGCCGCCGCGGCCGGTTGTCTACCCTTCCTGCCCAAGATCAGACACGATCGCCCGCGATCAGCATTGACTGGAGGGGATCGGATGTAATCGCGCGCGGACCGGGCATGTTCAGATCGGATCGGATCAGACGGGATCGGATCGAACAAGACCGAAAGCGAAAAGAACCGGCCGCTCTCGCCAGCGGCCCGTTATCCGTGCCGTGTTTCGGGGAACGGCCGCTGGGCAGCCGCGCTGCGTGGAAGCGAACGGAAGCGACGGCGCCGCTTCCGGTACGGCGGACGAAGGGCCTGGTGGTGGCGTTCAAGGTGAGCGGTGAGGAGCGCGGCGGCTGGGTCGTGCTCCGTGTGTCGGGCGAACTGGACCTGGTGACGGCGCCGGTGCTGCGCCAGCGGGTGCACGACGAGGTGGCCGAGGGCCGCCACCGTCTCGTCCTGGACCTCTCCGAGGTGCACTTCTGCGACTCCAGCGGCGTGGGCGTGCTCATCGCCGTCCGCCGCCTCATGCGCTCCTGCCGGGGCGGGCTGCGGATCGTCCTGCCCGCGCGCGGGGCCGTGGACGACTCGCACGTCAACCGGGTGCTGGGCGCGCTCGGCGTCCGCCGCCTGTTCGACGTGTACGCCGATGTCACCGCCGCCGTCGACGAGAGCGCCGAGCCGCTGTCCGCGTGACGGACCGCCCGGCCCGCTCCACCGCCCGCAGCCGCCGGGGCGCGTCCGTCCGAGCCGGGGTGCGTCCGTCCACGAGGTACGGCACGTGCGGCCGGTGCGGGAGGTCACGGTCCGGTCTGTCTTCGCCACACCCCGGTACCGATATTCCGCCGGTCCTGGCACAGGCGTCACGTTCCCGCCGCCTCCGCGTCGCCCACGTCGTACGCTCCCAGACGGAGTACCGGCACATCCGCCGGTCACCCATCGACCCGACGACGTGAGGCGGTCCGACTCCATGGTGAGCAGCGAGTACGAGCACAGGATCGCCGCCCGGTTCGCGGGCTTCGACCAGGACGGCAACGGCTACATCGACCGCGCGGACTTCGCCGCCGCCGCCCAGGCGGTGCTGGCCGAGTTCGGCACACCCGCCCGGTCGGACCGGGGCCAGGCGCTCTACGCGGGAGCCGAGGCGTTCTGGCAGGGCATGGCCGGCATCGCCGACCGGGACGGCGACCAGCGCATCACCCGCGACGAGTTCGTGGGCGGCGCCGTCAAGCGGCTGCGCGACAACCCCGAGCGGTTCGCGGAGATCGCCCGCCCCTTCCTGCACGCCGTCCTGGCCGTCGCGGACGCCGACGGCGACGGGCGGGCCACCGTCGAGGACGCGGCACGGGTGCTGCGCGCCCTCGGCGCCGACGAGGAGACCGCCCGGCAGGCCGCCGCCACCCTGGACACGGACGCCGACGGCAAGGTCGGCGAGGCCGAGACCGTGCCCGCCTTCGCCCGCTACTTCACCGTCCCCGAGTAGGCCCCCGGCCACCCCGAGGCACCCGCTCACGTCCCCGAATACCGCTCCCGCAGGCGGTACTTGAGCACCTTCCGCAGGGTCTCGTTGCGCGGCAGGGCGTCCACCACCTCCAGCCGCTCCGGCAGCTTGTGGACCGACAGCCCGGCCGCGCGCAGATGCTCCGTCACCGCCGCCAGCGTCAACGGCCGCACGCCCGGCGGCTGTTCGACGACCGCGCAGACCAACTCGCCGCGCTCCGCGTCCGGCAGTCCGATCACGGCCACGTCGCCCACACCGGGATGGGTGTGCAGCAGGGCCTCGACCTCCTGCGCGGACACGTTCTCGCCCTTGCGGATGATGACGTCCTTCAGCCGCCCGGTGAGGACGAGATGGCCGCTCGCGGTGAGCCGCCCGAGGTCCCCGGTGCGCAGGAAGCCGTCCGCGTCGAAGGCCTCCGCCGTCTGCTCCGGGTCGAGATAGCCCCGGCACACCGCGGGCCCGCGCAGCCGCACCTCGCCGTCCACGATCCGGATCTCCATGCCCTCCGGCGGCCGCCCCTCGGTGGTCGCCAGCTGCTCCGCGGTGTCGTCCGGCGAGCCCATGGTGATCATCGGCACCTCGGTCATCCCGTAGCCGTGGGTGAGCTGCGCGCCCAGCTCGCGCACCACCGCGTGGTACAGCTCGGGCGGCTTGGGCGCGCCGCCTCCGGCGAGCAGCCGCAGCGTCGGGATCAGCGGCACGCCGGGCCGTCTGCGCTGCTCGGCGAGGAACATCGCGTAGAACGCCGTGGAGCCGCCCGCGACCGTCACCCCGTGCCGCCGGTACTCGGCCAGCGCCTCCGGCAGCGCGAAGTGCTCGAACATCACCGCGGGGAAGCCGTACAGCAGCAGCATCACCGTGTAGTCGGGGCCCGCGATGTGCGCGTACGGGAAGGCCATCGAGCCGACGTCGTCCGGGCCGAGGCGCAGCGCGTGGGCGAGGCAGGAGCCGCCCGCGAGCAGCGAACGGTCCGTGTGCAGCACGCCCTTGGGGTCGGAGGTGGTGCCCGAGGTCCAGTAGATCCAGCGCACCGACGTGCCCTCGGCGGGCGGCGCGGGCAGCACCGCCGGATCGCCGTCCGGGAGGCCGTCGTACGCCTCGAAGACGCCGCGCGCCCCGAGCGCGCGGGCCATCGCGGTGTGGTCGAAGCCGCGCCACACGCCGGGGGAGGCGAAGAACTCGGCCCCGGAGGCGCGCAGCGCGAAGCCGACCTCGCGCTCCCGGTAGAAGGGGATCACCGGGGTCTGCACCGCGCCGAGGCGGGCCAGCGCGAAGGAGAGCACGGCCGTCTCCGGGCGGGTGGGGAGCTGCCAGGCGACGACCGTGCCGGGGCGTACGCCCATGCCGTACAGGCCCGCCGCGGTGCGCTCGGCGCGCTCGCGCAGGGCGCCGAAGGTGAGGACGCGGTCGCCCTGGAGGAGGACCGGCCGGTCGGGGGTGAGGTCCGCGCGCCGGTCGAGCAGGTCCCAGAGCGTCGCGCTGCCGTCGAGCGCGCGCGGGATCTGCGCCGCACGAGGGGAGCGGGGTGCGGGGGCGGTGCGGGGTGCGCGGGGGGTGCGGGCGGTGTCGGTCACGGCGGCCCCTCGGAGACGGACGGGACGGGCGGAGCACCGGAACTGACGCTCCGTCAGAGAATGTGCGGAGCGTAGGGCCGTCCGCCTTGTCGGTCCAGGGGTGCGGGGCTAGCCTGCCGGGGAACGTATCTGACGTACCGTCAGATGTCAGGGGGCCGCGTCCGTCGTCCCCCACGTGTCCGGCGGAGGGGACCCATGGCCGAACTGCCCCGCATCATCAGCGTCGACGACCACGTCATCGAACCCGCGCACCTCTTCGACACCTGGCTGCCCCGCAGATTCCGCGAGCGCGGGCCCCGGCCGCTCACCGCCGGGATCGGCGAACTCGCCTACGAGGCGGGCAAGTACCGGATCACGATGGACCCGGACGGCCCGCCCACCGACTGGTGGGTCTACGAGGACCTGCGCTTCCCGTACAAGCGCAACATCGCCGCCGTCGGCTTCGACCGCGACGCGATGACGCTGGAGGGCATCACCCGCGCCGAGATGCGGCCGGGCTGCTGGGACCCGGCCGAGCGGCTGAAGGACATGGACCTCAACCACGTCGAGGGCAGCCTCTGCTTCCCGACCTTCCCGCGCTTCTGCGGGCAGACCTTCGCCGAGGCGCGGGACAAGGAGGTCGCCCTCGCCTGCGTCCGCGCCTACAACGACTGGATGGTGGAGGAGTGGTGCGGCGACAGCGGCGGCCGCCTCATCCCGCTCTGCCTGATCCCGCTGTGGGACACCGGCCTCGCCGTCGCCGAGATCCGCCGCAACGCCGCCCGCGGGGTGCGCGCGGTGACCTTCTCGGAGATCCCCACCCACCTCGGCCTGCCGTCGATCCACTCCGGGTACTGGGACCCGTTCTTCGCCGTCTGCGAGGAGACCGGCACGGTCGTCAACATGCACATCGGGTCCTCCTCCCAGATGCCCGCCGCCTCCCCGGACGCCCCGCCCGCCGTGCAGGCCTCGCTCAGCTTCAACAACGCGATGGCCTCGATGATGGACTTCCTCTTCAGCGGCGTCCTCGTCCGCTTCCCCCGGCTGAAACTCGCCTACTCCGAGGGCCAGATGGGCTGGATCCCGTACGCCCTGGAACGCGCCGACGACGTCTGGCGGGAGCACCGGGCCTGGGGCGGGGTCCGCGACCTCGTGCCCGAGCCGCCGTCGACGTACTACTACCGGCAGATCTTCTGCTGCTTCTTCCGCGACCGGCACGGCGTCGCCTCGCTCGACGTCGTCGGGCGCGACAACGCCACCTTCGAGACCGACTACCCGCACGTCGACTCCACCTTCCCGCACACCAAGGAGGTCGCCCTCGACCACGTCAAGGGCCTCGACGACGAGACCGTCTACAAACTGATGCGCGGCAACGCGATCCGCATGCTCGGCCTCGACCTCGACCTCGACCTCGACCATCGCCCCGCCCACTCCGGACGCTGACCGCCGTGGACCTCGCCGACTCGCCCGAGGAGGCCGCCTTCCGCGCCGGACTGCGGCACTGGCTGGCCCGCACCCTCCCCACGCTGCCCCCGCCGCCGTCCCCCGCCGACTGGCCCGGCCGCCGCGCCCACGACCTGGGCTGGCAGCGGACGCTGTACGAGGCGGGGTACGCGCGCGTGCAGTGGGACGCGCCGCCGGGCGTGCGGCTGATCTTCCTGGAGGAGACCGAGCGGGCCGGGGCGCCCTACGTCGGCGCCAACTTCGTCGGCCTGCTGCACGCCGGGCCCACGATCGCCGCCGAGGGCACCGAGGCGCAGCGGGCCCGCTGGCTGCCGCCGGTGCTGCGCGGCGAGGAGGTCTGGTGCCAGGGCTTCAGCGAGCCCGGCGCCGGGTCCGACCTGGCCGCGCTGCGCACCCGCGCCCACCGCGACGGCGACCACTACGTCGTGAACGGCGCCAAGATCTGGACCTCGCACGCCGAGGTCGCCGACTGGTGCGAACTCCTCGTCCGCACCGACCCCGACGCCCCCCGGCACCGCGGCATCACCTGGCTGGCGCTCGCCATGGACACCCCCGGCGTCACCGTCCGGCCGCTGCGCACCCTCGCCGGGTCCACCGAGTTCGCGGAGGTCTTCCTCGACGACGTCCGGGTGCCGGTCGCGCACCGGGTCGGCGCCGAGAACGACGGCTGGCGGGTCACGATGGTCACGCTCTCCTTCGAACGCGGCACCGCCTTCGCGGGCGAGGTCGTCGCCTGCCGCCGCGTCCTCGGCGACCTCGCCGACGAGGCCCGCCGCACGGGCCGCTGGGACGACCCCGCGCTCCGGCGGCGGCTCGGCGCCCTGCACGCCGAGTTTCGCGCCCTGTGGCGGCTCGCCCAGTGGAACGCGAGCGCCACCGCAGACACGGCGAGGGCGACGGGGGGCGTGCTGGGGGCGGCACGGGGCGTGCCGGGCGCTGCGGGGGGCGTGCCGGGGGCGGCGGGCTCGCTCTTCAAGCTCCGCTACTCCCAGGCCCGCCAGGACCTGTACGACGCGGCCGCCGAGGTGCTGGGCGACGCCGCCCTCGACCTGGACCGGCCCTGGGTCGCCGACCGGCTCGCCTCGCTGGCGTACACGATCGCCGCCGGGACCTCCCAGATCCAGCGGGACATCGTGGGCGAGCGGCTGCTCGGCCTGCCGAAGGGACGCTGACGTGCGGTTCCGACCGACCACGGACCAGGAGGCGCTGCGCGACGGCGTACGGGAGGTGCTGGCCCGGCGCTTCGACGCGACGGCGCTGCGGGCGGCGGTCGGCCGCGCCACGCTGGACCGGGCGCTGTGGCGCGACCTCGGGGCGGCCGGGTTCTTCGCGCTGCTCCTGCCGGAGACGGAGGGCGGGGTGGGGCTCGGGCTGCCCGAGACCGTCCTGGCCTTCGAGGAGGCGGGCCGCGCGCTCCTGCCGGGCCCGCTGGTGCCCACCCTTCTCGCGGCGGGCCGCGTGCCGGGCGCGGCGACCGGCGAGACGGTCGTCACGGCGGTCGACGGCGGCGGGCTGGTGGAGTGGCTGACGGCGGCGGACGTGGTGCTCGGCGCCGACGGGACGGTCCTGGCGGGACCGGGCACGGCTCCCGGTGCGGTGCCCGACGCGCTCCCCGACCCGCTGTCCGGTGCGCTGCCCGGTGCGCTTTCCGGTGCGGTGGCGCTGCGTTCGGTCGATCCGCTGACCCCGCTGCACCGGGTCCCGGCCACGGCGCGGGACACCGCCGGGGACACGGCCGGGGGCACGGCCGGCCCCGTCGCCCCCGATCCCGTGGCCGTCCTGCTCACCGCCGCCGAGCAGCTGGGCACGGCCGGGCGGGCCTGCGACCTCGCGGCGCAACACGCCCGGACGCGGGAGCAGTTCGGGCGGCCGATCGGCGCCTTCCAGGCCGTCCGGCACCTCTGCGCGGACCTGCTGGTGCGGGTGGAGGTGGCACGGGCCGCCGTCTACGCCGCCGCCGTCACCGCCGACCCCCTCGACATCGCCGCCGCCCGCCTCCTCGCCGACGAGGCCGCGGTGCGCGGCGCCCGCGACTGCCTCCAGGTCCACGGCGGCATGGGGTTCACCTGGGAGGCGGAGGTCCACCTGGTGCTCAAACGCGCCTGGACGCGGACCCGCCGTACGGGAGGCGGTACGCAGAGTGAGGAAGAACTGGCGCGGGCGCTGCTCTCCGGGCCCGCCTGACCCGGCGCGGCCTGCGGTGATGCACCGTCAGCGGGCGCGGTGTCACTGATCGTGGCAGCCGGAGGTGACGGAGTGTGAAATATGGTTGTGTCCGAGGCGTGACCCGTCACGGCCCGGAGTCGGCACTCGCTCCGGTACCTTCTGTGAGATGCGAGTGGCGACGAGCGCGAGCCGTGCCGGCGGGGCCCCCGGGGCCGGGCCGGATGCGACGGTGCGCGTGCCTGCTCGCAGGGCGGACGGGTCCGCGGACCCGGTCTGTTCGACTCCCCGCGGCGAGCGTCGCACAGTATGCCGTACGCGTACTCCTTCGCGCTGGAATATGCCCGAAGCGCTTGTTGGGGTGACTGTAGGTCAACCAAGCTGTCTCGTAAGGGAATCACGTTCCGTCACCCTGCCTCTGACCGTTGTTCTGGTCATGCAGAAAATGGCTACGATCGTGGCCCTCGTCGTCATGGTGCTCGCGTGGCTTGCGTGGCTCACGTGGCGCGCGGCCATGTGTCCGCCGGTTCGGATGGTGTGAGCGGTGCAGGTGCTTCAAGTGCAGCTGGAGATCCGGCCCGACCCCGCTGAGGTGGGGCGAGCCCGGAAGTGGGCCCGTTCGCGCCTGGCCGGGTCCGGCATAGGGGCCGACGAGCCGCTCGCCGAGACGCTCGTCCTGCTCGTCTCCGAGCTGGTCACCAACGCCGTGGTGCACACCGGCTGTCCGGCCGTGCTGCGCCTCTCCCTGCCGGGCGGCCCGGCCGGGGAGGCGACGGTCCGGCTGGAGGTGGCCGACCGCAGCGAACGGGCGCCCGTGCCCCGCTGCGTGGGCGACGACGCCACCGGCGGGCGGGGCCTCGCCCTCGTCGACGGCCTCGCGGACCGCTGGGGCTGGACCGTCGAGGGGCACGGCAAACGCATCTGGTGCGAACTCGACCGCTGCGCCCCCTCCTCCGACACCGCCGACCGCACCGGTACGGCGGAGTGCGGCACCGGCGCCTTCCACGGCCCGGAGCCCGCGGCGGCCCGCGCCGACCGCGCCTACGAGGGCTTCGAGGGGTTCGCGTACGAGGCCGTCCAGGCGGTGTGACGGGGGCGTGCGCCCGGCCGTGCTTCCGTGCGCGCCCGGCACATAAGGGATGAATCCCCGATCGGGTGTTGACGTCCCCTGTCCGTTTGATCACGCTTGTGGGCAGCGATCCGCCGCGAGGGGACGACGAGGGCCCGGTGACGGGGTCCTCGGCGAAGGCAGGTCGTGATTCGGCGCCGGTCCCTCAGGGTCGGGGGGAGGGCGGGGCGGGCACGCCGAGTCGGAGGGTGGCGCGCGGTGCCGTGCTCGGGGCGGGTACCGCCGCGCCGCCTTCCGGCGCACGAGCCGTAGGGCGCACGAGCCGTAGGGTGTGCGATGCGCAGAGCGCGTGCTGCGTGGGGCGTGCGCTGTGCAGGGTGTGCGATGCGTAGAGCGTGTGCTGCGTGGCGCTTCCGGTGCGGGGCCGCGGTGCTCAGAGGATCGCGACCGGGGCGACCGGTGCGCCGGTCCCGCCGGTGAACGGCTCCGGTGTCGCCGACAGCAGGAACGCGTACCGCCCTTCTTGTCCACAGGCTGTGGACAACTCTTCGAGATTCCAGTTCTGGCCCTGGAGCATCCCCATCTCCACCAGGTGCAGCGCGTGCACCGGCAGCCACAGCCCCTGGATCTCCGGCGGGAACACCTCGAACGTCAGCGTGTCGTCGGCGACCGCCGCCACGTCCCGCGCGTGGAACCACTCCGGCGTCCGCACCGACAGCCCCGGTGACGGATACGCGTACCCGTGCCGGTCGCCGCCCAGATACAGCCGGATCTGCCCGGTCCGGACGAGGACCACGTCCCCCGCCCGCACCCGCGTCCCCGCCAGCTCCTCCGCCGCCGTCAGGTCCTCCGGCGTCACCGCGTGCCCGCCGGGCAGCCGGTCCGTGCCGTGCACCCGCGCCACGTCCAGCAGCACCCCCCGCGAGACCAGGTGCCGCACCGCGTCGATGCCGCTGGACCCCGCCCCGCCGTGCGCGGTGACGGCGGTCGCCGGACGGCCGTTGTAGAGGCGCCCCCCGTACGAGACGTGCGCCAGCGCGTCCCAGTGCGTGCCCGCCTGGAGGCCCATCGTCACCACGTCGTCGCTGCACGCCGGGCCGCCCGGACCGAACAGCTCCTGGTTGATCTGCGTCATCGCGTGCAGCGGGTTCACCCGGCCCGGGATCACCCCCGTCTGCACCCCGTCCTCGCGCAGCGGCAGCGCCAACGGCACCCGGCGGCCCGAGCGCACCTCGGCCACCGCGCCCCGGACGACCTCGTCGGTGATCAGGTTGAGGGTGCCGATCTCGTCGTCGGCGCCCCAGCGGCCCCAGTTGCGGACGCGCTGCGCGAGGGCCTGGAACTCGGCGGCCGGAGTCATTCGGTGCCTCCCCGGGGCTTGTCGGCGGGTGTACGACCGGACGTAGAATCTGATGGACCGTCAAATCTAATGGACCGTCAGAAAACGTGGGAAGGGGGCCGGTGTGGGGGACTTCCTGACCGGCAGGGCCGTCGTCGTCACCGGCGCGGGGCGCGGCATCGGACGGGCGGTCGCGCTCGCCGCCGCCGCCGAGGGCGCGGCCGTCGTCGTCAACGACTACGGCGTCGCCGTCGACGGCGCCTCGCCCACCAGCGCGGTCGCCGACGCCGTCGTCAAGGAGATCGAGGCCGCCGGCGGGCGGGCCGTCGCCGTCGCCGACGACATCTCCACCATGGCGGGCGGGCAGCACGTCGTCGACACCGCGCTGTCCGCGTTCGGACGGCTCGACGGAGCGGTGTGCGTCGCCGGCATCCTCCGCGAGCGGATGCTGTTCAACATGACCGAGGAGGAGTGGGACGCCGTCCTCGACACCCACCTCAAAGGCACGTTCACCGTGTTCCGGGCCGCCTCCGCCGTCCTGCGCGCCCAGCGCTCCGGCACCCTGATCGGCTTCACCAGCGGCAACCACCAGGGCTCGTCCTCCCAGGCCAACTACAGCGCCGCCAAAGGCGGGATCATCTCGCTGGTGCGCAGCGCCGCGCTCGGACTGCACCAGTACGGCGTCACCGCGAACGCGGTCGCGCCCGTCGCGCGCACCCGGATGTCGGCGGGCGTGCCGTTCGCGCTCGGGGAGATCGGGGAGCCGGAGGACGTGGCCGCGCTCGTCGTCTACCTGCTCAGCGAGCGGGCCCGCGAGGCGGGCGTCACCGGGCAGGTGTACACCGTCGCGGGCGAGAAGATCGCGGTGTGGGCGCAGCCGAGGGAGGTGCGGTCGGTGTACGCGTCCGGGGGGTGGAGCGTGGAGCGGGTCGCGGAGGTGCTGCCGGGGGCGGTGGGGGTGGAGCCGATGCCGTTGCTCTCCGAGGGGCGGGGTGGGGGTGGTGGGGGGTAGGGGGGTGCGGGTGGTGGGCGGGTGCGTGTGCGTTGTGGCTGGTCGCGCAGTTCCCCGCGCCCCTTAGGTGGGTGTGGTGGGGCGGGGTTTTGGGCGTGGCCCTCGGGTCGGGCTGGGTGCGCGGTTCCCCGCGCCCCTTGGGACAGGTGGGAGGGGCTGTGGAGTTCGGGTTTTCCGGTGGGGACGAGGTGTTCCGGGGTGAGGTGCGGGGGTGGTTGCGGGAGCGGTTGCCGTACGGCGGGTCGCGGCGGGGGTGGGAGCGGGAGCTGGGGGCCGGCGGGTGGATCGGGCTGGGGTGGGGGGAGGACGGGTACGGCAACCGGAGCGCGGGGCTGACCCGGCAGGTGGTGTGGGCCGAGGAGTACGTACGGTCGGGGGCGCCCGCGCGGTCCGGGCACATCGGGGAGAAGCTGCTCGCGCCGACCCTCCTCGCGCACGGCAGCCCGGAGCAGAAGGCGCGGTTCCTGCCCGCCGTCGCCGCCGGGGACGAACTGTGGTGCCAGGGCTACAGCGAACCCGGCGCCGGGTCCGACCTCGCCGGGGTGCGCACCCGCGCCGAGCGGACGGCCGACGGCTCCTACCGGATCACCGGGCAGAAGATCTGGACCTCCCTCGCCCACGAGGCCGACTGGTGCTTCGTCCTGGCCCGCAGTGACCCCGGCTCCGCCCGCCACCACGGACTCACCTTCCTGCTGGTGCCCATGGACCAGCCCGGCCGGATCGAGGTCCGGCCCATCCGGCAGATCACCGGCACCAGCGACTTCAACGAGGTCCACCTCGACGGCGCCCGCGCCCGCGCCGAGCACGTCGTCGGGGCGCCCGGCGACGGCTGGCGGGTCGCCATGAGTCTCCTCGGCTTCGAACGCGGCGTCTCCACCCTCGCCCAGCAGATCGGCTTCGCCGAGGAGTTGGCGTCCGTGGTCCGCACAGCCGAGGCGACCGGCGCCGCCGCCGATCCCGTCGTTCGCGACGAACTCGTCGGGCTCTGGGCCGAGTTGCGGGTGATGCGGTGGCACGCGCTGCGCACCCTCGGCGGCACGGCCGGGCCCGGTGCGCCGAGCGCGGCGAAGCTGCTGTGGGCGGGCTGGCACCAGCGGCTCGGGGAGCTGGCCGTACGGGTGCGGGGCGCGGCGGCGGGCACCGGACCGGCCGACTGGTCGCCGTCGTCGCCGTACGAACTCGACGCGGAGCAGCACCTGTTCCTGTTCTCGCGGGCCGACACCGTGTACGGCGGCTCGGACCAGATCCAGCGCACGATCATCGCCGAGCGGGTGCTCGGCCTGCCCAGACAGCCCAAAGGGACCCAGGACTAGGCCGTGTCCGGCCTGGCGACTGGCCGAGGACAGAGGACAGGGGAACTCCCCATGCGTGGTGTGGTGTTCGACGGGAAGCGGGCCGCCTTCGTGGACGATCTGGAGGTCCGGGAGCCGGGGCCGGGGGAGGTGCGGGTCGCGGTCACGGCGGCCGGGCTGTGCCACTCCGACCTGTCGGTGGTCGACGGGACGATCCCGTTCCCCGCGCCGGTCGTGCTCGGGCACGAGGGCGCGGGCGTGGTGGAGGCGGTGGGCCCCGGCGTCGGGCACGTCGCGCCCGGCGACCCGGTCGCCCTGTCCACCCTGGCCAGTTGCGGGACCTGCCCGGACTGCGACCGGGGGCGGCCCACGATGTGCCGGCGCGCCATCGGACGGCCCGGCCGCCCGTTCACCCGCGCCGGGCGGCCGGTGTACCAGTTCGCGGCCAACTCGGCGTTCGCGGAACGGACCGTCGTCCGGGCCGTGCAGGCCGTACCGGTCCCCGCCGACCTGCCGCCGGCCTCGGCCGCGCTCATCGGCTGCGGGGTGCTGACCGGCGTCGGCGCGGTCCTCAACCGGGCGCGCGTCGGGCACGGGGAGAGCGTCGTCGTGATCGGCACCGGCGGGATCGGGCTCAACGTGCTCCAGGGCGCGCGGCTCGCGGGCGCCGCGCGGATCGTCGCCGTCGACGCCAACCCGGCGAAGGAGGAGACGGCCCGGCTCTTCGGCGCGACCGACTTCCTGCCCTCCGCGGACGGGGTGCGCGCCCTGCTGCCGACCGGCGCCGACCACGTCTTCGAGTGCGTCGGCCGGGTGGAGCTGGTGCGGGCGGCGATCGACCTGCTCGACCGGCACGGGCAGGCCGTCCTGCTCGGCATGCCGCCCGCGACCGCCGAGGCGTCCTTCCGCGTCTCGTCGCTCTTCCTCGACAAGTCGGTCCTCGGCTGCCGCTACGGCTCCGCCCGCCCCCAGCGGGACATCGCGCTCTACGCCGACCTGTACCGCGCGGGCCGCCTCCTCCTCGACGAACTCGTCACCCGCACCTACCCGGTGGAGGACTTCGCGAAGGCCGTCGCCGACGCGGAGGCGGGGCGGGTGGCGCGGGCCGTGCTCACGTTCTGACCCCGCCCGTACGGCCGTTGCTCCCGCGCTGATCGGTGAGGGTCCCCGGGTCGGGGCGGAACGTGCGCCGGTACGCCGTCGGGGTCACCCCCAGCGCCGACTGGAGGTGCTGCCGCATGGACTGGGCGGTGCCGAAACCGGCGTCTCGGGCGACCTGGTCGACGGAGAGGCCGCTCGACTCCAGCAGGTGCCGGGCGCGCTCCACACGCTGCCGGCTCAGCCACTGCCCCGGACTCACCCCGACCTCCTCACGGAAACGGCGGGTGAAGGTCCGTACCGACATCGACTCCCGCGCGGCCATGTCCCGCAGCTGGATCGGCTCGTGCAGCCGGTCCAGCGCCCAGGCGCGGGCGGCGGCCGTCCCCGACTGCTGCGGATCGGGCACCGGCCGCTCGATGTACTGCGCCTGCCCGCCGTCGCGGTGCGGCGGCACGACGGTACGGCGGGCCACCTCGTTGGCGACGGCCGTACCGTGGTCGCGGCGCACGATGTGCAGACAGAGGTCGATCCCCGCGGCGACGCCCGCCGAGGTCAGGACGTCGCCGTCGTCGATGAACAGCACGTCCGGGTCGACCCGCACCTCCGGGAAGAGCCGCTGGAGGCGCTCGGCGTCCGCCCAGTGCGTCGTCGCCGGGCGGCCGTCGAGAAACCCGGCGGCGGCCAGCACGTACACGCCCGTGCAGATCGACGCGAGGCGCGTGCCGGGCCGGATGCGGGCGAACGCGGCGGCCAGCTCGGGCGTCAGCTCGCCCCGCTCGAAGACCGGGCCCAGCTCGTAGGAGGCGGGCACGACCACGGTGTCGGCGGTGGCCAGCGCCTCCGGGCCGTGCGCCACGTCGATCGCGAAGTCCGCGTCGGTCTCCACCGGCCCCGGCGGCCGCACCGAACACGTCACCACCTCGTACAGCTTCCGCCCGTCCGCGCCCCTCGGCCGCCCGAAGATCCGGTGCGGAATCCCCAGCTCGAAGGGGAGCAGCCCGTCGAGCGCGAGGACGACGACCCGGTGGGGGCGCGGGTGAGGGCCGGGGTGGGGGTGAGGGTGGGTGCCGGCGTGGGTGCGGGGGTGGGGGTGGGGGTGGGTGTGGGGCGTCGGGTCCGGGCGCATGGCCCGATCCTAGCGAATGCTGTCCTCCGGGCCACTCGATCGCGGTGCGGGGCGGGCGCAGGCTCTACGGTGTGACCCAGATCGACCCCGCCCGCACCGCCCCCGTACCCGCCGCTGCCGCACCTGCCGAGGAGGTGGGCGGCCCCGCCGGGGAGGTGCGCGGTCCCGCCGAGGAGGTGCGTGGCCCCGGTCGCCGTCGTCCCCGGCTGCACCGGGCGTGGTTCGTCGCCGCCGTCACCTTCGTCACGATCATCGGGGCCGCCGCCTTCCGGTCACTGCCGGGCCTGCTCTTCGACCCGCTGCACGAGGAGTTCGGGTGGTCACGGGGGACGGTCGGCGCGGCCGTCTCCGTCAACCTCGCGCTGTACGGCCTCACCGCGCCGTTCGCGGCGGCGCTGATGGACCGGTTCGGCATCCGGCGGGTGGTGGCGGTCGCGCTGACCGTGATCGCGGTCGGGTCCGGACTCACGGTGTGGATGACGGCGGCCTGGCAACTGCTGCTGCTGTGGGGCCTGTTGGTGGGGCTCGGGTCGGGTTCGATGGCGCTCGCGTTCGCCGCGACGGTCACCAACCGCTGGTTCACCGAGCGGCGAGGGCTGGTGACCGGCATCCTTACCGCCGCCTCCGCGTCAGGTCAGTTGATCTTCCTGCCGCTGCTGTCCTGGGTGATCACCCGCCACGACTGGCGCCCCGCGGCGGTGACGGTCTCGCTGACCGCCCTCGCCGTCGTCCCGTTCGTGTGGCTGCTGCTGCGCGACCACCCCGCCGACGTGGGCCAGAAGCCGTACGGGGCAACGGAGTTCGTGCCCAAGCCGCCGCCGGTGCCGGGTGCCGCCCGCCGTACGCTGCGGGTGCTGTTCTCGGCGATGCGGACCGGCCCGTTCTGGCTGCTGGCCGGCACCTTCGCGATCTGCGGCGCCTCCACCAACGGCCTGGTGCAGACCCACTTCGTGCCCGCCGCCCACGACCACGGCATGCCGGTCACGGCGGCGGCGTCGCTGCTCGCGGTCATCGGCGTCTTCGACGTGGTCGGCACGATCGCCTCCGGCTGGTTCACCGACCGCTTCGAACCACGACGCCTCCTCGCCGTCTACTACGCCCTGCGCGGCGTCTCCCTGCTCTTCCTGCCCCTCCTGCTGGCGCCCACCGTGCACCCGCCGATGCTCTTCTTCATCGTCTTCTACGGCCTCGACTGGGTGGCCACCGTCCCGCCCACCCTCGCCCTGTGCCGCGAGCAGTACGGCGAGGACAGCGCGATCGTCTTCGGCTGGGTCCTCGCCTCCCACCAACTGGGCGCCGCCCTCGTCGCCTTCCTCGGCGGCGTCGCCCGCGACATCTTCGGCTCCTACGACGTCGTCTGGTACGCCTCGGGCGCCCTGTGCGCGGCAGCGGCCCTGATGGCCCTGGTGATCCGGCGGAGGCCGGTCGCGGGGGTGGGGGCGGTGGCGGTGGCGTAGGGGGGTTCGGCGGGGGTCAGCGGGCCGTCCCGGAGGCCTCGGGAAGGCGGAGGGTGCGGGCGAAGTCGTCCAGTCGCTCCAGGACGGCCGCGATGACCTCCGGGTCGTCGTGGTGTCCGCGCAGGACGACGTCGGCGAGGCCCGGCGGGGTGTGCCAGTGGTACGTCACCGAGGTCATCAGGGTGCTGCCGTCCGCGGGGTAGGAGCGGGTGACGTCCCAGCCGGGAGGCGGTACGAGGTTGAAACCGGTCGGGGACCGGCGCGGTTCAGCCGCCGTCATGGCGCTCCCGCCGCTCCTCGATCGCGTAGGTGAGGCCGACGAACGCCACCCAGGCGGGCGCGGCGATGATGCCCGGCCAGAATCCCAGCAGCATCGAGGGCAGGAAGAAGCCGCCGCCCATGGCGAGATCGCGGGTGAGGAACGGTGGACGGTTCGCGTGCCGGGGGTACTTCGCGAAGACCCACGTGTAGTGCAGGAGGCAGGCGATGATCACCGCCTCGTAGACGTGAAGGATGTCGTCCCTCAGTGACTTGGGTACCAGGATCATGACGGCGATCACCGGGAAGACCAGGGGCATACCGATGATCAGGGTGAGCCGGAGCCGACGGCTGGGGCCGGTGCCGATCCCGGTGCGGCCCGCTTCCGCCTCCGTGGCCGATCGTGCCGGGTGCAGGTCCATGATCGTCCTTCTCGCTGCCAGCGGCTGTCGGAGGCGGGCTTGAAGGTGTTGTCCTTCCAGTCTGAGTACGGCGCGTTGTACGGCTTCTCACCCGGCCTTCTCGTGGAGGTAGTTTGTGCGGCGCCGGAGCCCCAGTGCCCGCGCATGTCGTCCCGGCGGTTCTCGATGTCCTTGAACGTCTTCCGGAGTTCGCCGAGTCGGCGCTCGGAGTCCGAGAGGAAGGCGTAGTCGACCGTCAGATCCGGGTCTGCCACCGGCGCCCCTCTCTGCGCGCGGCGGGTGCGTGAGGGCGCTGCACGGTGATCTCCCCGTTCGACATGAGTGTGGTCGCGAGCGACGACGCTATCGGGGTGATCCACGGTTCGCCACTGTGAAGTTCGCCGCGGGCCGGCCGTCCGGGTCAGGTGAAGTGGCCGCGGTGGAACAGGAGGGGGGCTCTGTCGGGGGTGTCGGGGGTGAGGGCCGTGACGCGGCCCACCACGATGAGGTGGTCGCCGCCGGGGTGGACGGTGTGGATCGCGCAGTCGATCCAGGCGAGGGTGCCGGTCAGGCGGGGGGCGCCGGAGACGGGGGCCGGGGTGTGGGAGACCCCGGCGAACTTGTCCGCGCCGCTCACCGCGAAGGTCCGGCACAGGGCCGCCTGGTCCGCGGCGAGGACGTTCACGCAGAAGACGCCCGCGCGGGCGATGCGCGGCCAGGTCGTGGACGTACGGTTCACCATGAACGCGACGAGGGGCGGGTCCAGGGAGAGGGCGGAGAAGGACTGGCAGGCGAATCCGGCGGGGCGGGGGTCGGCGTCGGCGGACGGGGCCGTGATCACCGTGACCCCGGTCGCGAAGGTGCCCAGTACCCGGCGGAACTCGCCCTCGCCGACCGGCGCCCGCTCGTCCTCCCGGACACAGCGCAGGGCGGGCCGGGGTGGTGGACCGGCCTGCTGACCTCGGAGATGGCGGACGGCCGCCGCCGCCGCACCCGCGTGACCCATCATGCCGTCCATTCCTTCCAGTAGAACTGATGGTGCGTCAGGTGACAGTTTCTGGCGCGCTGTTGTCAGGTGCCGGTGAAGCGGGGGGTGCGGCGTTCCGTGAAGGCGGTCAGGCCCTCGTGTGCGTCGGACGTCGTCAGGTTGATCTCCTGGGCCGCCGCCTCCGCCGCGAAGGCGGTCGCGCGGTCGGAGTCCAGGGAGGCGTTCACCAACTGCTTGGTGAGGGCGAGGGCTCGTGTCGGGCCGGTGGCCAGCCGATCCGCCCACGCCTGCGCCGTCACGGCCAACTCGCCCGGCGGCACGACCCGGTTGACCAGGCCGAGACGGGCCGCCTCCGGGGCGGTGAGGGTGTCGCCGAAGAACATCAGCTCCTTCGCGCGCTGCGGGCCCACCAGCCGGGGCAGCAGATAGGCGCCGCCGCCGTCCGGGACCAGGCCCCGCCGCACGAACACCTCGACGAACCGGGCCGATTCGGTGGCCAGGACGAGATCGCAGGCGAGCGCGAGATGCGCGCCGAGCCCGGCCGCCGTCCCGTTCACGGCCGCGATCACCGGCTTCTCGCAGTCCAGTACGGCGCCGATCAGCCGCTGCGCGCCGAGCCGCAGCGTCCGGGCCACGTCCCCGGCGACCCGCTCGCCCCCGCCGCCGGACCCCCGCAGATCGGCGCCCGCGCAGAAGCCGCGCCCGGTGCCCGTGAGGACGACCGCGCGGACGTCGGGGTCGGCCGAGGCGTCCCCGAGCAGGGCGATGAGCCGGTCGCGCAGTGCGGGCGTGAGGGCGTTCAGGGCCTCCGGGCGGTTGAGGGTGAGGGTGGTGACGTGGCGGTGGTGGGTGTGGTGGAGATGGGTGTGGTGGAGGCAGGGGTCCGGCATGGGGGCGGGTCCGTCCGGTGGGGGAGGGGGAGGGGTGGGGGTCAGCGGCACAGGGCCAGGGCGTCCAGGGCCACCGCGCCCTGGCCGCGCGGCAGCACCATCAGCGGGTTGATGTCCAACTCCGCCAGTTCGTCGCCGAGTTCCAGGGCCATCCGCTGCACCCGCAGCACGACCTCCACGAGGGCGTCCACGTCGGCGGGCGGGCGGCCCCGGACACCCTCCAGCAGGGCCCGGCCGCGCAGTTCGGCGAGCATGCCGTGCGCCTGCTCCTCCGCGAACGGCGGGACCCGTACGGCCGTGTCGCGCAGCACCTCGACCAGGACCCCGCCGAGGCCCACCGTGACCGTCGGCCCGAACAGGTCGTCGTGGGCGACGCCGACGACCATCTCCACGCCCCGCTCGACCATCTGGCAGACCAGGACGCCGTCCAGCGCGACCCCTTCGCAGCGGGCGATGTCGGTCAACTCCCGGTAGGCGTCCCGGACCTGGCTCGCGGAGGTCAGGCCGACCTTGACCAGGCCGAGTTCCGTCTTGTGCGCGATGCGGGCGCCGGACGCCTTCATCACCACCGGGTAGCCGACCAGCCCCGCCGCCCGGACGGCCGCCGCCGCGCTGGTGACGAGCTGCTCGCGCGGCACGCGGATGCCGTACGCGCGCAGCAGTTGCTTCGCCGCGTGTTCGCTGAGCTGCTGGCCGGGGCGCATCAGCATGCGGGCCTTGCGGAACGACGGCGACGGGGTGCGGGGCGCCTCGTCGAAGGGCGAGCGGTAGTCGGCGGTGAAACGGTGGTGGCCGAGGAAGGCGCGGACCGCCGTGAGACAGCCGGAGACGGTACGGAAGGTCGCCACCCGGGACGAGCCCAGCAGCACCTCCCGGTACGCCGCCTCGGTGCCCACCGGCGACCCCCACACCACGCACACCAGCTTCTCCGTCTCCTCGGCCGCGTCCACCAGGTCCCGCACCAGACGGTCGCTGAGCGGCGGGAACGGGCCGGTCACCGGGCAGATCAGCACCCCGACGTCCGGGTCCGCCAGCAACGTGTCGATGATCTTCCGGCCGCGCTCGTCGCCCACCGGATGACCGCCGTTGTCGACCGGGTTCGCGACGTCCAGGTACTCCGGTATCCACTGGTGCAGTTCCGCCTGCCGCGCCTCCGACAGCCGCGGCAGCCGCAGCCCGGCCGCCGTCGCCAGGTCCGCCACATGGGCGCCGGTCCCCCCGGAGATCGCGTAGACGGCGACCCCGTCCGCCACCGGGCGCCGCGCCCGCGCCAACAGGGCCGCCGTGTCCTGGAGTTCGTCGAGACCGTCGACGCGGATCACGCCGTACTGCCGCATCGCCGCGTCCACCACCGCGTCCGCGCCGGTCAGTTTGCCGGTGTGGGTCGCGGCCGTGCGGGCCCCGGTCTCGGTGCGGCCGACCTTGACCGCGACGACCGGGACCCCGCGCCGGGCCGCCCGGTCGGCGGCCAGCAGGAAGGACCGGCCGTCCTTCAACCCCTCGACGTAGCAGGCGATCGCGCCGACCTCGGGCCGCTCGGCGAAGTAGGAGAGGAAGTCCGCAGTCTCCAGGTCGGCCTCGTTGCCGGTCGGCGCCCAGTGCGAGAGACGGATGCCGAGTTCCTGGAGCGCGAAGACCGGGCGGCCCTGGTGACCGGACTGGGTGATCAGCGCGATCGCCGGACCGTCGAGGTCGTCCCGGAACCGCTCGAACGCGTTGAGGTTGGTGTTCGGCCCCAGCAGCCGTACGCCGGACCGGGCCACGGCCGCCGCCAGGCGCCGCTGCGCCGCCGCGCCCTCCTCGCCGGTCTCCGCGAAACCGGACGCGAAGACGACGGCGAACCTCACCTTCGCCGCGCCGAGTTCCTCGATCACCGGCAGCGGGTCCGCGACCAGCAGGACGGCGAGGTCGACCGGTTCGGGCACGGCGGCCACCGACGGCACGCAGGGGATGCCGAACACGGAGACGCGGGTGGGGTGCACCGGGTGCAGCCGCGCCCCCACCCGCTCCGCCCAGTCCACCAGTTGGCGGGTGACACCGGTGTTCGGGCGTCCTTCGGAGTCCGAGGCGCCGATCACGGCGACGGACTCGGGCCGGAAGAACCGGTCCAGATCGGGGACGTCGGCGTACAACGGGCGCCCGCTGACGTCGAGTTCGTCCGTGTCGGCGGGCCGGCCGTGGACGGCGGGCCCGGGGCGCTCGTCGCACGCGAGGACCCGGGCCCGGCGGGCGCCGGTGGTGAGGGTGCCGTGGGTTGATCCAAGCATCGGTCCGCCCGATCCTGAGTGACGTGGCTGACGTACCTGACCTGCATGACGCACGGGACGCCCATGACGTACGGGACGCGCGTGACGTACGGGACGCGCATGGCGTGCGCGACCTGTCCGGGCGGGCGGCCTTCGTGACCCGCCGGTAGCTGACGCTCTGTCAGGTTACAGAACTGATGGTCCGTCAGGAACGGTCGTGCACCGAGGATGTGCCGCGAGGGGGCGCGGGCGGACTCCCGGTACCGGCTACAGCGCCGCCAGCACCTCCCGCGCCACCCGCTCACCGGACCGTACGGCGCCGTCCATGAAGCCCATCCAGTACGTGGACGTCTCCGTCCCGGCCCAGTGGATGCCGCCGACCGGGCGGCGCAGGGCCGGGCCGTACTGCGTGAGCACCCCCGGCCCGGCGATCGAGACGGGGCCGCCGCGCGTGTGGGCCTCGTTGTTCCAGCGTTGCAGCACGAAGGAGGTGGGGACAGCCGCCTTCGCGCCGAAGTAGGTGACCAGGTCCTTCAGCACGGCGGTCCGCACTTCGGCCTCGCTCGCCGCGTCCAGCGCCCGCGCCTGGTCGGCCTCGATGAAGCCCATCAGGGCGCCGTAGGAGCCGTCCGGCGGGGAGTTGTCGAACGTCGAGCTGATCACCCCGGTGTCGCTGACGACCTGCCCGTTCAGGCCGTCGGCCCGCCAGAACGGGGTGTCGTAGACCGCGATCGCCTTGCCGACGGAGGCCATCGGCAGCCGCTGAGTGAGCTGGTCGCGGGCGGCGGGCAGCAGCGGGTCGTAGGCGATGCGGGCGGCGAGCGGCGGCGGGAGCGCGACGACGACCCGGCGGGCGGTGACGGTGACGCCGTCGGCGGTGACGGTGTAGCGGGCGTCCGCGCCGCCGCTCCCGCTGCCGCCGGTTCCGGTGCCGGTCCGGGTGATCGCGCGGACCGGCGCGCCCAGGACGACCCGGTCGCCGAGGGTCGCGGCGAGCCGGATCGGCACCAGTTGGGAGCCGCCGACGAAGCGCAGCTGCTGGGCGCCGTCCGCGGTCTCGGTGAGGCGTTCCAGGGTGCCGGGGTGGGAGGCGTCGCCCGCGGCGGCGATGTAGAACAGCACGAACAGCAGCGAGAGTTCGCGGGGCTCGGCCGAGAAGATCGACGTACAGGCCACGTCCAGCAGGAACTTGGCCGACGGGACGACGGCGTTGGCGCGCAGCCACGTCTCGAACGTCTGCCGGTCCCACTCGGCGGCCTTGGCCGCGGTCCAGGGCGCGTCGACCGGCACCTGCCGCGCCATGTCGTTCAACAGCGCCTGCACCACGGCCGCGTTGGCGAGTCCGGCAGGGTCGATCGGCGGGACCGAGCCGAGCAGGCCGTCGGTGGCGTACGGCGTCCGCCTGCCGTCCTTGTGGAGCAGGTTCTTGCCGGTGTTGTACGTGGCGAAGGTGGCCACGCCGAGGGAGTCGGCGAGCGCCCGGATGCGGTCCTGGGTGGGGCCGATGAACTCGCCGCCGCCCTCGGTGACCTCGCCGCCCCCGAGCGCCAGGTTCACGACCCGGCCGCCGACCCGGTCCCGCGCCTCCAGCACGGCCACGGTCCGGCCGCCCGCGACCAGGTCCCGCGCGGCGGTGAGGCCCGCGAGCCCGGCGCCGACGACGGCCACGTCGACGTCCCGCGTCGCGGCGGGCGCGGCCTGGGCGGCCCCGGCCGAGGTCAGGGTGGCCGCCCCGGCGAGCGCGGCGGTGCCGCCGCCGATCAGCGAGCGGCGGGAGAGCTGTCTTCCACGAGCCACGTGCGTCCTCCGTCGGTGGAGAGGGGTGGGTGGAGCGAGGTGGAGAGGGGTGGGTGGAGGTGGGTGGAGAGGGGGCGGTGGGTGTAAAAGGTGAACAGGGCTCACATTCTGCGGACGGGTGAGGGCGGGGGCAACGGGTGGGACGTAACTGGCTTATGCAGGAGTGGAGTTGAGGGGTGCGGGAGTGGGGCGGGGATGGCCGCGGGGATGGGCGTACGGCGAAGAGCCGTACGGCGGGTGGCCGTACGGCTCTTCGGCGTGCGTGCGTGTGTGCGGGTGGGTCAGCGGGTGCGCAGGTCCTTGCGGACCGCCTTCGCGATGCGTTCGGCGTCGTGGGCGAGTTCGCGGAGGGTGCCGCTGATGGGGGTGGTGAAGCCGGTGAAGTAGAGGCCGGGGGTGGCCTTGGGGGCGCGGCGGCCGTGGGAGGTGGGTCTGCCGCGGTCGTCGAGGACGCCGAGGTGCCCGACCAGGTCCTCCAGGCCGCGGACGTAGCCGGTGGCGGCGACCACGGCGTCCGGCTGGACGCGGGTGCCGTCGGCGAGGACGACCTTGCCGTCCTCGAACCCCTCGACGGCGGCCACCACCTCCACCTTGCCCTTCCGTACGGCGTCGATCAGGCCGACGTCCTGCACGGGGATGGCGCCCTCCCGGACCCGGCTGTACAGCCCGGTGTCGGGGCGCGGCAGGCCGTGCGCGGACAGGTCCGGGACGCTGAGGCGGGCCATCGGGCGGGCGAGCCGGTCGACGAGGCGTACCGGCAGGCGGCGGACCAGGATCGCGGTGTACTGCGCGGCCCACCCGGCGGTGGAGCGGCGCACGATGTGCGGGACGGTCCGCACCGCGAGCCGGACCCGTCCGGCGCCGTGCTCGACCAGGTCGACGGCGAGTTCGGCGCCGGTGTTGCCGACGCCGACGACGAGGACGTCGCGGCCCGCGTAGGGCGTGCCGTTGCGGTACGCGGAGGCGTGCGCGAGGTCGCCGGTGAACGTGTCCCGGCCGGGCCACTCCGGCAGGAACGGGGTGTGGTTGTAGCCGGTGGCGACGACCACCGCGGCGCCGGTCAGCTCCCGGCCGCCGGAGGCGTGCAGCAGCCACCCGGTGCCGTCGGCGGTGCGCTCGACGCGGGACACCTCGACGCCCGTGACGATCTCCAGCTCGTGGACCTCGGCGTACTTCTCCAGGTACCGCACCACGTCGTCGCGGGCGGGCCAACGCCCGAACTTGCGGGGCATCTTGAGCCCCGGAAGGGCCGAAAGACGCCGGGTGGTGTGCAGATGCAGCCGGTCGTAGTGGCGCCGCCACGAGGCGCCGATCCGGTCCGACTTCTCCACCACCACGGCCCGCAGTCCCAGGGTGCGCAGGGCGTACGCGGTGGCGAGGCCGCCGGGGCCGCCGCCGATGACGTACACGGGGCGCTCGGCGGGGTTCGCAGCGGTGACCGCGGGGGTGTTCGCGGGGGTCGCGGCGGTGCTCGGTCGCGGTGCGGAGTCTTCCATGAGCGCGAGCGTAATCACGCGGGGCGTTGATGGGTCTCGGTCAAGACCGGAATTGGTTGCGGATCGATCACGTGTGGGGGAGTGGGGGCGGGATCGGTGACGTGGGTCACCTGGTGGGGGGTGGGTGGGTGGTGAGCGGGTGGGGGTGCTCGGTCGTGGGCGTGGGCGTGGGCTGGCGGTCTTCCGGGGCGGGTGCATCTGACGTACCGTCAGATTCATGGATACGGTCTGGCTCACCGGGGCGGAGTGGCTGGCGGTGCTGCGGATCGGGCTCGGGCTGTGGTGGCTGGAGAGCTGGCGGCACAAGGACCGCGCGGCCTGGTTCGAGCGCGGGACGGGCATCGCGTGGGCGGCGGAGGTGGCGGCGAAACACCGCTGGCGGGCAGTGCGTTCGGGCTTCGACGCGGTCGTCGCGCCCCGGCCGCGTGTGATGGCGTACGTCGTCGTGTACGCCGAACTCGCCCTCGGACTGGGCCTGGTGGCGGGCCTGCTGACGCCGGTCGCCCTGATCGGAGGACTGGTCCTCAACCTGCTCTACCTCACCCTCATGATCCACGACTGGGCGGAGCAGGGGCAGAACGCGATGATGGCGCTGATCTCGGTGGTGGCGCTGTTCGGCATGACGTGGCAGACATGGTCGCTGGACGCGGTGGTGGGGTGGCTCGGGTGAGGGGCGCCGACGTCGGCGCCGAGGGCGAGGGAGGCGGCCGTACGGGCGAGGGGAACGGCCCTGCGGGCGGGGCGCGTTACGACGTACCGCGTTATGACGTACCGCGTTACGACGTGCGGCGTTACGACGTGCCGGAGGTGGACGCGTTCACGCGGGCGTACTGGGAGGCGGCGGCCGAGGGGCGGTTGCTGGTGCGGCGGTGCCGGGCGTGTGGGCGGGCGCACCACTATCCGCGCGAGTTCTGCCCGTACTGCTGGAGCGAGGACGTGCGGTGGGAGACGGCGAGCGGGCGGGCCCGGCTCTACACCTGGTCCGTTGTCCACCGCAACGACCTGCCGCCGTTCGGGGAGCGGACCCCGTACGTCGCGGCGGTCGTCGATCTCGCGGAGGGGCCGCGGATGGCGACGGAGCTGGTGGAGGGCGCCACCGTCGGCGGGGCGGCGGCCGGTGCCGACGCCTCCGGGCCGCTCGGGGATGCGCTGCGGGCCGGGATGGAGCTGGAGGTGGTCTTCCGGGCGGGGGTGCCGCTCTTCCGCCCGTACCGGACCGGCGGTGTTGAATGACCGGATGACCGAGATACGTGAGGCGTACACCGTCCCGGTGCTGGACGAGGCGGGACTGCGGCTGGACGCGTGGGACCCGGAGTCCGGTACGGACGTGGCCGCGTGGCTGCGCGCCTACCAGGACCCCGAGTTCCGGCGCTGGAACACCCCGTTGCTGCCGGTCACCGACCTGGCCGAGGCGCGGGACTCCCTGCGGGCCAGGCGGGCGGACGGGGCCGCAGGGAGATCGGTGACCTTCCGCGTCACCGAGGCGGGGGTCGGGGAGCGGCGCGTGGTCCTCGGGCAGCTCGGGGTGAACATGATCGACCGCACGATGGGCGTGGCCCGCGTCGGCTACTGGGTCCTCCCCGAGGCACGAGGCCGCCGGGTGGCGGTACGCAGTCTGCTCCTCGCGGCCCGCTGGAGCTTCACAGAACTCGGCCTGCACCGACTGGAGTTGGGGCACGCGGTGGGACACGAGGTGTCCTGCCGGGTGGCCGAACGCGGCGGATTCCCCGCCGAAGGGACGCTGCGCGGCGCGATGTGGGAGGCGGAGCGCACGGACGCCTACCGGGACGTCCACCTGCACGCCCGACTGGCGACCGACCCCGAACCGGCGGAGGCGGCGGGCTGACCCGAAGGCGCCGCCCCGCACGGCCGTAAGCCCGTAGGCCCGTAAGCCCGTCCGTCCGTACGGTGGTCCACCGGTTCCGGTTCGGCGGCGAGGCGATCCCGCCGAACCAGGGTGCGGTTCGTGCCGTCCGCGAGGGCACCCCGCCCGCTCCCCCCCCGGCCGGGCGGGAGTGGTTGACTGCGCCCATGTCGACGACACTCGGCGCACCGCGCCCTGACCAGGCCGACTACATGCTGCGCGCGGCGGCGGGTGACGCGGGACGCGCGTACAAGGGGCGGTTGGTCGAGGGGCTGGACCTGGCTCCCGGCCAGACCGTGCTGGACGCGGGCTGCGGACCGGGGACCGACCTCCCGGCGCTGGCGGAACGCGTCGGGGACGGCGGCGCGGTGATCGGCGTCGACCGGGACCCGGAGATGCTGGCGCGGGCCCGCGCGCGGACGGCGGGGCTGCGGGCGGTGGAACTGCGCGAGGGCGACATTCACGCGCTGCCCGTGGGCGCCGGCTCGGTCGACCGCGCGAAGACCGATCGCGTCCTCATGCACCTGGCCGACCCGGCGGCGGCCCTGGCCGAGCTGCACCGGGTCACCCGCCCCGGGGCGGTCGTCGCGCTCGCGGAGCCGGACTGGGACACGCTGGTGGTCGACGCGGAGGATCTCGACACCAGCCGCGCCTTCACCCGCTTCACCACCGCCGAGGTCGTCCGCAACGCGACCATCGGCCGGGCCCTGCCCCGCCTCGCCTCGGCAGCGGGATTCCGCGTCACGCACGTCGCCGCGACGACCCCGGTCTTCACCGACGTCACCGAGGCCGATCACACCCTCGGCCTCGGCCGCAACCTCCAACAGGCCATCGCCCGGGGCCACATCGACCCCACCAGGGGCCGAGCCTCGTTCGACGCCCTGTCGGAGGGCCCGTTCTACGCCTCGTTCACGCTGGTCACCGTCCTCTGCACCCGCTGACCCACCCCGCCCCACCTACAGCAGGTGGTCCGCCTTCCCCGCCTTGATTTCCAGGATGAGGGCGCGGAGGGCGTCGTGGGTGTCGGTGAGGGGGGTGTCCTCGTGTCCGGCGACGGCGATATAGGCGTTGCCGGAGGCGTCGGTGCCGATGCGGAAGCAGTTGTTGCCCTCCCCGCAGAAGGGGGCTTCCCAGGTGATCTCGCTGATCTCGTTGTCCATCGGTGCTCCTTGAGGGCCGTTGGCGATCAACACGGAACGAGGGCCACGGGGTTCTGCCGCGTGGTCTACAGCAGGTGGTCCGCCTTCCCCGCCTTGATCTCCAGGATGAGGGCGCGGAGGGCGTCGTGGGTGTCGGTGAGGGGGGTGTCCTCGTGTCCGGCGACGGCGATATAGGCGTTGCCGGAGGTGTCGGTGCCGATGCGGAAGCAGTTCGCTCCCTCCGCGCAGTAGGGCTCTTCCCAGGTGATGGGGTCCATCCAGTCCTCCTCAGAAGGTGACGGCGATGCCGTGCATGAAGTCACGGGAGTCGGCGGCCGACAGGGATGCCGTCTCCATCCAGTCCAGGTGCGCACGGTACTTGTCGAGTTGGGACTGCCCGTGCAGGAACTCCGGCCCGTGGGCGGAGTCGAGTTCCACGGTGTCGAGCTGCGGCACGGGCTTTCCGCCGTAGGCGCACCCCTACGGCCACAGTAGCCCCCGAGACCACCCCTCCCCGTCCCCCTCGCGCCGGTAACTCAGCCTCACGTGGCGGCGTTTGGCGTCTCCCTGGAAGAACTCCGTCTCTGTGGGGTGGAGTCGGTAGAGGGTCCAGGTGGGGGACTCGGTGGTGGGGTGGAGGCGGGCCACTTCCCAGGCTGCTTCCGAGGCCGTCGCCAACTCGGCCAGGGAGGAGAGGGGTTCGCTCTGGTGGCCGGTGAGGGCTGCCGCGAGGGCGCCGGTCGAGCGGGCGTGCAGGTCGGAGCGGGCCTCCTGGGGCGGGGCCGTGGTCACGGGGCCGCGTACCCGGACCTGGCGGCCGAGGCGCGGCCAGTAGAAGGTGAGGGCCGCGTACGGGCGGGCCGCGAGGTGGCCGCCCTTGCGGCTGGTGGCGTGGGTGGCGAAGGCCCAGCCCCCGGCCTCGTCGGCGCCGTGCAGCATCACGATCCGGGCGTCCGGCAGCCCGTCCGCGTCGGCGGTCGCCAGCGTCATCGTGTGCGGCTCCCGCTCACCCGCCGCCACCGCCTCCGCGAACCAGCGCGTGAACAGTGCCAGCGGCTCGTCCGGCGCCGCCGCCGGGTCGAAGGGCGGCAGGTCGGTCACCTCCGGGTCCCATACCCGCAGCGACCTCAGCATGTCGTGGAGATCCGTTCCCATGGACCCAGTGTCCGGCAGTACGGTCACTCCGGCGTCCGGGGGCTCACCGGTGAGGTCATCTGGTCCGGACCCGGCGCGTCCCGCTCCCTCGGAAGCGGGGCGCCGAGCAGCCGCAGTATCTGTTCCATCACCGGTACGGGCAGGGCCGGGTTGCGGGCCGCGTCCTGTGCGGTGTCGGTGTCCCGCAGGAGCCGGACCGTCACTCCCGCGGGCAGCGCGGGATGCCCCGCGGCCACCGCGCACCGTACCCGCCTGCTCGGGTCGTCGAGCAGCCGTAACGCCGACGCGGGCGTCAGCCGCGGGTCCTTCGCGGCCCGCCGCCGCACCTCCTCCGCGTCGTCCCGGCCGCACCGCTCGACGTGGTCGGCCGTCGACGCGGGGTCGTCCGGCGCCAGACGCCGCATCCGCGGGCTCGGGTCGTCGGCGTAGCGCAGAAGGCCCTCGCGCGGGAAGTTCGGGTGTCCGCGGGGGCGGTCGGGGACGCTGAGGCTGCCGGTCCACCACCGCCACACGCGCAGCAGCATCTCGGCGGGCGCGTCGTCGCAGGACTCCGCCAGGAAGAGCTGGACGACACGGTCCTCGTCGCGGGCGAGCAGCGCGACGACATCCGGCGGGAGCCGCCGGGCACGGGCCACGCTCCTGCGGATCAGCGGATGCGACGAGGCCGCCAGCCCGCGCATCGCGTCGGCGTCCGTGTGCAGCTTCCCGACCCAGTCGAGCGTGTAGTGGTAGCCCCTGGGATCGAAGTCGACCTGTATGAGGGCCCGTTGCTCCTCGGTGAGGTCGTGCCGTACGGCCACCGCGGACCGGACGGCCGCGTCGGGGTCCGAGGCGAGTACGGCGACCAGGTCCGCGTCCAGGTGACGGTTGCCCGCAAGCGCCCGGCGCCGCGCCGGGTCCGCGTGCCGGACCGCCTCCTCGGCCACGGCCCGCTCCAGGCGGAGGCCGGAGAGCACCCGGATCTCCTTGGCCCCCGCGGGGACGGTGCCACCGTGATCCGTCCAGGACCCGCGCGCCGCTCCGTCCGGCGACGCCCCGTCGCCATCACCCACCATCGCCCGGAACACTGACCGTGACACCGGCCGGTCCCTGTGGTGCCGGAACAGCGCCTCCTCGCGGACCGTACCGTCGGCGTCGTCGAGCAGCGCCCGGCGGTCCTCGGGGCGCAGGTCGGCCCAAGCCGTCCGGCAGACCTCGGCCCGCACCCGCGCGGCCCCGTCGGACGCCAGAGCCGTCAGCGTCGCCGCGGACAGTCCGGACAGTCCGGGAGGTCCGGGCAGCCTCGCGGCCTGCTCCCGCACCCGCGCGGAGGGGTCGGCGGCCAGCCGTTCGCACACCTCCGCGGGCAGTACGGCACCCCGGTCCGCCGCACTCCAGGTGTAGATCCAACGGTGCCGCTCGTCCCGCGCGCCGAGGATCAGCCGTGCCCACTGCGGGCCGGTCAGGTTCGTCTGGGCGTCGGCCAGCAGATCCTGCACCGTCGGATCGGGGTGGACGAGGGCCGCCTCGACGACCGCCGCCGGAAGGGGACGCCACAGCAGGAGATGCGACCGGCCCAGCAGAGGGACGAGAAGTTCCTCCGGCAGGGCCTCGTTCGTCGCCAGCCCGCTCGCCCACTGCTCCCGCAACTCCGGCGACGGCACCGGACCCGACGCCAACGAGTCCCAGGCGTCCGCCCGTTGCCGCGGGGTCTCCCGTACGGCCGCCCGCGCCTCGGCCTCCCGCCGCGCGGGGAGGTCCGGTACGGAGACGAGGCGGACCTCGTCCGAGCCGCACACCATGCCCAGCAGGGCGTTCCCGTCCGGCGCCAGCGTCACGAACTCCGGCCCGCCGGGCCGCTCGCCCAGGACCCCGGCGAGATCCCAGCCCTCGGCGAGCCGCACCCGCGTCCAGCGCCGCTCCCCGCCGTGGGTCCAGTCACCGGCGACATCGATGAGGAACTCGCCGCCCTCGCCCACGATCCCGGCCCCGTCCGCGCTGGCTGGCTCGGTGCGGGTCGCGAGGGCGAGCCATCGTGCGTTCAGCTCCGTGATGACGTCGGGCCGGTCCGCGCGCACCCGTACCGCCGGTTCCGTACCGGCCGCGACGACCATGCGCCATGCGGCCGAGGGCGACACGGCCTTCGACCCCACGGCCCCTTCGCCCGCCACCACGTCGAGTCCGGCGTGCCGCAGCAGCGCCCTGAGGTCATCCCGTCCAGCTGTCACGAGAGCCCATCGTGCCGGACGACGGACGACGGACGACGGACGACGGTCAGGCAACAGCGGTGGAGGCTAAAGCAGTTCGGTGCTCGGGCGGTGGTGCCAGTCCCAGTCGGGGAAGCGGTCCAGCAGGGTGAGGAAGTCGTCGGCCCGAAGGATCTCGTGGTGGTCGGTGTCGACGAGGCCGTGCACACCGGGCAGGACGCGGCGGAGCACGGTTCGTGCCGCGTCCACCGATGGGTACTCCACCAAGGCCGCGTACGGTGCGCCGATCCGGTCCCTCACCTCGGCGAGCTTCTCCGGCGCGTAGTCCGTCAGGACGTGGCCCGAGAGGTCGAAGCAGTGCGCGTACCCGTCCTGGTGCGGCGGCCTTTCGGCCCCCGTCACGGGATCGGGGTTCAGGTCGAGACCGTGGAAACGCGCCTCCAGCGACGCGCGTTGTCCCTCGGGGACAAGGATGATCACGGACTGCCAGGACATCGCCCCACCTCCGCGCTCGACCTTAGTGCCCGGCCTGGGGCCTGTCTGAGACAGGCCCTAACCCACCCCCATCACCACCGTCCCCGCCGAGCAGAACCACCCCCCGATCCCCGACGCCACCCCCAGTCGGGGCAGGGTGCCGTCCGGGCGGTGGGTCTGGCGGGGGCCTGCCTCGCCGCGGAGTTGGCGGGCCGCCTCCACGAGGAGGAACAGGCCGCGCATGCCAGGGTGTTGGGCGGACAGGCCGCCGCCGTCCGTGTTGACCGGGAGGCCGCCGCCCGCGCCGACGCGCAGGCCGCCCTCCGCCACGTACGGTCCGCCCTCGCCCTTCGCGCAGAAGCCGAGGTCCTCCAGCGTCACCAACGTCATGTAGGTGAACGCGTCGTAGAGCTGCGCGAAGTCCATCTCGGCCGGGCGCAGGCCCGCCCGCGCGAAGGCGAGGCGACCGCTCACCGCCGCCGGGGACACCGTGAAGTCCTCCCAGTCCGACAGGCTCGCGTGCGACACGTGCTCCCCGGTGCCGAGGACCCACACCGGCTCTGTACGGCAGTCCCGCGCGTACTCCTCCGCCGCGAGCAGCACCGCCGCCCCGCCGTCCGACCGTACGCAGCAGTGCAGTTTCGTGAACGGGTCCGCGATCATCCCGCCCGACAGCACCTCGTCCACCGTCAGCGGAGTACGGAACATCGCCTCCGGGTTCAGCGCCGCGTTCGCCCGCGCCTGCACCGCCACCGACGCCAACTGCTCGATCGTCGTGCCGTACTCGACCATGTGACGGCGGGCCGCCATCGCGTACTTCGCGATCAGCGTGTGCCCGTACGGGACGTCGAACTGGAGCGGGCCGCCCGCCCCGAACGCGTACGTCCCGCTCCGCCGTCCCGCCCGGACGTCCGCGCGCGCCGTCGAACCGTACGCCAGCAGCACCGCGTTCGCGTGCCCCGCCGCGATCGCGTCCGCCGCGTGCCCCGCCATCACCTCCCACGTCGAGCCGCCCACCGACGTCGAGTCCACCCACGTCGGCCGCAGCCCCAGATGGGCCGCCACCTCCACCGGCGCCAGCGTGCCGAGCCCGGCCGACGCGAGACCGTCCACCAGCCCACGGTCCAGGCCCGCGTCCGCCAACGCCCGCCGCGCCGCCTGCGCGTGCAACGCGTACGGCGTCACGTCGTCCACCCGGCCGCAGTCCGACAACGCCACCCCGACCACGGCCACCTTGCGGGAACCCACAGGAGACATAAATCTGACGGTACATCAGATTAAGTGCGGGTGGGGGAGCGGAGGAGTTGCGAAGTTGGGGAGTTGGGGAGTGGGGGAGTTGGGGAGTGGAGGGTGTCGGGGGTGTGGGAAATCCGTTACTTCGCGCCTAATATGACGGGCCGTCAGGTCGGCTCCGGGTGAGCCGGCGGATCGGGAGGGAGTGCCGTCCCATGGACCCCAGCCTCACCGCCGAGCAGGACGGGATGCGCCGCGCCCTGCGCCAACTGCTCCACGACCGCTGTGGCCCCACCGCCCTGCGCGCCGCTCTCGACACCCCCGCCGGGCACGACCCCGGCCTCTGGGCCGCCCTCGCCGGACAGCTCGGCCTCCCCGGCCTGGCCCTGCCGGAGGCGTACGGCGGGATCGGCTGCCCCGTCACCGACCTCGCCCTCTCCTGCGAGGAGACCGGGCGCGCCCTCGCCCCCTCCCCGCTGCTCGCCACCACCGTCCTCGCCGCCCCGCTCGTCCTCGCCCTCGGCACCGGCGCCCAGCGCGCCGCCCTCCTGCCCCGCCTCGCCTCCGGCGCCCTCACCGCCACGCTCGCCGTGCCGGGCGCCGCCCTCGCCACCGCCCTCGGGCTGACCCGCCGCAACGGCGGCGACTGGGCTGGCGGCGGCCGGGCGGGCGGCGTCCAGGCCCGCCGGGTCGCGGGCACCTGGCGGCTGTACGGCGAGGCCGCCCAGGTCCTCGACGGGCACAGCGCCGACCTCCTCCTCGTCGCCGCCCACACCGGGGGGTACGCCCGCTCCCGCGTCCGCCTCTTCCTCGTCCCCGGCGACACCCCGGGCCTGACCCGCGTACGGCAGACCGCGCTGGACGCCACCCGCCCGCTCGGACGCGTACAACTGCGCGACACCCGCGCCGAGTTACTGGGTGAGGAGGAGGCGGGGGCGGCGGGAGCGGTGGGGAGCGCTCGCGGTGTGCTCGCCGCGCTCGCCTCCGTCGGGGAGGGGGCCGCCGCCGTCCTCGCCTGCGAAGCCGTCGGGGCCGCCGGGCGCGCGCTGGAGCTGACCGTCGAGCACGTCGGACGGCGCGAGCAGTTCGGGCGGACGATCGGCTCCTTCCAGGCCGTCCAGCACCGGCTGGCCGACGTCTACGTCCAGGTCCAGGCCGCCCGGTCCGCCGCGTACTACGCCGCCTGGGCGGTGGGGGAGCCTCCGGAGGGGGAGGGGGAGCATCCAGTGGGGGAGGGGGCGGTGGAGGTCTCGCGTAGGGCCCCGGGTGCGGCCCCGGTCCCGGTTCCTGGCCCCGCCCTCACCCGAACGGTGGAGTCCCCCGAACCCGTCGCCGGGCCCGCTCTCGCCGCCGCTCTCGAAGCGCTCCGTACCGCCGCCGCCGAGGCGATCCAGTTGCACGGCGGGATGGGGTTCACCTGGGAGCACGACGCCCACCTGTACTTCAAGCGCGCCGCCGGTGACGCGCTGCTGTTCGGTCCCGCGCACCGGCTGCGCGCCCACGCCGCCGAGCGCGCCGGGCTCTTCGCCCCGGCCCCCGCCCCCGCCGGGGTGTCCCCGTGACCGGCGGCCCCCAGTCCGCCGCGTCCCACCCGCCCCGTCGACGCCGCCCGTCCCGTCTACACCCGTCCCGTCTACGCCCGTCCCGTCGTCGCTCGCCCCTCCGGGCCGCCTGGTTCGTACGGCTCGTCCAGCGGGTCTCCGCCACGCCCGCCTTCGCGCGCGCCGCCCCGCACGTCGTCCCCGCCCTCGACCGGGCCGTTCACCGGCTCACGCGGGGAAAGGTGCTGCTCAGCGCCCATCTGCTGCCGGGGCTCGTGCTCACCGCGACCGGGGCCCGCATCGGGCTGGCCCGGCGTACGCCGCTCGCCTGTCTGCCCGAGGACGGGGGCCGGGGCTGGCTGCTGGTCGGGTCCAACTTCGGGCGCGCGGGGCACCCGGCCTGGACCGCGAACCTCCTCGCCCACCCGGACGCCGAGATCAGCTGGCGCGGCACCGACATCCCGGTCACCGCCCGGCTGCTGACCGGGGAGGAACGTATGGCGGCCTGGCGGACCGCCCTCGCGTTCTGGCCGCCGTACGCCGCCTACCAGGCGCGGGTGACGCGGGAGATCCGGCTGTTCCGGCTCAGCCCACGGCCGCCAGCCGCTGGACCAGCAGGAACGCCCCGATCCCCAGCATCGCCGCCCCCGACGTCCGGGTGACCGCGCGGGCCGCGCGCGGGCGGGCGCCCAGCAGACGGCGGGACGCGACCCCGACCGCGCCGTAGACGGCGGCGCAGCACGCCATGTGGAGCAGGCCGAGGACCGCCGTCTGTACGGGAACCGGCAGCCCCACCGACCCCGAACCCGGCCCCGGCGCCGAGCCTGCCCCCGCCCCGGAGCCCGCACCGGCCGCGCCCACCGTCAGGAACTGCGGCAGCACCGAGAGGTAGAGCAGCAGGCCCTTGGGGTTGAGGCCGCTGATCGCGGCACCCCGCCGGAACACGCCCGCCCACCCCGCCGCACCCTGCGAACCCCCGGCCGCCCGCACCCCTCCGGTGGCCCCCACCGCTTCCCGCCCCGCTTCCGGCGGCCCCGCCGCCTGCCCCGCCGCCCGCCCCGGCGCCTCCGCACCGCCCCGCACCCCCGGTCGCCGCAGCACCCCCCACCCCAGCCACACCAGGTATCCGGCGCCCGCCGCCGTCAGCGCGGTGAGGGTGCCGGGGGAGCCCGCCACCAGTACCGCGAGGCCCGCGGCGGCCAGCGCCGTGTGCAGGGCGTACCCGCCGACCAGGCCGCCCACCGCCCAGCCGACCGGGCGCCCGCGCAGGCCGGTGGCGATCACGTACGCCCAGTCGGCGCCCGGGACGCAGACCAGGAGCAGGTCCAGGGCGAGGAAGGAGAGGAGGGTGCCGGTGTCCATGCCGGGGACATCAGGCGTGAATCGGGCGAAGGTGTTTTCGAAGTTTTCACGGATTCGCCCCTTATGGGGAAAGATCTTGCCCATGGACGACGTGGACCGGAAGATTCTTGCCCAGCTCCAGCAGGACGGGCGGCTGACCGTGACCGAGCTGGCGGCGCGGGTGCGGCTCAGCGTCTCGCCCTGCCACCGGCGGCTGCGGGAGCTGGAGCGGTCCGGGGCGATCAGCGGCTACCGGGCCGTCGTGGAGCCCACCGCCCTCGGGCTGGCCTTCGAGGCGCTGGTCTTCGTTTCGATGCGGCAGGAGGACCGGGACACGGTCGTGGAGTTCGAACGGGCCGTCGGCGAGGTGGAGCATGTCCTCGACGCGCAGCGGCTGTTCGGGGAGCCGGACTATCTGCTGCGGGTGGCCACCGCCGACCTCGCGGCCTTCCAGCGGCTCTACGACGAACGGCTCGCCACCCTGCCGGGGGTGCAGCGCCTCACCTCGACGCTGGTGATGAAGCACGTGGTGCGCGACCGCCCGCTGCCCGCGTGAACCCCGGCCCGGTCGCCGGGCGCACAGTCAACGCCCCGGCGCCGTAGGCGAATTCCGTCCGGCTCCGCAGAGCGCGGCAGGCGGTGGCTCACCCGGTCGCGGGTGAACCACCGCCTGCCAGACAGGACGTGGGGCCTGGGTATCTGCGGCTGCCGTGCCGCCGCGCGCTACGCCGTCACTTCGTCGGCTTCTTGCCGGTGACCCCCAGATAGACCAACAGGGCCAGATTCGGCTTGAGTTCGGCCTGCTTGACGCCCCAGGACTGGAAGCCCTTCTGGTGGGAGGCGACGGCGGCGAGCATCGCGACCAGGGAACCGGCGACCGCGGCCGGGTTCACGTCCTTGTCGACCTTGCCCTTCGACTGCAACTCGGCGACGGCGTCCGCGAGGGAGTTGTTCACCGAGTTCAGGATCTTCATGCGGAGCTTGTAGAAACGCTTGTCGCCCTCGGCGGCGCCGAGATCGACCACGCGCAGGATCGCGTCGTTCTTCCGCCAGAACTCCAGGAAGCCGTCCACGAGTTCCTGCGCGGTCTGCCAGCCCGCCTTGCCGACCCAGGACCGTCCGGCCAGCAGCTCGGTCAACCCGGCGCCCTCGGCGGCCATGTGCTCGGCGATCTCCAGGACGGCGCCCTCGACGTCCGGGAAGTACTGGTAGAAGGTCGCGGGCGAAGTGCCCGCCTTCCGGGCGACGTCGATGACCTTGACGTCGCGGTACGGAGAGGAGCTGAGCATCTCGCTGAGGCAGTCCAGCAGCTTCTGCCGCGTCGCCTGCCCGCGCCGACCGGCCACGCGGCCGTCGACGGTACGCACTTGTCCTGTCATGCCGTCAGCTTACCGAGGGGTGATCGGAGCGCGATTCGGCCGACTGCAAATGGGGTGCGGGGGCGTCCGGAGGCGGGTGTGCCTGGTCTGCGGCCTGCGCGCGGCGCCGTTAGTTTGGCTGCATGGCCGAAAACGTCCCCAAGAGGGCACCGGTGTACGCAGAGGGCGTTCCCTGCTGGGTGGACGCCCAGCTCCCCGACGTGGACGCGGGCAAGCGCTTCTACGGTGAGCTGTTCGGATGGGACTTCCCCGGCACCGGCGAGCGTCCGGGCGGGCGCGCGAGCGGCCGCGGGAACGCCCCCGAAGCCCCCGACGGCACCAGCCCCGCGAACGGCCCCCAGAACGGCCCCGCGAGCGGCCCCTTGAACGGCCGCACGGGCGAGCCCGACGCCCCGGACGGCCTCGTACCCGCCCTCCTCGACGGCGTCCCCGTCGCCGGACTGGCCCGCAAGGCGGACGGCCGCATGCCCACCGTGTGGACCGTGTACTTCGCGACCCCGGACGCCGACGCCACCGCCCGCCGCATCCTGACGGCCGGCGGACAGCTGGTCACCGCGCCGCTCCCGGTCGGCGGGGCGGGCACCGCCGCCCTCGCCGCCGACCCCGAGGGCGCCGTGTTCGGCCTGTGGCAGCCCGCCGCGCTGCCCGGCTTCGGCGTCCGCCACCGGCCCGGCGCCTTCGCCTGGGCGCAGCTCTACGCCCGCGACACCGGCGCCGCGAACACCTTCTACGGCCACCTCTTCCACGACGCCCTCTTCGGGCCCGGCGCCGAACCCGACTTCGGGCGCTCGCCCGTCGCGGACGTCTTCTCGGCGATGATGCCGCCGCACTTCCTCGTCCACTTCGGCACCGACGACTGCGCGGCCGCCCTCGGCACGGTGAGCCGCCTCGGGGGGCGCGTGCAGGCCGGTCCGTTCGCCGCCTCGTACGGAACTGTGGCGGTCGTCACGGACAATCAAGGAGCGTCGTTCGCGCTGCTCCAGCGCTGAACCCGTCTCGTCTGCACGTATATGAGATGAGACACCCCGATTGTCGCAGGGTTCGCAACCACGGGCCGGGCCAGGAAGAATCAGGGTGCGTGCCGCCGCGGCGGTGCGGTGGTGAGACGCTGCACGGGGCCGCGTACACACATGGGTGACGCGGCCCGTACGGGGAGGTGGCAGGCAAGTGGTGGATCAGCTGACGCAGCACGACCCGCGGCGGATCGGGCCGTTCGAGGTGCTGGGACGGCTGGGGGCCGGCGGCATGGGGCTGGTCTATCTCGCGCGTTCGGCCTCCGGGCGGCGGGTGGCGATCAAGACGGTCCGGACCGAACTGGCCGAGGACCAGCTCTTCCGCGTGCGCTTCACGCGGGAGGTGGAGGCGGCGCGGGCGGTCTCCGGCTTCTACACGGCCGCCGTCGTCGACGCCGACCCGCGGGCGGCCGTGCCCTGGCTGGCCACCGCCTACGTCCCGGCGCCCTCGCTGGAGGAGATAGTGAACGACTGCGGGCCGCTGCCGGCCCAGGCCGTCCGCTGGCTCGCCGCGGGCATCGCGGAGGCGCTCCAGTCCATCCACGGCGCCGGGCTCGTCCACCGCGACCTGAAGCCGTCCAACGTCCTCGTCGTCGAGGACGGCCCCCGGGTGATCGACTTCGGGATCGCCTCCGGCGTCTCCAACACCCGCCTGACCATGACGAACGTCGCCGTCGGCACGCCCGCCTACATGTCGCCCGAGCAGGCCAAGGACTCCCGCAGCGTCACCGGCGCCAGCGACGTGTTCTCCCTCGGCTCCACCCTCGTCTTCGCCGCCACCGGCCACCCCCCGTTCCACGGCGCGAACCCGGTCGAGACCGTCTTCATGCTGCTGCGCGAGGGCCCCGACCTGGAGGGCCTGCCGCACGAGCTGCGCCCGCTCATCGAGTCCTGCATGCAGATGGACGCCCCCGGCCGCCCGAGCCCCGCCGACCTCCAGGCCCAGCTCGCCCCGCACCTCTTCGGCCCCGGCTCCGACGACAGCGGTACGGCGTCCGCGTGGCTGCCCGAGAAGGCGGTCGCGCTCATCGAGTCCCGCCGCGGCGGGCGCCCGGTCAAGCAGGCCGCGCCCGCCCAGCGCCCCGGCGTCGGCATGGCCCGCCCGCCCCAGCCGCAGGTGCCGCCCCCGCCCGCGCACGACCCCGTGGTGCCCGCCCCGCCCCGCGAACCGGTGCCGCCCGCCGCGGTCGGCGCCCCCGGCACCGGCCCCGTCCGCCTGGCGGGCAACGCCGTCCCCATCGGTCCCGGCCCGCGCGTCGCCGACGTACGGCACACCGCCGCCGTGAAGGCGCCCGCGCCCGACCCCGGTCTCGTCGCGCACTGGTCGCGGCTGCGCCCCGGCGTCAACGGCGCCGACCCGGCGCCCACCGCCGCGCCGCCCGCCGCCCCGGCCACCCCGGAGGGCTGGCGGCCCTGGCGGTTCCGCATGTCGAACGACGTGTGGGGCACCCCGGCGGTCGCGGGCGACCTCGTCTACGTCACCTCCTTCGAGGTGCACGCCCTGGACGTGGCCACCGGCCGCCGCCGCTTCAAGACCCGCGACGTCGCCTGGTCGATGGCGGTCGCCGACGGCCGCGTGCACGCCTCCGACGGCCCCACCCTCTTCGCCCTGGACGCCCGCGAGGGCACCGACCTGTGGCGGCTGCCCACCGACGCCTGGGTGTACTGCCTGCGCGCCGAGCACGGCGTCGTCGTCACCGGCACCCGCGGCGGCGGCGTCCAGGCCTGGGAGGCGTCCGACGGCCGCAAACTGTGGGAGATCACCGGCTGCCAGACCGACTTCGAGTCCCCGGAGGCGGGCCCGGCCCTGCACGACGGCACGGTCTACGTCTGGCAGGACGCCCGCCTGCGCGCCCTCGACGCCCGCTCCGGCGAGGAGCGCTGGTCGTACCCGATCGGCGACGCCGCCTCCTGCGGCGGGGTCCCGGTCCGCGTCACGAACGCCCCCGACGGCCACGTCTACCTCGCCGCCGGGACCCGCGTCCTCGCCGTCGACGTCGCCAGCGGCCGGGTCCGCTGGCACTTCGAGGCGCCCGCGGTCTTCCTCTCCCCGCCCGCCTTCGTCCCCGGCCCCGCGGTCACCGGCGGCGGCGTCTACCTCGCCGACTACCTCGGCACGGTCTACGCCCTCGACGCCGCCGACGGCCGCGACCGCTGGCGCATCGCCACCGAGGCCCGCTCCTCCATCGACCCGGTGCTGGTCGCGGCGGGCCACGTCCACGTCGGCAGCGGCAAGGGCCTCTACACCCTGGACGCCGTCACCGGCACCCCGAAGTGGCGCTTCCAGGCGGGCGGCGACATCGTCGGCGCCCCCGCGGTCGCCGAGGAACGCATCCACTTCGGCTCCACCGACCACCTCCTCTACACCCTCAAGGCCGACGACGGCCGCCTCCGCTGGAAACTCGCCACCGGCGGCGAGATCACCGGCTCCCCCGTCGTCCGCGACGGCATCGTCTACGCGTGCAGCAAGGACCGCTGCGTCTACGCCCTCGACGCCGAGAAGGGCACGGGCACGGCCCGGACGGCGTAAGCCCCGGGGAGGAGACGGGGGCTCACGCGGCGCTCACCGCACCCGGTACCCGCCCCCCTCCTCCCCCCGCCTCCCGAACAGCTCCGCCTGTTCCTGCGGGGGGAGGTTGCCGAGGGTGATGAGGTGGGGGGCCTGGGCGTAGCCCGCGGTGCGGGTGGGGGTGCCGGCGGACCAGAGGGCGCGGACGGTGCCCTGGACGGCGAGCGGGGGGTGGCCCGCGATGACGGCGGCGCGGGCGACGGCCGTGGGGAGGGCGGCGCCGGGGGCGGTGAGTTCGGAGACCAGGCCGATGGTGTGGGCGCGGTGCGCGGAGAGGCGTTCGGCGGTGCCCATCAGCATCGTGCGGGCGACCTCGCCGGGCGGCATCCGGCCGGTCATGAGGACCGACTCGTAGGCGCTGACCATGCCGTACGTGGTGTGCGGGTCGAAGAAGACGGCGTCGGTGGACGCGATCAGGAACTCGCACTCGCCGAGCAGGTAGAAGGCGCCGCCGCAGGCCATGCCCTCGACGGCGGCGACGACCGGCTTCCACAGGTCGTTCGCCTTGGGGCCGAGGGTGAGCAGCGGGTCGTCCTGCATGTACGGCGATCCGGGCTGCGGGACGACGGCGTCGCGGTCGATGCCGGTGCAGAAGGCGCGCTGTCCGGCGCCGGTGAGGACGATCGCGCGGACCGTGTCGTCCCAGCGCAACGCCCGCCACACGGCGGCGAGTTCGCGGGCGGTGTCCAGGTCGATCGCGTTGAGCCGCGCCGGGCGGTCCAGGGTGACGACGGCGACCCCGCTCTCCGGGTCGGTGTCGCGGCGGACGGTCACGGCCGCTCCAGGACCCAGCGGGGCAGCCCCGAGCCGTCGAAGACGGCCTGGACGCGGGCGCCGATCCGCAGCCGGTCCAGCCGCTCGCGGGGGAACGAGCCCAGGGGCGCGCCGGGTCCGGTCACCAGGTTGCCGACGAGGCGGACCCGGGGCGCGTCGGACAGCTCCACCAGGATCACGTTGTAGGGGGCGTGGGCGGCGTAGTCGGGGAGCAGCGGCGGGTGGGCGACGACGTACGACCAGACGCGGCCCCGGCCGTCGGTGGGCCGCCACTCGTGGGCGAAGGAGTGGCAGTGCGGGCAGCAGGGGCGGGGCGGGAAGCGGGGTTCGCCGCAGTCGGCGCAGGCCTGGACGCGGAGTTCGCCGCGGGCCGCGTACGCCCAGAAGGGGGCGCCGTCCGCGTCGACCTGGGGTCGCAGCATGTCAACTCCTCAGCAGCAGCGCGGAGGTGGGGACGCTCTCCCCGCCGGTGACCAGACAGGTGGTGGCGCCGCGGACCTGGGCGGTGCTGGTCCCGCGCAACTGCTTCACGCCCTCGGTGATCAGGTTGAAGCCGTGCACGTACGCCTCGCTGAGGCCGCCCCCGCCGGTGTTCAGCGGCAGCCGTCCGCCGATCTCCAGGGCGCCGCCCTCGGTGAACGCGCCGCCCTCGCCCCGGCCGCAGAAGCCGTAGCCCTCCAGGGAGAGCGGGATCAGCGGGGTGAACGCGTCGTAGATCTGGGCGACGTCGACGTCCTGCGGGGTGAGGTCGGCGTGCTTCCACAGGTGCCGGGCGGCGGTCCAGGCGGGGCCGGTGAGCGGGTCGTCGTTCCAGTAGTTGACCATCCCGTGGTGCTGGGCGGGCAGGCCCTGGGCGACCGAGTGGACGTAGACGGGCCGCTGCGCGCAGTCGCGGGCGCGTTCGCGGGAGACGACGACGCAGGCCAACGCCCCGTCCGTCTCCAGGCAGTTGTCGTAGAGGCAGAGGGGTTCGCTGATCCAGCGGGCGGTCATGTACGCCTCGCGGGTGAGGGGGCGGGCGTACATCAGGGCGGCCGGGTTCTGGTTGGCGCGGTTGCGGCAGGCGAGGGCGACGTGGAAGAGGTGGTCGCGGGTGGCGCCGTACTCATGGAGCCAGCGGCGGGCCAGCAGGGCGATCTCGTCGACCGGCCGCAGCAGGCCGAAGGGCCGCGTCCACTGGGCGGGCGTGGGGAGTTGGGCCGTGGTGTCGCGCCACGGGCGGGGGCCGCTGCCGCGTTTGCGGGACCGCCAGGCCACGCCCACCGTGGCCTGGCCCGCGGCGATCGCGGTGGCGAGGTGGGCGACGGTGCCGCAGGACCCGCCGCCGCCGAACGGGACCCGGCCGAACCAGGTGAGGTCGCCGAGGCCGACCGCCTTGGCCAGCTCGACCTCGTCGGTCTCCTCCATGGTGTACGAGGCGAGGGCGTCGACCTCGCCGGGGTCGATCCCGGCGTCGTCGAGGGCGGCGAGGACGGCCCGGCAGGCGAGCGTCTTCTCGTCCTCGGGCAGGTGCTTGGCGAAGGGCGTCTGCCCGATGCCGACGATCGCGGTGGCGTCCTTGAGCCCGGCCATCTTCCGGTCACCTCCGCGCACGGGGACTTCGGGCTGACAGTGCGTCAGGTTAGCGTTAATCTGATGATCCGTCAGCTCAATGTGCGTGAGGGAGGCCGTCATGCCGGACGCGGAGGCACCGGAGCCGCACGGGCGCCAGGAGTGGCGGACCGTACCGGAGTTGGTGCGCTGGGCGGCCCGCCGCTTCGCCCCCGCCGAGGCCGTCGTCGACGGCCGGACCCGCGTCACCTACGGCGAGCTGGGCGCCCGCGTGGAGCGGGCCGCGGCGGCCTGCCTGGCGTACGGGGTGCGGGCCGGGGACCGGGTCGCCGTGTGGGCGCCCAACTCGCTCGACTGGATCACCGCCGCCCTCGGCGCGGTGTCGGCGGGCGCGGTCCTCGTACCGCTCAACACCCGGTTCAAGGGCGGCGAGGCGGCCGAGGTCCTCGCCCGCAGCGGCGCCCGCCTGCTCTTCGTCACCGGCACCTTCCTCGGCACCTCCTACGTCGCCTCCCTGCGCCGCGCCGCGGGACCGGCGGCGGGACCCGCTCCCGAACAGGGCCCCAGCCGCGGCCCGTTGCCGGGGCTGCCCGCGCTGGAGCGGGTGGTGGTCCTCTCCGGCGACGCCCCGCCCGACTTCCTCACCTGGAAGGAGTTCCTGGCCGCGGGGGAGGACGTACCGCCCGGCCGGGTGCGCGCGGCGGCCGACGCCGTCCGCCCGGACTGGCCCTCCGACCTCGTCTTCACCTCCGGCACCACCGGCCGCCCCAAGGGCGCCGTCATCACCCACGCGCAGACGGTCCGCGCCTACGCCCTCTGGTCCGACCTCGCCGGACTGCGCGCGGGGGACCGCTACCTGATCGTGAACCCGTTCTTCCACACCTTCGGCTACAAGGCGGGCGTCGTCGCCTGCCTGACCCGCGGCGCGACGATGATCCCGCAGCCGGTCTTCACCGCCGACACCGTCCTCGCCCACATCGCCACCGAGCGGATCACCGTGCTGCCCGGCCCGCCCACCCTGCACCAGTCGCTGCTCGACCACCCGGCCCGCGCCGCCCACGACCTCTCCAGCCTGCGGCTCGTCGTGACCGGCGCCGCCGTGGTGCCGCTGCGGCTGGTCGAGCAGCTGCGCGCCGAACTCGGCGTCGCCACCGTCCTCACCGCGTACGGCCTGTCGGAGGCGAGCGGCATCGTCACCATGTGCCGCCGCGGCGACCCGCCCTCGGTGATCGCCACCACCTCCGGCCGGGCGATCCCCGGCACGCGGGTGCGGGTCGTCGCCGCCGACGGCACGGTGTGCGGACCGGGCGAGCCCGGCGAGGTGCGGGTGCGCGGCTTCACCGTGATGCGCGGCTACCACGAGGACCCCGCCGCCACCGCCGAGGTGATCGGCCCGGACGGCTGGCTGCGCACCGGCGACGTCGGCGTCCTCGACGCGGACGGCAACCTGCGGATCACCGACCGGATCAAGGACATGTTCATCGTCGGCGGCTTCAACGCCTATCCGGCGGAGATCGAGCAACTCCTCGGTCTCCACCCGGACGTGGCCGACGTCGCGGTCGTCGGCGTCCCCGACCACCGGCTCGGCGAGGTCGGCAAGGCGTACGTGGTGCGCAGACCCGGCGCGCCCACCACCTCCGACGACCTGATCGCCTGGGCGCGGCGGGAGATGGCCAACTACAAGGTGCCCCGCACCGTCGAGTTCGTGGCGCGGCTCCCGCGCAACGCGAGCGGGAAGGTGGTCAAGGGCGAACTGCGGGGCGCCCGTTGAGACGCCCCGCCGAACCGCGGGGTCAGCCGAAGATGCGCACGGCCTGGTAGTACGTCCACGCGGTGCTGTTGCAGGCGGTCTTGGTGGCGCCGCTGTAGCCGTTGCAGACCCGCTTCAGGTCCTCGTAGAAGGCACTGTCGATGCGGGCCTTGTTCGCGGAGAAGGTGCCGATCGCCTTGTAGTTGCGGTAGCCGAAGTCGTGGCGGGCGCAGGAGTTCTGGAAGGGGAAGCCGAACGGATTGTCCGGCGAGGACGAGCAGTAGTCGGTCGACCAGTCGAACCCGTACGCGGACCAGGAGCCCTGGTTCGCGCGGGCCGAGGCCCACTGGTTGTAGCTGGACGCGCTGGTCTGGGTCCAGTTGGCGAGGACCTGCGGCTTGTCGGCGGGGGCGGCTCCCGCGGCGGTCGCGGTGGCGACCACGGTGCCCAGGGCGAAGGCCGAGGCGGTCAGTGCGGTGGCGAGTCTGCGGTGCATTTCCGACACCTCCATGAGGGCTGATGCCCGTCCCTCGGGCAACAGGTTCATGTCAAAAGCATCCTGGTGAGGCGGCCGGAATCACACCCCCTGGTGCCGAATGATCGCTGAACTCTGGGGTGTTGCCGGTGATTGAAGGGTTAACCCTCGGCCGGAACGCGGACGACCGCGGTGACGCTGCTGCGCGCCGCCGCGGTCGTCCGCCTTCCCCCGTGTCCCCCCTGTGCTCCCCCGTGTTCCCCCGTGTTCCCCCGCAGGGCCCGTCGTTCCCCCGTCGGGCCCCGTGGTGCTCCCCCGTGTCCCCCCGTCGTGGGTGCCGGGCCGCTACTTCCCGCCGCGGTCGCGGTCGAGGGCGGGCGGGGCGGGCATCGCGTTGTTGAGCGCGGTGATCTGCTCGCCCTTGGCGGGCTCGCTCGGCATGGCGTTGTTGAGTGTGGTGATCTGCTCGCCCGGCTCCTCCGGGGCGGGCGGCGTCGGCATGGCGTTGTTCGCCGGTGCGGCGGTCGCGTCCGTGTTCTGGTCGCTCATGGGACTGAGTTCCTCTGCTGTGGTGACGTGTGAGAAACGCCCGTCCGGCATGCTCCCCCGAGGGCCGCCGGACGGGCGTTCGGAGCCGCACACAGTAACTGGTGAGGCCCCTGCCGGACCGCCTGCCCCCCGACGCGACGGTCCCGTTGTCCCCACAGTGCCGGTGGGCGATAAACAAACGCTGAACGGCCCGGTGCCACCGCGTTCCTACGGTGCGGAGACGGCCGCCAGCAGCGCGCGGACGGAGTCGGTCTCCGGTGCCCCGGACCCCTCGTAGAGGCCGAGGGCGTCGCGCCAGCAGACCCTGGCCCGGTCCGCCTGCCCGAGCGCGGCGAGCGCCCGCCCCAGCAGCGTCAGGACGTTGCCGCGCATCCGGTCGCCGCCGATCACCCCCAGGGTCAGGGCGAGTTCGGCGTGGTGGGCCGCCCGCGCCGGACGGTCCGCCGCCAGATGCACCTGGGCGATACGGAAGTGCGTCACGCCCTCCCACAGCCACTGCCGGTGCTCGTGGAAGATCTCCAGCGCGGCGGAGAACTCCGCGAGGGCCTCCGCGTACTCCTCGGCCTGGGTGAGCGCCACCCCCAGCGCGAAGTGGCTGTTGGCCAGACGCACCGAGCGTCCGATCTCGTGGTGGGCGGCGAGGCCGCGCCGGGCGATCTCCACCGCCCGCTCCGTGTTGCCCATCCCGAGGTGCGCGCGGGAGAGGTTGCCGAGCGCGGTCGCCTCGAAGGGCCGGTTGCCCGCCGCCCGCAACCCCTCGATGGCCTGGTCGAAGAAGGCCTTGCCGTCGCCGAACCGGCCCTGGTGCAGGCAGATCAGCCCGCGGTTGTTGGCCACCCAGCTCACGGTGGTGGCGTCGCGCGCCCGGCCCGCCAGCTCCATGGCGATCCGCGCCTCGTCGTCGGCGTCCCCGATCCGGCCCGACACCAGCAGGACGTCGCTGAGGACCGTGTGCGCCCTGCCGCCCGCGCGCGCGTCGTCCCTCGCCCGGGTCGCCTCGCAGGTGGCGCGGGCCGTCGTCTCGTACTGGTGCGCGTTGGCGCCGGACTCGGTGAGGTCCTTCGCCGCCCACAGCAGGTCGACGGCGCGGCGCAGCCGGTCGGTGCCGGCCGCCTGCCGGACACACGCCAGCAGCGGACCGGCCTCGGTGTACAGCCAGTCGAGGGCCGCGGCGCCCTCGCTGAACCGCAGGCCCGGATGGGCGACCGACTCCAGGTCGTCCACGAGACGGTCCAGGGGGTGCTCCATCGCGTACACCCCCGCCGTCGTCGCCAGATAGAAGTCCAGCAGCCGCGACAGCGCGGCCTCGCGCTCCGCGGGCGGCCACTCGTCGCGTTCCGCGCAGGCGCGGGCGTAGAGCCGGACGAGGTCGTGCAGCCGGTAGCGGCCGGGCGCCGCCGACTCCAGCAGCGAGGTGTCGACCAGGGACTCCAGCAGGTCCTCGGCGTCCGGCTCCGGCAGGTCCAGCACCGCCGACGCCGCCGCCACGGAGATGTCGGGGCCGTCGGCCAGGCCCAGCAGCCGGAAGGCGCGGGCCTGGGCGGGTTCCAGCTGGCCGTAGCCGAGTTCGAAGGTGGCCTTCACCGCGAGGTCCCCGGCCTGGAGTTCGTCCAGCCGCCGCCGTTCGTCGGCGAGCTTGGCCGCCAGCACCGACACCGTCCAGGTACGGCGGGCCGCCAGCCGGGACGCGGCGATCCGCAGCGCCAGCGGGAGGAAGCCGCAGGCGGCGACGACGTCCAGCGCGGCCTCCCGCTCGGCGGCGACCCGTTCCTCGCCCACGATCTTCGTGAACAGCGCGAGGGCCTCGTCCGGCGCCATCACGTCCAGGTCGACCAGGTGCGCCCCGGCCAGGTCCACCATCCGCGCCCGCGAGGTCACCAGGGCCGCGCAGCCCTCGGTGCCGGGGAGCAGCGGACGCACCTGCGCCGCGTCCCGCGCGTTGTCCAGCAGGACCAGCACCCGGCGTCCGTCGAGCACCGAGCGGTACAGCGCGGCCCGTTCCGCGAGCGAGTCGGGGATCGCGGAGTCCTCCGTGCCGAGCGCGCGCAGGAACGCGCCGAGGACGGTCTCCGGGTCGGCGGGGCGGGCCCCGGCGCCCTGGAGGTCGACGTACAGCTGACCGTCGGGGAACGCCGCCCGCGCCCCGTGCGCCACGTGCACGGCCAGGGTCGTCTTGCCGACCCCGCCGATGCCCGCGACGGCCGACACCGCCATCACCCGGCCCGCGCCCCTGACCAGCGCGGACGCGTCTGCGGTGTGCGCCGAACCCGGCACCAGCGCCCCGCCCGGCACCCCCGCCGCACCCGCTGACCCGCCCGCCGCCCCGGCGCCACCCGACGTCCCCGCCGCTCCGGCCAGCCCCGCCGTGCCGAACGCGCCCATCGCGCCCGCCGCGCCCAAGGTGCCCGCCGCACCCGTCCCGCCCGCCGCGCCCGTCGGCCCGGTCGGCCCCGTCGCGCCCGGTGCCCCCACCGCGCCCGCCAGCACCTGGCTCAGCTCCGTCACGAAGGCCGCCCGGCCCGTGAAGTCGGGCACGGACGCCGGGAGTTGCGCGGGCCGCACCCGCGTCGCGACCGGTGGGGCGGCGGCCGGGGCCGTGGGCTCGGCGAGGTCCGGGTCGGCCTGGAGGATGCGGCGCTGGAGGTCGCGCAGCCCGGCCCGCGGGTCCACGCCCAGCTCCTCCGCCAGCAGCCGCTGCGTGTCGGCGTACACCGCCAGCGCCTCCGCCTGCCGCCCGCTGCGGTACAGCGCCAGCATCAGCAGTTCGCGCAGCCGCTCGCGCAGCGGATGCGCCGCCGTCAGCGCCGTGAGCTCCGCCACGGCCTCGGCGTGCCCGCCCGTCTCCAGGTCCAGATCCAGCCGGGTCTCCAGGAGTTGCAGCCGCCACTCCTCCAGCCGGACCCGCTGCGTCTCGGCGTAGGGGCCGGGCACCCCGGCCAGCGCCTCCCCGTCCCACAGGGCCAGCGTCCGGTTCAGCGCCTCGCGCGCCCGGTCCGCGTCCCCGGCGGCGCGCGCCTTCTCGGCCGCCGCCGCGCCCTCCTGCGCCACGGTCACGTCGAGCGCGTCCTCGGCGAGGCCGCGCACCGCGTACCCCCCGGACTCGGTGACCAGGACGTCCGGGCCGAGCGCCTTGCGCAGCCGGGAGGCGTACGTCCGCAGCGCCGCCAGCGCCTGCACGGGCGGCTCCTCGCCCCACAGCGCGTCGATCAGTTCGGCGGCGGTCGCCGTACGGCCCTCGCGCAGCAACAGCGCGGCCAGCAGGGCGCGTTGCTGCGGCGAACCGGCGGGCAGCGGTTCCCCGGCGCACGTGGCGCGGACCGGGCCGAGCACGTCGAAGCGCAGCGCGGCCGGGTCCGGGGCCGGGCCGGAGCGCCGCTGCCGCGGCACCCGTGGTCCTCGGTCGTCCATCGGAGTCCCCCCAGGCGTCAAGACCAAGGAGGTCAGTTTGCCCTGTCCGTGCCCGTACGTCAGCGTCGGGAGACGCCGATCACAGCCTGCCGCACAGGAGTCCACACACCGCGCACACGTACTCCGCACAGATCCGCGCAGAGCCGGTCATCCCGTCGGTCATCCAGTCGGCCGTCCCGCCGGTCGCCCACTGGCCGTTCGCCAGCCGTCCCGGCTGTCGGATTCAAGAGCTGACGGTCCGTCAGTTCGGCGCTACGGTGCCCCCATGGAGACCCACGAGCCTGACGGCCCGCCCCCGGCCCCCGGCCGCCCCGGCGCCGACCGCCCCGACACCCCTGCTCCCGCAGCCGACTTCCCGCGGATCATCTCCGTGGACGACCACACCGTCGAACCCCCCACCGTCTGGCAGGACCGCCTGCCGCGGAAGTACCTCGACACCGGCCCCCGGATCGTGCGGGCCCCGCTGAAGGAGATGACGTTCCTCGGCGGCCGGTTCAAGCCCGTGATGGGCGAGCCCGGCGACGACGGCCCGGTCGGCGACTGGTGGGTCTACGAGGACCTGCGCCGCCCGCTGACCCGCCTCGACACGGCCGTCGGCCACCCCAGGGACGAGATACGGCTGGAGGTCATCACGTACGAGCAGATGCGGGCGGGCTCCCACCACGTGCCGTCGCGGCTCGCCGACATGGACGTCAACCACGTCCAGTCCGCGGTCTGTTTCCCCACCTTCCCGCGCTTCTGCGGCCAGACGTTCACCGAGGCCGCCGACCGCGACCTCGCGCTGCTGTGCGTGCGCGCCTACAACGACTGGATGGTGGAGGAGTGGTGCGGCCCGCAGGCGCGGGGGCGGCTGATCCCGCTCACCCTGATCCCGCTGTGGGACCCGGAGCTGGCCGCCGCCGAGGTCCGCCGCAACGCCGCCCGGGGCGTACGCGCCGTCGCCTTCTCCGAGATACCCCCGCACCTCGGCCTGCCGTCGGTGCACACCGACGCCTGGGACCCCTTCCTCGCCGCCTGCGACGAGACGGGCACCGTCGTCGCCATGCACATCGGCTCCAGCAGCCGGATGCCGTCGACCTCGGCGGACGCCCCGCCCGCGGTCGGCTCCACCATCACCTTCGCCAACTGCTGCTTCTCGATGGTCGACTGGCTGATGAGCGGCAAGTTCGAGCGCTTCCCCCACCTCAAGGTGATGTACGCCGAGGGGCAGATCGGCTGGATTCCCTACATCCTGGAGCGTGCCGACGTCGTCTGGGAGGAGAACCGGGCCTGGGGCGGGGTCGCCGACAAGGTCCACCGGCCCCCGTCGGAGCTGTTCGCCGAGCACGTCCACGGCTGCTTCTTCGACGACGCCTTCGGCCTGCGCAACCTCGACGCCGTCGGTGTCGGCAACGTCCTCTACGAGACCGACTACCCGCACTCCGACTCCACCTGGCCGAAGTCCCGCGAGGTCGGCGAGGCGCAGATGGGCCACCTCGACCCGGCCGTCGTGGAGCGGATCGTGCGCGGCAACGCCATCGACCTGCTGGGCCTCACCCCGGACGGCCTGTGGCCCGGCCCGGCGGCCACCCGGTGACCGGCACCGACGGGACCGGTGCCCCCGTAGCCCCCGCAATTTCCGGAGCCGCCGGGACCGGCACCGAGGAGACGGCTGCCCCCGAAGCCCCCGCCGCCCTCGGGGCCACCCGCCTCGCGTACGGCATCCAGCTCCCCGTGCAGTCCCAGTCCACCCTCTACACCGAGCCCTGGGAGACCGGCGCCGGGGCGGCCGACCTGGTCGCCGTGGCGCGCGCCGCCGACCGGGCCGGGTTCGCCTACGTCGCCGTCTGCGACCACGTCGCGATCCCGCGCCGCCTCGCCGGGGCGATGAGCACCGTCTGGTACGACCCGGTCGCCACCCTCGCCCACCTGGCCGCCGTCACCGGACGCGCCCGCCTGCTCAGCCATGTCGCCGTGGTGGGCCTGCGCCACCCCCTGCTCACCGCCAAGCAGTACGCCACCCTCGACCACCTCAGCGGCGGGCGGCTGGTCCTCGGCGTCGGCGCCGGACACGTACCGGAGGAATTCGTCGCCGTCGGGGCCGACTTCGGGCGGCGCGGGGCCGTGCTCGACGAGACGATCGACGCGCTGCGGGCCGCCCTCGGCCCCGACGAGTTCCCCGAACACCACGGCACGTTCCACGACTTCGCCGATCTCGGCCAGCGGCCCCGGCCCGCGCAGGCCCGCGTCCCGCTGTGGGTGGGCGGGTCCTCGCCCGCCGCCGTCCGCCGGGCCGCCCTGCGCGGCGACGGCTGGCTCCCGCAGGGCGACCCGCGCGCCGAACTCCCCGACCGCATCGACCGGATACGGCGGCTGCGCGACGAGGCGGGCCGCACGGGGCCGTTCACCGTCGGCGCCCTCACCGAGCCGCTGTACGTCGGCGCCGCGGGCTGGGACACCGGCCGACGCACGGTCACCGGCGCCCCGGAGGAGATCGCCGAGTCGCTGAGGGCGTACCGCGCGATGGGCGTGCACCAGATCCAGGTGCGGTTCCGCAGCCGGAGCCGCAGCGAACTCATCGACCAGATCGCCGCGTTCGGCGCGGAGGTCGCGCCCCGGCTGGACTGAGGAGCGGACATGGGCACACTGGACGGGCGGGTCGTCCTGATCACCGGGGCGGCGCGCGGACAGGGGGAGCAGGAGGCGCGGCTCTTCCGCGAGGAGGGCGCGCGGGTCGTCGTCGCCGACGTGCTGGACGACACGGGGCAGGCCCTCGCCGAGGAGATCGGCGCGCACTACGTCCACCTCGACGTGGGCGACGAGGAGGACTGGCGGTCGGCCGTCGCCGCCGCCAGAGCCGCGTACGGGCGTCTCGACGGGCTGGTCAACAACGCGGGCGTGCTGCGGTTCAACGCGCTGGTGGACACCCCGCTGGAGGAGTTCATGCGGGTGGTGCGGGTCAACCAGGCGGGCTGCTTCCTCGGCATCAAGACCGTCGCGCCGGAACTCACCGACGGCGGCACGATCGTCAACACCGCCTCCTGCACCGCCCTCACCGGCATGGCCGCGGTCGGCACCTACGCGGCCACCAAGCACGCCGTCCTCGGCCTGACCCGCGTCGCCGCCCTGGAGCTGGCACCGCGCGGCATCCGGGTCAACGCGGTCTGCCCCGGCGCCATCGACACCCCCATGTCCAACCCGGCGCTGCTGGACCCGGCGGCCGACCCGGAGGCGACGTCGAAGGCGCTCGACGCGCTCTACCGCAAGCTGATCCCCCTCGGCCGGATGGGCCGCCCCCAGGAGGTCGCCCGGCTCGCGCTCTTCCTCACCTCGGACGCCTCCTCGTACGTCACCGGGCAGCCGTTCGTGATCGACGGGGGCTGGCTCGCCGGGATCACCGTCATCTGAACGCGCGCCCCGCACAAGCTGCAACTGACGGGCCGTCATGTCTTGACGGTCCACGCGGCCGGTGCCACAGTCGGCCGACACACAGATCTGACGGAGCGTCAGAAAAGCCGTCAGGAATCCGGGACTCTGGGGACGGTGGACCGCCGTGGAATTCGGGCTCTTTGTACAGGGATACGTCGGCAAGCGCGCCGAGACCGACCCGCTCGCCGAACACAAGGCGCTGATGGAGGAGACCGAGTACGTCATCCAGGCCGACCGCTCCGGCTTCAAGTACGCCTGGGCGTCCGAACACCACTTCCTGGAGGAGTACTCCCACCTCTCCGCCAACGACGTCTTCCTCGGCTACCTCGCCCACGCCACCGCACGCATCCACCTCGGCTCCGGGATCTTCAACCCGCTCGCCCAGGTCAACCACCCCGTGAAGGTCGCCGAGAAGGTCGCCATGCTCGACCACCTCACCGAGGGCCGCTTCGAGTTCGGCTCCGGCCGCGGCGCGGGCTCGCACGAGATCCTCGGCTTCCTCCCCGGCATCACCGACATGAACCACACCAAGGAGATCTGGGAGGAGACCATCGCGGAGTTCCCCAGGATGTGGCTCCAGGACGAGTACGAGGGCTTCCGCGGCAAGCACTGGCAGCTCCCGCCCCGCAAGGTCCTGCCCAAGCCGTACGGGCGGTCCCACCCGGCGATGTGGTACGCCGCCGGGTCGCCGCCCTCGTACGCCATGGCCGCCCGCAAGGGCCTCGGCGTGCTCGGCTTCAGCGTGCAGAAGGTCTCCGACATGGAATGGGTGCTGGAGCAGTACAAGACCGCGATCGTCGACGCCGAACCCGTCGGGGACTTCGTCAACGACAACGTGATGGTGACGACCACCGCCATCTGCGCGCCCACCCACGCGGAGGCCGTCGACATCGCGGTCCGCGGCGGGCTGCACTACCTGCCCTCGCTCGTCTTCCGCTACCACGACACCTTCCCGCGCCCCGAGGGCTTCCCCGTCTGGCCGCAGACGCTGCCGCCCTACACCGCCGAGTTCGTCGAACTCCTCATCGAGGAGGAGCTGTTGATCTGCGGTGACCCGGACGAGGTGACCCGGCAGTGCAAGCGGTGGGAGCAGGCCGGGGCCGACCAGCTGAGCTTCGGGCTGCCGGTGGGGGTGCCGAAGGAGGAGACGCTCCGGACGATCCGGCTGATCGGGGAGCACGTGATTCCCCGGATCGACACCGATCCGGTGCACCGGACCACCCGGTTCCGGGCGGCGTAGCCCTCGTGGGACGCCGGGAGGGGGTGGGGGGAGGGGGTGCGTCGGCGGGTGCGGGTGGGTGGGGGCCGGTCGCGCAGTTCCCCGCGCCCCTGAGGGGCGGGGGGTTCGGTCGGGGGCCCGCGCGGGTGCGATGTGGCTGGTCGCGCAGTTCCCCGCGCCCCTGTCGTGGCCGGGGTCCTCGTGCCACCGGGGGCGTGGGGCTTGCGTGGAGGTGGCTTTGTCCGTGTTCTGTGTCCGGAGGTGAGTGGGGTGCTTGATCTCGTGGTCCGGGGGGCCACCGTCGTGGACGGGAGCGGGGGGCCCGCGCGGGTGGCCGACGTGGGGGTGCGGGACGACCGGATCGTGGTCGTGGGGGTGGTCCGGGAGGAGGCGCGGGCCGTCGAGGACGCGGGCGGGCTCGTCCTCGCGCCCGGGTTCGTCGACCCCCACACCCACTACGACGCCCAGCTGTTCTGGGACCCGTACGCCACGCCCTCCCTCCACCACGGGGTGACCACCGTCGCCGCCGGGAACTGCGGGTTCACCCTCGCCCCGCTCCACCCCGACCGGCCCGAGGACGCCGACTACACCCGGCGGATGATGGCCAAGGTGGAAGGCATGTCCCTGGTCGCCCTGGAGGAGGGCGCGCCCTGGACCTGGCACACCTTCGGCGACTACCTCGACGCCCTGGAGGGCCGGATCGCCGTCAACGCGGGCTTCATGGTGGGGCACTGCGCGCTCCGCCGGTACGTGATGGGCGCGGACGCCGTCGGCGGCACCCCCGACCGGCGGCAACTCGACTCCATGGCCGGGCTGTTGCGCGACGCGATGGACGCGGGCGCCTGGGGGTTCTCCACCACGCAGTCGTCCACCCACTCCGACGGCGACGGCCGCCCGGTCGCCTCCCGGCACGCCCGCCCCGACGAACTCCTCGCGCTGGCCCGCGCCGTGGGCGCGCACGAGGGCACCCAGATCGAGGCCATCGTCGCCGGATGCCTCGACCAGTTCAGCGACGCCGAGGCGGACCTCTTCGTGGAACTGAGCGCCACCGCGGGACGGCCCCTGAACTGGAACGTCCTCACCGTCGACGCCGCCGTCCCCGAACGGGTGCCCCGCCAGCTGTCGGTGAGCGAACGGGCCCGCGCGGCGGGCGGCCGGGTCGTCGCGCTGACCATGCCGATCCTCACCCCGATGAACATGTCGCTCGGCACCTTCTGCGCCCTCAACCTCATCCCCGGCTGGGGCCCCGTCCTCGGCCTGCCCGTCCCCGAACGCGTCGCCCGCCTGCGCGACCCGGCCGTCCGCGCCGACCTGCTGCGCCGTGCCGCGTCCAAGGAGGCCGGCGTCTTCCGCCGCCTCGCCCGCTTCGACCGGTACGTCGTCGGCGACACCTACAGCACCGCCAACCGGGGCCTCACCGGCCGCGTCGTCGGGGACATCGCCGCCGAACGCGGCCAGGACCCCTTCGCCTGCCTGGTCGAGATCTGCGCCGCCGACGACCTGCGCACCGTGCTGTGGCCGATGCCCACCGACAACGACCCCGCCTCCTGGAGGCTGCGCGCCGAGACCTGGCGGCACGAGGACGTCCTCCTCGGCGGCTCCGACGCGGGCGCCCACCTGGACCGCATGTGCGGGGCGCCGTACACCACCCGCTTCCTCGGGGACTGCCTGCGCGGACGGCGCCTGGTCGGCCTGGAGAGGGCCGTCCGGATGCTCACCGACGACCCCGCCCGCCTCTTCGGGCTCCGCGGCCGCGGCCGCGTCCAGGAGGGGTTCCACGCCGACCTGGTCCTCTTCGACCCCGAGCGGATCGACGCGGGCCCGGCCACCCTCGTCCACGACCTGCCCGGCGACAGCCCCCGCCTCGACGCGCGGGCGCTCGGCGTGCGCGCCGTGTGGGTCAACGGCGTCGAGGCGATCCGCGACGACGTGGTGACCGGCGCCGTACCCGGCCGGGTGCTGCGCTCCGGCCGTGACACCAGGACGGTGAACACCCGGTGAAGCAGCGGCTGTTCATCGACGGCGTCTGGGTGGAGCCGGACGGCGGGCACTACCCGGTGACCGACCCGGCGACCGAGGAGACCGTGGGGGAGGCCCCGGAGGCCTCCCGCGCGCAGGCGCTCGCCGCCTGCGCCGCCGCCCGCGCCGCCCTCGGCCCCTGGTCCCGCACCCCGCCCGAGGAACGCGCCGTGATCCTCGCGCGGGCGGCGGCCGTCGTCCGCGACCACCTGGTCCCGTACGCCGAACTCGCGGAGGCCGAGACCGGCGCGACCACCGCCACCGCGCGCGCCATGCAGGTCGGTGTCGCCGCCGCCCGCTTCCGGCGGTACGCCCGCGTCGAGCCCGCCGAGTGGCCGATCGCCCCGCAGATCAGCGAGGCCGGACCGCTCGGCCGGGGCGGCGTCACGAGCGCCCTCGCCGTCCGCCAGCCCGTCGGCGTCGTCGCCTGCGTCACCTCGTACAACAACCCGTGGGCCAACGCGGCCGGGAAGATCGCCCCCGCCCTCGCCATGGGCAACACCGTCGTCGTGAAGCCCGCCCCGCAGGACCCGCTGTCCGTGTACCGCATGGCGGAGGCCCTGGAGGCGGCCGGGGTGCCGCCCGGCGTGGTCAACGTCGTCTCCGGCCGCGCCGCCGCGATCGGCGAGGCGGTCGTCGCCTCCCCGGACGTCGACATGGTCAGCTTCACCGGCTCCACGGCCGTCGGGCGGCGGATCGCGGAGGTCTGCGGCCGGTCCATGAAACGGCAGTTGATGGAGCTGGGCGGCAAGGGCGCGGCCCTCGTCCTCGACGACGCCGACCTCGCCTCGGCGGTCGCCGGCATCGGCACCACGTTCTCCTTCTACAGCGGCCAGATCTGCACCGCCCCCACCCGCGTCCTCGCCCAACGCCCCGTCTACGAACGCCTGGTGGACGCCCTCGCCGCACACGCCCGCCGCCTCCCGGTCGGCGACCCGCGCGCCCGCGACACCGTCGTCGGCCCCGTCATCTCGGCCGCCCACCGCGACCGCGTGGAGGCGTACGTCGAACTGGCCCGTGAGGAAGGCGCGACGGTCGTCACCGGCGGCGAACGCCCGCCCCTGCCACGGGGCTTCTACGTCGCCCCCACCGTCCTCGCCGACTGCGCCCCCACGATGCGCGTCGTCCGGGAGGAGATCTTCGGCCCCGTCGTCACCGTCCTCCCCTTCGACGACGAGGAGGAGGGCATCGCCCTCGCCGACGCCACCGACTACGGCCTCATCGACTACGTCTGGTCCGCCGACACCGCCCGCGCCTTCCGCGTCGCCCGCCGCCTGCGCGCCGGAGGCGTCGGCATCAACACCGTCGCCCGCAACATGGAGGCCCCCTTCGGCGGCTTCAAACAGAGCGGGGTCGGCCGTGACGTCGGCTCCTACGCCCTCCACGCCTACAGCGAGGTGCAGTCGATCGTGTGGCCGGGATGACACCCCGCGCACCCCGTGCGGCAAGCGCACCCCGCGCACCCCTCGCGTCCCGTGCACCCCGGCGGCCCGCCCGTCCCGTCAGCGGCGGCCGTCCAGCTCCACCCGTACCGTCAGCAGATCCGTCCCGAGGACCCGTACGGCCGCGCTGTTGAACCTCGGCAGGGTGCGCAGCCGGGCCCTCGGGTCGTCGTCGGGGAGCAGGCGGGCGGTGCCGGTGTACCAGCGGCCCCGGAGCCGTACCCGGACGCGCGGGTCGGCCCGGATGTTGCGCACGTACTGCGAGCGCTCCCCGAACTCCGACACCAGCCAGAACACGTCGCCCACCCGCCGCCCGCCCACCGGCGTCCGCCGGGGCAGCCCGGACACCCGGCCGGTCGTCTCCAGCACGGTCTGCCCGGGAAGGCGGCGCAGCAGCGGGTTGACCCGCCGCTGGAAAGCGGTCACGGCACGGTGCCGGCGGTCGTCCGAACGGGACATGGGCGGCGGAACTCCTTCGGGCAGGCGGGGGAGAGACGGGGGGAGCGGCGGGGGAGAGCAGCGGACCAGGACCGCCCCCGCCATCGTCCTCCACACGGCCCCCGCCCGGTACCCGCACCCCGTACGCCCGCCGCCCGCACCCCCGCCGCCCACTCCGCTTCTCCCGGCCCGCCCCTCCCCGCCACGGTTCCGACCGGTCGGTATGGACACCGGCGTCCGTACCCGGTACAGATGACAGCACCCCGTCCCCGGCATCCGTCCCGCTCCCGCCCCGGAAAGGCCACGCCCCCCATGCGCATCGCCGCCACGATCTTCCTCACCGACGAGACGATCACCCCCGTCCGCCTCGCCCGCGAACTGGAGCAGCGCGGTTTCGCCGGGCTCTACCTCCCCGAGCACACCCACATCCCCGTGGAGCGGACGACGCCGTACCCGGCGGGCGGCGAGCTGCCGCCGGAGTACGGGCGGACCCTCGACCCGTTCGTGGCGCTCGGGCAGGCCGCCGCCGTCACCGAGCGGCTGGGCCTCGGCACCGGCATCACGCTGGTCGCCCAGCACGACCCGATCGGCCTCGCCAAGCAGGTCGCCACCCTGGACCACCTCTCCGGCGGCCGGTTCACCCTCGGCCTCGGCTTCGGCTGGAACGTCGAGGAGGCCGACGACCACGGCGTCGAGTGGCGCACCCGCCGCGCCCTGGTCCGCGACCGGATGGCCGTGATGCGCGCGCTGTGGAGCGAGGAACCGACCGGCCACGAGGGCCCGTTCGGCTCGGTGCGGGCCAGCCACGCCCATCCCAAGCCGGTGCAGAAGCCGCGCGGCCCGGTCACCGGCCCCCGCACGCTCGTCGGTGGCGCGGCGGGCCCGAAGCTGTTCGAGCACATCTGCGCGTACGCCGACGGCTGGCTCCCGATCGGCGGCGGCGGCCTCACCGAGTCGCTGCCGGTGCTGCGCGCCGCGTGGGCCGACGCGGGCCGCGACCCGGCCGCCCTCCAGGTCGTGCCGTACGCCGTGTTCCCCTCGCCGGGCAAGCTCGCGCACTACGCCGAGCTGGGCGTCGAGGAGATCGTCGTGCAGCTCCCGCCCGCCGGGGAGGCCGAGGTCCTCAAGGCCCTCGACGGGTACGCCGCCCACCTGCCCGGCGCCGCCTGAGAGCCGCCTGCCGTGGCGATCCGGACAGAACCGTACGTACCGATCGGCGCAGGTCGGCCCGAACGTATGCTCAAGGAATGACGACCTCCGCGACCTCCGGAACGGGCCCCACCGAGAACTCCCTGCGTCGCGCCCTCAAACGTGCCCGGGACGGCGTCGCGCTGGACGTGTCCGAGGCGGCGGTCCTGCTCCAGGCGCGCGGCGCCCACCTGGACGACCTGTCCGCCTCGGCGGCGCGGGTGCGCGACGCGGGCCTGGAGGCGGCCGGGCGGCCCGGCGTCATCACCTACTCCAAGAGCGTGTTCGTGCCGCTCACCCGGCTCTGCCGCGACAAGTGCCACTACTGCACGTTCGTCACCGTCCCCGGCAAGCTGCGGCGCGCCGGGCACGGCATGTTCATGTCCCCGGACGAGGTGCTGGACGTGGCCCGCAAGGGCGCCGCCCTCGGCTGCAAGGAAGCCCTCATCACCCTCGGCGACAAGCCCGAGGACCGCTGGCCCGAGGCCCGCGAATGGCTCGACGCGCACGGCTACGACGACACCATCGCCTACGTCCGCGCCATCTCGATCCGCATCCTGGAGGAGACCGGCCTGCTCCCGCACCTCAACCCCGGGGTGATGTCCTGGACGGACTTCCAGCGGCTCAAGCCGGTCGCGCCGTCGATGGGGATGATGCTGGAGACCACCGCGACCCGCCTGTGGTCCGAGCCCGGCGGCCCCCACCACGGCTCCCCGGACAAGGAACCGGCCGTGCGGCTGCGGGTCCTGGAGGACGCGGGCCGCTCCTCCGTCCCCTTCACCTCCGGCATCCTCATCGGCATCGGCGAGACCCACGAGGAGCGCGCCGAGTCGCTGTTCGCGCTGCGCAAGGTCTCCCGCGCCTACCACGGCGTCCAGGAACTGATCATCCAGAACTTCCGCGCCAAGCCCGGCACCGCGATGCGCGGCATGCCCGACGCCGAACTCGACGAACTGGTCGCCGCGGTGGCCGTCGCCCGGCTGCTGCTCGGCCCGAGCGCCTGCCTCCAGGCACCGCCCAACCTGGTCGACAGCGAGTACGAGCGGCTCATCGGCGCGGGCATCGACGACTGGGGCGGCGTCTCCCCGCTCACCATCGACCACGTCAACCCCGAACGCCCCTGGCCGCAGATCGAGGAACTCGCCGCCCGGTCCGCCGCGGCCGGCTTCGAGCTGCGCGAACGGCTGTGCGTGTACCCGGAGTTCGTCACCCGCGGCGAACCCTGGCTGGACCCGCGGCTGCTGCCGCACGTCCGCGCCCTCGCCGACCCGGAGACCGGCCTCGCCCTCCCCGACGCGCCCGTCGTGGGCCGCCCCTGGCAGGAGCCCGACGAGGCGTTCACCGCCACCGGCCGCACCGACCTGCACCGCACCATCGACACCGACGGCCGCACCACCGACCGCCGCGACGACTTCGACGCCGTCTACGGCGACTGGGAGGAGCTGCGCGAGGCCGCCGCCCCCGGCATGGTCCCCGAGCGCATCGACACCGACGTACGGCAGGCCCTCGCCACGGCCGCCGACGACCCGACGAAGCTCACCGACGCCGAGGCGCTGGCCCTGCTGCACGCCGACGGGCCCGCCCTCGACGCCCTCACCCGCATCGCGGACGACGTGCGCCGCGCGGCCGTCGGCGACGACGTCACCTACATCGTCACGCGGAACATCAACTTCACCAACGTCTGCTACACCGGCTGCCGGTTCTGTGCCTTCGCGCAGCGCCGCACCGACGCCGACGCCTACACGCTCTCCCTCGACCAGGTCGCCGACCGCGCCCAACAGGCCTGGGAGGTGGGCGCGGTGGAGGTCTGCATGCAGGGCGGCATCCACCCCGACCTGCCCGGCACCGCCTACTTCGACATCGCGAAGGCGGTCAAGGAACGCGTCCCCGGCATGCACGTGCACGCCTTCTCGCCGATGGAGGTTGTCAACGGCGCGACCCGTACCGGGCTGTCGATCCGCGAGTGGCTGACCGCCGCCAAGGAGGCCGGACTCGACTCGGTGCCCGGCACGGCCGCCGAGATCCTCGACGACGAGGTCCGCTGGGTCCTCACCAAGGGCAAACTCCCCACCGCCACCTGGATCGAGGTCATCACCACCGCCCACGAACTCGGCATCCGCTCCTCGTCCACGATGATGTACGGGCATGTCGACCAGCCCCGGCACTGGCTCGGCCACCTCCGCACCCTCGCCGGCATCCAGCAACGCACCGGCGGTTTCACGGAGTTCGTGACCCTGCCCTTCATCCACACCAACGCCCCCGTCTACCTCGCCGGGATCGCCCGCCCCGGCCCCACCGTCCGCGACAACCGCGCCGTCACCGCCATGGCCCGCCTGCTGCTGCACCCCTGGATCCCCAACATCCAGACCAGCTGGGTCAAGCTCGGCACGGAGGGCGCGGCCGAGATGCTCCGCTCCGGCGCGAACGACCTCGGCGGCACCCTGATGGAGGAGACGATCTCCCGCATGGCGGGCTCCTCCTACGGCTCCTACAAGTCGGTCAAGGACCTCGTCGCCGTCGCCGAGGCCGCCGGGCGCCCGGCGAAGCCGCGCACGACGCTGTACGGAGAGGTCCCCGAGGAGCGGCAGCGCGCGGCGGCGGCCTCCGACGGCCACCTGCCGAAGCTGCTGCCGGTCCTGGACTGAGGGGGCGCGGAGGGGGCGGCGGGGGCTGCCGCGGAACGGGACACGAGGTCATCGCAGTACGATGATCGGACCCCTAGTTCGGGGGGTCCCGTACCTGAGGAGTTGCGTTCCGTGGCTGCCCGACGGCTTCCCTCGTGGGCCTGGGTCACCGGTCTCACGGCCGGTGCGATCGTCGTCGTCGGCGCCCTCACGGTGCGGGCCGACCAGGGCCCGCACCCCGTGCCGACGGCGGCGAGCCCCGCCCCCTCGGCGAAGCCGTCCACGAGCGCGAAGCCGTCGGCGTCCGCACCCCCGAAGACCGCCCCCGTCCCCGACGGCTCGGGCACCGGCCGCCGGATCGTGTACGCCCTCGGCGCCCGCCAGGTCTGGCTCGTCGACGCCGACGACCAGGCCCGCCGCACCTTCACCGTCTGGCCCGGCACGGTCGACCCCGACCCCGGCACCTACACGATCTCCGTCCGCAAGGACGCCCTCACCGGCTCCGACGGCGTCGCCATCGAGCACGTCATCTACTTCTCCGCCAAGTCCGGCGTCAACATCGCCTTCTCCAACGCCGCCGACGGCTCCTCCCCACCCCCCGCCGCAGGCAAACTCACCGGCGGAGTCCGCATGCCCAAGCCCGACGGCACAGCCCTCTGGGCCTTCGGCGCAACAGGCACCAAGGTCCACGTGGTCGACTAACCAACTCCCCCCGCCCGAGGGGGGGCGAAGCCCCCAAAGGGGCGCGGGGAACGGCGCGAAGGGGCCCCACGACCCGCCAGCCGAAGCCGATGGGGTAGCGGGCGCAGCCCGCAAAGGGGCGCGGGGAACGGCGCGATCAACCCCCACCGGCCCGGCGGCCAAAGTCAATGATGCCGGGCGAAGCCCGCATGGGGGCGCGGGGAACGGCGCGAACAACCCCCACCGGCCCGGCAGCCGAAGCCGATGATGCTGGGCGCAGCCCGCAAGGCGACGCGGGGAACACCGCGAACAACCCCACCACCCCGCACCCCACCCCCGCCAAGCCCGGCGCAGCCCCCCGCAGGGGAGACTCGTTCGATTACAGTGACGAACGTCGTACGTACGGACGGTGCCGGGAGGACTAGGTGGGTGCGACAGCCGGCAACGTCTGGGGCCGAGCCGAACAGCAGGACTTCCGCAGCCGAGTCCGCGGCACCCTGCTCGGCGCGGCCGTGGGCGACGCCCTGGGCGCCCCCGTGGACCCCCTCGGCCTGGACGCGCTGCGCGAGGCGCACGGCGCGGAGGGCCTCGTCGACCTGGCCCCCGCGTACGGCCGCCGCGGCACCGTCACCCACCTCACCCAGCTGACCCTGTTCACGGTGGACGGCCTGATCCGCGCCCAGGTCCGCCGGGACACGGGCGCCTGGCACCCTCCGACCGATCTGCACCGCGCGTATCTGCGGTGGGCGGCGACGCAGCGCGACTGGGGCCCGGACCTGCGCCGCCCGGAGGACGGCTGGCTCGCCCACGAGGAGTGGTTGTACGCCCGCCGCGACCCCGCCCGCTCGCTGCTGATCGGGTTCGGCGACGACCGGATGGGCACGCTGGACGCACCGAAGGGCCCGGCCGAGCAGGGCCCCGAGGCGACCGCGCGTTCGGCGCCGTTCGGCCTGCTGGTGGGCTGGGAGCCGCAGCTGGTGGCGCAGCTCGCCGTGGAGTGCGCGGCGCAGACCCACGGCCACCCCGTGGGCCACCTCACGGCGGGCGCGTACGCGGTGACCGTGCACGCCCTCGCCCGGGGCGGCAGCGTCGACGGCGCCGTACGGCAGGCGATCACCCTGCTGACCGCGCGCCCCGGCCACGAGCCGGTGACGGAGTCGTTGAAGCGGGCGCTGGGTGCCGTACGGCAGGGGCTGCCGGGACCGGAGCGGGTGGCGGAGCTGGCGGGGGAGGGGACGGCCCGCGAGGTGCTCGCCGCGGCCGTGTACTGCGCGCTGGTCGCCGAGGACGTACGCCACGGGCTGCGCCTGGCCGTCAATCACGGCGGCCGCTCGGCGGTGACCGGCGCGCTGACGGGCGGCCTGCTCGGCGCCCTGCACGGCGAGACGGCCCTCCCCCCGGCCTGGCTGGCCGAGCTGGAGGGCCGTCCCACGCTGCTGGAACTCGCCGACGACTTCGCGATGGAGATGACCCAGGGCCCGGCTCTGCACGGCCCGTCGGGCGCCTCACCGGCGTGGCTGACCCGCTACCCCCGCGAAGCCTGACCCCGCCGCCGCCCGCCCGGCCCTCAGCCCCCGTCCCGCGCCGGAGAGGCCGGAGAAGACGGAGAGGCCGGAGCGGCGGGACCGGCCGCAGCCTCCTCGCGGGGCTCCGGGACCGCCGCCCCACCCGAGGCCGCGCCCCCGTCCCCGTCCCCGTCGCCGTCGGTGTTGATCCGGTCGATGATCGCCAGCCGCTCCGGGGTGTCCTCCGGCTTGAGGAACCCGATGAGGATGTACAGCACGAGGGAGACCGCGAGCGGCACGGAGACCTGGTACTGCAACGGCACCCCGCCGTCCACGTTCCAGTTGATCGGGTAGTTGACCAGCCAGAAGGCGAGCAGTCCGGCCGCCCAGCTGACCAGTGCCGCCGTCGGCCCGGAGCGGCGGAACGGCCGCAGCAGGCCCAGCATCATCGGGATGGCCATCGGACCCATCAGTCCGGCCACCCACTTGATCACCACGGTGATGATGTCCTTGAACGCGGGGGAGTTGACCTGGGTGGCCGCGGCCATCGACAGTCCGAGGAAGACGACGGTGGCGACGCGCGCCGCGATCAGTCCGGCGCGCTGGTCCCAGGCGCGGGCCCGCGCCGACAGCACGGGCGCGCAGTCCCGGGTGAAGACGGCGGCGATGGCGTTGGCGTCGGAGGAGCACATGGCCATGGTGTGCGAGAAGAAGCCGACGATGACCAGCCCCAGCAGCCCGTGCGGCAGGAGCTGTTCGGTCATGAGGGCGTAGGAGTCGGAGCCGTCGGGCTTCTGCGACTCGACCAGCAGCGGCGACATCCACATCGGGAAGAACAGCACCAGCGGCCAGACCAGCCACAGCACCGCCGACAGCCGCGCCGACCGTTCCGCCTCCTTGGGGGTGGCGGTGGCCATGTACCGCTGGGCCTGGTTGAGCATGCCGCCGTTGTACTCGAAGAGCTTGATGAAGAGGAACGCCAGGAGGAACACCGTCCCGTACGGCCCGACGAGCGGTTCGCCGTGGCCCTGGAGGGCGGGTTCGTCCCAGGCGCCGAGGAACCCGATGTCCCGGTCGGCGAGTTCCATCACCACGGCCACGAACATGGCGACCCCGGCGAGGAGTTGGATGATGAACTGCCCCAGCTCGGTGAGCGCGTCGGCCCACAGTCCGCCGATGGTGCAGTAGACGGCGGTGATGCCGCCGGTGATGAGGATGCCCTGGTTCAGCGAGATCCCGGTGAACACCGACAACAGGGTGGCGATCGCGGCCCACTTGGCACCCACGTCGACGATCTTCAGCAGCATCCCGGACCAGGCCAGCGCCTGCTGCGTCTTCAGGTCGTACCGGTTCTTCAGGTACTCCAGCGGGGAGGCCACGTGCAGCCGTGAGCGCAGCCGGTTGATCCGGGGCGCGAACAGCTTGGAGCCGATCGCGATGCCGAGCGCGATCGGGAAGGACCAGGTGACGAACGAGGTGACGCCGTAGGTGTAGGCGATGCCCGCGTAGCCGGTGAACATCACCGCGCTGTAGCCGGACATGTGGTGCGAGATGCCCGACAGCCACCAGGGCATCCGGCCGCCGGCCGTGAAGAAGTCGCTGACGTCGTCGACCCGTTTGTGCGACCACACGCCGATGGCGACCATCACGCCGAAGTAGCCGATGAGCACGGCCCAGTCGAGACCGTTCATATGCGCCCTCCCAGGGTTCGGCCCGGCGCTCATCGTGGGCGCTCCCGCGTGGACACGACAAGCAACCCGCAGGTCAAGGGAGAGTAAAAGAATTCGCTATACTGTCCTTAGTTCACATGCATGAACTCACCGCATCACCTCTCCGGCGTTGACCAGCAACGACTGTCCGGTGATCGCCCGCGCCCGGTCCGACGCCAGGAACACCGCCGCGTCCGCCACATCCCCGTCGGTGGCCAGCTCCGGCAGCGCCATCCGCTCGGTCAGCCGCCCCAGCACCTCCTCCCGGCCCACCCCCTCCGTCGCCGCCGTGAACTCCACGAACGCCCGCACCGGCGGCCCCCACATCCACCCCGGCAGCACCGAGTTCACCCTGATCCGGTACGGCCCCAACTCCCGCGCCAGCGAGTACATCGCGCTGGTCAGCGCCCCCTTCGACGCCGCGTACGCCGCCTGCCGCACCTGCGACGGCGCCACCACCGCCGACTGCGTCCCGATGAACACCACCGACCCGCCCCGCGCCTTCAGCCCGTCCAGACAGGCCCGCGTCATCCGCAGCGTCCCCAGCAGGTTCACGTCCAGCACCCCCTGCCAGGTCACGAAGTCCGCGTCCTCCAGCCCGCCGAACAGCGCGTCCCACGCCGCCACGTGCACCACCGCGTCGATCCCCCCGAACCGCTCCCGCGCCAGCCCCGCCAGCGCCGCGCACTGCGCCTCGTCGGTGATGTCCGTCTCCCGGTACGCCGTGTGCGTCCCGTCCGGGTCGATCTCCGCCGCGCTCAGCTCCAGCCGCTCCCGCGTCCGCGCCCCCAGCACGGCGTTCCCGCCGTCCCGCACGACCGCCGCCGCCACCTGGTGCCCGAGCCCCGCGCCGACCCCCGACACCACGACGGTCCTGCCCACCAGCAAGGACATGACGCCCCTCCCTTCCCCTGGCGCATTGTCTGACGGAGCGTCAGAGTATGGGCCCGCCACCGGAGAAGGGGAAGAGCATGAGCGAGGAGACCCGCAGCGACACCTACGCCGAACTGGCCGCCGTCGGCCCCTACGGCGTCCACCCCGGCCACGCCCTGATCACCCTCGTCGAACCGCACCCCGGCCACGAGTACGCGTACAACCGCTGGTACGAGGACGACCACTACTACGCGGGCGCCATGGCCATGCCCTGGATCTTCGCGGGCCGCCGCTGGGTCGCCCCGCGCGACCTCCGACTCCTGCGCCGGCCGGAGGAGTCGGTGGTCGCCCGCCCGGTCACCACCGGCTGCTACCTCTCCGTCTACTGGATCACCGAAGGCCGCTACGACGACCACATGCGCTGGACGGTCACCGTCAACAAACGCCTCAACCGGGACGCCCGCGTCCACCGCGCCCGTACCCACGTCCTCACCGCGTTCCACGACCACGAGGCCACCGTCTACCGGGACGGCGCGGCGGGCCCCCGCGACCGGCACGCCCTCGACCACCCCTACGCGGGCCTGGTCCTCCAGGTGATCGACGCCGACTCCGCCGAGCGCCGCGCCGACCTGCTCGACTGGCTCACCGCCCGCCACCTCCCGCGCCGCCTCACCGGCTCCCCGGCGGCCCTGGTCACCGTCTTCCGCCCCACCCCCCTGCCCGGCGACCGCATGACGTACGTCCGGCAGGTCGAGGGCGTCGACACCCGCCTCACCCTGCTCTGGTTCCTGGAGACCGACCCGCGCGAGGCCTGGGGCGACCACTTCGCGGGCCTGGAGGAGGCGGTCACCGGCGAACACCTCGGCCGCACCGAACTCCTCGCCCCCTTCATCCCGACCGTCCCCGGCACCGACCGCTACGTCGACCAGCTCCGCTGACCCCGCCGACGCACCGGATGCACCCCGACGCTACGGAGCCGAGTCGCCCCGGCCCTGCCCCGCGCCCGCCGTGTCCGTGCCCGGGTCCGCCCCGTCGGTCCCGGTGCCGCCGCCGGTCCCCGTCTCCTTCAGCTCGTCCGGGCACGGTGTGCCGCGCGGGAGCTGGTAGGGGGCGGCCAGCCGGTACACGCCCGCGCGGGGCGCGATCAGCATGGTCCAGCGGTCCCCGTCGGCGTCCTCCTCCGTCTCGTACAGGCAGCCGTTGGCGTTGTCGTACGTCTTCGGTTCGCCGTCCGCCCGGTGCTTGGACGCCTCCGTCTCCTGCGGAGCCTTGAGGCGGTTGCCCTCGGCGTCGACGATGCTCAGCCACGGCGAGTGCGGGATGCGGATCAGGACGCGCCCCGCCACCCGCACGTCGATCGTCATCTCGCCCTGCTCGGCCCGCTGCACCACCGCGTTCGGCTCGGCCAGCGAGGACGGGGAGTCGACCCGGAAGAGCTGCCAGTTGGCGTCGCCCCAGATCTGCTCCAGGTAGGGCAGTCCGCGCTGCACCAGCTCCCGCTCGCGCTGCGCCCCGTCGCCGTCGGGCACGTCCTTCGGCACGACGACGAAGTGCACGGCCCACCGCTTCAGCCACTCGCGGTAGTTCGCCGAGTTGAGGGTGTCGTCGTAGAAGAGCGGGTTGCGCTCCATGTCGGCCTGCCGGTTCCAGCCGCGGGCCAGGTTGACGTACGGCGCGAGCGCGGACGCCTCCCGGTGCGAGCGGGCCGGGACGACCTCGACCCGGCCGCGTTCGGCGCCGACCTCCTGGAGTTCGTTCACCAGCGGCGCCAGCTCGCGCGCCCAGGAGGCGGCCGGGGTGGTGCGCACCACGTCGTCGACCGACTTGAAGCCGATCCAGCCGGCGAAGAGCGCGCACGACAGCACGATCGTCCACCACTTGCGGCTGCGCGGCACCGCGAACGGCAGCGCCGCCATCAGCACCACCCCGCTGAACAGCATCGCCAGCCGGGTGATGTTGGACCCGATCTGCGAGCTGATCAGCCAGACCAGCAGCACCCCGAGCCCGTACACGGCCGCCGTGATCCGGACCGTCTTCCAGTCGCGCGGGACGAGCGCGAAGACGGCGACCGCCATCACCAGCGGCAGCGAGGCGGAGCCGAACGACATCGGCTGGGTGCCGGAGAAGGGGAACGCCCAGGCGGAGACCGCCACCACGGCCGTCGGCGCGAGCCCGAGCGCCCACGCGCCGGGCCGCCGCTTCTGGAGGAACAGCGCGACCGCGACCAGGCCGACGAAGAGGCCCGCCACCGGCGAGCCCATCGTGGCGAGCGCGGCGAGCGGCGCCGCGCACAGCGCCTTCGCCCACCGCTTGTAGCGCCAGCGGTGCGGCCAGCAGAACACGACCGCGACGGCGGCCAGCGCGAAGAGGTTGCCGAGCCCGAAGGTGACCCGCCCGGAGGCCGCGTTGCACAGCAGCGCGAACACCCCCGCCAGCGCGGGCCACAGCGGATCCTTCACCGGGCGGCAGCGCAGCAGGACCAGCGCGAGGAGTCCCGCCGAGACCGTCCCGGCGATCATCATCGTGGTCCGCACGCCGAGCACGGACATCAGATACGGCGACACCACGCTGTACGACACGGGGTGCATGCCGCCGTACCAGGCGAGGTTGTACGCGGAGTCGGGGTGCCGTCCGACGAACTCGGCCCACGCGTCCTGCGCCGCCAGGTCCCCGCCACTGTTCGCGAACGTGAAGAACCAGAGCACGTGCAGCAGGCCGGACAGGATCGTCATCGACAGGACGAGGTGGCGGCGCAGCAGGTCGCCCACCCGTCCGGTGAGCGCTCTCAGCCGCGACGGCGCGGCCCCGGTCGCGTCCTCCGCGACGGCGGGCGCGGTCACGGCCCCGTTCGCGGTGCGGGGGGCCGCGCGGTCGGCGCGGTCCTGGTCATGGCCGCCGGACTGGGGTGCGGGCAGCCGCACCCGCCGCGCGTCCGTCCCCGGACCGGTGCTCGGGCCCGGTCCCGTCTCCGGGGCGGGGCGCCGCGTACCGGGGTCCTGGTCCGGACCGGTGTCGTCGGCGCGTGTCGGCTCCGCAGTGGCCACCTGAAGGCACTCCCCGTGTCCCGTCTTCCGCTGTCGGCCGCGTCCCGTTCCCGTCCGCTTCACGGCCGCTTCCCCGCGGCCGCCGACCTGTCCCGTTTCGTGACGCTAGCACGCACCCCGCCGGGCGGCTGCCGGGCGGGGTGCGGGAGAACGGGACGGTACGGCGCCCGCGGCGGGGGCGCCGCCGCGGGCGCGGGGCCGGGTGTCAGCCGACGCGGGTCAGCTTGTCGGTGAAGCCCGGCTCGGTCAGTTCCTGCTGGAGGGCGACCGGCACCTTCACGGCGCGGCCGGAGCCGTCCCCGACGGTGAGCGTGCCCACCTGGGTGCCCGCCTTCGCGGTGTGCGGCACGTCGGAGGCCGCGAACGACAGCTTGACCGTGAGCCCGGCCCAGCCGACCGCGGGCACGTCCTCGGTCACCACGACCGGGGTCCGTCCGCCGAGCTGGTCGTCCACGTAGCCGACGACGTCGCCCTTCTTGAGGATCTTCGCCGAGGTGATGGAGTCCTGGGCCTTGAGCAGCGCGGTCTTGCTGACCGCGTTGACGGTGTCGATGATCGGCGACTTGTGCTGGCCGAGGATCGCGCCGACCACGGTGACGGTCTCGCCGCCGGCCTCCTTGGTGGCCGCGAACAGCAGGTTGCCGCCCGCCTTGGAGGTGGAGCCCGTCTTGATGCCGAGGGAGTCGTTGTAGGGGACGAGCGTGTTGTAGTTGCGCCACTTCTGACCGGACGGGTCGATCCACTCCGGCAGTTTGGTGATCTCCATCAGCGCGGGCATCCGCACCAGTTCGTTGCCCAGCTTCACCTGGTCCGCGGCGGTGGAGACGGTGGTCTCCTTGAGCCCCGAGGCGTCGGTGTACGTCGTGTTCGTCATCCCGAGGTCCTTGGCGGCGGCGTTCATCTTGTCGATGAACTCGGCCTCGGTGCCCGCGTCCCAACGGGCCAGCAGACGCGCGATGTTGTTGGCCGACGGGATCATGATGGCGGAGATCGCCTGGCGCAGGGTGAGCTTGTCGCCCGCCTGGACGGTGTTCAGCGTGGACTCGCCGTCCGCGTCGTAGCCGCCCTCCTTCTCGGCGGTGGCGTCGACCGGCACGGCGGGGCCCTCCTGGCCCGACTTCAGCTCGTGGTCCTTGAGGACGACGTACGCCGTCATCGCCTTGGCGACCGAGCCGATGGCGACCGGCTTCTCGTCGCCGAAGCTGTCCATCGTGCCGACGCCGTTGACGTCCATCCAGCCCTGGCCCTCGGACGGCCACGGCAGGGACACCTTGCCGCCCTCGAAGGTGTAGGTGTCCTTCGCGGTCAGCGTCAGCGCGGTCGCGGGCAGCGGCCGGACGGCCTGCGCGATCGCAAAGACCACGACGACGAGGATGAGCAGCGGCGTCCAGATCTTGACCCGCCGGGCCAGCGTCCGCAGCGGCGTGGGCGGGGGCGGCGGGGTGTTGGTCAGCTCGGCCAGCAGGTCCAGCGGCGGCTTGGGCGGCAGCGGCTGCTGGGTGGTGCGCTCGGGGCCGACCTGCGGCACCACGGAGGTGACACCGGAGGCGGTGGCCTCGGCGGGGGTCCCCACGACCGGGGGCGCACCGGCCCGCGAGCCCGCCTTCTCGTCGAGCGGCTTCAACGCGACGAAGCGGCTGGTGCGCTCGGCGGGGGCGGGCTCGGGGGTGGCGTCAGGGGTGGTGTCGGGGTCGGCGGCCTTCGCGGGCTCCGCCGTCGTCGCACCGGCATCGGCCTTGTCGTCGGCCTTGGCGCCGGACCCGGCCTTCGCGTCGTCGGCGTCGGCGTCGCCCTTCGCGCCCTTCCCGGCGTCGTCCGGCTTCGCCTTCGGGAGGTCGCTGAGCTTGAGCATGGTCGTCGCCTGGTCGGCGGCGGGCGCGTCGGGGCGTACGGCCTTGAAGACGGCGGTGGGCTGGTCGACGGGGGCGTCCTCGGGGGAGCCCTTGCCGGGGTCGGCGTCGGCGTCGGGAGCGGCGTCGTCCGGGCCGGTGCCGGGGGAGTCCTCGGCGTCGACCTCGCCGGGGGCGCGGGGGACGTCGTTCTTCGGGAGGGTCAGCGACCAGGTCTTGCTGTCCTCGGCGGTGCCCTTGCCGGTGGGGGCGTCGGCATCGGCGGCCGTGTCCGCGTCGGTGGCGTTGGTGTCACTGTCGCTGTCCTCGGCGGCGTCGGCCTCGGCGCGCTCGGCCTCGTCGTCCTCGCCGTCGGCCGCCGGGGCGGTCCCGGCTTCCGGCGCCGACTCCGCTTCGGCTTCCGCTTCCGGCTCGTCGGCCGGCACGGTCGGCTCGACCGGCTCGTCGGCCCCGGCCGTGGTGTCCGCTGCGGTCGTCGTCGCGGTCTCCGCGGTCTCCGCGGGCTCCTCCGCGGCGGCTACGGGCGCCTCGGCGTCGTCCTCCGCGTCCTCGGCGGCCTCCGCGCGCTCCGCGGCCCCCTCGGGGCCCTCAGCGGCCGTAGCGCCCTCTTCGGGCTCCTCCGGCGCGCCAGAGGCCCGAACACCGCCCCCGGCGCCCTCCGCGCCGTCCTGGCCCCCCTCGGCCCGCTCCACGCGGTGCTCCGGCGCCGCCTCCGCGTCCGCCCCGGACTCCGCTTCGGCCCCGGACTCCCCGTCCGTCGTGCCGTCGGCGTCCGGACCGTCCTCGGGCTCCGCGTCAGCCTTCGCCTCAGCCTCCGGCTCCTCGGTCGTCCGCTTCGGGACCGAGAACACCCGGGTCGCCGTATCCACCCCGCCGCGGGGCGAGGACGCCGCCGCCGATTCCGTCGGCGACGAGGACGCCGTACCGGCGTCCCGGGCGACCGCGATCCGCGGATCGCGTGCCTCGGGAACCGCGGCCGCGCTCCCCGACGTCGGTTCTGCCGACGACTCCAGCTGCTTCGACCTGTCGGGGGACTCGCCCGCCACCGATGCCTCCTCCTTGTGCCGCCCGCCCACCGCGGGCCTGCCGACCGTGAACCGCCCGCCCGGGACACCGCCGTACGGCCGTGTCCGAACCCTGTACCAGTGTCCTGTGTAGCGGGCCTGGCTCCTGCGGTAGACGAGAACGACATACCTACTGGTTCCACTACGAACCGGTCACGCACCCTCGACAGATGAATGTGAGAGGGGTCACCCTGTCATTCATCCACGCGGGGAGGCATGGATGGGCAGGAGCCGCAGAACCATTCCGGAGGAGCTTCTGCTGCTGGCGCTGGACCCGGCCACGGGTACCACCGCACAGCCGCAGTCGCTCGACCTTGGTCTGGCCGGAGCGCAGCTAGTGGAGCTGGCGCTGGCCGGACGGATAGCCCCAGACGGGGATCGTATCGCCGTGGTGTCCCCACGGCCGACTGGAGATCCAACCCTGGACTGCGCGTTGGAGTTGCTGCGAAGGCGTGGCGCTCCCGTACGGGCCGTCCACTGGATCGGCGGACCCCGGCTGGGGCTCCGCCAGACCTACCTCTCGCATCTGGAGCGGTGCGGCATGGTGCATGCCGTGGCGGGCCAGATGTGCGGAGTGCTGCCGACGACGCGCTACCAGGCGACGGAGACGGCGATCAGCCGGGAGATCAGGGCCCGGCTGGACTCCGCGATCCGCACCGGCGTCCCGCCGGACCCGCGGACCGCGGCGCTCGCCGCGCTGGCGCACGCCGTCGGACTCGGCAAGCACCTGTACCCGGGGAACGAGGGACGCTCGTCCCGCTCCCGGTTGCGGGACCTGATCCGGCACGACCCGATGGGCGGCCTCGTGGCGCACGCCGTGATGGACGTCCAGAACGGCGCGGCGGCGCAGCCGCGTCGCGGTCCCGCACCTGCTGTCGGCCGCCCGGCCGGACCGGGCGCGAGGGCCGTCGCGGAACCCGCGCACGGCGTCCCGGCGCAGCCGCACCGGGGCTCCATGGCACGCGTCGTGGCCCACTGAGCATCGGTCCCCACGACCACCCGCACCACCCGCACCACGTGCGGCACGTGCGGCACGTGCGCGAACGCACCACCGTATGACCGCACGACCGCACGACCAGTGTGATCCGTACGGGCCCCCGTGGCCGGTACGGCCCGACAGACCCGTTCGGGAGCCGCCGCGGCCCGCGCGGGGCGGTGACGCCGTACGTCCCCCGTGACGCCCGGCCCACCGCCCCGCGCGGACGCATGTCGGGGCCCGGCCGCAGCCGCCGCCCGGGGGTGTCCCGAAGGCCCCTCGCCGGGCCGGAAACTGCCGACTGACCTGCGCCGCCCGCATATCCACCGTTTTCCAGCGGTAGGAAGCACCTTGGTGGCAGTCTGCTCAACAGCAGATACGCAAAGTGTGAGTTGCAGGTACGCAGCCGGAGGTGCACGTCCCGTGGCGTCGAATGTCAATCCCACTGTCCGGCGGCGCCGGTTGGGCCAGGAGCTGCGCAAGCTCCGCGAGGACAAGGGCATGACGGCCGAGCAGGTCGCCGACCGCCTGCTCGTGTCCCAGTCGAAGATCAGCCGCCTGGAGAACGGCCGTCGCAGCATCAGCCAGCGCGACGTCCGCGACCTGTGCGGGGTCTACGAGGTCGAGGACCAGCGGATCGTCGAGCTGCTGATGCAGATGGCCAAGGACTCGCGCCAGCAGGGCTGGTGGCACGCCTTCGGCGATGTGCCGTACAGCGTCTACATCGGCCTGGAGACGGACGCGGCGAGCCTGCGCGTCTACGACCCGCAGGTCGTCCCCGGCCTGCTCCAGACCCGGCAGTACGCGGAGACGCTGATCGCGGGCGCGCTGCCCGAGACCACGCAGGCGGAGATCGACAAGCGCGTGCAGGTGCGGATGCGCAGACAGGAACGCATCAGCGCCGAGGAGAACCCGCTGCGCCTGTGGACGGTCATGGACGAGGCCGCGCTGCGCCGGGTCGTGGGCAACACCTCTTTGATGCGGGACCAGTTGGAGCACCTGGTCGAGCAGTCGCAGCTGCCGCACGTCACCGTGCAGGTCATCCCGTTCGACATGGGCGCCCACCCCGGCCTCAACGGCCAGTACGCGATCCTGGAGTTCCCCGACGCGTCCGACTCCAGCGTCGTCTACATCGAGGGCGTCACCGCCGACCTCTACCTGGAGAAGCCGCAGGACGTCGGGCGGTACAGCGTGATGTACGAGCACCTGCGCGCCCAGGCGCTGAACGTCGAGCAGTCCCGCCAGTTCATCGCCGACATCGCGAAGGGCTACGCCCGCTGAGACCGCGCCCCGGCGAGGACCTGCCGCACCCCGGCGAGGACTCGCCGAGCGGGTCCGTCCACCGACCGGCCGAGTGAAGTGCCGAAAGATACACCTAACTCGGCCGGTGGGAAAGCTACTTCGGGGTCGAGTCAGCCAGAAGAGTGAATAGTCGCTTCGCGCTACGGCGGTGGCGAGTAGCGTCGATCACGCCACCGAGCAACACCGTTGGCGGAAACCGTGCTGTGGAAGGCAGTTGCCCACCGCGCGGCGACAGCAACTCATCACATCTGGCAATCCGGAGCAAAAATGGCAATTCGTCAGGGCAACACGGTCGCGTGGACGAAGTCCTCGTACTCCACCGGCAACGGCGCGTGCGTCGAGGTCAAGTCGCCGGTCGTGGCGGCGTTGGCCGTACGGGACTCCAAGGTGGAGGACGGGCCCGTGCTGGACTTCCCCGCCGACGCGTGGAACCTCTTCGTCACCTCGGTCAAGGCGTAGGCGGAAGGGTCCTCGCGGACCCTGGCGGACCGCACGCACCTTCGCGGTCCCCGCGTACACGCGCACAGAGCCCTCTCGACGAGATCGCCGTCCTTGCCGAGGGGGCTCGGCCATGCCTGGACCGGCCCACCGGAATCCGGGCCGGCCACCCGCTCCCGGTGCGGGCTCAGCGCACCGGGAAGGCCACGTCGCAGACCAGGTCCGCGGGCCCGGCCGCACCCCAGTCGGCGAAGTACACCTCCCGGCACGGACCGTCGTGCACCAGCCCCTCGCGCGCGATCCACGCCTCCACGGCCTCGAAGGCGGCGAGGATCTGCGGATGGGCGACCTGCGCCTTGCTGATCCGGGTACGGGCCAGGCGCCGGGCGGGCTCCACCCGGACCGCGAGATCCCGTACCCGCCCCTGGGCGGCCACCCAGTCCCGCGCCGCGGACTCGTCGGCGACGGGCACGCAGGTCTCGGCGGGCCCGTCGCTCTCCGTGGACACCTCGGCGTGGTAGACGACGAACGGCGCGCCCGTGACGCCCCCGCAGGCCCGCGCCGCCTCCTCCAGCCGCTCCAGCGAGGCGCCGATCCAGGCGGGCAGCTCGTCCGCCAGCGTGTGCCGCCGCTCGGTGACCACCACCTGCGCGGGCACCTCGACCGTCTCGACCTCGAACGCTGCGTGCATCTCGGAGTTCCTCCCCGACAGACGTGCACGGAGATACGCGGCGAGGGTGCGCTGCCCGGCGATCCGGGTCTCGACGTCCGCCCAGTAGGCGGCGAGCAGACCGGCGGCCTCGTCGCCGCCGGCCGCGTCGAGCACCTCGGCGACCCGCGCCAGCGGCATGTCGAGCTGCCGCAGCAGCGCCACCCGCCGGGCCCGGTCCACCTGCCCGGCACGGTAGTACCGGTAGCCGCTGACCTCGTCGACGTGGGCCGGGGCCAGCAGCCCCAGCCGGTCGTACAGGCGTAGCGCCTTGGCCGACAGCCGGGCACGGGCCGCGAACGCCCCGATGCCCAGCAGCTCCTCACCACCGCCGTCACCGCGCACGCGCCCTCACCTTCCGTGACCGGGCAGCGGTCCCGCCCGGCACCCCGACGCTGAGGTCTGCCCCAAGGGCAAGGTCAAGGCCGGGGCCCCGTAGGGGGCGACCCTCGGTCAGCCGAGCTGAGCCTCGACGGCCGCGACGACCTCGGCGGACTCCGGCTCGGTCTGCGGGGAGAACCGGCCCACGACGGTGCCGTCCCGCCCGAGCAGGAACTTCTCGAAGTTCCAGCGGATGTCCCCGGTGTGGCCCTCCGCGTCGGCGAACCCGACGAGGCGCTCGTAGAGCGGGTGCCGCCCGTCCCCGTTGACGTCGACCTTCTCGGTCAGCGGGAAGGTGACCCCGTACGTCGCGGAGCAGAACTCGGCGATCTCCTCGGCGCTGCCCGGCTCCTGCCCGAGGAACTGGTTGCAGGGCACCCCGAGCACGGTGAACCCCTGCCCGGCGTACCGCTCCTGGAGCCGTTCCAGCCCCGAGTACTGCGGCGTCAGCCCGCACTTGGAGGCCACGTTCACGACGAGGACGACCTGCCCCGCGTACCGCGACAGCTCCGCGTCACCCCCCTTGAGGGCCCCGATCCCGACATCCAGCGGAAGCGCACCAGCATCAGTAGTCATGCCCCGGATGCTAACTCCGCAGCGGGAACGGCCGTGCCGCCGGGGCAGGCACCCCGCAGGAGGTCTACGGCGCGGACAAGGTTTACGACGCCTGTGGGTCCACGAGGTCCACGAGGTCTACGTGCTCTACGAGGTTCCCGAGGCCCCCGGGGCCCCGTCCGTGCCGCTCCGCCCCACCACGCCGTCCCCCACCCCCGTACGCCAGTACAGGACCGTCCGCCCCACCCGCCGCCGCTCCACGAGCCCCGCGTCCAGCAGCACCCGCAGATGCCGCCCGACCGAGCCCAGTCCCTGCCCGGTCAGCGCCACGAGCTGCGTCGTGCTCAACGGACTGTCCAGCAGGACGAGCACCCGAGCCCGCCCCACCCCCAGCAGGGCCTCCAGCGCCCGCACCGACCCCCCGCCGCCCTCCGACACCCCGACCAGCGGCCCGGCGCACGGATAGACCACCGCGTACCGCCCCCGCCCGCACTCCGGGTCCGGGCGCCGCGGGCCCTCCTCCCAGGCCACCCAGCCGGTGCGGGGCGTGACCGGCACGAACACCAGCTCCGCGCCCGCGATCTCCCGCGGCGGATACTCGTGCAGGTTCACCTGGAACCGGCTCCCGCCGAGCCACCGGGTCCCGGGCCGCAGCGAGTCCAGTACGGCCGCCCACCCACCCCGACCCACCTGCGCCACCCGCGCCACGACGTCCCCCTCCAGCACCCGCCGACGCCGCTCCCAGGACGGCCGTACGCCGACCTCCCAGACGTACTCCAGCAGCGAGGCGGCCAGCTCGCCGAGGTCGTCCCGCTCCAGCACCGGGGGCAGCTCCCCGCCGACCGCGACCCGCAGATGCGCCCGCGCGTCCGCCCCCGCCACGTCCCGCACCCGGCCGACCTCCTGCGCGAAGCTCTCGCCGTCCCGCGTCGCGGGGGTGAGGAAGTCCGCGATCCACTCCCGCCCGAGCCCGGCCCGCACCAGGGCCGCGGTCACCGGATCACGGTCGAGCAGCGCCCGGTAGCCGGGCAACTGCGCGCGCAGCCAGGCGGTTTCACCGGGATGCGCGCCCACACCGGCGTCCAGCAGCTTCAGACAGGCGAACACCTCGGCGAGCGGCGAGACGACGAACCGACTCCCCGCCAAGGTGTCGGCGTTGACCTGCCACCACCCCAACGCGCCTCCCCTCCCACCCGTTTCGACCTTTCGCACAGCGGCGAAACGCTAACGCCCCCGACGCCGCCGCCTCAAAACTCCCCCCATGCCCGCCTACCAAGACCTCTTCCGCACACCGGAGTTCAAGCCGCTGCTGCTCTCCTCCACGGCGCACCTGGCGGCCCAGACGGTCGCGGGCCTCGCCCTGGCCACGCTGGTCCACCGCGCGACGGGCTCGCCGCTGCTGACGGCGACGAGCATGTTCGCCCCGTCCCTGGCGCAGGTCGTGGGCGCGACGTTCCTCCTCTCGGCGTCGGACCGCCTCCCGCCCCGCAGGACCCTGACGGCGCTCTCCCTGGCCTTCGCCGCGACCACGGCGGCCCTGGCGGTCCCCGGCCTGCCGATCCCCGTCCTCTTCCTCGTCGTCCTGGCGCAGGGCCTGGTGGCGGCGGCGGGCGGGGGAGTCCGCTGGGGCCTGCTCACCGAGATCGTCCCCAAGTCGGCGTACATCACGGGCCGTTCGCTCTTCAACATGAGCGCGGGCCTGACCCAGATCACGGGCTATGCGACGGCGGGAGCCCTGGTCACGGTCCTCACCCCGCACCAGGTCCTCCTCCTCTCCACCGCCCTCCACCTCACCGCGGCGGCGACGGCCCACACCGGCCTGACCCCCCGCGCCCCCCGCGTCACGGGCCGCCCGTCCCCTTCCGCCACCTGGCGCACGAACACCCTCCTCTGGTCCTCCCGCCCCCGCCGCCTGACCTACCTGGGCCTGTGGCTCCCCAACGGCCTGATCGTCGGCTGCGAGGCCCTCTACATCCCGTACGCCCCCGACGCGGCGGGCCTCCTGCTGGCGTGCGCGGCGCTGGGCATGCTGACCGGCGACATCACGGTGGGCCGCCTCCTGGCCCCGGCCACCCGAGCCCGCCTGGCCACCCCCCTGCTCCTCCTCCTGGCCACCCCGTACCTCGTCTTCCCCCTCCACCCACCCCTGCCCGTGGCCGCCGCGTGCGTCACCCTCGCCTCGACCGGCTTCGGCGCCACCCTCATCCAGCAGGAACGCCTGATGTCCCTCACACCCCCCGACCTCGCCGGCCACGCCCTCGGCCTCCACTCGGCAGGCATGCTCACCCTCCAGGGCCTCAGCGCCACCCTCTCCGGCACCCTCGCCCAACTCACCACCCCCACCACAGCGATGGCCGTCCTCGCCCTGACCTCCCTGACTACGACAACGGCCCTGGCAATGGCGGCCCGCCCAACCACCACCCCAAACCCCACCCCCCGCCCTCACTGACCCAGCCCCGCCCTCCTGCCCGCCCCGGATACCCAAACCCCTCCCCCTCCCACATCCGCTAGGCTGTCCCGGGGTCAGGCTCTGTCCTGTCACGCCTTCGCCTTCGTAGCTCAGGGGATAGAGCACCGCTCTCCTAAAGCGGGTGTCGCAGGTTCGAATCCTGCCGGGGGCACCAGCCAAAAGGCCCCGGACCGATCATGGTCCGGGGCCTTTGACATCTACTTTTGACATCAGCGAGGGCGATCACGCGCAACCGGCCGCCGCGTGAGCAGCCGATCCATGTGGCGGCGACAGGATCACCCACCTCCAGAAGTGTCATCAGGTCGGACATCAGGCGGTGGCCCCCATGGCGGCCGGGAAGCGGCCGGAGTCACGGCGGCGGCCCCTCGGCCACACCGCCCTCGGGCACGGTGACCTTGAACAGCGACGATTCCCCGTCCTCGATGTAGACGACGCCGATCGTCATCAGCGCTTCCCCGCTGACGGCGTCCTTGGCGATCTCGCCCGTCTGCCGGTCCCGGACCTTGGGCTCAGGGGCCTCAGTCAGCAGGATCGTGGCGGTCGAGGTTTCAATACGGATGGTACGCACAACAGTTCACCCATCTACTCGTCTATACGTGATGCGGTCTGCGAACCCGCCCTCCGGGCTCATACGGGTTACCCTGCCACACCACTTGCCCACTCGTCTATACGAGTACGCCTGTTGGGGTGTACGGGTCGGAGAAGTGTCCCCCGCGCGCCACCGCACATCACCTCATCACGTCGCCGGAAGCTGATACGACAGTACGTACGCGTCCGCCGCCATGACGGTGTCGCAGACCTCCACGGCCCGCCCTTCGGCGTCGAAGGCGGTCCGGATCAGATGGATCACCGGCACACCAGAGGCCAGCCGCAGCATCTTCACCTCGGCGGGCGAAGGCATCCGGGCGCGGATCTCCTCCTCGAAGTGGTCGAGACGGTGGCCCAGCTCTTCGAGACGGGCGTAGATCCCACCGGGCCCGGGGTTCGGCTCAGCGATCGGCGTACCGCGGGCGATGTCGAGCGGGAGATACGAAGTGGCGAACTCGACCGGCCGCCCATCGAGGAGATACCGCCGCCGACGAGCCAGGACCCGCCGCACGGACCCGAGCCGCGTCGAGACGTCCTGACTGGCCTTCTCTTCCTTGACCTCAAGGCTGTCGACCTGGGGGTGACTGCCGACGGCGTTGGCTTCGACGATGAAGGCGGCCTTGCCCTGCTCGCGGTGGCGCCGGGCGAACCGGTCGGAGGCGAGTCGCCGCACCGGCGGCCGGGGCCGGACGAAGACGCCCTTGCCGTGCTCCGCGTGCACGAGTCCTTCGCCCTGGAGGACGGAGAAGGAGTTGCGGACCGTCATCCGAGACACCCCGTAGTGGTCAACAAGCTCAGCTTCCGAGGGCAGCTTTTCACCCTCCTTGAACCGCCCACGGTCGATGGCCTCGCGCAACTGGTCGGCGATCTGCCGAAAGACCGCACGATCACTCGTGGGATCGAGATCACCGAGGAAGCCGGAAGGGAGAGAGGGCACGTGTACTCCTTTAGATATCTAGACAAGTGGGCGCTTGTTGCTACGGTGGAGAGCCTAGTCAGCCGAGAGGGCCGAGGAACGTGAGCACTGACCGTCCGCACTCCGTGAGCGTCGCCGGAGTCATCGTCGACGACCAGGGCCGGGCCCTCTTGATCAAACGCCGTGACAACGGCAAGTGGGAGCCCCCGGGCGGAGTCCTCGAACGCGAGGAAACCCTCCCCGAAGCCCTCCAGCGCGAAGTGCTCGAAGAGACCGGCATCAAGATCGCACTTCCCGCGACCCTGACCGGTGTCTACAAGAACATGACGGGCCTGATCGTCTCGCTGGTCTTCCGCTGCGAGGCGGCCGACGGCACACCGACCACCGGCGACGAGACCCGCGCGCTCCGCTGGGCCACCCGTGAAGAAGTCACCGAGCTTGCCGACGAGGCGTACGCGATCCGCGTCACCGACGCATTGGACGCGGCATCCCCGCCGGCCATCCGCGCCCACGACGGCGTGAAACTCGTCTAGCCCGAACCCGCTGCACATGGCGGCCTACCAGCACGAAGGAACTTGTATGCACGAGTATACGAGCACCGCCCGGGTCTGGGGACTCACTTGCCCAGGATTTCCGGAAGAGGTGAGCCGGGCCCGCCGCTGGACCCGCGACATCCTGCGCGGATCTCCCCTGGCCGACGACGCCGAGCTGATCGTGAGCGAGCTGAGCGCGAACGCGATCCTCCACACGGCCAGCGGCACGGAATCCGGCAGCTTCCACCTCGCCCTTGCGATGACCCGGCAGGTGATCGCCCTCTCGGTCACGGACGGCGGAGGAACCGGCACCGCCCCCAAGGCCGAGCACCAGGACGACGAGGCCGAACACGGCCGGGGCCTGGGCATGGTCACCGCACTTGCCCACCGGGTCGTCGTCCACGGCAGCGAAGGCGGCTACACGGTCACCGCGGAACTCTTCACCGGCACCCGACCGGGAGACCACCCGTGCTGAAGGACGAAGCCCGCCGGGGCTACTGGTGCGAATGCTGGACCGAAGACCTCACCGACGAGGGCGAGTCGGTGTTGCGGGCATCCTTCGACGCCTACACGGCACCCCAGGCCGACCGATGGGTAGCCGTCGCACTCCGCACCATCTCACCGGCATTCGACCCCGAAGCATCCCAACAGGCATGGCAGTGGCTCTACGACGGCCGCATAGACACACGACGAGCCCTGTTGCGCTCCGAGCCCTGCGCCGTGTCGGTCACCTTCGAATCGACCCGCATCACCTGGACGATCCGGCCCGTGATCTTCCTGCCCCTCGCACACCGGCAGGGCACGGAACTTCCAGCCTGCGCATACGACTTCAAACCCCAACCACCCCAGCAGGCCAACTGAGTTACAACTTTCTCTACTGGTTCAAGAGCCCGCGCACGGCGCGGGCGCGCGCCGCCTCTGCGGCGCGGCCTGCCTCCTGTCTGCGCCCCGGCCGGCCGCGCCCGGCGGCGCGCTCGGCGGCTGCGGGCATGAGGTGGGAGAGACCCTCTGTGGCTGGGGCGGTCGGCTCCACGGCTTTAGCCACCTCCCCGGTCCGGGTCCCGCGTCGAGCAAGATCAGGGGGCCACTCGTGCACATTGCGGTCAGGCCCGAAGCCTGCCCGAGTTGCCAACCAGCGTACGGCCCCCTGATCATGCTCGACCCCAGACCGGGCAGGCCACCGGCCAAACCCGTTCCGCCGACCTCGTGCGCTAGCTAAGATCGAACGCGGGCCAATGCAGCCGGGATGGGGGACTCGTGGAGTTCGCAATAGGAACTGTTATCGCTTTAGTGGCTCTAGCGGTTTCCTGGGTAGCGCTTGAATGGCAAAAAAGAGGCGGAACTCTCAAGAGGGTGCATTACACAGCCTACTATGAACTACTAGCGCTCCAGCGCGACGAAGATGCCGTCGAAAGCTTGATTAGCGGGCCGATCAGTGTAAACCTTGAGCCCAGTGGCCGACGCCTTATTTTACCCCTAGTCTTTGAGCTGAGGTTAGCGAATACCGGTAAGGCACCCATCACTAAAGATGATTTTTCCAGTCCGCTGACGGTTCGCTTTGGGAGCCACTGCAATTTTATGGGTGGATCCATGGAGGTGAATCGAGGCTCCATATCTGAATTTTTCGGGGATAACCCATTTGAGCTAGATCAAGGTTGTTTGCGCATCAAGCCATTCCTCATGAACCCAGGCGACGAGGTGACTCTTTCCGGAATCCTCAACGGGCCTGTCGATGATGATGGGATTGAAGTAAGTGGACGTATCGCCGGTGTAGAGACATTTGGCCGCTTGAAGCCGAAAGGCGACGGTATACATCTGAATGTGAACGTGCGATCCATGCTCTTCGAGAGGATGGAAGATTGGCCCGCGACAGGTCGGGTTGAAGCAAAGGTGCTGGCGATACAGAAGTTTCTGCCTCTGGATGATATCGCACCAGGGGCCATGGAGGGGCATTTCTCGACGAGGTTCAATGGCGTACCAGTTCGAGACATGCATACGGTGGCCTTCATGCTGACGGCTCATTCTGACGGTACGGCAGACGTCAATGACGGCTCGATAATATTTGAGGTTACAGATTCCTGTTTTCTTAATTGCGAGGTGATTCTAGACGGGGTGGAGTTGTCGGAGCAGCGCGCACGCCACCTCGTCCTCTGGAGTGAAAAGAAGGTAACTATCCGCTCGCGGAGAATTGGGCGCAGCCAGAATCTGGTCGTGCGGCTCATCACCGAAGGGGGTGTCGAGGATCTACGGATAACGAAACAGCCGACTTCCGTCACTGATGTTCAAATCATGCGAACGCAGGTCGTTGAGGATCCGTTGGGGCGCAATCTCCTTGACATGCAGCCGAGGTTCTTGCTATTCAGTCAGCGCGCCCATCGCAAATTAAATATGGACATGCCTAGAATGAAAAATCTCATGCAGCGGGGTCGTGAAATTAAAACAAGAATTCTGCATGGTGACTAATGAGGAGGGGGCTTAGGGGTAGTGGATCGCTGTTACTCGTCATAATTGCCCATCACGTCCGCCCTCGCGGAACGGTTGAGCGCGGCAGCTGAGTCCTCTGGGCCGTCCCTGGGCCGTCCGAGGCCGACCACCGCTGACAGGCGATACCCGCGGGTGACCACCCCCACCCCGCTCTGGCCTGGGGGCCCGCAGATGATCTGCCACACTGGACGTGTTATGCCTGCCTGCACCCGGAGAACTCAACTCGTCAGCTATGGGCTCAGGCGCCGTCATCGCGCGTCGGCCGTCGTGGCTGACTGTCGTCGGCTGAGGGTCGTGCCACAACCGTGCCAGATGCAGCGGTCAGGCACGGTCAACACCGGTGCCCCGCAGTCGAGTAGCCGCCCACTTCCTCAGTCGGCGAAGCCGCAGCTCAGCCTGCAGATCACCCAGCCGCTCTCCTAAAGCGGGTGTCGCAGGTTCGAATCCTGCCGGGGGCACAGTGTCTGACCAGCGCGTTTACCTCTCGGGTGGGCGCGCTGTTCGTCGTGGCCGTGGCATTGGTCATCAGCGTGGCGAATACCGACCTCAAGCCCGTTCGGAGAGCCGCATCCAACGGACCCGGCGTTCAAGGGCGGCACCAGCCAATTGTCCTGTCTGGCCGCCATGGTGGTGTCTCCGCTGCTGGCGGTCGCAGCCCGTGGCCTGCTGCGACCGAACACGCAGTGGGCATCTCCGCTTGATCGCGCGTCCCCTGCGGGATACCGGACGGCCTTCTTCAAGTCCATCTCGACGCAGACCCGGTTCACGCAACGCGGGCGGTCGATCCCCCGTCTGGCAGGGCGAACAGCCAGGAACCACCCCCCTGAACGGAGCGCTCGGTGCTCATAGGACTCCTGACCGCCGTTGCGGCCTCGATCTGTTACGGCACGGGCTCCGTCCTCCAGGCCGTCGGCTCCCGCAAGTCAGCCCGCCGTGAGGCGGCCGCCGCCGGGCATGCCACCGGGCAGGTCACCGCGCATGGCGGCCCCAGTCTCTCCTCCACTGCCCAGGCAGCGATGACCTGGGAATTCATCGTCGGCACGGTCCTGGACTTCGTCGGCTTCGGACTCGGCGCGCTCGCCGCCCGCCTGCTGCCGCTGTTCCTCTCCCAGACGGTCATCAGCGCCAACCTCGTCATCACGGCCGTCCTGAGCGTCAAGCTGCTCGGCATCCGGCTGACCCGGGCGGAGTGGACCTCGATCGCAGTCGTCTGCTCGGCGCTGGTGCTGCTCGCGAGCGCGGCGGGCTCTGAGGGCAGCGGGCACACGCCGATCACCACCCACTGGTGGCTCCTCACGATCTCACTGCTGCTGATGGCGGGCGGCACGGTCCTGGTCCGGCTGCTCGGCGCCCGGGCCGCGATCCTGGCCGGTCTGCTCTCCGGTCTCGGCTTCGGCGCGCTGGGCGTGGGCGTGCGAGTGCTGAACGGGATCGATCCGTTCGACCTGGCCACGCTGCTCACCGACCCGGCCCTGTACGCCATTCTGGTCGCTGGAATCGGCGGCATGTACCTGCACACCGTCGCGCTGCAGATCGGCTCGGTGAATGGGGCGACGGCGGCGCTGGTGGTCGGCGAGACCGTGCTGCCCGGCATGATCGGCGTCTGGTGGCTGGGGGACGCATCACGCCCCGGCTTCGCCTGGCTGGCGGTGACCGGCTTCGTCCTGGCGGTCTCGGGCGCGGTCGCGGTGGCCTGGTTCGGCGCGCCGGAGAACGCCGGGAAGGACGTCCCGGCCCCGACCGACACCCCCACCCAGAACCCGGCGCTTGCCCGAAATCGAGCCTCTTAGCATCGAGGACTGGCGCGGTGGCTGCCGCTCCTTGTCCAGTCCCCGCCGCTTCGAACCATACGTGCGGTTCTCCCGCATACGGCTTTCCGGCATCGTTCACCGCACCGGCTGGCATGACTGTCGCCCTGCGCACGGCGTCGTCACGTTGCTGGGCATGTGATCGCCTGAGAGAGCGTTAAGCCCCTTCCCTCCCGGTTCGTGATCACTCGCTCCCCCTCGGTGCCTGGGCCCGGACCGCCTCGGGCACCACCGGCAGCCACCAGACGTCCGGTAGCCGACGTTTTCGCAGGCCACTGCTCCGCCCCAAGAAAACTCCTAAAGCGGGTGTCGAAGGTTCGAATCCTGCCGGCGGCACGGAGAAATGCCTGGTCAGAGGTCCTTCCGTTCCGTCGATGGAAGGACCTCTGCGCTTGCGGCGCATATCAGGAACGGAGCCACGTCCGGCGGTCGCGGGCCGCCGTGTAGACCAGCTCAACGCTCTCCGGCGTCCACACGTCCTTGAGGTGCTTGAACGCTGTGACGTCCCGCTCCTGGAGGACGCGTACGTCTCGAAGCGACGGTACGACCTTCAATTCCGCCACCGCCACGAAGGCGAGCACTGGCCGGACCTCGACGGTGAATCCGCAGGCCCGCGTCAGTGCGGCTGAGGCCCGCCGCCCCTCGGCTCGGCTCTTCCGCACGTAGGGATACGTCTGGCCGCCTAAGCGCGCGGAGTCGTCGCCCACCCATACGCGCGCCCTCCGGTGGCACTTCGTGTTGAAGCAGAAGGCGCCGCCCGGCCCGATCAGGACGTGATCGATGTCCACATCAGCCGCCAGCGGTATGGAATGCAGCACCCGCCAGCCCCGGCGCCCAAGCCTCTCCAACTCGGCTCCCATCCGGCGCTCGCCTGCCTGTCCGGTGCGCCAGCTGTCCACTTCGAGACTCCGGCCGGTCAGTCTGGCGGACGCCCACCGCCAGAACCCGGGCGCCAACTCGTCGACCTTCCCCTGAAGTGACTCTCCCGGACGGTTCCCCGCAAGGTCATGCTCAGGACTCAACTCCCTGCGCGCCACAGGTGCAGCCGGGGTGCCGAGGTAGGGAGCGAGCGCGGCGAGCACCGCGTCCCGCTGCCCCTCGACCAGAACATTCAGATACCCCGTGCGGCGGTCGAACCAAGCGACCTTCTCGCCGCTCGACCGATTCACGTAGATGCGGTCGTGTCCGTAACGCTTCCACTCGGAGACCTGTAAGCCGCTCACGTTCCACTCCCCGTTTCATCCCATCAGAGACTCACGGACATATGACCAGGGGCAGGAACGGCGGGCAAGACGGCCTCACTTCTGCGTCTACCCTGCGCTTGGCCGAAATTGAAAGCATGGGTGTCAGACCCCTTCGTTCGGCGTTCGGTTAGGTGGGAGGGCCCTCCCAATTGTGGTCAGGACTGCTTTGCAGGTGTCCTCTTCGACTTGGGCGTGGCCTTGGTCGGACGGGATGGTGTCGTTCGGGGCCGGGTGGTGGGCCACTTGAGTTCGATCTCCAGCTCGATCTCTCCTTCGCCGATCTCGATCTCCAGCTCGCCGCGGAGGTCGTCGGGGACACGCAGGGTGAGTGTTCCGGAGCCGAAGTCCAGTTCGGCGTCCCCGCCTTCTCTCAACGCGGCTGCGAGCGCCGTGAGTTGGTCCGCCGCCTCGGCGCGGGACAGGGACCGCTTCTGCTCGAACTTCAAGTCCTTCATCGACGTCTCCGATCCGGGAGTGCGGGGCGAGGGCGAGGTGCGGGTGGTGGTCAACGGCGTTCCCATCGGCGCCCGCTCGCCCGCCCGCCCGCCGTTGCTGCGCCCCCGTACCGGGTTCCGCTCTCCCGCGCCCGCGGCTCCCTCCAATCTCGCCCCCTCGGGCCCGCCCCGCACCTCGGGTTTGCCCGCCCCGGCTCTCGCCGCCCGCGCGCCATGCGTGACCCCCGGATGGGTTCTACGGTGGAGGGAAGCCCCTCTCGCCGTGGGCTCTCCGTGGGCGCCGAGAGTGTCAGCCACCCCTTCGTGCCCGCGCCGCCTCCCCCTGAGGGCTCGCCATCGACCAGGAGGGCATGCCCCATGTCCACTGCCTCAGCTTCCGCGTCCGCCTCGGCTTCCGCCTCCGACACCCCTGTTCTCGACACCCTCGCCGCCATGACCGTCGATTCCCTCGAACGGTGCGGGCTGCCGCCGGACATGCTCATGCTGACGCGGATCGCGGCGCTCGCCGCCTCCGACGCTCCTCCGGTCTCCTACGCGGTCCACATCGGCCCCGCGCTGGAGAGCGGTACGACCATCGAGCAGGTGCAGGACGTCCTCGTCGCGATCGCGCCCATCGTCGGGACCGCCCGGGTCATGACGGCGGCCGGGCACATCGCCTCGGCGCTCGGCATGGCGATCGCCGTCGCCGGTGCCGATGTCGACGCCGAGTTCGACGCCCGCGGTTGACCGCTCCCGACCGGAGTCCCCGTTTCCGCAACGTCCCGTAGCGTCCCGCGCCGTCCCCCTACCCTCGCGTCACCCGCACCCGATATCCCCCCTCCCCGTCCGCCCCCACCACCGCGATCCGCACCCCGTTCGCCTTGTCCTTGAAGGTTTCGCCGGGGGTGTAGGGGGCGTCGGAGAGTTCGGCGTGGACGTTGGGGCTGCGGGTGCAGCCGCCGCTGTCGCGGCGGGCGTCCTGGACGGTGACGGGACCCATGCCGGTGTCGACGTCCGCGTCGATCCGGTAGACGAGGACGCCCGGTCGGCACACCGACTCGTCGTTGCCCGCCTTGGTGCGGACCTCGATCGCGTAGCCGGTACGGCCGTCCAGCGGGACGAAGACCAGTTTCGGGCCGCCGGGTTCGGCGAGCGGGGTGAGCCGGAACTCGCGGGTACCGGGGGCCGCCGCGCAGCCGATCTGGGCGACGTCCAGCCAGCCCAGTTTCCACTTGTGCCAGCCCAGGAAGTCGTTGTTGGCGCCCCAGTCCTCGCTCATGATGTCCCAGTGACCGACGGCGCCGCCGCCCTCCTGGGTGTAGAGGTCGGGCAGGCCGAAGACGTGGCCGTTCTCGTGGGGGAGGACGCGGTAGCCGGTGCGGTCGTAGGAGCCGGAGCCGTCGTCCTGGCGGGAGTAGACGAAGGAGGCGTTCGCCACCGGCACTCCGTCGGCGATCGGGGCCTCGGTGTTGCCCGCGAACGTCACCGACAGCACCGTGTCCAGCGCGGACGGGCCCGCGTTCGGGGTGACCAGCACGTTCAGCAGGTCGTACGAGCGGAAGTCCACCTTCGGGTCGGCGGCGGCGACGATGTCCTGGACCAGTTCCCGGTAGCCGGGGTCGAAGGGCGCGCCGCGTTCCACGCCGTACGAGCGGAACGGCTTCGGCATGCGCAGCCAGCCGGGGACCGGGGTCTCGGCGCGGTAGTCCAGGCGGCCGTAGGAGGCGGTGCGGAACCAGTCGCGGGTCTGGGGGAAGAACTCCTCGAACCGGTCCCGTGCGTCGCCCCGGCCCTCGGCGTCGGGGAAGTCGATCATCAGGGTGAGGGCGCGGACGGTGCCGGTGGCGCGGGCGTAACCGCCGACGGTGGGCAGGCCCTCGGACATCTGGACGGCGGAGCCGCCGGTGATCATGCAGGGGGCGAGGGCGGAGGAGCGGGCCAGGGCGATCGGACCGGCGCCGGCCGGTGCGGGGGACGGGGCGAGCGGGCCCGTACCGGCGGAGGTGCTGACCGCGAAGGTCAGCGCGGTCACGCAGACGAGACCGGCCGTACGGCGGCCCCCGCGCCCCCCTCGCTCTCCGGAACCGGAACCGTGGCCGTGGCCCCGGCCGCCCGAACGGCCCCCGTCACGGCCTTCGGCATGGCCCCCGCCCCGGCCGCCGTCGCGGTCGTCGGCACCGTCCTCGCCCCGGCGTATGCGTCGGCTGAGCGGCTCCGGGGGCGGGCCGGGGCGGCCCGTTCCGGATCGCTCGGGGTGCGGCTGCATGCAGGAACCTCTCGCTCCAGGCAGCCACCGTCACCGGCTGCGTCCTCTCGCTCACCCTCCGCCGGGGGTGGGGCGGGCGCGCGCTGGAGCGGCCGATCGGGGGTTACTCCCCCGTAGAGCGTGATGTGACTCAGGTCACAAGAAGAGAAGCGCGGTCCGGGAAATAACCGGGGATCGCATCCCCGTTTAGCCCTGTGTCGGATCGAAACGGGGACCCCATCCCCGGAACGACCCGCACGGCGTCCCCAGGGAGGCCACAGCACCACCGGGCGCCCCTGGCGCACCTGGCTTCACCCCAGTGCCATCCGGCACCACCAGCCCCACCCGTCACGTCTTCGACCCGAGGAGTACCCCGTGCAGACCGCGCCCCCCGTGCAACGCAAGGTGACGCGACCGCGCGCCGACGCGCTGCGCAACCGGGAGCGGATCGTCACCGCCGCCCGCGAGATGTTCGTCGAACTCGGCCCCGACGTGCCGCTCGACGACATCGCCCGCCGGGCCGGCGTCGGCAACGCCACGGTGTACCGCAACTTCCCCGACCGTGAGGCGCTGGTCCGCGAGGTCGTCTGCTCCGTCATGGACCGGACGGCCGGAGCGGCCCGACGCGCGCTCGCCGAGACGGGCGACGCCTTCGGCGCGCTGGAGCGCTTCGTGCACGTGGCCGCCGACGAACGCGTCGGCGCCCTCTGCCCGATGGTCGCCAGCACGTTCGACGAGAACCATCCGGATCTCGTGGCCTCGCGCCTCCGCGCCGAGCAACTCGTCGAGGAGGTCATGGAGCGCGCCCGGCAGGCCGGACAGCTCCGCGACGACGTCGGCTTCGGTGACCTCATGGTCGCCGTGGCCCAGCTCAGCCGGCCCCCGGCAGGCACCGGCTGCATGAGCGCCGACCGCTTCGTCCACCGTCACCTGCAACTGCTCCTCGACGGACTGCGGGCCCCGGCCCGCTCCGTCCTGCCGGGAGCGGCCGTGACCATGGAGGATCTGCGCCGGGCCTGACCCCACTCGGGCCCCGACGCGCCCCACTGAGCCAACACCACGCCCCTCACGGCGACCCGGCGGCCCCACGGCCCCGCGGACCGTCACCCCACCGGAAGGCACGGCGCCGTACGCCGACGTACGCACCGGCCGCAGCCCTCCGATCCGCCCTGATCCGCCCCGATCCCGACTCCCGCACCCCAGGGCCGTACGGACCGACCGCCGTACGGAAGGCCCCGTACGGGATTCCGTCACCCATTTGTCACGCTTGGTCACCTTCGGCAGGGATCAGGCAGAGACATCACCGACACCACGGATGTCTGTCCCTGCTCGCCCCCCGGCCCCTCGTCCCATCGCTTCTCCGCCCCCTCGCTTCTCCGCTACGTCGCTTCTCCGTTTCTTCTTCTTCGCTTTTTCCGAACATTCCGTCACGAAGTCCCGAAGTGGGTACACCCATGTCTGACACAGCCACCAAGGCTCCCGGAGTCCCCCAGGCGGACCCGGGCCGCTGGAAGGCGCTCGTCTTCATCGCCCTCGCCCAGCTGATGGTCGTCCTCGACGCGACCATCGTGAACATCGCCCTCCCCTCGGCCCAGCAGGACCTCGGGATCTCCGACGGCAACCGGCAGTGGGTCGTCACGGCCTACGCCCTCGCCTTCGGCGGACTCCTCCTGTTCGGCGGCCGCATAGCGGACCTGTGGGGCCGCAAGCGCGCCTTCGTGGTCGGCCTGATCGGCTTCGCCGGCGCCTCCGCGCTCGGCGGGGCGGCCACCAACGAGGCGATGATGTTCGGTGCCCGCGCCCTTCAGGGCGTCTTCGGCGCGCTCCTCGCGCCCGCCGCGCTCTCCCTGCTCGCCGTGATGTTCACGGACGCCAAGGAGCGTGCCAAGGCCTTCGGCATCTACGGCGCGATCGCCGGTGGCGGCGGCGCCGTCGGCCTCATCCTCGGCGGGTTCCTCACCGAGTACCTGGACTGGCGCTGGACGTTCTTCGTCAACATCCCGTTCGCCATCGTCGCCGCGGTCGGCGCCTACCTCGTCATCCGTGAGCCCCAGGGCGGCCGCAACCGCTCCCCGCTCGACATCCCCGGCGTCATCCTGTCCACGCTCGGCCTGGTCGCGCTGGTCTACGGCTTCACCCGCGCCGAGTCCGAGGGCTGGAGCGACGGTCTGACCATCGGCATGTTCGTCGCGTCCGCGGTGCTGCTCGCCACGTTCGTCGTGGTCGAGGCCAAGGTGAAGGCCCCGCTGCTGCCGCTGCGCGTCGTCACCGACCGCAACCGCGGCGGTGTCTACCTCTCGCTGGGTCTCGCGATCATCGCGATGTTCGGCCTGTTCCTCTTCCTGACCTACTACCTCCAGGTCGTGAAGGGCTACACCCCGGTCAAGACCGGCTTCGCGTTCCTGCCCATGATCGCGGGCATGATCGTCGGCTCCACCCAGATCGGCACCCGTCTGATGACGCGCGTCGCGCCCCGGCTGCTGATGGGCCCCGGCTTCCTCGTCGCGGGCGTCGGCATGCTGTTCCTGACGCAGCTGGAGCTGGGCTCCTCGTACGCCTCGCTGCTGCTGCCGGGCATGGTGCTGCTGGGTCTCGGCATGGGTACGGCGTTCATGCCGGCCATGTCGCTGGCCACCCAGGGCGTCGAGCCCCGGGACGCCGGTGTCGCCTCCGCGATGGTCAACACCTCGCAGCAGGTGGGCGGCGCGATCGGTACGGCCCTGCTGAACACGATCGCGGCCTCCGCGACCACCTCGTACATCGCCGACCACATCGGCAACGCCCGCTCCCGCTCCCAGCAGCAGCTGGTCCAGCTGGAGGGCCTGGTCAGCGGCTACACCAGCGCGATCTGGTTCGCCGTCGGCATCCTGGTGGTCGCCGCGGCCATCGCCTTCACCTTCGTCAACGCCGGCAAGCCCGACATGAGCGCCTTCACCGGCGAGGGCGCCGACGCCGAGGACGCCGTCCCGGTGCCGGTCGTGGCCCACTGAGGTGACGTGACCTGACGTAGGGACCTGCCCCGGCACGGCGGCCACCCGCGGTGACACCCCTGGTGCGCGGCGGTACGGCTACCGCAGCCAGGGCAGGTCGGCACCCGCTTCGCTCGGCTGAAGGCCCTCGGCGACGATCTCCATGATCTCGCCGAGGGCTTTCTGCTGCTCGGCCGTCAGCCGGTCGAACAGCCCACGGCGTACGGCCGCCACATGGCCCGGAGCCGCCTCCCGCAGCACCGCCACGCCCTCCTCGGTCAGCACCGCGAACTGGCCCCGCTTGTCGGAGGGGCAGTCCTCGCGCCGCACCCAGCCGTTCTTCTCCAGCCGGGCCACGGCGTGCGAGAGCCGCGAGCGGGTGATCTTCGCGTTCATGGCCAGCTCGGTCATCCGCAGCCGCCGGCGCGGGGCCTCGGCGAGCTGGACGAGCAGGCCGTAGTAGACGTGCGGCATGCCCGCGTCGCGCTGGAGCTGCCGGTCGAGGCTGTCGTCGAGGAGCGTCGTGGCGTTCAGGAAGGAGCGCCAGACGCGCTGTTCCTCTGCGGTGAGCCACTGGGGCTCGTCGGCGGGTGTGGCGGCCTTCGTCATGGCACCACTGTACGACCTCAGTCCTTGAACTTTAAATAAAACGGTCCTACTGTCGAGGGAGACTGATATTTAGAGTTCAAGTACGTGCGCGTACGGGTTCGAGTACGCGCGTGTCCCGAGTTCCCGCACGCGAGGAGTCGCCGCCATGTCCGCCGCCACCACCGACACCACGGAACGCGCCGTACCGGGCGCGCGCATGCCCGCCCTCTACCTCAGCCACGGCGCCCCGCCTCTCGCCGACGATCCCGTCTGGCCCGGCCAGCTCGCCGCCTGGTCCGCCGACCTGCCCCGCCCCACCGCGATCCTCATGGTCTCCGCCCACTGGGAGGAGGCCCCCCTCGCCCTCGGCGCCGTCGACCCCGTCCCCCTGGTCTACGACTTCTGGGGCTTCCCCGAGCACTACTACCGCGTCCGCTACGACGCCCCCGGCGCACCGGAGCTGGCCGCGTCCGTGCGCAAGCTGCTGAGTGCCCCCGGCACGCCCGTCCAGGACGTCCCGGACCGGGGCCTGGACCACGGCGCCTACGTCCCGCTCGTCGAGATGTTCCCGGCCGCCGACATCCCCGTCCTCCAGATCTCCATGCCGACCCTGGACCCGGCCCGCCTCATGGAGATCGGACGGCGGCTCGCCCCGCTGCGCGACGAGGGCGTCCTCATCGTCGGCTCCGGCTTCTTCACCCACAACCTCGCCGCCCTGCGGCACACCGGCGGCGGCGTGCCCACCTGGTCCTCCGAGTTCGACGACTGGGGGCGGCGGGCCCTGGAGGCGCAGGACGTCGACGCCCTCCTCGACTTCCTCCACAAGGCCCCGGCGGGCCGGTACGCCCACCCGCGCACCGAACACTTCGCCCCGCTCTTCGTAACCCTCGGCGCCGCCGACGTCTCCGGCGAACTGGACGCCCAGCGCTCGGTCATCGACGGCTTCTGGATGGGGATGGCCAAGCGGTCGGTGCAGTTCGGCTGAGTCGGTGCAGGTCGGTTGAGGGGGTGCGGGTCGGCTGACGGGGTGCGGGTCGGTTGAGGGAAGGCAGGTCGGTTGAGGGGGTGCGGGGGGCTTGGTGAAGCGAGGGGGGCTGGGGCCGGAGTGAGGTCGGCCGGTGGGGAGGGGCGGGGCGGATGTGGATGGCATGAGAGGGGCCTGAGAATCCGCTGTCGAACCGCGTTCGGTGCGTTCCGGTGGAAACCTTCCGCGGGCGCCGTCCGTCTACAGGGTGGGAGGGCCGGTCGAGGAAGACGGGCCTTCCGCCTGGAAAACGCGGTGGTGCGGGTGATCGGCGTCTCACCCGCCGCAGACCGGGGAGGCCGGTGCGGGGCGCTCGTGCCCGGCCGTCCGGGGCCTGACCTGCACCTCCGCCCTTTCTGACAGCAGTGCGCCCCCCTGTGCGGGCCGACAGGGTACTGCATGATCAGAAAAATCGGGGCACCGGACGGGAATTCTGTCCTGATTCCAGTCGTTGTTTCCATCGGATGCAGGGCACCCGAGGAGAGTCCCGGTGAGAGTCCGGGAGGACCCGTAAGGAGTGCCGGGTGTCCACGACCACCCGCTGACCCCACCATCGCAAGGGAGCACGCATGGCAACCCGTGCCGTCGCCCGTCGTCAGTCCGCCACCGGCGAGACCGGCGCGGCCAGCAGCGCTCGCGTCCACGGCGGAGAGATCGCCGACCGCGATCTGGTCGGCATGTACCTCGACGAGATCGCCCGCACACCTCTGCTCGACGCCGCCAAGGAGGTCGAGCTGTCGCAGATCATCGAAGCGGGCGTCTTCGCGCAGCAGCTCCTCGACGGGTTCGAGGAGTCGCAGGCGGACGCCTCCCGTGAGGAGCTGGAGGCGCTCGTCGCCGACGGAGAGCGCGCCAAGGACATCTTCATCCGCTCCAACCTGCGCCTGGTCGTGGCGGTCGCCCGCCGCTATCCGCGCAGCGGCCTGCCCCTGCTGGACCTGGTCCAGGAGGGCAACGCGGGCCTGGTCCGCGCGGTCGAGAAGTTCGACTACCGCAAGGGCTTCAAGTTCTCCACGTACGCCACGTGGTGGATCCGCCAGGCCATCACCCGCTCCATAGCCGACCAGTCCCGCACGATCCGGCTGCCCGTCCACCTGGTGGAGGAGTTGGGCCGTATCCGGCGCGTGCAGCGCGAGTTCAACCGCGAGCACGGCCGCGACCCGGAGCCCGTCGAGATCGCCACCGAGCTGGGCTCCACGCCGGAGCGCGTCGTCGACGTCCTCGACTGGGCCCGCGACCCCGTCTCGCTGAACATGTCGGTGGACGACGAGGGCGAGACCCAGTTCGGCGACCTGCTGGAGGACACCTCGGCCGTCTCGCCCGAGCAGTCCGTCCTGACCCTGCTGCGCAGCGAGGAACTGGACGGCCTCATCGACCGCCTCGAACCGCGCACCGCCTCCATCATCAAGATGCGGTACGGCATCGACGACGGCCGCGAGCGGACCCTGACCGAGGTCGGCAAGGAGCATGGCCTGACCCGCGAGCGCATCCGGCAGATCGAGAAGCACGCGCTGCTGGAGCTGAAGAAGCTCGCCCGCGACACCGGGTTCGAGGCGGCGGCGTAGCGGCACGGGGCAGCGCCGCGCGGGGCAGACGCGGAGCCGTCCGGAGGCGCTGCCTCCGGACGCCCCGCCCGCGGCCCGGCCCGGCGTCCGCCGCGCGAGCCCCTCGGCCCGAGCCCCCTCCGGCGTGCGCGGGGTGGCGCAAGTACGCGCAAACATGGCGGAGAAGGCTGCTTCAAGCGGGGGGAGCGGGGGAACAAGACTTCAGGGCACGGGAGTTCGGACCCTCGAACCCCGCAGCCCTCCGGTGACGGTACGACGACGACCTGACCCCGGTGACGCCTCCGTCACCGTGTCGTACCGCCCCGCCGCACCAGCACCGACCGATCTGCCGTACGGACCTGCCCCGCCACCGGTCCGCCCAGAACCACGTCCCGCCGCACACCCCCCCGGCGCCGGGACTCTCCCGAGCCGGGTCCGCCGCCTACCCCCCAGGCGCCGGACCCGGCTCTCTGGCTTTTCCGGGCCTCCGCGGAGCACGTCGCCCACGCCGACCGGTCGGAGACGGCCGCGAGGCAGGCCAGAGGAGCCGCGGTTGGAGGACGCCGTGGAATGCCGAGCGCGCCGTGGAATGCCGAAGGGCGGGTCACCCCGTACCTGAACCCCGGGGTGGCCCGCCTGGATGGCAGATTGTGTCACATGGGCATAGCCTGCCGGTGTGACACGTTCCACCCCCGCATCCCCTTCCCCTTCCCGCCCGGGGACGCCCGCCGCCCCGGCCTCACTCACCGAGCGGCGCAAGGCGGCGACGCGGATGGAGATCGCGCGGGCGGCGGCCGGCCTCTTCATGAGCCGGGGACTCAAGGCCACCCGCGCCGAGGACATCGCCCAGGCCGCCGGAATCGCGCCGCGCACGTTCTACCGCTACTTCGCCTCCAAGGAGGAGGCGGTCGCCCCCCTCTACACGACCGGCGCCGAACGCTGGGCCCAGGCCCTGCGCGACGCCCCCGCCGACCTGCCGCTGCCCCAGGCCCTCGAACACGCCGTCCGCCACATGTTCACGCCGGGGGCGGGGGTGTCCGCGGCCTCCTGGGAATGGGTCCGCACCCTGATCCGCCTGGCCCTCAGCAGCCCCGCCCTGCGCCAGGTGTGGGCCGAGGTGTGCCACGTCTCCGAGGAGACCGTGGCGGAGATCCTCGTGGAACGGGCGCGGACCGAGGAACGTCCCGCACGAGGGACCGACCCCGACGACGCCCCGGCGGGCGCCCTCCCGCCCACTCCCCATCAGCGATTCGTCGCCGCCGTCGCCAGCGCGGCCGTGCGCGTCGCGGTCGAGGGCTGGGCCATGACCACCGCCCCCGCGACCGGCCCGGACGGCCCCGCGGAGTCCGCCCTGCGCAACCTCGCGGTCCTGCGGGGGACGGAGTGGGCCGAGCAGCCGACGAGCTAGGGCCTGTCGTTTGGATCACGCCTGGGCCGCGGGGTGTGGCACGCACATCTGCGGCGTTGTCGTCGGTTGCCGACGCTCCGCGTCGACGCCCTCCTCCGCCTTGCAGCTGCACGCACCACACCCCGCTCACCGGCACTCACCAGGCACCCAGGCCCGAAGCCGGCATGATCCAAACGACAGACCCTAGGGCCCGTCTGACTGAGGCTGGGGCGGGCGCGCATCTGACCCAAGGGACCGCCTCCGAACCTAGGCCGCGCCGGGCGGACCGCCGCCCGTCCCCGGACCACTCCCACCCGTGTCGCCGGCCCCCGTACCGTCCGCCTCCTGGCTGCCCGCCGCCGCCGCGACGCGTTCGCCGAACGCGCGGGCGTAGGCGCGGAGTTCCGCGGGGTGCTGGATGGAGAAGGGGTGGCCGGTCATGCCGAGGCGGACCGCCAGCCATTCGATCGGCTCGCCGCTGGTGGCCCGCAGCACGCTCCGGTCCGGTCCGGCCGCCGTCACGGACGGGGCGAGCCACGGGGGGAGCCGCACGGCGACCTGCTCCGCGGGGGCGTCGAAGGTGACCTCGACGGCGTACGTCTCCTGGTGGCGGTGGATCGACTGGCGCAGGTACTCCGCCGCGTCGCCCTCCGGGATCTCCCGCGGGGCGAAGCGGGCGCCCGTGGCGAACGGGTCGGCGACCCGGTCGACACGGAAGGTCCGCCAGTCGTCGCGGCCGAGGTCGTAGGCGACGAGATACCACCGGCGGCCGGTCGACACGAGCCGGTAGGGCTCGACCAGGCGGCGCGAGTCGGCGCCGTCCTTCGCCCGGTACGCGAACCGCAGGCGCTCCCGCCCGGCCACCGCGGAGGCCATCGCGGTGAGCGTCTCGGGCGCGATGCTCGCACCGTCTCCGCTGGTCAGCGGGGTGGTCGCGGCCTGGAGGGTGGCGACCCGGTGCCGCAGCCGCGTCGGCAGCACCTGCTCCAGCTTCGCCAGCGCCCGTACGGATGCCTCGTCCACGCCCTCCAGCGCGTGCCCGGCGCCCGCGCGCAGGCCGACCGCGATCGCCACCGCCTCCTCGTCGTCGAGGACCAGCGGCGGCATGGCCTTGCCCGCCGCCAGCCGGTACCCGCCGTCCGAGCCCTTCGTGGCCTGCACCGGGTAGCCGAGTTCGCGCAGCCGGTCGATGTCGCGCCGTACCGTGCGCCGCGAGACGCGCAGCCGGTCGGCGAGTTCGCCGCCGGGCCACTCGCGGGGCGTCTGGAGGAGGGAGAGGAGCTGGAGCAGCCTGGCCGGGGTGTCCGTCGTCATGGAACCGAGGATGCCGTACCACTAGGACATGATCTGACCTACTGCCTGCCTAGTGTTGCCTACATGACCTCCACCGAGACACCGCCACCGGCGCAGTCCCCCGTCCGTCCCGCCGGTGAGCGCCCGGCCGGTGAGCACCCTGCCGGTGACCGCCGTCGCTGGTTCGCGCTGGCGATCGTCATGACCGCGGCCTTCATGGACCTCGTCGACGTCACGATCGTAAACATCGCCATCCCGACCATCCAGCGCGACGAGGGCGCCACCGCCGGCCAGATCCAGTGGATCACCGCCGGGTACGCGCTGGCCTTCGCCGCCGGTCTGATCACCGGCGGGCGGCTCGGCGACATCCACGGCCGCAAGCGGGTCTTCCTGCTCGGCGTCGGCGGCTTCACGCTCGCCTCCGCCCTGTGCGGCTTCGCCGCCAACCCGGAGATGCTCGTCGCCTCCCGCATCCTCCAGGGCGGCATGGCCGCGCTGATGGTCCCGCAGGTGCTGTCGATCGTGCACGCCACCTTCCCGGCGCACGAGCGCGGCAAGGTGTTCGGCCTGTTCGGCGCGGTCGTCGGCCTCGGCGCGGTCTCCGGTCCGCTGCTCGGCGCGCTGCTGACGGAGTGGAACCTGTTCGGCCTGGAGTGGCGGCCCATCTTCCTCATCAACCTGCCGGTCGGCATCGCCGCGCTGGTCCTCGGCAGCCGCTTCATCACCGAGTCCCGCGCGCCGAAGGCGCTCAAGCTGGACCTGGTCGGCGTCGCGCTGGTGACGCTCGGGCTGCTGATGCTGCTCCACCCGCTCACCCGTGGCCGCGAGCTGGGCTGGCCGCTGTGGGGGTACCTGTCGATGGCGGGCGCGTTCGTCGTCTTCGGGGCGCTCGTGGCGTACGAGAAGCGCAAGAGCGCGCGGGACGGCTCGCCGCTCATCGAACTCTCCCTCTTCCGGGTGAAGTCCTTCGCCGCGGGCATCGCCGTGCAGACCGTCTTCGGCATCGGGCTCGGCATCTTCTTCCTGGTCTGGACGCTGTACCTCCAGATCGGCCTCGGCTGGAGCGAGCTGCGCGCCGGTCTCACCGGGGTGCCGTTCTCCCTCGCGGTCTCCACGGCCGCCGGGCTGTCGGTGCAGAAGCTCGTGCCGCGCTTCGGCCGCAAGGTGCTCCAGGCGGGCGCGCTGACCATGGGCGCGGGCGTCCTGCTCTACCTCTTCGTCTCCGACCGCTACGGCCTCGGGATCGCGCCCTGGCAGATGACCCTGCCGCTGGTCGTGATGGGCGTCGGCATGGGTCTGATCGTGGCGCCGCTGACCGACGCGGTGCTGTCGGGGGTGCCGCGGGAGCACGCCGGTTCGGCGTCCGGGCTGATCAACACCGTGCAGCAGATGGGCACCGCGCTCGGGCTGGGCCTGGTCTCCGTCGTCTTCTTCGGCCGGATCGCGGAGCGGCTCGCCCCGGCCGAGGTGGGCCCGGAGTTCGTCGCCGCCTTCCAGTACGCGCTGGGCTGGGTGGCCGCCGTGATGGGCGTGATCTTCCTGCTGATGTTCGCCCTGCCGAAGCGTCCCGCGCAGCACCTGGAGGCCGCCGCCCTCACCGGGGAGGACGACCAGGCGGAGGCCGCCGGAGCGGACGGTGCGGCCGGAGCGGACGGTGCGGCCGGAACGGACGGCGCCGTGGGCGACGGGGCGGGGAGCGGCCAGCGCTCGACGGCCGAGGGCTCGAAGCCCTCGAAGCCCGAGCTGGTGGGCTGAAGGCGAACGGGCGGGCCGACCGCCACCCCGTGTGACCGGCCAGGCGCTCCCTTCGGGGGGCGCCGCGCCGTTTCCCCGCCCCTCGCCGTGGGCGTTTCGATCCGACTGGCACCTTCTGCGATATAGGTCACGATCAAGGCGTCAAGGCCTGTTTCGTGGTGTCTACTGACCCCATGCCTGAGCACCTCTCGACCCACCAACTGGCGGGCGTGGCCGCGTTCGCCGTGGTGTGCGCGGCCTGGCTGACCGGTCTGCGGCGCGCCGCCCGGCGTGGCCGTCCGGGAACCCGCTCCGGGAAGCGGGCGGCGGTGGTGACTCCCGCCCTGCCCGTCGTCCCACGTCAACGCGGTGCGGGCCCGCACCGGGAGGCCGTCGCGCTGACCCCGGCGGAACGCGCCGCCTTCGAGCGCCTCGTACGACGGCTCGGCGGCCGCCCCTGAGCGGAGCGCCCCGCGCTGCCGGAGGCCGGCGCTGACCGGAGACCCGCGCTGACCGGAAAGCCTGGCCTGCCCGTCTCAGGAGACGCGGGCCGCCCGCTGTTCCATGGCCTCGCGGGCCGCGGTCTCCGAGGGATACACCTCGCACATGTGCCGCCCGTCGGGCGTGGCGGTGTGCTCGATCTCCCAGAGCGACAGCTCCCGGCCGTCGCGCAGCAGGAACGCGTGCTCGTAGAGCGCGTAGCCGAGGCCGATCCGGCCCGCGCGGCAGGGGCGGCCGAAGGCCTGGGTGATCTGGTGGGCGAACGCCGTCGACAGCAGCGCCGCGATGTCCGGGCCCGGCCGGTCGGGGTTCTCCGCGCGGCGCAGCAGGCGGCGCGCGTGGTCCGCGGAGTCGTCCGGCAGGTACTCGTGGCGGGGCGCCGGGATCGGGGACAGCTGCACGGTCACCGGCAGTTCGAAGTCGGGGGCGTCCGGCGGGAGCGGCAGCCGGGCGGTGGCGGCCCGCAGCTCCTCCTCGTCGACGTACACCTCGTGCTGCGCGGCGCTGACCGGGGTGGGGTTGTGCACCAGCTCCCAGAGGGTGAGGGCCGAGCCGTCGGCCAGCAGCCAGGTGTGCCGGTACGTCTCGCGGTGGATGCCCGCGCTGTGGTGCGCGGAGTGCAGCGAGCTGTCGTGCGCCAGCGCGCAGTCCAGTCGGCGCAGGCACTCGTCGGGCAGTTCGAACGAGTTGAGGGCGCGACCGAGAAGCCGCGCGAGATGCTCCTCCGGAGTCTCGGGCGACTCTGCTGATTCCTGCGCTGCCGTGTCGTACGGAACGCTCAAGGTCTCTCCCGGCGTTGCTGCATGTCACCTAGTGGGTGCATACCGTAGCCCCTCGGCCGGACATCATGTCCGCGAACCGAGAAAACGTACGTCGGGAAAACGCGGGGGCCGCGCGAGAAGTTCCCGCGCGGCCCGATCATCTGTCAGAAACGGCCGGTCAGAGGCTTGTTCCGCCGAATACGGCTGAGGGTTCTCTGATGTGGCCGGGGCGGTCTCAGGTCGCGCTGCCCGCGGTCCAGTCGGCCCACGCCATGTTCCAGCCGTTGAGGCCGTTCTCCGGGGTGACCGTCTTGTCGGGGGAGTTCTTCACGACGACCACGTCACCGATGAGGGAGTTGTCGTAGAACCACTTCGAGGGGGTGTCGCCCTGCGCGCCCTTCACGTCCTGGAGTCCGACACAGCCGTGGCTGGTCCCGGTCCGGCCGAACGGCGGGTTGCCCTTGTTGTACCAGTAGTTGCCGTGGATGAACGTCCCGGACGTCGTCAGACGCATCGCGTGCGGCACGTCCGAGATGTCGTACTCCCCGCCCAGGCCGACCGTCCGGCTGTTCATCCGCGTCTGCTTGAACTTCTCCGAGATCACCATCTGCCCGTTGTACGTGGTGTGTTCGGGGCTGCCCGACGAGATCGGCACCGACTTCAGCGTCTGCCCGTCCCGCACCACCGTCATGGTCTGGGTGTTCACGTCGACCGTGGAGACCTGCGACCGGCCCACGGTGAAGGTGACCGTCTTCTTCTGCACGCCGTAGATGCCGTTCGCGCCCTTCACGCCGTCCAGGTCGATCTTCATGGTGACCTTGGAGCCCGCCTTCCAGTACTCCTCGGGGCGGAAGTCCAGCCGCTTCTCGTTGAACCAGTGCCCGACGACCTCCTGCCCGCTGCTGGAGGAGACGGTGATGTGCGTCTGCACGGCCTTCCGGTCGGTGATGGCCTTGTCGAAGGTGAACGACACCGGCATCCCGACACCGACCGTCGTGCCGTTGTCCGGCGTGTACGTGCCGATGAAGCTGTCCGACTTCGAGAGCGTCGTGAAGATCGAGTTGGCGGCCGAGGTCTTGCCGTCCTTGTCCTTGGCGGTCGCGGATATGCGGTACTTGGTGCCGCGCTCCAGCTGCTCCTTCGGCTTCCAGCTCCGCCCGTCCGCCGAGAGGGTGCCCTCGACGGCCGTACCCGACTCGGCCACCGTCATCGTCACCGTGGTCAGCCGGCCGTCGCTCACCTTCACGCCGGTCGTGTTGATCGAGGCGTTCGTCGAGCCGTCCTCCGCCGAGATGGCGATCGTCGCGGTGGACGTCTTGGCGGAGTCGCCGCGGCCCTTGCCGCCCTTGCCGTTGTTGTCCTTGGCGCTGGCGTCGCCGCCGCAGGCCGTCAGGGTCAGGGCACCGACCACGAGGGCGGCACAGGCCCCCAGTGCGCGCCGCGCTGCAATGTTCGGCTTTGCCACGGGATGCTCCATCTTCATGTGAGGTGCGTCATCTGCTCCGGTACGCGGGTGAAGAGGAGCGCCGCGGGCGGTGGGGTTCCTTCCGTTCCCCGCTGAGTCCCCCGCGTGACAGAACCGGGACAATCGCCCACCGAACCAGGTCATTTGTCGGGCCCGCGCACCGAAAGGGCAGGGCTGAGCGCGCTGTTGTGAAGGTCGGCGGGGTGGTGAGTGAAGGGATGGGCGCGGGCGGCTATCTGTCTCCGCCGTACAGGTCCTCGTACGACGGCCACGTCCCGCCCGGTGTCTCCACGGTCTCCGCGGCGCGTACCGCTCTGACGATCGCCCGCGTCACCACGTCCGCGCCCGCGGCCAGGACGTCGTTGAGCGCGAGGGGGTGCGGGGCCCCGCCGGGGCGGTCCGCGGCGCCGGGGTCGAGCGGGCGGGTGCCGGTCGCCAGGGCGAAGACGGTGTCCCCGTCGTGGAGCAGGTGCACCGGCCGTACGGCGCGCGCGATGCCGTCGTGCGCGGTGCCCGCCAGCTTCTGCGCCTGCGCCTTCGTCAGGTCGGCGTCGGTGGCGACCACCGCGAGTGTCGTGTTCAGCGGCGGGGGAGCGGCGGCCGCCGCGCTCTCCGCGAGCCGCCGCGACGCGGCCTCGTGGATCTCCGGCGCCGGATACTCCACCCGCCCCTGGAACAACTCGCCGTACAGCACGCCCGTGGCGGGGTCCGTGACCGAACCGGCCGCGTTGGCCACCACCAGCGCGGCCACCGTGACGCCCGACGGGAGCGCGACGGCGGCCGTACCGACCCCGCCCTTGATTGCGCCGACGGCCGCGCCCGTCCCGGCGCCCACGCACCCCTGCGCCACCGGGGCGCCAGGCGCGCTCGCCGCGGCGGCCTCCACGGCGGCCCGGCCGAGGGCGGCGCCGGGGCGGGCCCGGAAGTCACCGCCGCGCCCCAGGTCGAAGACGCACGCGGCGGGCACCACCGGCACGACGTGCGCCGGATCGCTCCCGACGGGCACCCCGCGCCCCCGCTCCTCCAGCCAGGCCATCACCCCCGACGCCGCGTCCAGCCCGTACGCGCTGCCGCCGGTCAGTACGACCGCCTCCACCCGCTGCACCACGTTGCGCGGGTCCAGGGCGTCGGTCTCCTTCGTGCCGGGTCCGCCGCCGCGCACGTCCACGGCGGCCACCGCGCCGCCCTCGGGCGCGAGGACGACCGTCGTCCCCGTGAGCCAGCCGTCCCCGGTGCGGGAGGCGTGCCCCACCCGCAGCCCGGCGACATCGGTCAGGGCGTCATCCGTCAGAGCGTCAACTGTCATGCCCGCCAGTCTCACCCGCCCCGGCGCCCGGGGGCGCGTGGTCAGGCCGAGCCGGTCGTGGCGGGTCCTCCGGTCCTGGTCGCCCGTCCCGCCGTCCGCGCCGTCAGCACGGTCCCGACGGCCACCGCCAGCGCGCACACCACCCCGGCCACGAGGACCGCCCAGTGCCCGAGGAACGTGCAGCAGATCACCAGCAGCGCCGTGGCGGGCAGGACCGCCTGCTGCGCGATGCCCATCTTGAAGTGCCGGGCGTGCAGCAGCCACACGGTGAGCAGGTACAGCGCCGTCGGCAGGGTCACCGCCGCCGACGCCGACAGCGTCGACAGGTGCGCCTCCCCGATGGCCTGCTCGACCGCCACCTCCATCCCCGCGCCGATCGCGGCGGCGGAGGCGAACACCAGGTAGTGGCCGTATCCCCAGCGGAACGCCTCCCGGTTGGAGCGCAGCCGGCCGTGGACGGGGACCACGAAGTAGATCCACCAGGCGGCGAAGACGATCAGCAGGCCGCCCGCCGCGATCGGCAGCAGGGTGCCCAGTTCGTCGCTCTCGTCGACACCGGACTTCACGGCGACCGTCGCCGCGGCGATCGTCTCGCCGAGCACGATGATCGTGAACAGGCCGTACCGCTCCGCGATGTGGTGCGGGTGCCAGGCCGTCATGTGCCCCTTCTCCGCGTACAGCGGCACACACATCTCCAGCAGGGCCATCACCAGGAACAGCCACCCCCGGCCGCCCTCGGGCAGGATCAGCAGCCCCAGCCAGCCGACCTGGCACAGCGCCACCCCGCCCGCGTACCGCAGCGCCGTCGTCCGCTCCGCGCCCGAGGTGGAGCGCGCGACCCGTAGCCACTGGGTGGTCAGGGCCAGCCGCATGATCAGGTAGCCGAGCCAGACGGCGAGGAACTCGTGCTCCTCCACCGCCCGGGACACCCCCGCGGCCAGCACCAGGACGCCCGCGATCTGCACCAGGGTCACCACCCGGTACAGCACGTCGTCGTTGTCGTACGCCGAGGCGAACCAGGTGAAGTTCATCCACGCCCACCCGTGAGCCAACGGAGCAACACCGCTCTGACCTGGGGTTATTAACCCACTCCCTCTGCGGTCCGTAGGACCCACGGCGGGCAGTGAGGCAGGACCCCAAGCCGAGGGCGGTACGACTTCGGCGAACGGATGACAGATGGAACGGGACGACTACCACGCCCTCAAGGCTCTCGGATTCGAGGACGACGAACTCAAGGAACTCGGACTCTGGGATGTCTACACGGGTGACCCGGCGACGCTGGCAGAGATGTACGTCCGGCGGTCCAAGAAAAAGGACACGCTCTCAGTGCTGAAAAGCATGGTCCGGCAGATGTGCGCGCAGGCCGACCGCGACAAAATCAGGGTCCGGCACGTGTGGTTTGAACAGAAGTCGGCCAGCAAGGCGTACGTCCGGCGAGAGGAATTCGAGAAGTCCACGGCGGCGATCGTGGACGGCCTCTCAAAGACGCTGTACGTGTTCAAGACCTCCCGACTTTCCCGCCGGGGTATGGGGCAGGTTGGGCTGTTGCTGGACACGTTCGAGGAACAACAGGCGCGCATCTACCTTGTGGCCGAGCACCTGGATTCGCGGTACTCCCGAACCGTTCTGGGATTTCTCTCGGAGCAAGCACGGGATCAGGCAAAGGACATTGCCGAGTTCACCAAGCTCGGTATCGATGCACATAAGGCCGAGGGACGTTGGCCGGGAGGAGTCACCCCGTACGGTCTCGAATGCCCCAAGGGAACGGGGAAGCTGCGTCACCTTGCCAGCGAATACCCGACAGCGCGCCGGATCGCTGAATGCCTGCTCGCTGCCATGGTGCCCGCAAAGATCGCGGACATGCTAAACAAGGAAGGGAAGCGGACACGTAAGGGTGCTATGTGGCGGGCTCAGACGATCATCCACCTTGCCAAGTCCGTCAGTTGGGCCGGTCTCATTCCGAACCGTGAACGCGCGACGGACGACAACGGGAACCCAATCGACAAGTATTTCCGCAGCATCGAGCCGTTGAGGGACGCCAAGGGCAATCCGATCTCCTGTGGTCAGGGGGTCGTCACCTACGACGAGTTCGTGAAGATCAACGCGTTGATCTCCGGTCGGTCCCGCGCTGCGTCTGGTTCTGCGATCGGGGACAAGCGGCGGGGTGTCCGTCAGCCGGTCACCATCATGAGCGGACTGTTTAAGTGCCCTCACTGCGGCGGCCCCCTCGGAAACGGCGGGCGGAACTACAACTGCCGGAATCGGGCCATGCTGGGGAAGTCCGTTTGCCAGGGTGCGGCCACTCAGAGGGAGCGGGTGGACACCGCAATGGCGGAACTCTGGACTAGGCACATTCTCAGCCTGTCGCCCGACTCGGACACCATTCAGAACATCGCTCGGCGCTGGCTCAACTACCAGGACCCGGCCAAGGAAGCGCGTAAGCGTCAGGTGTCCGCTGTCCTGGAAAGTGCCGTCGGCCGGGAAATGAAGCTGCAAAAGGAGTTCTTCGTACTCCAGAAGATGACCGAAGAACAGTTCGAGAGTCTGCGCGAAATGGTCGCCGCCCAAATCTCCGAACTTAAGGCGGAGTTGGCCGAACTGACCAAGGAAGCGGACCTCTCCCCGCTCATGGACCCCGAGGCGCTGACGGCGATTTGGGACAGCGAGGGAATCGAGGGGCGGCGCGCTCTCCTGAAAGCGGCCGTCAAGTCGGTCACGATCACCCCGGCCAAGTACAAGGGCGACCGGACGCCGATCCTTGACCGGCTGGTGGTCGAGTGGCGGGACGAGAAGGACCCGGCAGCGCTGGCCGCCATCGACAAGGCAATGGATCTCGTGGAGCGGACCCGCCAGCGCAGTAAGGCAGCAGAGGCCGCGTAAGACGCCCTGAGAGCTGCTGAGAGCCCCGGTGAGGGATTTTCCCGCCGGGGCTTTCTCGTGCCCGCAGCCGGGCGTACAGAGCTTCCAGTCCCCACGGCCTAGGCGTATCTGACGGTGCGTCAGAAAACTCCTGCTTAACCAACTCCCTCTCTGGAAGCCACGCAACAGGAGAGACGACAGAGAGGTTGCGCCGTGCCCCTTACGAACACGCTTGATCTCGAAACGCTGAGCGTGCGCATGAACGCATGGGCCAGCGAGAGAGGCACCAAGCGCGGCCGACTCGTGCGCGCGTTCCGAAAGAACCTGGGTAACTCCCCGGACCTACAGGCGGCCCGCCTCGCGCTGCTTATCGCGGAAGCGGCCTAGAAGACACCCCCGTCAGCGATGGCGGGGGTTCTCTTTGGGTGACTTTAAGGAATATCAGGGAACTGCCCCGGTCGTTACGGGGAGTTTCGAGGAGGAGTCGAACCCCTTGCGGGGATTAAAGAGGAAACGAAAACATGTCGAATCCGGGTTACGAGGAAATACGGGGAGTCCTCCGGCGCGCCGAAGCTACAGCATGGAAAGCGATCGGAACGGACCACCCGACAGCGGAAGCGGTCCACGCGCAGATACGCGAGGCTCTAAATCTCGTTGAGTCCGTGCTGTTCCCCGCTGGTGGCTGCGCCGGGCCGGATTGCTCTAACCCCGTGCCTGACAAGGGAATAGGCCGCCCTGCGCTGTATTGCTCGACTCGCTGTCGGGACCGGGCGAAGTACCGAGCCAGGAAGCAGCGGGAGCAGCGAGGAGCGTGGGGGAGCTAATTCAGAAACTCTAGAAATGTAGTTTGTGTAGAAGTGAACTACATTCTAGATATACCTATAGGAGTCCTACTAGTAATACGGGAACTAGGTACAACTACATGCCGCAACGTAACACCCCCTTGGAAGGAGCGACCTGCCCTTGATTTTCGGCGATCCTCGCTGCGAGGTCTGCGACACCGCCCTAACCGGCCGACAGGAAGTCGTCTGTTCGAATGCCTGTAGGCAGGCTCGGAAGCGCGCACGCAAGCTGACGGCCGCTGAATGCGAGGCGAAGCTATTGGGTCGTGACTGCGAGCGCTGTGGAGACGCGTACGACCCCAAGAACAGCCGTCAGCGATTCTGTTCCGAGGAGTGCGCCGAGCGGGCAAGGGCGGAGGCGGAAGAGTCCCGCTGGGAAGCTGTCTGCGAACTGGACGAGTGCGAGAACAGCGCCGGTTGGGATGGGTCCGGCCGCGCGCGCCGCTACTGCTCGAACGCTCACAAGCAAAAGGCTTATCGACAGCGGAGGCGTGCGGCCTAGTTAAAGGCCCTGTGCGGCTCCCTGAGCGGCGTTTACCGGCCCGCTGTAGTTCTACGTCAAGGCGTTCCCGTGAGGCGCTTAGAAAGGCGCTGAGGGTCCGAGCCGGCTCGGGTATCGAATTCGTAACGCTTGGCCTGCGCAGTTCGCCTTTCGTGGCTTTTCCGATCCTCGCGCTAAACCAGCTCACTCTCTGGAGTTCGGACAGCCGGATACCTGTCACCCGGTGATGACTGGTCAGGCGGGATCGCCACATGCCCCCTGACCGGTTACCACCACCTAGGAACGTTCCTAGGTGCTGTCACATGCGGCCTTTACCCGCATTCCCCTAATCTTCGGCGAGTTGTATTCACGCACGCATGGACGGCGTGACGCTCGCTGGTTAGCCCCCTCGCTTGGTCTGTAAAGGAGACCGGGCGAGGGGGCTTTTTTCGTACCTGGAGGTTCCGCAATGGACGTCGATGCCGCATATCGCGCTGTCGTTTTCAATGCTTTGCGTGCGGCCACTCAGGACGGCCGCTATGTCGAGGAGCGCGCTCTATCTGTCGCCGTGAATCGGTGGGCAGGGCAAAACGGTGTCGGCCCGGTGCCTATGGGATCGCTCGTGCGGCTCGTTGCCGGTGCTGGATACCCGTACTTCCAAACTGACCGGCGAGGCTATTTCGCTGGTCTCGCTATCAAGGAGGATTTATGACCAACCGCGATCACATTGATTCTGGGATGACCGACGCGGCCATTGCAAGCATTCTGCGCGCTCGTGCCGAGTCCTGGAACTACAGCACTGCAATGGAGAATGCCGCCGCACTTGCGTCTAGTGGCGGATCTCTTAGCCCTGAGTCGCGTATGGCGCTGGGTTACTACCAGGACGGCAAGAAGGCTGCTGCCGCTTCCGGCCGCGACGTTTCCGGCCCTGCTGACTCGACGGGTGGGGATCGAATTGCAGCCGCTTACAAGAACCTCGGAGGCAACGCCTGATGACTGACGCGAAGCTACAGAAGGCCCGTGCTGTCGCTGAAAAGGCGGCGCAGGAGCTAGCGGCCCTGGAGGCGGCCGACGCTGATAAGGCCGAGCAGATCGCTGCTGAGCGCGAGGCAAAGCAGCGTGATCTAGATGCTGAGTTTCTGGCGCAGTGGGAACGGCTCGACGCTGACCTACAGGAGTCGGGCAATAAGTCCGCGAGTGACGCTGTGTACGAGGGAACCGACCCGATCGCGGCTGTGGCCGTTTTCTGGGTGGAGCGCGCTAAGCGGAATGCCGTTCGAGAGCACGCACGGAGCGCGTATTTCCGGTTGCATGGTGAGCACCCGATGGGAGGCTTTGCCAGCCATCTAAGCGACCGCGACATGATGATTGCGGATCGGCTGGAAGAGGCGATTTCCCGCGCTGCCAGTCTTCACGCTGCCGACTTGGCGGATGAGCTTGACTCTAAGTGGCTCGTGGGCGGTGGCGTGTAATGACGACCACTGCTGACAACCTGCTTGACCCTGGTTCGGCGGGTGTTTACCCGAACTGGCCGCGCGACGCATTCGGCAATCCTGTGCAGCCGACCGACGAGAACAGCAACCCGATTCGTTATGCCCGAGCGCTGACCGGCGAGCTGTATTACATCGAGTCTTCGGCGGCCCATTGCCTAGACCATGGTCGCCCTCCGCTGTTGCCTATCCCTAAGTGGGTGCCGTAATGCCCCAGGATTCTCTAGACCCTGGCCCGAATGGCGATTACCCGCACTTCCCCCGCCTGCCCGATGGTTCCCCGGCATGGGCCGATTCGGTGCCCGCTGGTTATACCGGTTCCGTTATGCGGCGGGGTGTTGAGTATGTGCGCGTGTACGGCGGGGCCCGACACGGTGAGCGAGTGGCATTCGATGTGACCCCTCGGGACGCTGCGGGTAACCCGATTAATCCACCGGCTATCCCGCCCGTGTAGCGCTGTGGCCGTGCCATTTGCCCCGTGGCACGGCCCGTTCGCTGTTGCAAGATCACACCCCACGCCGGCCGGAATCCATTGGTTTTCTGACCTGCGGTTTTCCCCTGTAGCCGGTTCCCTGCCGCGTGTGCCCGAGCGAAGGAGTTGCCCCATGCTGGCTGACGAAAGTGCCCCCTCGCACGCTGAGTCTCTGACCCAATCCTTGGGTTATGCGCACGGCTATGCCGACGAAATCCGGGCCATGCTCGTTGAGGGAAACGCTGATTCCGAAAGAGCCGCACAACTCGTTCAGGCAATCCATGACGTGATCCTCGCCGCCTTGGATGACCTGTACGAACTGGACGACATACAGCAAGAGATGGACGCCGTAGAGGAAATGCAGGGACTCACGGATGAGGAATTGTTCAGCGCGATTACCTGCCCGCCCTTTGGAGTGTGAGCCCCCATGCCGAGTAAGCCACCCCGTCCATGTTCTCAGCCTGGGTGCCCCGAGTTGGTGCGCGGTAGAGACGGCGCGTGCGCTGAGCATTCAAAGCAGCGAGCAGCACAGCGAGGGAATCGGGGCGGTAGTTCGTACGGCCGTGACTGGCGTGAGCGCGTGCAGCCAAGGTTTATCTACCGCAATCCTTGGTGCGTTCTCTGCGGACAACGGGCGCAGGTAGCTGACCATTGGCCGATCAGTCGACGTGACTTGATAGCGAGGGGTGAGGCCAACCCTGATGCCGTGACGCACCTTCGGCCATTGTGCAAGGCATGTGATGCCAAGGAGCGACCTATTCGCGAGCCGGGCGGATTCCTCGCTGAGCGTCGTTCGCAGCGCGAGGCGGAACAGCGTGTGCAGCGTGGTCGGTTCGATGATGTGCCGCCGTTCTGACCCCTGGGGGTGGGGGGTGCCTCCCCTCCCACCCAAATGCGGCGCGGCAGGGAGGGAAAAACCTGTGATGGCTAATCAGAGCGTTTCTGCGGGGCGAAATGCCCGGCCCTACACTGCTGCATTGAGAGGAATTGACCGATGATTGACGATGAATTTCGCGCCGAGGCGGCCGGATGGGCTGAGCAAATGGCAGCGGCACGGCGCAAGTATCGAGAACGGGAAGCGATAGAGGACCGCAGGCGCAGGTCCCGAATGCAGGCTTTCGACAACATCCGCTATGCCGGGATACCCGCCTACCTCGTACGCGAATACCAGGAAGCACGGCGCAAGCGTCGGCTGCCTTCCACCTAGGAACGTTCCTAGGTGCTTGCCCCGCACCCGCTGCCTTATCGGTGGCCGGTGCGGGGCTTTCTGTGTTTTTAGTGCGCCTTCGAAAGAAAGGTGGGCATTCTGGCCGGCTGGGGGATTGGGGCTTGTCTCGGCCAGTTCCCCCAAGGATTTTAGCTGCCTTTGAATCGTAGGCGATCCGGCTAAGGCATGGCCTCTAGCTCCCGCTCGGAAGTGCTTTCAATCCCTGGTACGCCTCTCGCAGGTCTGGCGCTTCCGGGAGCTGTCGCCGCTCAACAGCCTTAACGACTTCCAGCGCACGCCAGTGATTTGACGGAACGATGCGACCGGAGAGTATGGCTCGCTGGGCCGCGTTGCACGCCTCATCTAGGCGGTCACCGCCGAGCAATGCCAGGGCCAAATCAATGTTCGCGGACGCCACCCGTCGCGGCCATTTCTCCACATCGTCAGCGGGGGCGAGTCGCGCGATTACCTGTCGCGCATAGTCCTCTGCTGCGGGATCTCCGACCCATGCCAGCGTTGTTGCTGTGTAGGCCAATGCCTTACCGGGGTCGTATTGGTAGTGATGCTCGGTACCCATGCGTGGGACCATTGCGGACGCCATGCGCTGAACTCGATCTATTGCCGCGTACGTATCCGCCCCTTCCCCGAGTCGGGCTCTCGCCCGCCCCTCTTGCGCTGTTGCTTGGATTGCAGCCGAGGTACCGGCCGGTGCCAATTGTTGTGCGACCTGGGAGAGTTCTAGTGCACGGGCATACTCGCCATCCGTTAGCACTCGCCAAGCATCAGTCTCGTAACACCACGCCTCAATTTCTCGGTGGTCTGCGTGCTGTGCGAGGGTGGCCGCTGTCTGCAAACGGGCTGTCGCTGCGTGTTCCTGTTTCAGGTCGATATGCAGCGTGGCCCCCAAGAGTTGGAACCATCCGCCGACCACGTAAAGGCGGCGTTGCTCCGCGAGGGTCATGCGTGCATCCATGAGATGTGAGACGTAAGCGGAATGCTTTCTTACTCTTTCGAGCAAGTCTTGTGGCGGCGACATCGGGTATTTCATTGCCAGTTCATCGAATGCGTGTTCTAGTCGGCTCAGTGTTTCCTTGCCTACGTCGCTAGCGGATACGCGCCGCGCCAATTCGAGCGCATCAAATTCGTCATCACTATCTGACGGCATGTCAGAAAGCCAAGCGGTGCGCGACTGCGGCGGGGCGTACGCGTCCGGGACTAGCAGCGCGTCGAGTTCGGCCGACGTGACGGCCAGCGCCTTTGCGATCCTCGGTCGTTGCCAGGGTTGGGGATCGGTCTTTCCGCCTTCCCAGCGCTGAACTGTTGAACGATCGACGCCGACCGCTTCCGCGAATTCCTCTTGGTTGTACCCGCACGTTTTCCGGCGCTCCGCCAACCTCCGCCGCCTGCTGGTCATTGTGGCCGGTCTCCTCTCGGGGAATGCCCGTCTGCCCTGGTCAGCGTATCCAGTGCGGCCAGGGTGCGGCAGGAGTGCGGCCTTTCTGCTGTGGTGCATGGCCCGCAGTGGCGTTTCTCTGAGGGATCACACGCAGCGGACGAGACGGACCGAGCGGAACGGTGACCATGTCGACCAAGACGCGGACGACCCCGGAGAAGCCCCTAGACCTCCCGGCCGGGATGGAGCCCGACCCCAAGCCCGTTGCAGGGTGCGCCGGTTGCGACCTGATCGCACAGGACCGAGACCGGGCCAAGGCGAACGGCGACGCAAGCGGCGTCAGTGACTGCAACGTGCGGATGCGGCGACACCTCGGGGACGTGCACGCGTGACTGCCCCCGTGAAGCCACAGCAGCGCCGTACGCGGCCTCTCCCGCCCCCGGAGCTAGTCAGCCTCATAGACAGCCCCGGAAGCCCGTATGCGGACTCTCCAGCCGGTTGGTGGGATCAGTGCGGCGGTGCGCTGGACGTGGCCTCTGGGGTAGTGCACCTGCCGGGCCCGACTCATCCCCCGTCGCAGTTCCACCCCGACGACTGCCCCAACTGCGTGCCCCTCGCGGACAGCGCGTGAAGTGCGTACGCCGGTTCGGCTGGGCCGTGTTCGTCTTCACGGTCGCCGCGTCGAGTACGGCGATTCTCACGCTGGCCGCTACAGGCCGCCTCTGACTCCCGCCTCCCTCATGGTGCCGCACAGCTCCCCCCGTGCTGATTGCAGAGGCACCCGAGGGAGGCGGGTTTCAACCCTCATCACCGAAGTGCGGGCGTGACTCGCACCTCACGCCATAGGTTGAACCGGCATAGCAAGCGTCAACGCTTGCCCTATCGAAAGGGTGCGTATGAAGCGAATCATTGCCCGAGTGTGGAAACTCATTCGCGGCCCTCTGCAATGGCGCGTCCTGTGGTTCGCTCACGCCAAATTCATGATCGGCGTGACGGGCGTGGTGCGGAACGAGGCGGGAGAGGTTCTGCTTCTAAAGCATCGCATGTGGCCCGCTGATCGACCGTGGGGACTTCCCACCGGATACGCGATCAAAAGCGAGGAATTCCCGAAAACCATTGTTCGAGAGGTTCGGGAAGAAACCGGACTTGACGTCGTTCCGGGGCGGCTGGTTCAGGTGACCAGCGGCTACAAGCTCCGCGTAGAGATTGCCTACGAAGCTCTCTGCGTGGGTGGATCTCTCAAGCTCGACAGCTTCGAGATTCTGGAGGCGAAATGGTTCAGCCCGGACGCGCTCCCGGAGGGGATGCAAGAGAGTCACATTCAGCTCATCAAGGCGGGTGCGCCGACTTAACGGAACTCGCCCCGAATGAATCCGTCAGTGACGCTAAGGCAATGGCAGCACTGGCGGCCACGCGTGCCGACACATCGTCGCTCACGGGCAAGCACCCGGCCCATGTCTTCCGGCCCCTGTCGGAAATGCTCAGCCGGTGGGCGGCCGAGGGAATCGACACCACGCTATTTCATGCGGGCGTCGAGAACGCGAAGCGCCGGTACGCCGGTTATGGGCTGGCTGCGATGCTTCCCCATGACCGCGTGTTGGTTGGTCATGAGTCCTCACGCGCTGGTGCGTTCGGTGGATTCCATCACTCGGACCAGGGATACCGGCACCTTCAAATGGTGGCCATCATCACCATGTACGGGCCGATGGAACGGCGAAATCCCGAGCGTCCCGCCCTGGCCCTGCTCGATCTGCTGCGGGCGTATTCGCATGACTGCCTTCACTACGGCTCGCGTCGGCGATACGTGGAAGTGGCAGGGGTGCTAGTACGGACTCAGTACGGCATCAACTACCGGCGCGCAACGGGGCAGTCCTACTCGGCTACCGATCAGCGAGGAACCCCGCACACGCGGAATCTCGGAATAGTCATGGAAGGCGCGTGCGACAGGGAGGCGCGTTCCATCACCCGGCAGACGGCCGAGCGGTTCGGCATCAAGGCACCCACGGACGCGCTCGGGGCTCTCGCGTTCCGGGACGTGACGGGAACGTTGACCGAAGAGGACACCGGGCGCGTGGTGGAGGTACCGGAGAGCGAAGAACAGACGCGATACGCGGCGGCTGTCAGCGGCTACGAGAGGGGCGTTAATCGGCGGTACTCCCATTTCCTTGGGGAGTTCGCCCCTGGGGAAGAGGACGAGTGCCACACGCGCCTACTCGCGGCCATCGTCAGCGGCGACGTGACGACGCTGGGAACGTGGCTGGACGAACGGCACGGCCCGGGAACCTTCGCGGGCTTGTTCCGTACGCCGGGCTACTTCGACCCTGGCTTGACCGCCTAGGCGGCCCCCAAGCGGCCCCGTCCGTGCGTCGTTCCCTCGTGGCGCATGGGCGGGGCTTCCTGCGTTCATCCGCGCTGGTCAACTGCCCTGCGGTAACCTGTTGTTCTGTTGGTTCACGCCCACCAGATGGCGAAGAAGATCATCGCGTAGTCGACGATGCCCTGGCCCGCGTGGGACTCGGCCACGGAGTGCACCAGTTGCACGCCCGCCTGCGCCACGGCGACGACGAAACAGAGGTCGAAGAACAGCTCCAGGGGCGAGGCGACCCGGTGGGCCTCCCCACGCCCGCGGGCGGTCAGTTTGCGCAGCGGCTTCGCGGAGGACGGCACACCCGGCGAAGGCTGCGGAGGGGGACTGGTCGTCATGGGTCCCAGCACAGCAGATACGCGGCCGAAAATCGCTGTCCGCGTCCGGTCCCGGGCGGGACGTCACCGGGCCCCGGACGGGACGGGCACCGCCGTACCCTGGAGGGATGAGCACCCCCGCCGGACCCGCCGGCCCCGCCCCCGCCGACCGGACGGACGGACCGGACCGGTCCGACCGCACCGCGGACGCCGCGCGGGCCCCGAAGCCGAAGCCCGCGCTGGTCTTCGACGACCCGCTGGACCAGCAATCCGCGGACGACACCGACCGCGGCTGGGGCGAACGCCCCCCGGCGAGCGGCGACAGCGCCGCCGACCTGCGTCGTTTCCTCGACGAGAAGCCGCCCCACCACCTCTGAGCGATGCGGGTCCACAGCCTCCCGCGCGGGTGAGTCAGCGCCCGTCGGGCCCCGTGTTCCGCTGCGCGACCAGCGCGTCGCGGATCTCCTTGAGCACCTCCAGCTCGCTCACCTCGATGACCTCCTGGGTGCTCTCCTTGGCCTTGCGGCGCGCCTCCTGCTTGGCGAGGTAGCGCGACATCGGCAGCACCATCAGGAAATAGACCACCGCGGCCGTGATCACGAAGGTCAGCGTCGCGCCGAGGACGCTGCCCCACAGGATCGGCACACCGCTCGCCACCGTGCCGTCCGGGTTCACCTTGCAGGGGGCCTGGAGACAGGAGCTGTAGCTGTCGAGGTTCTGCGTGCCGATCGCGCCGACCAGCGGGTTGATGACGCCCTTCACCACCGAGTTGACGATGTTCGTGAAGGCGGCGCCGATCACCACCGCGACGGCCAGGTCGATCACGTTGCCGCGCATCAGGAAGGCCTTGAAGCCTTGCAGGACGCTTGCCTTCTGTTCGCTCACCTCGGGGACACTCCTCGCATGGACAGCTTGTGGAACAAACAGCTCCGCAACCTACGTCACCGTGCCGCGGGCCTGTCCAATTCGGTACCTCGATCGAGGGACTTGACGCCGAACCGTGCGGAATCCGTGCCGTTCCGTTCACCACAGGGTCACCGCCAGCCGGGAGGCCGCGCCCGCGCCGGCCAGCCGCAGCGCGGTCGGCCCCGGAACCGCCAGCACCACCAGCGCCCCGCCGCCGACGACCGTGACGTCGGCCGCCCCGACCTCGTCAGCGGCCTCGACGCCGCCGGGGCGCGCGGTCGTTGAGTCCGGCACCTCGGCCACGAGGGCGCGACGGGCGACCACCCTGGCCCGGCCGTCCTCCTCCGACGGCTCGGTGGCGATCACGTCGACCCGGTCTCCGGGCCGCAGCAGCCGCACGGTCGCCGCGTCCGCGATCCGTACCGCCGCCCGCACCGTCGTCCCGACCGGCGCGGCGGCGCGAGAGCTTCCGGCAGGGGCGCGCGCCGACGACCGCGCGCCGTCGGGCGCGCTTCCGCCCGCTCGGCCGTCCGGTCCGCCGCGCGGCGGACCACCGCCGAACGCCGCCGCCACCAGCGCGGCGGCCATGATCGCGAGCCCCGCGGCGGTCGTGCGCCGACGCCGCCGCAGGAGCCGCCCCGGCAGACCCCGTACCCCCCGGACCCGTACCGGACCGAACAGAGGCACCTCGGAGGTCGGCGGGACAGGGAGGGAGAGGGCAAGACGGTGCGGGGACAGGGGATCGGAGGACAGCGGACGGAGGGACATGCGGCATCACCACCGGGGTGCGGGAACGGGCTGGGGACATCGGCCGTCGGACCTTGGCCGTCGACGGCCATCGGCAGCCGTCCGCGGCCATGGGCCATCGGGAATCGGGATTCGGATGCGGGCCACCGCGGTGACCCGTGACGCCACGATGACCGAATCCGCCGCCGCCCGTCGGAGCCGGTGGACAGCCCACGGATTGTGGACAACTCCGCCACCCGAACGAGAGGTTCCGCCGCCTGCCGCCTGCCGCCTGCCGCCTGCCGCCTGCCGCCTGCCGCCTGCCGCCTGCCGCCCGCCGGGACAGGCCTTGCCTGAGGCCCTTCCGCCCGCCGCGGGACGAGGGATTCACCTCGCCTGCCCAACCCTGCCCGTCCCTCCCCGCCCGCAGGTGGCTACGGCAACACGATCCCCGGTTCCATCCCGCCCAGCGCCCCCGCGCACAGGCAGTCCCGTGCGTCGTTCGACGGCAGCGCGGCCACCGCGTCGAAGAGCACGCCGCGCAGCCGGTCCACGTTCGCCGCGAACACTTCGAGGACCTCCTCGTGGGAGACGCCCTCGCCGGTCTCGGCGCCCGCGTCCAGGTCGGTGACCAGGGTCAGCGTCGTGTAGCAGAGGGCGAGTTCGCGGGCGAGGGCCGCCTCGGGGTGTCCGGTCATGCCGACCACCGACCAGCCCTGGGACCGGTGCCAGACCGACTCGGCGCGGGTCGAGAACCGGGGCCCCTCGATGACGACGAGTGTCCCGCCGTCCACCGCCTCCCACTGCCGGCCGCGCGCCGCGTCCAGCGCCGCCGCGCGCCCGGTGGGGCAGTACGGGTCGGCGAGCGACACGTGCACCACGTTCGGCACCGTGCCGTCGGGCAGGGGCAGCCCGTCGTAGTAGGTGCCCGTCCGTGACTTGGTGCGGTCGACGAGCTGGTCGGGGACGAGCAGGGTGCCGGGGCCGTACTCGGGCCGCAGGCCGCCCACCGCGCAGGGGCCGAGGACCTGGCGGACTCCGACGGACCGCAGGGCCCACAGGTTGGCGCGGTAGTTGATCCGGTGCGGCGGGAGGTGGTGGCCGCGGCCGTGCCGGGGCAGGAAGGCGACCCGTCGGCCCGCGACCTCGCCGAGGAAGAGGGAGTCGCTGGGCGGCCCGTAGGGGGTGTCGACCTGGACCTCGGTCACGTCGTCGAGGAACGAGTAGAAGCCCGAGCCGCCGATCACGCCGATCTCTGTATTCGCCATGGCCCGCACAGTAGCGGGCACCGCGCGCGGCCCCGGCGGGCCCGTCCCGCGGCCCGGACACGCCGAGGACCCCGCCGTCGTACGTCTACGACGGCGGGGTCCCGGAAAGACGGCTTACGCGGCGGAGGTGCCGGCCGAGGAGGAGCTGCTCGACGACTTCGCGTCCGACGATCCCGAAGAGGAACCGGACGAGCCGGAGGAGGACGCCGTGGACGACTTCGTGTCCGAGGACGTCGAGGTCGTGGACGACTTCGACGCGGGCGCGCTGCTCGACGAGGAGCCGCGGCTGTCGTTGCGGTAGAAACCGGAGCCCTTGAAGACGATGCCGACCGCGGAGAACACCTTCTTGAGGCGGCCGTCGCAGTTGGGGCACACGGTCAGGGCGTCGTCGGTGAACTTCTGCACCGCCTCGAGGCCCTCGCCGCACTCGGTGCACTGGTACTGGTAGGTCGGCACTGTCTTCCTCCTGGCACTCTCACTCGATGAGTGCTAACGACGGTCCATAGTGACGCATTCCCGGGGATCAGTCCACTGCGACCGGCACGCGGTGACCGACGCCACGTGCCACGGTCCGCGCGTGCGGCCGTGCGACCAGGTGCGTGCGCAGGGCCGCGAGGGTGGCCAGGGCGAGCAGGGTGCCGCCCATCGGGACGAGGAACCCGGCGCCGCCCCAGAGGCGGTCCTCCAGTTGTCCGGCGACGGTGACGGCCGCCGCCTGGCCGAGCGCGACGGCGCCGGTCAGCCAGGTGAACGCCTCGGTGCGGGCGCCCGCCGGGACCAGGCCCTCGACCAGCGTGTAGCCGGTGATCAGCGCGGGCGCGATGCACATGCCGACGAGGAGGCCGAGGCCGCCCAGGACGAGCACGGAGTGCGCCGCCCACAGGCCGGACGCGGTCACGGCGAGGGCCGTGTAGCCGACGAGGAGGCGGTGGCGCGGGGCGGTCTTCCAGGCGACGGCGCCGCAGACCAGACCGGCCAGCATGTTGCCGGCCGCGAAGACGCCGTACAGGACGCCGTTCAGGCCGGGCTCGCCGATCGACTCGGTGAACGCGGCGAGCGACACCTGCATGCCGCCGAAGACGGAGCCGATGCCGAGGAAGGCGACGATCAGCACGCGCACGCCGGGGACGCGCAGGGCGGAGGCGGGCCGCACGCGCGCGTGCCCGTCCGCACCGTCCGTGCCGGCGGCCGGTCCGGCGGCGTACGGCGTGACCGAGGGCTGGGTGCCGCGCTGGGCGGCGAAGAGCAGGCCGCCCACCAGGGTGAGCGCGGCCTCGGTGACCAGTCCGGCCGCCGGGTTCACGGTGGTGCACAGGGCGGTCGCCAGGAGCGGTCCGACGACGAAGGTGAACTCGTCGGTGACCGATTCGAAGGCCGCCGCCGTCGTCATCAGGGGCGAGCCCTTCAGCTTGACGCCCCAGCGGGCCCGCACCATGGGGCCGACCTGCGGCACGGAGGCGCCGGTGGGCACGGCCGCCGCGAACAGCGCCCACAGCGGGGCGTCGGCGAGGGCGAGTCCGGTCAGGGTGAGGCCCGCGACCGTGTGCACCAGCACCCCGGGCACCAGGACGGCGCGCTGGCCGTGCCGGTCGGCGAGACGGCCGGTGTAGGGCGCGCACAGCGCCATGGATACTCCGGTGACGGCCGCGACGGCGCCCGCCGCCCCGTACGAGCCGGTGGTGTGCTGCACGAGGAGCACGATGGAGAGCGTGAGCATGGCGAACGGCTGGCGTGCGGCGAAGCCGGGGAGCAGGAACGTCCATGCGCCGCGGGTGCGCAGCAACTGCCCGTATCCCGGGCGGGAGGCCTTCGAGTCCTTCGACGGCTCGGAGGTGACCGTGGATGCCACGGCCCGTGCCTTTCTGCCGCCTGGTAGCGCGGTCCCGGGGCGGGCTGTCGCCTCGCGGGAGCGCCGAGAGCTGTCCTCTTGCGCGGACTGCGGTAGATACCAGTCCCACCGCGAGAGGTGTTCCGGCCGCCATACGGTCGCGCCAGCTCTGCGTCAGGCAGAGTTGGTTCGATCTAGGTGCCTTCATCGTACAGGGGCGGCGGCGCGTGGCACCTGTGAAAGCGAGCACCACGGACCGCCCGCCCTCCGAATGAAGGTGGTGTGAACGGTACGAAACGTGCGCGCAATCGACGTGCGCCTCGCGCGCGCAATCCGCGTACGTCCCGCGCGCGTGACGCGCATACGTGGCCGTCCCGTACGCCTCACGCGCGTGACGCGTACGTCACGCGCGCGCCGCACCGACGGGTGTCAGCCCTGCCGGACGTCGCCGCCCGTGCCGAGCCAGCCCGCCAGCTTGCCGCCGTGGCCCACGGCCCGCAGGCGGCGTTCGGCGGCGTCGCGGACCGGGTCGGTGGCGACGACGAGGAGTTCGTCGCCGCGCCGCAGGACGGTCGTGGGCAGCGGTACGAAGGACTCCCGGTCGCGCACGACGAGGGTCACGGCCGCCCCGGCGGGCAGCCGCAGTTCGTTGACCTCGACGCCGTGCATCTTGGAGCCCCGCGGGATCGCCACCGACAGCAGGTGCCCGCGCAGCCGTTCCAGCGGCGCGGACTCGATGCCGAGGTCGGCCGCCTCCGCGTCGCCGCCGAGCCGCAGCTTGCGCGCGAGCCACGGAAGGGTGGGCCCCTGGACGAGCGTGTAGACGACGACCAGGACGAACACGATGTTGAAGATCCGGCGGCTGCCCTCGACGCCGCTCACCATCGGGATGGTCGCCAGGATGATGGGCACGGCGCCGCGCAGGCCCGCCCAGGACATCAGGGTCTGCTCCTGCCAGGCCACCCGGAAGGGCGTCAGGCAGGCCACCACGCTGAGCGGGCGGGCCACCATGGTGAGCACCAGGCCGATGATCAGCGCGGGCAGGACGTCGTCGCCGAGTTCGTGCGGGGTGACGAGCAGGCCGAGGAGGACGAACATGCCGATCTGGGCGATCCAGCCGAGCCCTTCGGCGAAGCCCCGGGTGGCGGGCCAGTGCGGCAGCTTGGCGTTGCCCATGACCATGGCCGCGAGGTAGACGCCGAGGAAGCCGCTGCCGTGGGCCATGGCGCCCGCCGCGTACGCCGTGACGGCGATGGCCATGACGGCGATCGGGTAGAGGCCGGAGGCGGGCAGCGCGACGTGCCGCAGGCCCCAGGCGCCGAGCCAGCCCACCGCGAGGCCGAGTGCGGCGCCGATGGCCAGCTCCAGGGCTATCTCGCCCAGCAGCAGGTACCAGTGCTCGACGGGGCCCGCGGTGGAGAAGGCGACGACCAGGATGACCACGGGGGCGTCGTTGAAGCCGGACTCGGCCTCCAGCGTGCCCGTCACGCGCGAGGGGAGCGGGATGCGGCGCAGGACGGAGAAGACGGCCGCCGCGTCCGTCGAGGACACCACCGCGCCGATGATGAGCGCCTGCCGCCAGTCCAGTCCGACCAGGTAGTGGGCGGCCGTGGCGGTGATGCCGACGCTCACCGCGACGCCGACCGTGGCCAGCGCGGAGGCGGCCGGGAGCGCCGGCCGGACCTCCTTCCACTTCGTGCCGAGCCCGCCCTCGGCCAGGATCACGACCAGGGCGGCGTACCCGATGACCTGGGTCATCTCGGCGTTGTCGAACTGGATGTTGCCGATGCCGTCCTGGCCCATGAGGACGCCGATGCCCAGGTACACGAGCAGGCTGGGGAGCCCGCTGCGCGAGGAGATCCGGACCGCTGCGACGGCGACGAGCAGGACGAGCGAGCAGACGAGCAGAAGCTGGTTGAGATGGTCGACAGTCAGCGGCGGTTCCCTTCCCTCGCGTGCCTCCCGCGTGCGGGAGAACACGTGTACATCGGACACGGAACACCCCGTTCCGCGGTCCGACTACTTCGTTACCTTACCTAACTCTTGACGATTTCTTGACGTTGGCCGATGGCGAGATCGAACACCCTTCCGTGCCGGTACCCGACTCCGCGTCAAGGCCCGCCGACCCCTGCGCCTATGGTTGCTCCAGCGTTCATTCACAGTCATGGCCCGACCTGCCGCTCGCGTTAGGACAGCAAGGACAGCGATGCCCCCAGACACCACCGCCACATCGGGTGACAAGCCCGGCAAGTCCGGCAGGAAGAAGGGGCGCAAAGCCCGTCTTATCGTGCTCGTACTGGTGCTGGCCCTCGTCGGAGGCATCGCCTACGGCGGCTACTGGTCCATCAGTACCGTCCGTGCCTCCTTCCCGCAGACCCAGGGTTCGATCACCCTCACCGGCCTGTCCGGACCGGTCGACGTGAAGCGGGACGGCTACGGAATCCCGCAGATCTACGCCTCCTCCGACGAGGACCTGTTCATGGCGCAGGGCTACGTCCAGGCGCAGGACCGGTTCTACGAGATGGACGTCCGGCGGCATCTGACCTCGGGCCGCCTGTCCGAGATGTTCGGCGCGAGCCAGGTCGACAACGACGCCTTCCTGCGCACCCTCGGCTGGGACCGGATCGCCGCGCAGGAGTACGAGAGCGAGCTGTCCGCCTCCACGAAGAAGTACCTCGACGCCTACGCCAAGGGGGTCAACGCCTACCTGAAGGGCAAGGATGGCGCGGACATCTCGCTGGAGTACGCGGCCCTCGGCTTCACCAACGACTACAAGCCCACGCAGTGGACCCCGGTCGACTCGGTCTCCTGGCTGAAGGCGATGGCGTGGGACCTGCGCGGCAACATGCAGGACGAGATCGACCGCGCCCTGATGACCAGCCGTCTCGGCCCGGAGCAGATCGCCGACCTGTACCCGGACTACCCGTACGACCGGAACACGGCGATCGTGCAGGAGGGCCAGTACGACGAGCTGACGAAGACCTTCGAGCCGGGCGGCAGCGGCGACGGGACCGGCAGCGGCAGCGGTACGGGCGGCACCGGCGACTCCGACGGAACCGGCAGCAGCAGTAGCGGAAGCGACCTCTCCGGCGGCACGGGAACGGGCGACGGCACGGGCACCGGCACGGGCACCGGTGCCTCCGCCCTGGAGGGCCAGCTCTCGGGCCTCTACGACGTCCTGGACGACCTCCCCGAGGCCGTCGGCGTCAACGGCAACGGCATCGGCTCCAACTCGTGGGTGGTCGGCGGCGAGCACACCATCACGGGCAAGCCGCTGCTCGCCAACGACCCGCACCTCTCGCCCGCGCTGCCGTCCGTCTGGTACCAGATGGGCCTGCACTGCCGGAAGGTCTCCGAGAAGTGCGCGTACGACGTGTCCGGCTACACGTTCGCCGGGATGCCCGGTGTGATCATCGGTCACAACCAGGACATCTCCTGGGGCATGACCAACTCCGGCGTCGACGTCACCGACCTCTACCTGGAGAAGCTCTCCGGCGACGGCTACGACTACGACGGCAAGGTGCGGCCGTTCGTCACCCGCGAGGAGACCATCAAGGTCGCCGGCGGAGCGTCCCGCAAGATCGTCGTCCGGCAGACCGCCGACAAGATGCCGCTGCTCTCCGACCGTGACGACGAACTCGTCAAGGTCGGCAAGAAGGCCACCGTCGACTCCCAGGCCCCCGACCGCGGCGACGGCTACGCCATCGCGCTCAAGTGGACCGCCCTGGAGCCCGGCACCACCATGGACGCCGTCTTCGCGATCAACAAGGCGACCGACTGGGACGGCTTCCGCAAGGCCGCCGAGAAGTTCGACGTCCCCTCGCAGAACCTCGTCTACGCCGACACCGAGGGCCACATCGGCTACCAGCTGCCCGGCAAGATCCCCACGCGCGCGAAGAACGCCACAGGGGCGATCCCGGCACCCGGCTGGGACCCCGACTACAAGTGGACCGGATACCTCGACTTCGACGAGCTGCCGTACGAGTTCGACCCGAAGCGCGGCTACATCGTCACCGCCAACCAGGCCGTCGTCGACCCGGACGACTACCCGTACACGCTGACCACGGACTGGGGCTACGGAACCCGCAGTCAGCGGATCACCGACCTGATCAAGCTGAAGATCAAGGGCGACGGCAAGATCTCCACCGACGACATGCGTCAGATGCAGATGGACAACGACAGCGAGATCGCCCGGCTGATCGTGCCCGAGCTGCTGAAGATCAACCTGGACGACCCGGACGTCCGCGACGCCCAGGAACTGCTCCAGGGCTGGGACCGCACCCAGGACGCCGACTCGGCGGCCGCGGCCTACTTCAACGCCGTCTGGCGCAACATCCTGAAGCTGGCCTTCGGCCACAAGCTGCCGAAGGAGCTGCGCGTCGAGGGCCAGTGCCTGTGGGTCGACCCGGTGGACACCACCGGCCCGGTCGACAAGAAGGACAAGGTCCGCGAGTGCGGCCAGCGCGACGCCGACCAGGCGCAGCCCGACGGCGGCGACCGCTGGTTCCAGGTGGTCCGCGACCTGATGCAGAAGCCCGACAGCGAGTGGTGGACGACGCCCGAGTCCGGCACCCGCCCCGGCGCCGACAAGAACATGACCGCGCTCTTCGAGCGCGCCATGATCGACGCGCGCTGGGAGCTGACGGCGAAGCTCGGCAAGGACATCGACACCTGGAGCTGGGGCCGCCTGCACCGCCTGTTCCTGAAGAACCAGACCCTGGGCACCAGCGGCCCCGGCGTCCTCCAGGACATCCTCAACCGCGGCCCGTGGAAGCTGGGCGGCGGCGAGGCCGCGGTCAACGCCACCGGCTGGAACGCGGCGGGCGGCTACGAGGTCGTCTGGGTGCCGTCGATGCGCATGGTGGTCAACCTCGCCGACCTCGACAAGTCGAAGTGGATCAACCTCACCGGCGCCTCGGGGCACGCGTTCAGCGCGCATTACACCGACCAGACCGACAAGTGGGCCAAGGGCGAACTGCTCGACTGGTCGTTCAGCGAGAAGGCGGTCGAGGACGGCACCAGCGACACCCTGGTGCTGAAGCCGTAGCCGCCTCGCACGGGTGACATGGGAAGGGCCCTCCACGCGCGCGTGGAGGGCCCTTCCCATGTCACCCGGCTAGGAGAAGCGCCGTACCCCCGACGGCGTCACGACCGCCCGCACCGGCCGGTCGTGCGGTTCCGCCGGGATCTCCTCGACGACCTCGGCGTCGTAGAGCAGCACCACCAGCGAGGGATCGGTGCCCGCGCGCGCGAGACGGGCCAGCACGCGGTCGTAGGAGCCGCCGCCGCGTCCCAGGCGCATGCCGCGCGCGTCGACCGCGAGACCCGGCAGCAGCACCACGTCGGCCTCCGTGACGGCGTCCGGACCGAGGCGCTCGCCGACCGGCTCGAACAGCGCCATCCGCTTGCCGTGCTGCACGCGCGCGAGGCTGCCCTCGCCCGCGTAGGCGCCCCAGTCGAGGTCGTCGTCGGGCAGCAGGGCGGGGAGCAGGACGCGCACCCCGCGCGCGTGCAGCGCGTCCAGCAGGGCGAGCGTGCCGGGCTCGCTGCCCACCGAGACGTACGCGGCCACCGTCCGCGCGCGCGTCAACTCCGGCAGGGCCAGGGCGTGCTCGGCGAGGGACTCCGCCGCCCCCCGCAGCTCATCCGTCGTCAACCTGTTCCTCACCGTCAGGAACTCTCGCCGCAACATACGCTTGTCAGAATCTGGTCCGCCTTCGGTGTGGCTCATGTGTGACTCCGCTCCCTTCCCGTGTGCTCATATGATCATGAATTGACCGGAGCCACAGAATCCGCACAAAGCCACCCGATAAGGTTGCCGCCATGACTCAGTCGCACCCCAGGATCAGCAAGGCTGTCATTCCCGCAGCCGGCCTCGGCACCCGGTTCCTGCCGGCGACCAAGGCCACTCCGAAGGAGATGCTGCCGGTCGTGGACAAGCCGGCGATCCAGTACGTGGTCGAGGAGGCCGTCACCGCGGGCCTCGACGACGTGCTCATGGTGACGGGCCGTAACAAGCGTCCCCTGGAGGACCACTTCGACCGCAATTACGAGCTGGAGTATGCCCTCCAGAAGAAGGGCGACGCGGCCCGGCTCGCCAAGGTCCAGCAGTCCAGCGACCTCGCGACGATCCACTACGTTCGCCAGGGCGACCCCAGGGGACTGGGTCACGCGGTGCTCTGCGCCGCCCCGCACGTCGGCCAGGAGCCGTTCGCGGTCCTCCTCGGCGACGACCTCATCGACCCCCGCGACCCCCTCCTGCGCCGCATGATCGACGTCCAGGAGCAGTACGGCGGCAGCGTCGTCGCGCTCATGGAGGTCGCCCCCGAGCAGATCCACCTCTACGGCAGCGCGGCCGTCGAGGCCACCGTGGACTCCGACGTCGTCCAGGTGACCGGCCTCGTCGAGAAGCCCGCCCAGGCGGACGCCCCCTCGAACTACGCGATCATCGGCCGCTACGTCCTCGACCCCGCCGTCTTCGGCATCCTCCAGCGCACCGAGCCCGGCCTCGGCGGAGAGATCCAGCTCACCGACGCCCTCCAGCAGCTCGCCCAGGACGAGAAGATCGGCGGCCCCGTGCACGGCGTCGTCTTCAAGGGCCGCCGCTATGACACGGGCGACCGCGGAGACTATCTGCGGGCCATTGTCAGACTCGCGTGCGAACGTGAAGATCTGGGTCCGGACTTCCGTACCTGGCTCCGCCGTTACGTCACCGAGGAGATGCAGCAGCTTTGAGCACCGCCGCGCCCCGCACCGCCGGTCAGGACCGCCTGTGGTCGGTGGACGAGCACCTGGAGGACATCCTCTCCGCCGTCCGCCCCCTGGAGCCCATCGAACTCCAGCTGCCCGACGCGCAGGGGTGCGTCCTGGTCGAGGACGTCACGGTGCCGGTGTCGCTGCCGCCCTTCGACAACAGCTCGATGGACGGCTACGCGGTCCGCGTCGCGGACGTCGCGGGCGCGAGCGAGGAGTACCCGGCCGCCCTGGAGGTCGTCGGGGACGTCGCCGCGGGCGCGCCCGACCTGCTCCACGTCGGGCCGGGACAGGCCGCCCGCATCATGACCGGCGCCCCGCTGCCGCCCGGCGCCGAGGCCGTCGTCCCCGTGGAGTGGACCGACGGCGGGCTCGGCGGCGGACCCGTCGACGGCATGCGCGCGCGCAGCCTCGCCCCCGAGCAGGCCACCGGCCAGGTCCGCGTGCACCGCGCCGCCGAGGCCCGCGCGCACGTGCGCGCTCAGGGCAGCGACGTCCGCGCCGGTGACCGCGCGCTGGCCGCCGGGACGGTCCTCGGTCCGCCGCAGATCGCCCTCCTCGCCGCCATCGGCCGCGGCACGGCACGCGTGCGCCCGCGCCCGCGCGTGGTCGTCCTGTCCACCGGCAGCGAACTCGTCCAGCCCGGCAGCGACCTCGGCAGCGGCCAGATCTACGACTCCAACAGCTTCGCCCTCACCGCCGCCGCCCGCGACGCCGGGGCCATCGCCTACCGGGTGGGCGCCGTCGCCGACGACGCCGAGACCCTGCGGTCCGTCATCGAGGACCAGCTCGTCCGCGCCGACCTCGTCGTCACCACCGGCGGCGTGAGCGTCGGCGCGTACGACGTCGTCAAGGAGGCGCTGTCGTACGCGGGTGACGAGGACGAGCCCGGCTCCGGCGTCGACTTCCGCAAGCTCGCCATGCAGCCCGGCAAACCGCAGGGCTTCGGGTCGGTCGGCCCCGACCACACCCCGCTGCTCGCCCTCCCCGGCAACCCGGTGTCGTCGTACGTCTCCTTCGAGCTGTTCGTGCGGCCCGCGATCCGCACGCTGATGGGCCTCCCCGACGTCCACCGGCCCACCACGCGCGCGACGCTCACCGCCGACAAGGCGCTGACCTCGCCGAAGGGCCGCCGCCAGTTCCTGCGCGCGACCCACGCCGACGGCACGGTCCGGCCCGTCGGCGGGGCCGGGTCGCACCTGGTCGCGGCCCTCGCGCACGCCGACTCGCTGATCGTCGTCCCCGAGGACGTCGAGACGGTCGAGCCGGGGACGGACGTCGAGGTCGTCCTGCTGGGCTGAGCCCGCCGGGCCCCCGCGCATCCGCGGGCCGGTCCGGTCCGGTGGGAGCCCTCCCGGAGGGGTACCGTGTCGCGCACGACAGGCCCGTGCGCCGTACCGCCGCGGGCCAGGACCGGGAGCGGCACACGAGCATGAGTACGCAGGACCGACTGACGCACCTCGACGCGGCGGGCGCCGCCCGCATGGTCGACGTCTCCGGCAAGGACGTGACGGCGCGCACCGCGCGCGCCAGCGGGCGGGTGCTGGTGGCCCCCCGGGTCGTCGAGCTGCTGCGCGGCGAGGGCGTCCCCAAGGGCGACGCCCTGGCCACCGCCCGGATCGCGGGCATCATGGGCGCCAAACGCACCCCCGACCTGGTGCCGCTCTGCCACCCGCTGGCGCTGTCCGGGGTGACACTGGACCTGTCGGTCGCGGACGACGCCGTGGAGATCACCGCCACCGTGCGGACCACGGACCGCACGGGCGTCGAGATGGAGGCCCTCACCGCCGTCTCGGTCGCCGCGCTCACCGTGGTCGACATGGTGAAGGCGGTCGACAAGGGAGCGGTCATCACGGACGTGCGCGTCGAGGAGAAGACGGGCGGCAAGTCGGGCGACTGGAGCCGGACATGAGCCCCGTCCCGTCGACCGGCGGCGCCCGCTCGGCGCCGTACGCCGCTCTCGTCGTCACCGCCTCCAACCGGGCCGCGGCCGGGGTCTACGAGGACCGCGGCGGCCCGCTGCTCGTCGAGGGCCTGACCGGGCTCGGCTTCGCCGTGGACGGCCCGGAGGTCGTTCCCGACGGCGACCCCGTCGAGGCGGCGCTGCGGGCGGGCGTCGCCGCCGGGTACGACGTGATCGTCACCACCGGCGGCACCGGGATCTCGCCCACCGACCGCACCCCCGAGGCGACCCGCCGGGTCATCGCCCACGAGGTGCCGGGCATCGCCGAGGCGATCCGCGCGTACGGCCGGGAGAAGGTGCCGACGTCGGCGCTCTCCCGGGGGCTCGCGGGCGTGGCCGAGCGCACGCTCGTCATCAACCTGCCGGGGTCCACCGGAGGGGTGAAGGACGGCCTGGCCGTGCTCGGCCCCCTCCTCGTCCACGCCGTCGACCAGCTCCGCGGCGGCGACCACACCGGCGCGACCCCCGCCGCCACGGGCCAGACCGGCGAGGACCGCACTGGGGAGGACCGCACCGGACCCGGTGCCGCTTCCGGGGGTGCGAGCTGAACAGCGCGGCCTGGCCCGTCGTCCTGACCGAGGGCGAGATCGTCCTGCGGCCCATAAGGCTGCGCGACCAGCGCGCCTGGCGCGAGGTCAACCGGCGCAACCGGGACTGGCTGCGCCGCTGGGAGGCGACGATCCCGCCGCCCGCGCCGAGCGGCCCCATCGCGCACCGGCCGACCTACCGTCAGATGGTCCGGCACCTGCGCTCCGAGGCGAACGCGGGCCGCATGCTGCCGTTCGTCATCGAATACCAGGGGCGCCTGGTGGGCCAGTTGACGGTCGCCGGCATCACCTGGGGGTCCATGTGCTCCGGGCACGTCGGCTACTGGGTCGACGAGTCGGTCGCCGGGCGCGGGGTGATGCCGACCTCCGTGGCGATGGTCGTCGACCACTGTTTCCGTACCGTCGGACTGCACCGCGTCGAGGTCTGCATTCGCCCCGAGAACCGGCCCAGCCGCCGGGTGGTGGAGAAACTCGGATTCCGCGAGGAGGGGCTGCGGCCGCGCTATCTCCACATCGACGGGGCCTGGCGCGACCATCTCGTGTTCGCCCTCACCGCGGAGGAGGTGCCGGAAGGACTGCTGAGCCGGTGGCGGCGCACGCGGGCGCGGGACGCGCCCCGCGATCCCCAGAACACCCCGGACACGCCCCGGAATCCCCCCGGCCCCATGAATTGAATAAATGTTCGAAAAGCGGGTTCGGGTGACCGTCCGAAGGCGGGCCGAAGGCCGGGAATTCCCGGCTTCGGCGGCCTGCTGATCGCACCAGTCGCAAAAAAAGCTCGAAATATCAGCCAGATCGTGCGACACACCGGCTCAATTGGCGGATGGCCTCCGGCAAACCCCTCTACCGTGTGAGGCGTGAGCAGCAGCGGCCTCATCTACGCAGTCATCGTCGGGGCCTGGGCCGCCTACTTGGTGCCGATGTGGCTCCGTAGGCAGGACGAGCTGAACGAGGCCCGTCCGACGGAACGCTTCAGCACCGCCATCCGGCTGCTGTCCGGACGGGCGGGCATGGAGCGCCGGTACGCCAAGGACCTGCGGGCGCGCTCCACCGACGAGGAGGAGCCCGACGCCGACGTGCCGGGCACCGCCACCGACTCGGTGGACGTCCGGGCCTTCGCCATGCCCCCGACCCGCCCCCAGGCCAGGGCCACGGTCCCGGAACCCGGCCAGGCCCGGCCCGAACCGGCCCGCGACCACGGGCGCGAGCCGTCCGGCACGTCCGGCGTCCCCGGGCGGGAGCAGTCCGGCATCCCGGCGCGCGAACAGCCCGCCCGGTCCCCGCGCGGTCATCTGGCGGAGCCCGCCCAGGAGTCGGCCCCGGCGCACCCCCGCGTCCCCGACGCCCGGCGCACCCCGTCCGAGGCACCGGGCGCGGCCCCGCACGAGCCGTCCGGCTCCACGCCGTCCCCGTCGCCCTCACCGGCGGTCGCCGCCGCGCAGGCCCAGGCGGCCGCGGCGCGCGCCCAGCGCACGAAGGTCCTCGCGCGCCGACGCCGTACCACCGTGGTCCTCTTCCTCGCCTTCACCCTCGGCGCAGTCGTCGCGGCCGTCGGCGGGCTCGCCTTCCTGTGGGCGCCCGGCGTGCCCGCGGTCCTGCTCAGCACGTACATCGCGTACCTGCGGTCCCAGGAGCGGCGCCGGTTCGCCTACCAGATGGACCGCCGACGGGCCGAGGTCGCCGCGCAGCGGCTGCGTGAGCGGCAGCCGAGGCGCCGGGCCGCCGCCCAGGCCGCCACCCCGCCCGGCGCCGGGGCCCCGGCCGCCGACGCGGGCGCAGAGGAGCCCCACGACGGCCCCGAGGCCACCGACACCGACCCCGGACTGCTCGCGCTGGCCGCGGACCGCCGCGCCCTCGTCGAGCAGACCGACCACGCCGAGTGGGTCGACCAGCAGCGCGAACGGCAGCGCAGGCCCGGCCACGGCGACAGCTGGGACCCGGTACCGGTGCCGCTGCCCACCTACGTCACCGCGCCGGTCGCGCCGCGCGCCACCGCCGGGGTCGACCTCGGCGCCCCCGACACCTGGAGCTCGGCCCGCTCCAGCTCCGTCACCCCCGAGCACGAGGCGGCCGAGCCGGCCACCGGACGCGGTGCCGACACCACCGCGTCCGCCGGGTCCGCCGCGGCGGACGGCGACCCGGACGACGCCGCCCGCGCGGACGGCGGCGACGAGCGCGGCGACGCCCGCCGCGCCGCGTCCGCCCGCCGCGCGCGGGGGCGCGCCCGCACCCCCCTGTTCGACCAGTACGACCAGTACGGCGACGGCGAGCGGCCCCGCGCCGCCAACGAATGACCCCGGACTCCGGGCCTCGCGGAACGGATTTTTGAGCACCCCGATCGGGGTGCTAGAGTTTCACTCGTTGCAAGGGCCTGTGGCGCAGTCTGGTAGCGCACCTCGTTCGCATCGAGGGGGTCTGGGGTTCAAATCCCCACAGGTCCACCAGCGACAGTTTCTGAGTGAATCTCAGGAACATGGACGAGATCCCGTCCGATCGGAAGATCGGGCGGGATCTTTGTCGTTTCCGGGGGAATTCTGGGGCTCCACGGGGCCATGTCGGCCGTCGTCGGTCGCTTCCGTCCGGGCAGGGCGGAGCCCCCGCCGGGAGGGGTGCGGCGGGGGCTCCGGGTGCGGGGGTGGGTCAGCCGTGTTGTGGGGGGCGGGTCGGCCAGCGGGTGGTTTCGCCGAAGAAGCCGTCGATGGGGACGGCCTCGCCGGAGGCGCGGGCCTCGCGGTAGACGTGCAGGCCGACCGCGAGGTCGAGGACGCCGAGGCCGAACGGGGAGAAGACGACCGGCTTGTCGGTGCCCGTGGTGACCTCGCCGCGGATGTGCTGGGCGAGGGTGCCGGTGACGAAGGCGCGGTTGCCGTACTTCTGCTCCGCCAGGTGTGGTGAGGTGTTCGCCTTCAGGCAGTGGTCGACGTCGTCGAGGATGTTGTACGCGTCGTGGATCAGCTCCGGGCCGATGTCGCGCAGCGAGATGTTCAGCACGACCTGGCCGGGGGCGAAGGCGCCCGCGTCCAGGACGTACGGTTCGGCCGCCGTCGTCGCGAAGACCACGATGTCGGCCTTGAGCAGGGCGACTTCGAGGCTCGCGGTGGTCGACGTGCGGTAGCCGAGCCGGTCGGCGGCGTGCGCGGCGAGGGCCTCGCCGTACTCGGGGATCGTGTCGTGGACGGTGACGCCGCCGAACTGCCAGCCCTGCGCGGCGAAGAACTCCAGGATGTTGCGGGCGATGATGCCGCCGCCGATCACCGACAGGTGCCCCGCGGTGCGCGAGCCGGACAGCTGCTCGGCGGCCAGGACCGCCGAGGCGGCCGTACGGGCGGCGCTGATCTGCGAGGCCTCCAGCAGGGCGAACGGGTAGCCGGTGGCGTAGTCGTTGAGGAGCAGGGCGGCGCTGGCCCGCGGGATGCCGTCCGCGATGTTCTGCGGGAACGAGCCGATCCACTTGATGCCGGCGACGTCGTGCTCCCCGCCGAGGTAGGCGGGCAGCGCGATGATGCGGGCGTCGGGCTTGTCGGGGAAGCGCAGGAAGTAGCTGTCGGGGTTGACCGACTGGCCGGCGTCGTGGGCGAGGTAGGTGGAGCGGACCTCGCGCACGATCTCGGGGCGGGTGCGGGCGATGACCTCGCGGGCGGTGGTGCCGCCGACCACGCTGAACTCGAACACGGGGGACCCTTCCGTCGGGGTGGGGGTGGTGGTCATCGGCCGGCCGCCGCGTGCTGCGGGCCGCCGGTGGCGACCGGGTCGCCGTGGCCCTCGGGGGAGGCGGGGCGGGCCTTGCGCAGGAACTTCGGGGCGGCCCAGTTGGCCTTGCCGAGCAGCAGCATCACCGAGGGCAGCAGGACCGCGCGGACCAGGGTGGCGTCCAGCAGGACGGCGACCGCGAGACCGACGCCGAGCTGCTTGAAGTCCTGCATCTCCAGGGTGCCGAAGACCGCGAAGACGGCGACCATGATCAGACCGGCGCTGGTGACGACGCCCGCCGTGGAGCGGATGCCGTGCGCGATGGAGTCACGGGTGGACTCGCCGCGGTCGTAGGCCTCGCGGATGCGGGAGACCACGAAGACGTGGTAGTCCATCGACAGGCCGAACAGGACCACGAAGACGAACAGCGGCATCCACGACTCGACCGCGCCGATGCCCTCGGTGCCGACGACCGCCGCGCCCCAGCCGTGCTGGAAGACGGCCGTCATCACGCCGTACGCGGCGCCCACGGAGAGCAGGTTGAGCAGGATCGAGGTGAGGGCGATGACGGGGGAGCGGAAGGAGAACAGCATCAGCAGGAAGGTCACGCCGAGGACGAAGGCGAAGACCGGCAGGATGCTCTTCTTCAGCTGGTCGTTGTAGTCGACGGAGAAGGCGAGGTCGCCGCGGACCAGCGCGGTGGTGCCCTCGACCTTGCCGAAGGTGTCCGGGATCAGGTCCTCGCGCAGGGTGGTGAGGGCCTTCTTGGAGGTGGCGTCGGAGCCGTTGCCCGCGAGGGGGACGCCGAGTTCGGCGATGTTCTCCTTGGCGTGCACGGTGACGTCGATGGACTTGCCGGTCTGCCCGGAGGCGACGGCCTGGGCGCGGAAGTCGGCGATGGCCTGCTTCATCGGCGCGGAGTCGATGTCGTCGGCCTTCACGATGACGCTGGCGGGCGCGGGCGAGCCGGGGAAGTCGCGCTCGATGTCCTGGGAGACCTGGACGATCGGGTTCTCCGGGGGGAGCAGCTTGTCGGTGCCGAGCTTCTCCGTCTTCATGCCGAGCGCGGGGGCCGCGAGGGCGAGGAGGAAGGCGGTGGCGAGGACGGCGAGGACGCCGGGGCGGGCGAGGACGGCGCGCAGCACCAGGCTGTTGCGGCGCGGGGTGCCCGCCTCGACGCGGCGGGCGCGGCGGCGGCCGAGGAACGGGATGCGGCCCGCGCCGATCCTGTCGCCGAGCATGGCCATGAGGGCGGGCAGCACGGTCATCGAGCCGAGGACGGCGATGACGACGACCTCGATGGTGGCGATGGCGAAGCCCTCGAAGACGGTCAGGCCGGACAGGAACATGCCGGCCATGGCGACGCAGACCGTGATGCCGGAGATCAGCACCGAGTGGCCGGAGGTCGCGGCGGCGATCTGGAGGGCGGTGGCGTTGTCGCGGCCCGCCTCGCGCTCCTCGCGCTGGCGGCGCAGGTAGAAGAGGCAGTAGTCGACGCCGACGGCCAGCCCCATCAGGAACATCATGGAGTTGGTCATGCCGTCGACGGGCACGACGTGGCTGGTCAGGGCGAGCAGGCCGAGGGCGCCGACGCAGGCGGTCACGGCGAGGGCGATGGGCAGCAGGGCGGCGACCAGCGCGCCGAACACGGCGAGCAGGATGCCCAGGGAGACGGGCAGCGCGGTGTACTCGGCGCGCACGAAGTCCTCGCCGAGGCTGTCGTTGATGGCCTTCAGGCCGGTGGCGGCGCCGTACTGACCGAGCGTCACGTCCGGGTGGGCGTCGTCGGTCTTCCCGACGGCGTCGATGACGGGCTGGACGCGGTCGGCGGCGGTGTCCGGGTCGCCCTTGACGTCGTACTGGATGAGCACGGCGTGGCGGTCGGACGAGACGAGGCCGGTGGTGTCGGGGGTCAGGACGCGGGTGACCAGGCCGGTGCCCTCGACGGCGGCCTTGGTGTCGGTGATCGCCTTGGTGAACGCGGGCTGGTCGGCGGTGAGTTCGTCACTGTGGAGGTAGATCAGCTCACCGGCGGGCTCGGTCAGGCCGGCGTCCTGGAGGATGCGCTCGGCGCGGCCCGAGTCGCCGGTTCCGTAGTCGGCCTCGGTGAGGTTGACCTGGCCCGCGGAGCTGCCCAGCGTCATCACCAGAACGACCAGGACGAGCCAGCCGAACACCGCGGTCTTCCGGTGTTCGGCACTCCACCTGCCGAGTGCGGCTGCGAGGTTCCGTTTGGCTGCCATTCGCTTCTTCTCTCCTGCGGCATGGGGGGTGCGGGTTTCCGAGAAAAAGCTTGGCGCGCGGCGGAGGCTCTGCGTAGTTCTCCTTGAGGCAGCATGCTGCGGCTGCATGGTGCTGCCATGACATAGCGGACAATACGGGCACCTGGCCGGTATTTATCCTGCTACCTTCCAGCCTCGGAAATCGAATGAACGCACTCGGAACACATACCCGGAACACACACCTGGAAAGATCCACAGAGGGCGGGGAGGGGCATGGAATTCGCCATTCAGGCCGAAGGGCTGAAAAAGAGATTCGGTGATCACGAGGTACTGGCCGGTGTCGACCTGTGCGTACCGCCGGGCACGGTCCTCGGACTGCTCGGACCGAACGGCGCCGGGAAGACCACCACCGTGCGCACCCTGGCCACCCTCCTCACGCCGGACGGCGGCCGGGCGACGGTGGCCGGCCACGACGTGGTGCGCAGCCCGAAGGAGGTGCGCCGCCGGATCGGCCTGGCCGGTCAGTACGCGGCCGTCGACGAACTCCTCACCGGCCGCGAGAACCTCGTCCTCATCGGCCGTCTGATGGGGCTCGGGCGGCGCGGCGCGCGGGAGCGGGCGGCGGAACTCCTCGACGGGTTCGGCCTGGAGCACGCCGCCGACCGGCCCTCGAAGACGTACTCCGGCGGGATGCGGCGGCGGCTGGACCTGGCCGCCTGCCTGGTCGCCTCCCCGGAGGTGCTGTTCCTCGACGAGCCGACCACCGGGCTGGACCCGGCGAGCCGGATCACGCTGTGGCAGCAGGTCCGCGAGCAGGTCGCCCGCGGGGTCACCGTGCTGCTGACCACGCAGTACCTGGAGGAGGCGGACTACCTCGCCGACCGGATCACCGTGTTCGGCTCCGGCCGGGTGATCGCCGAGGGGACCGCCGACGAACTCAAGCGCAAGGTCGGCGAGGAACGCCTGGAGGTCGGCGTCGTGGGCGCCGACGACCTCGGCGCGGCGGCCGCGGCCCTCGGCCGGGCGGTGTCCGAGGCGCCCGTCGTGGACCGCGAGACCCGCACGGTCGCGGTGCGGCTCGCCGACGGCATCGGCGGGGTGGCCCGCGCCGCCGCCGAACTGGAGCGCTCGGGCGTCGCGGTGACCGACTTCGCCGTGCGGCGGCCCTCGCTCGACGAGGTGTTCCTCCAGCTGACCGGGGCGAGTGCCCGTACGGACCGAGCCGAGGAGAGCGGCGATGAGTGAGGTCCTGTCCCTGACGGGACGCCAGATGACGCATCTGCGGCGCACGCCGGAGAAGATCATCTCGGTGTCGCTGACCCCGGTGGCGATGGTGGTGATCCTCGGTTACCTCTTCGCCAGCGTCATCAGCGTCGAGGGCGGCGCCTACCACGACTACGTCATGGCGGGCGTCTTCGCCCAGGTGGGCCTCGCGTGCGTCGGCGCCACCGCGCTCGGTGTCGCCTCCGACCTGCGCACCGGGCTCACCGACCGGTTCCGCTCGCTGCCCATCTCGCGGACCTCGGTGCTCTTCGCGTACACGGTGGCCGACCTGGTGACCGCCGTCGCCGCGATGGGCGCGGTCGCCGGGGTCGGGCTGCTCGTCGGCTGGCGCATCCACGGCACCGTCTGGGAGGCCCTCGCGGGCTTCGCGCTGATCCTCGCCTTCACCTACGCGATGCTCTGGCTCGGCGTCCTCATCGGCCTCTCCATGCGCAACATGGAGGCCATCAACGGCGTCACCGCGCTCGCGCTGGTGCTCTTCTCGTTCCTGTCCAACTCCTTCATGCCGCTGCGGGGCCTGCCCGGCGGGCTGCGCGCGGTCGCCGAGTGGAACCCGGTCAGTTCGGTCGCCGAGGCCTGCCGGGTGCTGTGGGGCAACGCGCCCGCCTCCGAGGGCGCCAGCCTCCCGGTGCGCCACCCGGAGCTGGCGTCGGTCCTCACCCTCGGCGTCCTGCTCGCGGTCGTCGTCCCGCTGGCCCTGCGGTCCTTCCGCTCGGCCGCGGCGCGCTGAGGGGTGGGTGTCGTGGCCCCCGGCCCGCGCGGACCCGCCCCGGCCGCGACACCCGCTCCGGCCGCCCGGCCGGGGCGCCGCGCGTGTGGCGCGATCCAGGGGGGCCGGGATTCCGCCGTACGGCTGGAGTCCGCCGTACGGCGGCCGGGTGCCGGGGGTCGCGTGTCCCGTGCCTCCCGCGCCGGGCGGGGGGCCGGCCCGGCTCCGGCGTCCCCGGCGCGGACCGTGCCGTCCGGGGGTGCCGCGCCCGTCGCCGGATGCCCGGATCTCGCCGTCGGCGCGGAGCGGCGGCGGGTACGGCGACGGGGTCCCGTACGGCTGTGTGATCACGTACGGCTGTGTCACGCCGTACGGACGTGTGGTGCCGTACGGCCGTCTGCTCCCGTACCGCCTTGTCGTGTCCTGCGGAGGTCAGCTGGGGCCGCTCTCCGCGGTGGCGCCGCGGAGCCAGCCGCGTTCACCGGCGAGGACGCCCGCCTGGAAGCGGCTGCGGGCGCCGAGCTGGCTCATCAGCTCGGCGGTGATCCGGCGCGAGGTGCGGACCGAGACCCCTATCTTCCTGGCCACCACGTCGTCGGTGTAGCCCTGCGCCAGCAGGCTGAGGATCGCGCGGGCCTGGCTCGACAGGCCGGTGCGGCTGTCGGTGATCGGCTCCTGGCCGTACGGCGTCGCGGCTTCCCAGACGTGCTCGAACAGCGAGCACAGCGCCGAGACCAGGCCCTTTCCGCGCAGCAGCAGCGCCCCGGACGCCGTGTTCTCCGGGTCGGAGGGCACCATGGCCACCCGCCGGTCGAAGATGATCAGCCGCAGCGGCAGGGTGGCCACCGTGCGCACCCGCCCGCCCAGGTCGGTCAGCCAGTCGAAGTGGGTCGTCATGTCCGGGTCGCTCAGCGAGCCCTGGAGATAGATGCTCCGCATGTGGACGCCGCGTTCCAGCAGGTTCTCGTCCAGCGGCCGGACCGCGCGCCGCGAGTCCGCCGGGTGCCTGCTCAGCGGGATGAACGCGCTCAGCTCCTCCGTGCACTCCTGCGACAGCTCCTCCAGCCGGGCCCGGATCATGTCGAGCCCGGTGATCCGCTCGACCTCCAGGCCCCGCTGGTTGCGGACCGCGTTGTGGTAGCTGTCGATGATCTCGGTGACGGCCTGGCGGCTGTTGGCGATCGCCTGCTGGCGCTCGGCGAGCCGCACCTCCTCCTGGGTGAGCAGGGCGGTCAGCCGCAGCTCGGGGTTGACCACCAGGAGTGCGCCCGGGGAGTCCCCCGAGGGGCGGACCAGGGCGAGGCGGGCCAGCTCGTCGAGGGCGTGGCGGACCCGCTCCACGGCCCAGTCCAGGTGCGACGCGAGCCCTGGGACGTCGAGGTGAGGCTCGGCGATCATGGCGCGATACAGACTTTCCGGATCTGATGCAAGCCCGAGAATCCGCAACACTCTTCGCCCCCTGTGTACGTCTTTGGACCACGTACCCGGTCTCCCGCTCTCCCGGTCCCCCCGGGCTAGGTAGATCGTCAGTGACAGCCTGGGGCTGTCCAACCGGAATGAGACACGTGTGGCGCGATTGCACCCGAAGTTGACCGATTGTCGGCCAGGTTGCGCGAGCCCGCGGGCGGGCCGCGCGCGCCCGTGGCGGGACCGCGTGAGCGTGCTATGTACATGATTAATGTCCGGCTGGCGCGGGGCGTACGGCCCCTCGACGACCGTGAGCTGCGGCGCTCGGTCCGCGCGGTGGCCGGCGAGCGGGACGGCCTCCAGCACGTGTACGCCGAGGTCGGCGCCGAGGGCGCGGAGCTGGTGCTGTTCGTGACCGCCACCTCGCAGGCCGCGGCGCACGCCGCCGCCCGGCGGGTGGTCTCCCGGTCGCTGCGGGGGGAGTCGCTGCGCGGCTGGGCGATCCACGAGGCCGTCTGCGACGAGCGGGACGAGCGGGTGGACTGACGGTCGGTCCGGTCGCGGCGGGCGGGCGGGGTGAGTGGGTCGGGCGGGGTGAGGGGGGCTCCGTCCCGGCGCCGTCCCGCGGTCCGCTGGAGCTGGGGGAGCTGGGGGAGCCGCCGGATCTGCGGGGCGCCGGACCTGCGGGGCGTCGGGCGGCCGGGGTGTCGGACCTGCGGGGCGTCGGGCGGCCGGGGTGTCCGCGGTTCGCGGAATGTTGAACTCCCTTTTCTTCGCCCTTCCCGCGCCCGTCGGGGGAATGGGCAATTCCCTTTTTCGGGCGTCTTCCCGCGTCCCCGGAAAAGAATCTGGCATGACGTTGTCACGGCAGGACCCTGACACTCGAAAGCCTTAACCCGGGGGTGACGGGTTGTAAGAATCATCGCACCGGACGAGATGCCCCGGACTTTCCGTCAGAGAAATCCGAGCGGGCTCCTCCTTGGAATTCCCGACAAGTTGAAACGAGGAATTAGCTATGCGGTCGATGCTCAGAATTGCGGCCTGCACCGCCTTCGTCGTCTCCGCCCTCACGTTCGGCTCCGGCGCGGCCTCCGCGCAGCCGCTCGCCAAGGGAACGGCCGCCAAGGGCCCGGCCGCCGCGGGCGCGGTGCCGGCCGTCACCGGCGCCGTGACCGGCGCCTTCGCCGACCTGCTCGGCGGCCTGCCGAAGATGTTCCGCGAACCCGAGTGGTCCTGAGCGGGGTAGACGGGGGAGGTCGGGCACGGTGCCCATCATCGGTACCCCGCAGGAGTTCCACGAGGAGGATCTCTTCGTAGACCTGCGGCAGTTGTACGGATGGCCGCTCTATCTGAAGTGCGAGGCCTTCAACTTCGCCGGTTCGGTGAAGCTCAAGGCCGCCGCCTCCATGATCGACGCGGCCGAGCGAAGCGGCGCGCTGGGACCGGACTCCGTACTCGTGGAGTCCTCGTCGGGCAACCTGGGCCTGGCCCTCAGCATGATCGCCGCCGCCAAGGGATATCGCTTCATCTGCGTCGTCGACGCCCGCACGAACCTCACCACCCGGCAGGCCATCGAGTCGCTCGGCGGAGAGGTGCACGTGATCACCGAGGCCACCGGCTCCGGCGGTTTCCTGGGCGCCCGGCTGGACCACGTACGCTCCCTCTGCTCCGAGGACGAGCGCGTGCTCTGGCTCAACCAGCACGCCAACGCCAACAACTGGATGGCGCACTACCGCACCACCGCGCCCGCCATCGAGAAGCAGTTCCCCGCGCTGGACCTGCTGTTCGTGGGCGCCGGCACCACCGGCACGCTGATGGGCTGCGCCCGGTACTTCAAGGACCGCCCCGGCTCGCGGGTGAAGGTCGTGGGCGTCGACAGCGTCGGCTCGGTCACCTTCGGCGGACCCGCCGGGAACCGCATGATCCCCGGCCTCGGCGCCGGGGTGCGGCCCGCCCTCTTCGACGAGTCGTACGTCGACGACATGGTCCTGGTCCCGGAGATCGACACCATCCGCACCTGTCACCAACTGGCCCGCAGCGGCTTCCTGTTCGGCGGCTCCACCGGCACGGTCGTCAACGGCGCGGTGCGCTGGCTGGCCGAGCACCGGCCCGGGGAGGACGTCACCGCGGTGGCCATCTCGCCCGACCTCGGTGATCGCTACCTGGACACGATCTACCAGAGCAACTGGGTCCAGGACATCTACGGCCTCGACGAGTTCGGCCTCGGGACCGGGCCGACCCCCGCCACTTCTGGAGTGAATCAACGATGAGCGAGTCGTTCAGCCACGAACTGCCGCTCTCGCTCGCGCAGCGGGAGATGTGGTACGCCCAGCAACTCGACCCCGGCAACCCGGTCTTCACCATGGCCGACCACCTCGACCTGCACGGGCCGCTGGACCCGGCCGCGTTCGCCGCGGCCTGGCACCGGCTGCTCGCCGAGACCGAGGCCATGCGCGCCGGGTTCACCGAGCGCGACGGCGAGGCCGTCCAGACGGTGCGGGCGTTCACCTGGGAGGTCCGCGAGGGCGGCCTGTACGGCGCGGACCCCGCCGACCCGGCCGGGCCGCTCGCCGCGCCCGGAGTGGCGGTGCGCGACCTGCGCGGCGCGGACGACCCGGACGCGCTGTCCCGGCGGCTGATGGACGAGGACCTGGCGCTGCCGTCCTCCCTCGGCGACGGCGCCGTGCGCTGGCAGCTGCACCGGCTCGCCGACGAGCACCACCGCTTCTACGTCTCCGCCAACCACATCCTCCTCGACGGCTTCAGCCGCACCCCGTTCTACCGCCGGTTCGCCGAGCTGTACGCGGCGGGGGAGGGCGACGGCACGGCCGGAGCGGGGGCGCGGGGCACGGGCACCGGTCTGTCCGAAGGCACCGGTCCGTCCGAGGGCGCCGGGACCGACGCGGCCCCCGCCGCCGCTGCCATCCCCGCGGCCCCCGTCGCCGTCCCCGGCACTCCGCTGCCCGCCCTGCGCGTCCTGGTCGACGACGAGCGGGCCTATCTCGACTCCGCGCGGCACGAGCGGGACGCCCGGTTCTGGGCCGGCCGGTTCGCGGAGACCCCCGAGCCGACCCGGCTCTCCCCGCGCCGCCCCGCCCGGACCCGTCACACGCTGCGGTGGAATTCCCCCGTTCCCGCGGCGACGGTCACCCGGCTGGAGCGCGCCGCCTGGGAGAGCCGGGTCACCCTCCCGGCCGCCCTGGTCGGGGCCACCGCCTCCTATCTGGCCCAGGTCACCGGCGGCAGCGCCGTCCTGCTGACGCTGCCGGTGCCCGCCCGCTCCACGGCCGCCGCCCGCACGGTGCCCGGCATGCGCGCCAACTTCCTGCCGCTGCCGCTGGCGGTGCCGCCCGCGCTGACCCGCGGCGCCCTCCTGGAGGGCACCGCCGCCGCCCTGCGCACCACGCTGCGCCACCAGGGCTACCGGGGCGACCGGCTGCGCCGCGAACTCGGCCTGTCCGGTGAGGCGGAGCTGTCGTTCGGGCCGACCGTGAACGTCCTGGAGTCGGGCGCCGACCTCGTCCTCGGCGCCTGCACGGGCCGGCTGCACAACCTGTCCACCGGCCCGGTCCCCGGCCTCCAGGTGATCTACCTGGACGCCCCGGACGGGCGCTGGACGCTCCGCCTGGACGCCAATCCGGGCCTGTTCACCGAGGCCGAACTCGCCGCGCACGGCGAGCGGTTGCTCGGACACCTGGAGGGCTTCGCGGCCGCCCCGGCCGACCTGCCGCTGGGCCGCCTCGACGTCACCCTGCCCGCCGAGCGGCGGCTCGTCCTGGAGGACTGGAACGCCACCGCCCGCACCGGCGGCTTCACCGACGTCGTCGCACGGGTGCGGGAGTTGGCCGCCGCCGATCCGGGCGCGGTCGCCGTGGACGACGGCACCGTACGGCTGACGTACGCCGAACTCCGCGCCCGCGCCGACGAGGTGGCCGGCCGGCTGGCGGGGGCGGGGGTGTCCACCGGGTCGCTGGTGGCGCTGGCCGCCGATCCGGGCGCCCAGTTCGTCGCCGCCGTGCTCGGCGTCCTCGCGACGGGGGCCGCCTGGATTCCGCTCGACGTGCACGCGCCCGTCGCCCGCGGCGCCGCCCTCCTCGCCGACAGCGGCGCCGACGCCCTGCTGTTCAGCCCCGCCCGCGAGGGCTACGCCCACCAGCTGCTGGCGGCCGGCGAGCACTGGCCGACCATCGTCGAGCTGCGCGAACAGCCCCTGCCCGCCGAGGAGTCGGCGCCGCCGGTGGCCCCGGCGCCGGGCAGCGGCGACGACCTGGCGTACGTCATCTTCACCTCCGGCTCCACCGGCCGCCCCAAGGGCGCGATGGTGCACCGCGACGGCATGGTCAACCACCTCCTCGCCAAGGTCGAGGACCTCGGGCTGACCCCCGCCGACGTCCTGGTGCACAACGCGCCCGTCACCTTCGACATCTCGGTCTGGCAGATGCTGGCCGCGCTCGTCGCGGGCGGCCGGACCCGGGTCGTGCCGCGCGCCCTCGCCGCCGACCCGCAGGGCCTGTTCGCGCTGGTCGACACCGACGGCGTCACCGTCCTGGAGGTCGTGCCGTCGCTGCTGCGCGCCGCCCTCGACGACTGGGACAGCGGCGCCGCCCGGCCCGCGCTCACCCCGCTGCGCCACCTCGTCGTGACCGGCGAGGCGCTCCCCGCCGACCTGTGCCGCCGCTGGTTCGCCCACTTCCCGGACATCCCCCTCGTCAACGCCTACGGGCCCACCGAGGCCTCCGACGACGTCACCCACGCCTTCATCCGCTCCGCCGCCGACCTCGGCGACGTGCACACCCCCATCGGCTCCGCCATCCGCAACACCCGGCTGTACGTCCTCGGCGACGGTCTGCGCCCGGTGCCCGTGGGCGCCCCCGGCGAGCTGTACGTCGGCGGGGTCGGCGTCGGCCGCGGCTACCTGGACGACCCGCGCCGCACCTCGGCCGTGTTCGTCGCGGACCCCTTCGCCCCGGCGCCCGGCGCCCGCATGTACCGCACAGGCGACCGGGTCCGGCACCGCGCCGACGGGCGGCTGGAGTTCCTGGAGCGCGTCGACCACCAGGTCAAGATCCGCGGCCACCGCATCGAACTCGGTGAGGTGGAGGCCGCGTTGCGGCAGGTCACCGGCGTCACCGACGCGGCCGTCGACGTCGCCGTGGACAGCGCGGGCCACACCCGGCTCGCCGCGTTCGTCACCGGGGACGTCGAGGTGGCCGAGGTGAAGGCCGAACTCGCCGCCACCCTGCCCGACTACATGGTCCCGGCCGCGTTCGTGGTCCTGGACCGGCTGCCGCTCACCCCGAACGGCAAGGTCGACCGCAAGGCGCTGCCCGCCCCCGACCTCACCGCCGACCGCGCGGGGCGCGCGCCGCGCACCCCGCAGGAGCAGGTGCTGTGCGCGGTGTTCGCGGAGGTCCTCGGCGTCGAACAGGTCGGCCTGGACGACGACTTCTTCGCCTTCGGCGGCCACTCGCTGCTCGCCACGCGTGTGATCAGCCGTATCCGGGTGCTGCTCGGCGCCGAACTGCCCGTGCGCACCCTGTTCGAGGCGCCGACCGTGGCCGCGCTCGTCGGGCACCTCGCCGGGGCGGGGGCCGCCCGGCCCGCCGTCACCGTCCGCGAGCGGCCCGCCGAACTGCCGCTGTCCTTCGCCCAGCGGCGGCTGTGGTTCCTGCACCGGCTCGACCCGGCGGCGGCCGTCGGCTACCACCTGCCGCGCGCCGTCCGGCTGACCGGGCCGCTCGACGCGGCGGCGCTCGCCGCCGCCCTCGGGGACGTCGTGGACCGCCACGAGTCGCTGCGGACGGTGTTCCCGGAGCGCGACGGCCGGGCCGTCCAGGTCGTCCTGCCCCCGCAGAACAGGCCGTTCGACCTGCCCGTCACGGACGTCCCGCGCAGCGGTGACGGAGGCGGCGACGCCGCAGGCGCACCGGGTGACGACGCCCCCCTGGATGCCCCCCTCGACGACCTTCTCGCCGACCGCGCCGTCCGCCCCTTCGACCTCGCCGCCGAACTCCCGCTGCGCGCCGAGCTGTTCCGCCTTGCGGAGGGTGAGCACGTCCTGCTCGTCGTGCTGCACCACATCGCGGGCGACGGCTGGTCGGTGCTGCCGCTGGCCGAGGACCTGCGCACCGCCTACACCGCCCGCGCCGAGGGCCGCGCCCCCGACTGGGCGCCGCTGGAGATCCAGTACGCCGACTACACGCTGTGGCAGCGCGAGCTGCTCGGCGACGGCCCCGAAGGCGCCGGGAGCACCGCCGACGCCATCGCTCCCGCTTCCCCCGCCGCCCGCCAGCTCGCCTACTGGACCGGACAACTGGCCGGGATACCGGACGAGTTGGAGCTGCCCGCCGACTTCCCGCGCCCGGCGCTGCCCGGTCACCGCGGCGGCCGGGTGGAGTTCCGGATGGAGCGGGAGCTGCACGAGGCCGTCACCGCGCTCGCCCGTGCCACCGGGGCCAGCGTCTTCATGGTGCTCCAGGCCGCCCTCGCCGCGCTGCTGCGCAAGCTCGGCGCGGGCACCGACATCCCGCTCGGCACCCCGGTCGCGGGCCGCACCGACGCGGCCCTGGAGGGGCAGGTCGGCTTCTTCGTGAACACGCTGGTGCTGCGCACCGACGTCTCCGGCGACCCCACCTTCCGCGATCTGATCGCCCGCGCCCGCACCACCGACCTGGCCGCGTACGCCCACCAGGACGTGCCGTTCGAGTGGCTGGTGGACGCGCTCAACCCGGAGCGCTCACTGGCCCGGCAGCCGCTGTTCCAGGTGCTGCTGGCGCTCCAGAACAACGCCCCCGCGGACCTGGCGCTGCCCGGCACCGTCGCGGAGACCCGCGCGCTCCCCACCGGCACCGCCCGCTTCGACCTGGCCTTCGACCTCACCGAGGAGCAGGACGGGCGGGGCCGCCCGGAAGGGATCGGCGGCCTGCTGGAGTACAGCGCCGACCTGTTCACGCACGCCACGGCCGTGTCGGTCGCGGAGCGGCTGGTGGGCTTCCTGCGCGCGCTCACCGAGCGGCCGGACACCGCGCTCAGCGGCTTCGACGTGCTGCTGCCCGCCGAGCGGGAGCGGCTCACCGAGTGGAACGGCGCGGCCGTCGCCCGGCCCGAACCGACCACCGTGCCCCGCCTGTTCGCGGCCCGCGCCGCGACCGACCCGCACCGCCCGGCGCTGGCGCTGCCCGACGGCACCACCGTGTCGTACGGCGACCTCGCCGACCGCGTGCACCGGCTGGCGCACCTCCTCGTCGAGCGGGGGGTGGGGCGCGGGCAGGTGGTGGCGCTGATGGCCGACCGCTCCGCGCACACCGTCACCGCGATCCTGGCCGTCCTCGCCGCCGGGGCCGCGTACCTGCCCGTCGACCCCGCCTACCCCGACGACCGCATCGCGTACGTCCTCGGTGACGCGGCCCCGGCCGCGGTGCTCACCACGGCCGCCGTCGCCCACCGCGTCCCGGCGGACGCCCCCGCGCCGCTGGTCCTGGACGACGGCGCCGTCCTCGCCGACCTGGCCGGGCGGCCCGCCCGCGCCCCCGGCGCCGGACCGGCGGCCGGCGACCCGGCGTACGTCATCTACACCTCCGGTTCCACCGGCCGCCCCAAGGGCGTCGTCGTCGGGCACGCCTCCGCGACGGCGCTGACCGCGCAGGCCGGGCGGTTCGGGGTGCGGGAGGGCGGCCGGGTCCTGCAGTTCGCGGCGCTCAGCTTCGACGCGGCGGCCTGGGAGGTCCTCACCACCCTCGTCACCGGCGCCGTCCTGGTCCTCGCCACGGAGGAGCAGCGCGCGCCCGGCGACCCGCTGGCCGCGTTCCTGTCGGAGGCGGACGTCGACGTGGTCTGCCTGCCGCCCGCCGTGCTGGCGGCCTGGCCGGAGGACCGCCCGGTGCCGTCCGGCACCACCGTCATCACCGCCGGGGAGGCCTGCCCGCCCGCGGTGGTGGAGAAGTGGGCCGCCAACACGGTCCTGCTCAACGCCTACGGCCCCACCGAGACGACCGTCTGCGCCACCGTCAGCACCCCCCTCGTCCCCGGCGGGCGCCCGCCCATCGGCACCCCGCTCGCCGGGACGGTCGTGCACGTCCTCGACGACGACCTGCGGCCCGTCCCGCCGGGCGTCACCGGCGAGTTGTACGTCGGCGGCGCGAGCCTCGCCCTCGGCTACCTCGGCCGCCCCGACCTGACCGCCCAGCGGTTCGTCACCGACCCCGCCGGTCCGGCCGGCGCCCGCATGTACCGCACCGGCGACCTGGTGCGGCGGCTGCCCGACGGCGCCCTCGACTACGTGGGCCGCGCCGACGACCAGGTCAAGCTGCGCGGCTTCCGTATCGAACTCACCGAGGTCGAGGGCGCGTTGCAGTCCCACCCGGAGGTCGACCGGGCCGCCGTCCTCATCCGCGAGGACCGCCCCGGCGACAAGCGGCTCGTCGCCTACGTCGTCCCCGCGACCGGCGCCGCCCCCGCCCCCGCGACCCTGCGCGCCCACGTGGCCGGGCAGTTGCCCGACTACATGGTCCCCGCCGCCGTGGTCGCCCTCGACGGTCTGCCGCTGACCACGCACGGCAAGCTCGACCGGCGCGCCCTGCCCGCCCCCGACTACACCGACGCCACCCGCGGCCGGGCCGCGGCCACCGCGCCGGAACGGGCACTTTGCGCGGTGTTCGCGACGGTGCTCGGGCTGCCCGAAGTCGGCGCCGACAGCGGGTTCTTCGACCTCGGCGGCGACTCCATCAGCTCCATCCAGCTCGTCGGCCGGGCCCGCGCCGCGGGCCTGCTGATCACCGCGCAGGACGTGTTCCTGCACCGCACGCCCGCCGCGCTCGCCCTCGTCGCCCGGCCGGTCGAGGAGCAGACGGTGCGCGGCACCGACGACGGCACCGGCACCTTCGCGCCGACCCCGATCGCGCACTGGCTGCGCGGCCTCGACGGCCCGTACGACGCGTTCCGGCAGGCCGTCGCGCTGCGCACCCCGCCCGGCACCACCCGCGCCGGGCTCGCCACCGCCCTCCAGACCGTCCTCGACCACCACGACGCGCTCCGCGCCCGGCTGCACGTCGCCGACGGCACGTGGACCCTGGAGACCCGGCCGCCCGGCACGGTCAACGCGCCGTGGCTGCTGCGCCGGGAGAACGTGGCCCGGCTGGACCCGGCGGGCCTCGCGGACGCCGTCCGCCGGGCCGCCCGCCGCGACGCCGGACGCCTCGCGCCCCGCGACGGCGCGATGCTGCGGGCCACCTGGCTCGACGCGGGCGCCGACCAGCCCGGCCGCCTCGTCCTCACCGCCCACCACCTGGTCGTCGACGGCGTCTCCTGGCGCATCCTCGTCGAGGACCTGGCCCGCGCCCACACGGCGGCCGAGGAGGGGGGCGCCTCCGCCGAGGGGGCGGCCACCGTACTGGAGCCCGTCGGCACGTCGCTCAGGCACTGGAGCGGGCTGCTCGCCGAGGAGGCCGCGCACGGGCGCCGGGACGCCGAGGCCGAGCTGTGGCGGCGGACGCTGGCCGCGCCCGACCCGCTGCTCGCCGCGCGCGCCCTCGACCCGGCGCGGGACACCCACGCCACCGCCCGCACCCTGCGCCGCACCCTCGACGCGGACACCACCCGCGCGGTCCTCACCGAGGTCACCGCCGCCTTCCACGCGGAGATCAACGACGTCCTCGTCACCGCGTACGCGCTGGCCGTCGCCGACTGGCGGGCCCGCGTCCGGGGCGGCGACGGGCCGGTGCTGATCGAGATGGAGGGGCACGGCCGCGAGGAGATCGCCGACGGCGTCGACCTCGGCCGCACGGTCGGCTGGTTCACCACCACCTGGCCGCTGCGGGTCGGTCTCGACGCCGCCGACCGGGCCGACGCCCTGGCGGGCGGACCGGCGGCGGGCCGGGCCCTCAAGCAGGTCAAGGAGCTGCTGCGGGCGGTGCCCGACCACGGCATCGGCCACGGCGTGCTGCGCCACCTGGCGGCCCTGCCCGGCCTGGACCGCGCCCCGCAGCTCGGCTTCAACTACCTGGGCCGGCTGCCCGCGCCCGCCGACGCGGACTGGGCGCCCACCGCGGAGTCCCCGCTGATCGCGGCGGGCGCCGACCCGGGGCTCGCGCTGCCGCACGTGCTCGGCCTCAACGCCGTCACCGAGGACGGGCCGGACGGGCCGCGGCTGACGGCGGTGTGGACCTGGCCGGGCGAGCTGCTCGACGAGAGCGACGCCGCCGACGTCGCCGAGGGCTGGTTCCGGGCGCTCACCGCGCTCGTCGCCCACGCCCAGGACCCCGACGCGGGCGGCCACACACCGAGCGACGTGGACCTGGTGGCGCTCAGCCAGGACGAACTGGACGCATTCGAGGACGAGATGGACGACTGGGGGGCCTCCCTGTGACACGCGCGCGATCCAACCTGAGCGACATCCTGCCGCTCACCCCGCTCCAGGAGGGCCTGCTCTTCCACGCGGTCTCCGGGCGGCGCGAACTGGACGTCTACACCGTCCAGTTGGTGCTGGACCTGGCCGGACCGCTGGACCCGGGCCGCCTGAGATCCGCGGCCGAGCGGTTCCTGGACCGCCATCCGCACCTGAGATCCGGCTTCCGCTACCGCGAGAACGGCGACCCGGTCCAGCTCGTCCCGCGCACGGCACCCCTGCCGTGGCGGGAGGACACCCTCACCGAAGACGCCGGGCGGCTGGCGGAGTTGACGGAGGCGGACCGGCTGCGGCCCTTCGACATGGCCCGGCCGCCGCTGCTGCGGTTCCGCCTGATCCGCACCGGACCCGACGCCCACCGCTTCGTCCTGACGGCCCACCAGATCCTGTTCGACGGCTGGTCGATGCCGCTCATCGTCGGCGAACTCTTCACCCTGTACGGCGACCCGGAGGCCCCGCTGCCGCCGGTCGCGCCGTACAAGACCTACCTCGCCCACCTCGCCCGCCAGGACACGGCGGGCGCGGAGGCGGCCTGGCGGGAGGCGCTGGACGGGCTCACCGAGCCCACCCTCGTCGCGCCGGGCACCACCGCCGACCCGGGCGCGGGGGAGCCGGGCGCGGCGGGGAACACCGGCGAGGGCCGGGACGGCGCGCGGGGCGGCAGCGGTGCCGTGGCCGCCGGGTCCCGGCTGCCCGAACACCACGTCCTCGAACTGCCCGCCGCCCTCACCGCCGACCTCACGGCCTGGGCGAAGGAGCGCGGCCTCACCCTCAACACGGTCGTCCAGGGCGCCTGGGCGGCCGTCCTCGGCACCCTCACCGGCCGCTCCGACGTCGTCTTCGGCGGCACCGTCTCCGGACGGCCCCCGGAGCTGCCCGGCGTCGAGTCGATGGTCGGCCTGTTCATCAACACCGTCCCGGTCCGGGTGACCCTGGACCCGTACGCGACGTTCCCCGAGATCCTCACCCGGCTCCAGGAGCGGCAGGCCGCCCTCCTGCCCCACCAGCACCTCGGCGCCACCCGCATCCAACGCACGCTCGGCCTCGGCGAGTTGTACGACACGGTGCTCGTCTTCGAGAACTACCCGCTCGACCCCGAAGCCCTGCGCGACCCCGCGCCCGGCCTCGCCGTCACCGGCCTCGCCGCCAAGGACGCCACCCACTACCCGCTCAGCCTGATGGCCGTCCCCGGCGACCGGCTGCGCCTCACGGTGTCCTACGACCCCGGCCGGTACGCCCCCGCCGAGGCGGCCCGCGTCGCCGCCCGCCTCGAAGGCGTCCTGCGCACGGCGCTCACCGCGCCCACGACGCCGTTCGGCCGGATCGGGACGCTGCTGCCCGGCGAGGACGTCCTCGACCTGCCGACCCCGCCCGCGGCGGGCGACGCCTTCACCGACGTCGTCACGCGGGTGCGTGAACTGGCGGCGGCCCGGCCCGACGCCGACGCCGTCACCGACGACGACGGACGGCTCACCTACCGCGAACTCGCCGAGCGGGCGGGCGGAGTGGCCCGCCGCCTCACCGACGCGGGCGTCGGCCCCGGCGCCCTCGTCGGCGTGCTCGCCGCGCCCGGCCGCGGCTTCGTCGCCGCCGTCCTCGGCACCCTCGCCGCGGGCGCCGCCTGGGTGCCGCTCGACGTGCACGCCCCGACGGCCCGCAGCGCGGGCCTCGTCCGCGACGCGGGCGTACGGCACCTGCTGGCCGACGCCGCCCACGAGGACGCGGCGGCCGAGGTGCTGACGGCCGCCGCCACGTCCGGGGCGGGCGTGGCGGGCGACGGCCTCCCCGGCGCGGCGACGACCGCCGCCCCCGCGATCCCCGTCACCGTCCTCGACGAACTGCCCGGCGCGCCCCTCCCCGCCGCCCCCGGCGGCCCCCTCGACCTCGCCTACGTCATCTTCACCTCCGGCTCCACCGGCCGCCCCAAGGGCGCGATGGTGCACCGCGACGGCATGGTCAACCACCTCCTCGCCAAGGTCGAGGACCTGGCCCTGGACACCGGCACCCTGCTGGTCCACAACGCGCCCGTCACCTTCGACATCTCCGTGTGGCAGATGCTCGCCGCGCTCGTCGCGGGCGGCCGGGTCCGGGTGACCGGCCGGGCCACGGCCGCCGACCCGCAGGCCCTGTTCGCCGTCACCGACGACGAGCGGGTCACCGTCCTGGAGGTCGTGCCGTCACTGCTGCGCGCCGCCCTGGACGCGTGGGACGCGGGCGCCCGCCCGCCGGCCCTCACCGCCCTGCGTCACCTCGTCGTCACCGGCGAGGCCCTCCCCGCCGACCTGTGCCGCCGCTGGCTGGCCCGCCACCCCGGCATCCCCCTCGTCAACGCCTACGGCCCCACCGAGTGCTCCGACGACGTCACCCACGCCCTCATCACCGGCCCCGCCGCCCCCGCCGCCCCCGGCGCCGTACGCGCCCCCATCGGCCGCGCCGTCCGCGAGACCGGCCTGTACGTCCTCGACGACGCGCTGCGCCCGGTACCCGCCGGGGTGCCGGGGGAGCTGTACGTCGGCGGGCGCGGCGTCGGCCGCGGCTACCTGCGCGACGCCCGCCGCACCGGAGCGGTGTTCGTCGCCGACCCGTTCGCCGGGACGCCCGGCGCCCGCATGTACCGCACCGGCGACTGGGTCGTCCGCCACGAGGACGGCTCGCTGGAGTTCCTGGAGCGCCGCGACCACCAGGTCAAGGTCCGCGGCCACCGGATCGAACTCGGTGAGATCGAGGCCGTGCTGCGCACCCTGCCCGGCGTCACCGACGCCGTCGTCACGGTCCACGGCGAGACCGGCACCGCCCGCCTCGCCGCCCACCTCGCGGGCGACGCCGAACCGGCGCGGGTGAGGAAGGAGCTGGCCGGGCTGCTGCCCGACTACATGGTGCCGTCCGTCGTCGTCGTGCTGCCCGCGCTGCCGCTCACCCCGAACGGCAAGGTCGACCGCAAGGCGCTGCCCGCCCCGCACCTCGACCCGGCCGCCGCCGGACGCGAACCGCGCACCCCGCAGGAGGCCGCGCTCTGCCGTGCCTTCGCCGACGTCCTCGGCGTCGAACGCGTCGGCGCCGACGACGACTTCTTCGACCTGGGCGGCCACTCGCTGCTCGCCACCCGCCTGATCAGCCGGGTCCGCGCGCTGCTCGGCACCGAACTGCCGATGGCGCTGGTCTTCGAGGAGCCCACCCCCGCCCGGCTCGCCGCCCGCCTCGCCGAGCGGCCCGAGCACGCCGCCGGGGGCCCGGCCCGGCCCGCGCTGACGCCCGCCGACCGGCCCGCGCGGCCCCCGCTGTCGTACGCCCAGCGGCGGATGTGGGTCCTCAACCGGCTGGAGGGCACGGCGGGCGCCTACCACCTGCCGTGGACGCTGAAGCTGACCGGGGCACTGGACCGTGAGGCGCTGCGGCAGGCCCTGAACGACGTGGTCGCCCGGCACGAGGCGCTGCGGACCGTGTTCCCCGAGGCGGACGGGGAGCCGTACCAGAAGGTGCTGGAGACGGCCGACGTACCGCTGCCGGTGAGCGAGACCGCCACCGGGCGCGAGGGCGACGGGACGGCCGGCCTGATCGCCGGGGGCGGGATGCCGGAGCCGGACGCCCCGACCGCCCGGGACGGGATGCCGGAGCTGAATGGCCCGACCTCCGGGGACGGGGTGCCCGAGCTGGGTGCCCTGATCGCCCGTCCCTTCGACCTGGCCTGCGAACTCCCGCTGCGAGCCGCGCTGTTCGTGACGGGCGAGGACGAGTACCTGCTCGCCCTCGTCCTGCACCACATCGCCGCCGACGGCTGGTCCAACGCCGTCCTCGCCCGCGACCTCGGCACCGCCTACCGCGCCCGCGCCGCCGGACACGCGCCCCGGTTCGTGCCGCTGCCCGTGCAGTACCCGGACTACGCGCTGTGGCAGCGCGGCCTGCTCGGCACGGAGGACGAGCCCGGCAGTCTCGCCCAGGAACAACTCGCCTTCTGGCGCAAGGCCCTGGACGCGCTGCCCGAGGAACTCCCGCTGCCCGCCGACCGGCCCCGGCCCGCGGTCGCCTCCTTCCGGGGCGCCACTGTGGAGTTCACCGTCCCGGCCGCCACCCACCGCCGGGCCGCCGCGCTCGCCGCCCGCGGCAACGCCAGCCTCTTCATGGTCCTCCAGGCCGCCCTCGCGACCCTCTGGGCCAAGCTCGGCGCGGGCGAGGACGTGCCGCTCGGCACCCCGGTCGCCGGACGCGTCGACGAAGCCCTCGACGACCTCGTCGGCTTCTTCGTCAACACGCTGGTGCTGCGCACCGACGTCTCCGGCGACCCCACCTTCACCGCCCTCGTCGACCGGGTCCGCGCCGCCGACCTGGCCGCCTACGCCCACCAGGACCTGCCCTTCGAGAAACTCGCCGAGACCCTGGCCCCGGGACGCTCCCTCGCCCGCCACCCCCTCTTCCAGACGTTGCTCGCCCTGCACAACAACGCCCGCCCCGACCTCGAACTCCCTGGCCTGACCGTGGAGTTCGGTGCGGCGGCGACCGGCGGGGCCCGCTTCGACCTCGCCTTCGACCTGGCCGAGGACCTGGACGGCGCGGGCGCCCCCGCCGGACTCACCGGGCGCCTGGAGTACAGCACGGACCTGTTCACCGAGGACACCGCCCGCCGCCTCGCCGACCGGTTCGCGCACCTCCTCGACACCCTCACCGCCCGCCCCGACCAGCCGATCGGCACGCTCTCCGCCCTGCTGCCCGGCGAGCGCGCCACCCTGCTCGACGACTGGAACCAGGCCCCCGCCCACCCCTGGACCACCCCGCCGCACCGCTGGTTCGAGCAGCGGGCCGCCGGCCACCCCGACCGCACCGCCCTGGTCGCCGAGGACCGGACACTCACCTACGGCGAACTCGACGCCCGCGCCGACCGCCTGGCCCGCGCCCTGCGCGCCCGCGGCGCCGGACCCGGCAGCCTCGTCGCCGTCGCCCTGCACCGCTCGGCGGACCTGGTCGTCGCCGTCCTCGCCGTCCACAAGGCGGGCGCCGCCTATCTGCCCATCGACCCCGCCTACCCGTCCGAGCGGATCGGCTACGTCGTCGAGGACGCCGGTCCCGTCCTCGCGCTCACCACGACCGACGTGGCCGCCGCCCTGCCCGCGCTGACCGCCGTACCGCGGCTGCTGCTGGACGAACCGGTGCCGGACGCACCGGAGTTCACGGCGGCGGGGACGGGCGCCGGGGCGGAGACCTCGGGCGCCGAGGCGGCGTACACGATCTACACCTCCGGCTCCACCGGCCGCCCCAAGGGCGTGGTGATCTCCTTCGCGGCGTTCGCGAACTTCCTCGCCGACCTGCGGGCCCGCCTCGGCCTCGGCGAGCGGGACCGGTTCGTCGCGGTGACCACGTTCGGCTTCGACATCGCCAACCTGGAGCTGTTCGGGCCGCTGGTCTCCGGCGCCACCCTGGTCCTCGCCGGACACGACACCGTCCGCGACCCCGAGGCGCTGGCCGCCCTCTTCGTCTCCTCCGGCGCGACCGTCGTCCAGGCCACGCCCACCCTCTGGCACGCCCTCGTCACCGAGCACCCGGACGCCCTCGCCGGACTGCACGCCCTGACCGGCGGCGAGGCCATCAGCCCCGCCCTGGCCACCCGACTGGCCGCCGCCACACGCAAGTTGACGAACCTGTACGGCCCGACGGAGACCACCATCTGGTCCACCGCCACCGAGCTGGACGGCACCGGCACCCCGGCCGTCGGCCGCCCCCTCGGCGGCAACCGCGTCTACGTCCTCGGCCCCGGCCTGGACCCGGTGCCGACCGGCGCCACCGGCGAGCTGTACATCGGCGGCGTCGGCCTGGCCCGCGGCTACCACGGGCGGCCCGCCCTCACCGCCGAACGCTTCGTCGCCGACCCCTACGCCACGACGCCCGGCGCCCGCATGTACCGCACCGGCGACCTGGTCCGCCAGCGCGCCGACGGCACCGTCGACTACCTCGGCCGCGTCGACCACCAGGTCAAGGTGCGCGGCTTCCGCATCGAACTCGGGGAGATCGAGGCGGTGCTGGCGGCGCACCCGGCCGTCGCGCAGACGGTGGTCACGGTGCGGGACGACCGGCTGACGGCGTACGTCGTACCGATCACGGCCGTACCGGGCGCGGGGGAGGAGAGCGCGCCGGGAGAGGCTGCCGCGGGCGTCGACCAGGCCGCCCTGCGGGCCCACCTCTCCCGGACGCTGCCGGACTACATGGTCCCGGCGGTCCTGGTGGAGCTGGCCGCCCTGCCGCTCACCCCGAACGGCAAGGTGGACCGGGCCAGGCTGCCCGCGCCCGCCGCACCCGAGGCGCTGCCCGGACGGGACCCCGAGGGCCCGGTCGAGGAGCTGCTGTGCCGGCTCTTCGCCGAGACCCTCGGCGCCGAACGGGCGGGCGCCGACGACGACTTCTTCGCCCGCGGCGGCGACTCCATCCGCTCCATCCGGCTGGTGGGCCGGGCCAGGGCGGCCGGAGTCCGGTTCACCCCGGCCGACGTGTTCGTGCACCGCACACCCGCCGCACTGGCCCGCGTCGCCGTCCCCGTCGGGGCGGCGGGCGAGGACCCGGACGGCACCGGCGGCACCGCGGGCACGGCCGGGTACGAGACGGCGGCCCGGGACGGGGGGACGGCCGGGGACGCCGCGTTCGCCACCGTCCTGCCGATCCGCCCGCACGGCAGCCGCCCGCCGCTGTTCTGCGTGCACGGCGGCGTCGGCCTCGGCTGGCCTTACCTCGGCCTCGCCGCCCACCTCCCGGACACCCCCGTCCACGCGTTCCAGGCCGGCGGCATCCAGGACGACACACCCCAGCCGGAATCCGTCACGGAAATGGCCGCCCACTATGTCGAAAGAATGGTGGAAATCCAGCCGGACGGCCCTTACTATATTCTCGGCTGGTCGTTCGGCGGAGTCGTCGCCCATGAAATGGCCTGCCAATTGGCGGAAGCCGGGAAAAAGGTCGCCCTGCTGGCGAACCTGGACGGATTCCCGGCGCAGGACACCGACGGGGGCGCCGCGGGGACCGGCGCCGACGGCCGGGACACCGCCGGCCCCGAGGACGACGCCCGGCTGAGTGCCGCGCTGCGCGCCCGGCTCGGCGCCGCCGGGGACACCCTGGCGGACCTCACCGAGGACCAGTACACCCGCCTGCTGCACGTCATCCGCACCCTCGACGCCCTCGCCGAACGCCACCGACCCCGCCTCCACCAGGGCGACCTGCACTTCTTCGCGGCCACCCGCGAAGAGGACCGGCGCACCGCGGGCGAGACCGCCTGGGCCGCGCACACCACGGGCCGGATCGTCCGGCACGCGGTGGACGCCGACCACGACGGCATGCTCGACGCCACCCCGGCGGCGGCCATCGCCCGCGTGCTGACCGACCTCATGGAATAGGGAAGAACCGAGAACACCGAGGAGATTCCCGCCCGGAAATCCGCATTCCGATTCCGGTCGAGCCATGACCGGTTGAGCCATGACCGGTCGATCCGATTCCGGTCGAGCCATGACCGGTCGATCCCTGTCCGGTCGATCCATGAAAGGCCCGCGCGGGATAAGTCTGCCCGCGTCCGTGCGATCCGCGCGGTCCGCGGAAAAGCGGACCGTGCGAAAAGAAAGGACACGTCACGGTAATGGGAAACCCGTTTGACGACGAGACCGGGACATTCCACGTGCTGGTCAACGAGGAGGGCCAGCACTGCCTGTGGCCCGCCTTCGCGGAGATACCCGACGGCTGGAACGCCGTCCTCTCCGAGGTCGGCCGGGCCGAGGCCCTCGACCACATCGAGCGCACCTGGACCGACCTGCGGCCCAGGAGCCTCGCCGAGGCCGGCTGACCGCCGGCACCGCGCAACCCCGTCCGAACGACCCGCTGCACACCACCGAGAAGGGAACGCACGCATGAGTGCCATCACCATCGACACCGCCGTCGAGGCCCAGGTCCGGGCGATCATCACCGACGCCCTCGAACTGGAGGAGGACCTGACCCCGACCGGCCTGTTCGTCGACGAGTACGGCGCCGACTCGCTCGCCGCGATCGAGCTGCTCTCCACCCTGGAGCGCACCTTCGGCGTGACGATCGAGCAGGACGAACTGCCCAAGATGATCCACCTGGAGGCCGTCCTCGAGGTGCTCTCCCGGGCCGAGGCGCGATGACCGCCCGGCGTGTGGTGCTGACCGGGATCGGGGTCCTGTCCAGCATCGGCAACGGCGTCACCGAGTTCACCCGGGGCCTGCGCGAGGGCCGGTGCGGGGCGGGCCCCATCACCCGCTTCGACCGCACCGGCTTCCGTCGGCAACTCGCCCACGAGGTGCACGACTTCCACCCCGCCGCATGGGTCCGCCACACGCCGGCCGAACAGCTCGGCCGCGCCACGCAGTTCTCCGTCGCCGCCGCCCGCATGGCGGTGACCGACGCCGGGCTCGACCCGGCGGACCTGCGCGGCGGGCCGGGCCTGGTCACCGTCGGCACCACCGACGGCGAGGCCGACGCGCTCGACCGGCTCGTCGAGGCCCAGGCGGCGGGCACCGCCCCCGCCGACCTCGACCCGGTCGGCGCGCGCCGCCTGCCCGCCCACCGGCTGGCCCACGCCGTCGTCCGCGAACTGCGGCTGCCGCGCGCGGTGCCCTCCGTCCTCGGCACCGCCTGCGCGGCCGGCAACTACGCCGTCGGCGACGGCTACGACGCCGTCCGCTCCGGCGAGGCCGAGTGGGCGCTCGTCGGCGGCGCCGACGCCCTCACCCGGCGGACCTTCGCCGGATTCCACCGGCTCGGCCTCGTCGCCTCCGACCGCTGCCGCCCCTTCGACGCCGACCGGGAGGGACTGCTCACCGCCGAGGGCGCGGGCGTCCTCCTCCTGGAGGACCGCGACGCCGCGCTCGCCCGCGGCGCCCGGATCTACGCCGAACTCCTCGGCTACGGCCTCAACTGCGACGCCCACCACCCCACCGCGCCCGACCTGGACAGCGTCGCGCAGGTCATGCGGCTCGCGCTCGCCGACGCGGGCGTCAAGCCCGAGGAGGTCGACCTGGTCTCCGCGCACGGCACCGGCACCCCCACCAACGACGTCACCGAGATCCGGGCCGTCCGCCAGGTGTTCGGGGACCGCCCGCCGCGCACGGTCGCCCTCAAGTCGATGCTCGGCCACTCGATGGGCGCCGCCAGCGCCCTCGGCGCCGCCGCGTCCGCGCTCGCGCTGACCCACGGGTTCGTGCCGCCGACCGTCAACCACCGCACCACCGACCCCGAGTGCGCCGTCGACTGCGTGCCCAACCACGCCGTGGACGCCGAACTCAAGGTCGTCGTCAACAACGGCCTGGCCTTCGGCGGCAACAACGCCGCCGTCGTCCTCGGCAGACACCGGGAGACCTGATCATGACGACCGCAGCGGTCCCCGCGGACCGCCACTACATCACCGCCTGGTCGGCCGTCTCGCCCTACGGCGTCCACAGCGCCGACTACGCGCGCGGCATCCAGGCCGACGCCACCCACGACACGGACACGGGCGACGCCACCCTCGACACGGGCACGGGCACGGGCACCGGCGACGCCACCCTCGGCACGGGCGCGGGCGCGTCCCAGCCGGGCTCGCGCGCCACCGGCCGTATCCGGTCCGTCCCCGTCCCCGAGGGTCACGCGGGCGAACAGGCCTGCCTGGTACCGGGGTTCGAGGTCCGCCAGGTCCTCGGCAAGGCCGGTACCCGCACCATGGACCGGGCCACCGGCCTCGCCGTCACCGCCGTACGGGAACTCTTCGACGAGGCCTCCCGCGAGCAGCGGCCGGTGCCCGTCGGCACCGGCACCGGACTGGTCCTCGGCACCACCCTCGGCAGCGCCCAGAGCCAGCACGACTTCGCCCTGGCCTCCTTCACCGAGGACAAGCCGTACGACGTGCCCGCCCAGTTCATGCCGAACGTGCTGATGAACTGCCCGGCCGCCGCCAGCGCCATCCGGTTCGGGCTCAAGGGCCCCAACACCACGCTCGCGGGCGGCCGTCCGACCGGACTCATCGCCCTCGGCTACGCCCGGCGCCTCCTCGCCGCCGGACGCGCCGAACGCGTCCTCGTCGGCGCCGTCGAGGACTACTCGCCGTCCCGCTCCTGGATCGAGCACCACGTCCGGGACGCCGACGAGACCCCCGGACCGCTCGGCGAAGGCTGCGCGCTGCTGCTGATCGAACCCGGCGACGGCATCCCCGAGGGACGCACCGCGCTCGCCGAACTCCTCGCCGTGGACGTCCGCGTGGACGTCGACGACGCGCTCGCCGGGACCACCGAGGCCTGCGTGCGGGACGCCCTCACCGCCGCCGGGGTCGACCCGTCCGAGGTGTGGGCGGCCGTCGGCGGCGGACTCACCGGCCGTATCGGACACATTGAGAACGCCCTGCTGAAAAGGCTGTTCGGCACCGAGGCGGCGACCCGGGTCACCGTCCACGACCGGATCGGCGACACCGCCGCCGCGTCCGCCGCCTTCCAGCTCGCCGCCCTCCTCGCCACCGCCCGCCGCACCCCGGCGGCCCACGGCCGGGCGGCCGTCGTCACCTCCGTCGACCGCGACGGCTCCGTCGCCTGCGCGGTGATCCGGCTGCTCGGCGAGGCGGAGGAACGGTGAACACCGCACACACCACGGGGGAGACCACCGCCGCCCGCGCCGACCGGGCCGGCACGACGGCCGATGCCGTCAAGGTCGCGCTGATCAGCGGCGGTTCGCGCGGCATCGGCCGGGCCACCGCACTACGGCTCGCCCGCGACGGATACGCCGTCAGCTTCGCCTACCGCTCCGACGAGGACGCCGCGGCCGGCCTCGGCAAGGAACTCGACACCCTCGGCGTACGGTGGCTCGCCCAGCGCCTCGACGTCGCCGACGCGCCGGCCGTACGGGAGTGGGTCGCGCGCACCGAGAAGGAACTCGGCCCCGTCGCCGTCGCCGTCGCCTCCGCCGGCATCACCCGCGACCGGCCGCTGCTCCTCATGTCCGACGAGGACTGGCAGGACGTCCTCGACACCAACCTCGACGGCACCGCGCACCTGTGCCGGGCCGCCCTCTTCCCCATGGTCAAACGGCGCTCCGGCGCCATCGTCACCCTGTCCAGCGTCTCCGGCGCCGGCAACCCCGGACAGGGCAACTACTCGGCGTCCAAAGCCGGAATCATCGGCCTGACCTGCGCCCTCGCCAAAGAGGCCGCCCGCTTCGGCATCCGTGTCAACGCCGTCGCCCCCGGCATGATCGAGACCGACATGACCGCCGGGGCCTTCACCGAGGAACAGCGCGCCCGCACCCTCGCCGCCGTCCCGCTCGGCCGCTTCGGCACCGCCGACGAGGTCGCCGAGTCCATCGCCTTCCTCGTCTCCGACAAGGCCGCGTACATCACCGGCGCGGTGCTGCGCATCGACGGCGGGATCGTCGTATGACCGCCCGCCGCACCCACGCCACCCACCCACCCCACCACGGGAGACCTGCCATGACCGCGCCCGTCGATCTCACGCCCCAGGCCACCGCCAACCACACCCCGCTCGTCGACACCCGGCTCCTCGCCACCGACGACGGCGGCGCCCGCGCCACCCACCGCGTCTACGAGCACCTCATCGGCATGTGGGCGCCCGGCGTCATCGAGGCCGCCCAGGACCTCGGCGTCTTCGCCACCCTCACCGGCGGCCCCGCCACCGCCGCCGCCCTCGCCGAGACCCTCGGCACCGACCTGCGCGCCACCCGCGTCCTCCTCGACGGCCTCCACGCCTACGACATCGTGCGCCGCGAACGCGGCGGCGACGGCCAGGCCGTCTACACCCTCCCCGCCGCCCTCCACCCCGTGTTCGCCCCCGACGGGCTCTACAGCCTCGCCGGGAAGATCACCCACGACCGCAACGTCGCCTGGCACGCCTGGCGCAACCTCGCCGACAACGTCCGCAGCGGCGCCCGCGGCGAACAGGGCGGACAGCAGGTCAACCAGATCTCCGAGGAGGACTACACCTCCCTCGCCCGCGGCATCAACTTCTGGGCCCCGCCCGTCGTCTCCGTCCTCGCGGACGCGCTGCGCGAACGCGGCTGGGACGGCGACACCGACGCCCTCCTCCTCGACGTCGGCTGCGGTACGGGCATCTACAGCCACCTCCTGCTGGAGGCGTTCCCCCGGCTCACCGCCCGCGGCCTCGACGCGCCCCGCATCACCGCCATCGCCTCCGCACAGGCCGAACGCCTCGGCGTCGCCGACCGGTTCGAGCCCCTCACCGCCGACTTCTGGAACGACGACTGGGGCAACGGCACCGACCTCGCCCTCTTCGTCAACATCTTCCACCTCCAGACCCCCGAGTCCGCGCACGAACTCCTCCTCAAGACCGCCAAGGGCCTCACCGAGGGCGGCCTCATCGCCGTCGTCGACCACATCGTCGACGAGGAGGCCGGCGCCGAGAACGTCCAGAACCGGTTCTTCCGCCTGTTCGCCGCGTCGATGCTGGCGACCGGCGGCGGCGACGCGTACACCGTCCAGGACTACGACCAGTGGCTCGCCGACGCGGGGCTGCGCAGGGTCGCGCTGCTGGACACGCCGATGCATCGGGTGCTGCTCGCCGGGCGGGCGTAGGGGGTCCCCCCTCGGTGGGCCGGAGGGACCCCCGGGCCCGCGCCCGGACCCCTCCGCCCGCCGCCCGTGCGGGCCGGTCTGCGGCCCCGCCACGGGGCTCCGCCCCGGACCCCGTCCCTTTCCCACCCACCCGCCCGTGCGGGCCAGTCCACCGGCCCTCCCACGGGGCACAGCCCCGGACCCCGTCCCTCTCCCACCCACCCGCCCGTGCGGGTCCGCCGGGCCGCCCTCCCACGGGGCTCCGCCCCGGACCCCGTCCCACCACGGCGGCCCCCACCCCGCTCCCCTCACTCCACCCCGCCCCGCCCCGCCCCAGGACCAGGAAAAAGAAAAGGAGCACCCTCCGCCATGCCCAGCACCCTCTTCACCTCCGAGTCCGTCACCGAGGGCCACCCGGACAAGATCGCCGACCGCATCAGCGACGCCGTCCTGGACGCGCATCTCGCGCAGGACCCGTACGCCCGCGTCGCCGTGGAGACGCTGATCACCACCGGCCAGGTGCACCTCGCGGGCGAGGTGTCCTCCCGCGCGTCGTTCGACGTCGCCTCCCTCGTCCGCGACCAGATCCTCGACATCGGCTACGACCACTCGGTCAAGGGCTTCGACGGCGCCACCTGCGGAGTCTCCGTCTCGATCGGCCGCCAGTCCCCGGACATCGCGCGCGGCGTCGACACCGACGGCACGCCGGGCGACCCGCTGGACGCGCAGGGCGCCGGGGACCAGGGCCTGATGTTCGGCTACGCCTGCCGCGACACCCCGGAGCTGATGCCGCTGCCCGTCTCCCTCGCGCACCGTCTCGCCGAGCGCCTCACCGCCGTACGCAAGGACGGCACCGTGCCCTACCTCCGCCCGGACGGGAAGACGCAGGTCACCGTCGAGTACCGGGGCAGCAGACCCGTACGCCTGGACACGGTCGTCGTCTCGGCGCAGCACGCCGCCGACGTCGACCTCGATTCCCTCCTCGCCCCGGACGTCCGGGCCCACGTCATCGCCCCGGAGCTGGCGGCGCTGCGCGAGCGCGGCATCGACCTCGACGTGAGCGACTTCCGTGTCCTGGTCAACCCGACCGGCCGGTTCGAGATCGGCGGCCCGACCGGCGACGCGGGCCTCACCGGCCGGAAGATCATCGTCGACACGTACGGCGGCATGGCCCGGCACGGCGGCGGCGCGTTCTCCGGCAAGGACCCCTCGAAGGTGGACCGTTCGGCGGCGTACGCGATGCGCTGGGTGGCGAAGAACGTCGTCGCCTCCGGCCTCGCCGACCGCTGCGAGCTGCAGGTGGCGTACGCCATCGGCCGCGCGGAGCCGGTCGGTCTGTTCGTCGAGACCTTCGGCACCGCCCGGGTCGCCGTGGACCGCATCAGGGAGGCCGTCGCGGAGGTCTTCGACCTGCGTCCGGCGGCGATCATCCGCGACCTCGACCTGCTGCGCCCGCTGTACGCCCCGACCTCCGCCTACGGTCACTTCGGCCGTGAGCTGCCCGGTTTCACCTGGGAGCGCACCGACCGCGCCGAGAAGCTGCGCGCCGCGGCGGGCCTGGGCTGAGGGGCGGGGCCGCCGTGTACACCGACCCGCCCGCGCTCCCGCTCCCCGCGGGCCTCCCCGCCCCCGCCCCGACACCGTCACCCTTCGGTGCCGCCGCCGAACCCCGCTTCGAGGTGGTCGCCGGTGACCCCGACCTGACGGAACTCGCCGCGCTCACCCTCGTCCTGTACGCCTTCACGCAGTCGCGCCCCGAGTCCGCGGACGCCACCCGCTCGGTCGCCGAGTGGTGGCGGCGCCGCCCCGGCGAGTACCGGACGGCGGGCTCCTGGCGGGACACGGGATGACCTCGCCCCTCCGCCCCACCGGCACACCGACGCCGCCGACCGGTTCCTTCCCGGTCGGCGGCTCGGCGTGCTGCGGGTCCGTGCCGCCGGGGCCCCGGCCCCGGCCCCGGCTACGGCATCAGCCCGTACGCCGCGCCCAGTCCGACGACGACCGCCGCCGCCAGGGTGTGGCAGGTGTACGTCACCCGGCCGGCCACCGGCCACCAGCCGCGCTTCCAGGCGACGACCGTGCAGACCAGCAGCAGCGCGGTGACCGCGCCCGCCGCGGCGACCAGCTGCGGGATCAGGGTCAGCAGCGGCGAGTCGCCGACCAGGACCGTCCGGTTGAGGGCGTTGCCGTCGCCGGTCAGCCGCAGGAAGCACACGGTGGCCGCCGCGAGCAGCGCCCCCGCCGTCCAGGCCAGCGCCCAGGCGATCCGGCCGCCCGCGGGCTTGTCCTTGCCGCGCCGCAGGAACGCCACCAGCGGCAGGAGCAGCAGCGCCGCGGCGAGCACGCCGAGTCCGGCGGCGAGGGCCTGCTGGTGCAGGGCGGGGGACTGGTACCAGGCGAGCTTGTCGAAGACCTGCGTCGGGTCGGAGGCCAGCGCCAGCCGTCCGTCGCGGAAGGCGATCCGGTCCTGGCCGCCGCGTTCCTGGAAGACCCCGGCCGCGACCGGCGTCCAGTGCTGCTCGCCGACGCGCGGGTCCCGGGCCAGCCCGGTGGTGGTGAGCCCGCCGCCGCCGTCCGCGGTGACGTGCACGGCGGTGGTGAGCGCCGCCACCCGCGTCAGGTCGGAGGAGCTGGTGCGGGTGGTGCGGTAGAACCCGGCGTACGGGGAGACGGCCGCCTTGTCGCCGGTGGTGAGGCGGGCCGTGCCGGACGCCGTGCCCCGGCCGTTGTCCCGGTCGGTGCCGGTGCCGGTGCCGGTGCCGGTGCCGGTCTGGTCCGCGGTGGTGCGGTCCGTGCCGCTCGTGCCGCCGGTGGCGCCGGAGAGCCGGTCGGCGACCCGGTTGACGAGTTCCTGGGCGGCGTAGGAGGCGCTGCCGTCGACACCGTCGCCGTTGTAGACGACGTACACGCCGACGCCGGACTGCGGGAGGAGGGCGAGGTTGCCGTGGAAGCCGGGCAGGTCGCCGTCCTTCACCCACATGCGCCGTCCGTCGCGCACCCGCTCCTCCATCAGGTAGCCGATGCCGGGCAGCCGGGTGTCGTTGGCGAACTGGCGGTGCAGCATCGCCTTCGTGGAGGCGCGGGTGAGGACCGGGCCGCCGTCGTCGAGGAGGGCCCGCATCAGGCGGCCCATGTCGGCGGCGGTGGTGACCGCGCCCGCCCCGGTCGGCGTCCAGGCACCGTACTGGCCGTCCTCGGCGCGCTGCGTCCCGCCGTCGGGCCGGTAGCCGAGGGCCAGGGTGCCGGCGGTGCGGGCGTCGGGCCGGGCGAAGGTGGTGCGGGTCATGCCGAGCGGCTTCAGCACGGCCCGGTCGACGTAGGCGGCGAAGGGGGTGCCGGTGACCTGCTCGACGACGTAACCGGCGAGCGCCACACCGTAGTTGTCGTAGCTGGCGACCTCGCCGGGCGGCCGGACCCGCTTCGGCTGGTGCTCGGCGAGGCTCGCGCCGAGCGCGCCCGCCGGTTCCGGCGCCGTGCCGCCCCGGCCGAGGATGCTCGTGTCGAACCCCGCGGTGTGGGTCAGGAGATGACGGAGCGTCACCGGCTTGCCGGGGTAGGTGTCCTTGACCTTGAACGTCCTCAGGTACCGGTTGACGTCCGTGTCGAGATCCAGCTTCCCCTTCTCCACCTGCTGGAGCACGGCCACCGCCGTGAACAGCTTGGCGTCGGAGGCCATGAAGTAGCCGGTGCGGCGCGGATCGCTGCGCACCTTCCGCTCGACGTCCGCGAGACCGTACCCCTTGGTGAGGGTCGACCCGTCGCGGCGTACGACGACGACCGAGGCCCCCGGGATGCGCCGGTCGGCCAGCTGCTTCGGCACCAGTTCGTCCAGCAGCGCGCCCAGGCTCCCGCCGGAGGCGGCACGGGCGCCGCTGCTCTGGGCGCCGCCGGGGGCGGCGGCCGGGTGGCCGTCCGCGGCGGCCGGGTTCACCACGCACAGGACGGCGGTCAGCGCGGCCGCCACCAGGATGAGGAATCGCTCTCGGCTCGTCATGCCATCGATTCCACCGCGTACGGCCGCCGCGCCCCAGGGCCCTGTGTGGTGTGCAAAGGGGACCTAGGTACACCCCCCGAGAGGGGACAATGGTCCCGTGATCGGCGGCACGTGGCACCCCAGGATGTAACACGTACGGCGGCAACGAGCCGCCAGATCTCAGGAGTTGCGGCATGAACATCGCCCGGAACGCACGCACCGCGGTCGCCGGCCTCCCGCTGGCCGGTCTCGCCGTCGTCGAGACCGTCGCCTTCTCCGTGCTGGTCACGGCGATGGCCCTGCTCGGCGCGGGCATCGGCCTCTTCCTCATCCCGGCCGCCGCGCTCTTCACCCGCGGCACCGTCGACGTCACCCGCCGCCTCGCCGCGGCCCGCCTGGACGGCGGCATCCCCGCGCCCTACCTGCCCGAGCCGCCGCGCGTGGGCGGCCTCAAGGGCTGGTGGAACCGCACCCAGTGGATCCTCACCGACCCGGCGACCTGGCGGGACCTCGCCTGGACGCTGGTCAACCCGGTCGTCGGCATCGCCCTCGTGCTGCTGCCGCTCGCACTGATCGCCTTCGGCGTCTTCGGCCTGCTGATGCCGCTGCTGTGGGAGGACATCACCAGCAACGGCGGCAACAACTGGTACTGGTTCATCAAGGTGACGGACAGTCAGAGCGCCCTGTTCGCGCTCGCGTTGGGCGTCCCCACCCTGCTGGCCGGCCTGGCCTCCGCGCCCGCCCTGCTGCGCGCCCACGCCCAGCTGGCCCGCACCCTGCTCGCCCCCACCGAGACGTCCGCGAAGGTCCTGCACCTCACCCGCACCCGCTCCGAGGTCGTCAGCAGCTCCGCCGCCGAACTGCGCCGCATCGAGCGCGACCTGCACGACGGCGCCCAGGCCCGCCTCGTCGCCCTCGGCATGAACCTCGGCGTCGCCGAGCAGCTCCTCGCCAAGGACCCCGACGCCGTCCGCGCCATCCTCGCCGACACCCGCAAGGCGTCCGCCTCCGCCCTGAACGAGCTGCGCGACCTCATCCGCGGCATCCACCCGCCGGTCCTCGCCGACCGCGGCCTCGCCGACGCCGTCCGCGCCCTCGCCCTCGACAGCCCCCTCGACGTCACCGTCACCGCCGACCTGCCCGGCCGCGCCGAGGCCCCCGTCGAGTCCGCCCTCTACTTCGCCCTCTCCGAAGCCCTCACCAACGCCGCCAAGCACGCCGCCCCCACCCACGTCGACATCGACCTCTGGTACGCCGACGGCCGGGTCCGCGCCCAGGTCTCCGACGACGGCCACGGCGGCGCCGACCCCTCCCGCGGCACCGGCCTGCGCGGCATCGAACGCCGCCTCGCCGCCTTCGACGGGCTGCTCGCGGTCACCAGCCCCGTGGGCGGACCCACCACCCTCACCCTGGAGATCCCTTGCGCGTTGTCCTAGCCGAAGACCTCTTCCTCCTGCGCGACGGCCTGGTCCGGCTGCTGGAGGCGTACGACTTCGAGATCGTGGCCGCCGTCGACAACGGGCCCAGCCTCTTACGGGCCCTGGTCGACGAGCGGCCCGACGTCGCGGTCGTCGACGTACGCCTCCCGCCGACCTTCACCGACGAGGGCCTCCAGGCCGCCCTCCAGGCCCGCAGACAGGTCCCCGGCCTGCCGGTGCTCGTCCTCTCCCAGTACGTCGAGCAGCTCTACGCGCGTGAGCTGCTCGCCGACGGCAGCGGCGGCATCGGCTACCTGCTGAAGGACCGCGTCTTCGACCCCGACCAGTTCGTGGAGTCCGTACGCCGGGTCGCCGGGGGCGGCACCGCGATGGACCCCGACGTCGTCGCCAAGCTCTTCGCCAGGGACGCCGCGGGCCCCACCGGCTCCCTGGCCCGCCTCACCCCCCGCGAACGGGAGGTCCTCGCCCTCATGGCCGAGGGCCGCTCCAACGCCTCCATCGCCCAGTCCCTGGTGATCACCGAACGCTCGGTGATCAAACACACCTCGAACATCTTCGCGAAACTGGACCTGCCGGTGTCGGACGACGCCAACCGGCGGGTCCTCGCCGTGCTGGCGTTCCTCAAATAGGCCCGGAGGGACGTGCTGCTCAGGGAACGTGCTGCTCAGGGGGCGAGCGGCTTGGCGTAACAGCGGCTCGCCTCGTGATGCCGGTAGTAGCCGAACTTCCCGCACGGCTCGTAGCCGCTGGAGGTGTAGAGGGCGATGGCCTCCGGCTGCTCCGTGCCGGTCTCCAGCACCATCCGCGTCCGCCCGGCCGCCCGCGCGTCCTCCTCCAGCGCGGCCAGCATCCGCCGCGCCAGCCCGAGCCCGCGCATCTCCCGGATCACGAACATCCGCTTCAGCTCGGCGTCCCCGTCCTCGTTGCCCTCCCCGTTGGCGTCCTGACTCCGCCAGCCCCCGGTCGCCACGGGCCGCTCCAGCGCGTCGTACGCGACGAAGTACACCCCGCGCGGCGGCTCGAAGTCCGCCGCGTCCACCACCGTGGCGTCACCCCCGTCCCCGTACCGCTCGTGATACTCGGCCTGCACCTCGTCGTTCAGCTTGACGGCGTCAGGATGGTCGAAGGGAAGACGGCGCATATTCATACTGCTCACGGTACATCCATGCAGGTTCGGTGGTTGGGGTATTTTCCGGACGGCCTCCAGTGTGCGACAGCACCCTCCCCGGCCGAGCCCCGGCCCTACGGGGAGGACTGCCCCGTCTGCCCTGTCTGCCCGGTCTACCCGTTCCGGCCTTCCCCGGCCCGTGAGGCGGCCCGGATCGCCCGCGCCCTGCGGGTCCCCAGCAGATCGAGCACCTGCTCCACGAGGCTCGCCGGATGCCCGGCCAGCCGCGCCGCGGCCTGGTCGGCGGGCAGCGGATCGACCTCCTCGGCCAGCCGCTCGGCGGCCGACACCTCGGCGGTCAGCGCCCGCGCCGCTCCGGCCCGGAGGGCCGTCGCGCCGAGGCCACGTCGATCCGAACGTGGCAGATCGGCGTGGTTCCAGGTCTCCTCCAGACCGGTGAGTACGCCCGCGAACTCATGACCTCACTCGGCATGCCGCAGGCGGTCGAGCACAAGGTTGATGCCTTGGTCGAGGTGCGCCTCGCGCGGCAGGCCGTCCTCACCCGCGAACACCCGCTCGACCTGTGGGCGATCGTGGCCGAAGGCGCTCTGCGCACGCGCTGCGTCGGTGCCGGCGTCATGCGTGACCAACTCGGTCGCCTGCTCGACCGCGGCCGACGTTCGAACGTGACGGTTCAGGTGCTGCCCTCCGACGCGCCGCCCCACGTCGGTCAGATGGGTTCGTACTCGGTCCTCGGGTTCGAGGACTATGCGGACCTCGACGTCGTACATGTCGAAAGCCTGACCGCTGCTCTGTATGTCGAGGACGGCGAACAGGTCGGTGTGTACCGGGACGCGTTCGAGCGGCTTCAAGCGGCGGCACTGTCGCCCGAGGAGTCCGCAGAACGCATCGAACAGATAAGGGAAGAACATGGCCCACGTTGACGACTCCTCGACGCTCCCCGTGACTTGGTGGAAGGCGTCGGCCAGCGGGATTCAGTCCGACTGCGTCGAGTGCGCAATCCTCGACGGCCAGACGGTCGCGCTCCGCGACAGCAAGCAGCCGTCCGGCCCCGCGCTGCTGATGTCTCGGGCGGCCGTGGCAAGGCTGGTGTCCGGCATCAGGTCGGGCGCGCTGTAGCCCCCCGAACACGCGGTACACCGCCCCCGCTTGGCCGTCTTGGCCGCGCGGGGGCGGTGCCATCGATGGACGGCGGTGGCGGCCTGCCCGCCGGGGCGGGATCAGGCCGCACCTCGTTCGGCCGACACCGTACTCACCTCCACCCCCGCTCCCTGGCTACGGTGGAACGCGTCGCCGACCTGGGGAGAACCGCCATGGATCGACGTACCTTCCTCGCAGCTCCACCGTTTGTTGCAATGGTCGGTACGGGTCCCTCGCGGGACCGGCACCTCAACATCCTTGACCAGACACCCGAACCAGGTCCGCGGGTGCGTCTGGAAGACGTGACCGCGGTGAAGAACATGTTCGCCACGTTCCAGCGGATGGACGTGTTGCAGGGCGGCGGATCGGGGCGGCTGATCCTCGCCGAGTACATGAACCATCACGTCTACCCGCTGCTGCGGCGGTCCCACGACGAAACAGTGCGGCGCGCACTGTGCGAGGCCGCCGCCGAACAGACCTACCTGCTCGGCTGGATGGCCTACGACAACGGCGAACAGGCCATTGCCCAGCGGTATCTGATCCAGTCGCTCCATCTCGCCGAGGAATCACGGAACGCCGCCCTCGGCGCGCATGTCCTCGCGGGCATGGCCGATCAGGCGACGCTGACCGGCAATCCGGCCGAGGGGCGTCGCCTCGCGCAGGCGGGTCGGCAGGGGCTTTCGCAGGCGCAGTCGCGCGCCTGCCTCGCGGACCTGTGGTGCCTGGAGGCACGGGCACTCGCCCTCCTCGACGACAAGGCCGCCGCCGCCCACGCGGTCGTGGAGTCGGAACGGGCGTACGAACGGGTCGACCTCGCGGAAGAGGCGGAGTGGGCGGCCTTCATCGACCCCGCCTACCTGCATGGCGAGCACGCGAACACCATGCGCGACCTGGACCAGCCACAGGCCGCCGAGGAACACGCGCGCCGGTCCATCGACCATGCGAAGAAGCAGAACCGGGCCCGCCGAGGCGCGATGTCGCAAGCAGCCCTCGCCGTGTCCCACCTCCAACGCCGCGACTTCGACGGAGCGTACGCGGCCGGTCTGCGGACCCTGCGCCTGTCGGCCCAGGTGAAGTCGTCGCGCGCGATCGAGGCCGTACAGGACCTGCAACGCCGTATGCGGCCCTTCGGCGGCAACCGCCTCGTCGCCGACTTCAACGAACGGGCACGTGAGCTGGTCGCCGCGGCGTAGGCGGACCGCCGTACGAGGCTTCACGACGCTCATCGGGCAGACAGGAGAGTGGAACATGGCCCAGGTGGACGACTCCTCGACGCTCCCCGCGACATGGTGGAAGTCGTCGGCGTCGGCAGCACAGTCCGACTGCGTCGAGTGCGCCGTCGTCGCCCCCGGACGGATCGCGCTCCGGGACAGTAAGGTCCCCGTCGGCCCGGCGCTGCTGCTGTCCCGCCAGGCGTTGGACGACTTCGTGGCGAGCCTCAAGTCGACCGCAAGTCGCACGGGTTGACAGCGACTCGGTAGCTGTCCCGTTCCCCGGTGACTTTTCCGCGTATGCAATCGGGTGAACCCGTGGCCGAGTTGCACCGAACCGCCCATCCGCCACCCGGGACGCTGGTTGAGTTCGCTCGGCGACGAACGATGAGCGACGAGGGGCGAGGGGCAGGAATGATCTCGGTACAGGCATGGGCCGACGCGCAACGCCTGTGGGACTACCACCAGATGGGGCACTCGCCCCGGCCCTGCTCCGTCGCGATCGGACTCGGCAGCCACGATCTCGGGGTGGCGGACCGGGCCGTCGAGTTGTACCGGGACGGTATGGCCCCGCTGCTCCTGTTCACGGGTGCCACGAGTCCCACGACGCGGGAGCGGATGCCGCGCGGTGAGGCCGTGCACTACCGCGAGCGGGCGCTTGAACTCGGTGTTCCCGCAGAGCGCGTACTGGTCGAGCCGAGCGCCCAAAACACCGGGGAGAACATCCGGTTCTCGCGGGCCGTGCTGGAGGAGGCGGGGGTGGAGGTGTCCTCCGTGCTTCTGGTGAGCAAGCCGTACGAGGAGCGGCGGGCCTGCGCCACGGCCCGCAAGCTGTGGCCCGAGGCCGAGTTCGTCAGCGCGTCGACGCCGATGACGCTTCCCGCATACGCCGACTCGATCCAGGACGCCCGCATGGTCATCGACATGCTGGTCGGTGCTCTGCAACGCCTGCTGGTCTACCCGGAGATGGGCTTCATGGTCCACCAAGACGTCCCCGGCGAGGTACGGGAGGCGTACGAGCGTCTCTGCCGGGAGGGGTTCACCGGTCGGCTGCTCGCCGCAGGGCGGCCGTCCGCCTGAGCGTGCCGGGTGTCGTCGAGGCACATGGGGCTCGGGGTGGCGCCCCAGAAGATCGAGACCGCGCACCAGGCCACGGCCAGGAGCGTCACCCCGAGGGCGCAGGCGTGGACCACGGGCAGGTGTCCGGCGAGGGCACTCACCGCGCCCCATGCCAGCAGCAGGAGCGCCCAGAGGCCAGGCACGAAGAGGAGTACGAGGAAAGTGCCGTTGGCCGCGTTGTTGACGCCGATGTCGCAGGCGTTCCACGACCTGCCCAGGAGCGCGGCGGTGGAGACGGCGAGGGCCAGCGCCACCACCGTGCCGAGGCATCCGTGCAGCCGTCGGCCCCGGCCCGCCCCCGTGTGCGTACACGTGCGTCGTCGGCCGTTCCGGGGCGCATCGCCTGAACCCTGTCCCTACGTGATGGACCAGGGATGCGTCACCGCCACCCATTGAGCGAGACCCCTTGGCCTCCGTCCAGGTACCGGGTCAGAGCACTGGCAGTGGTGTCGACAAAGGCTTCGGGAATGGCGTCGGCGTCGACCCAGCAGACGCGGGAGTGCTTACGGGGCTCGCGGTTTTCGGGTTCGCCTGTCCACTCGTGGGCGGCGAAGACGACCGTGAGGAAGCCGTTGGGAGCTTCGACACCCCAGGCGCCGTGAATGATGTGGGCGACCTTCAGGGACTCGGGCTTCACGGTGAGGCCGGTCTCCTCGTACAGCTCGCGGACCGCGGTCTGCGTGATGGGTTCGCCCGGTTCGCTCTTGCCGACCGGAAGGTCCCACAGACCTTGGGCGAACTTGGCGTTCTCGCTGCGCTGGAGGAGGACGACGCGGTTCGTGGCCTTGTCGTGGACGATGACCGCGGCGACCAGCAGGGTCATCGATTCGAGCGCCGGCTTGAGGGCCTTCGGCTGGTCGTCGGTCTGCTCGGTCACGATGTGTTCCCTTCGGCGGACGCGTTGTCGGGCATGTTGGGTCAGGGCCTCGCGGACGCGGCGTGCGAGATCGGCGGCGCCGGGTACTTTGCTCCGCTGGCAGACCGCGAGCGTGGAACGGATCGACGTGACCGCCTTGCGGGTGCGGGTTGGTCTGGCTGCCAGGGTGCGGGCGAAGCCCCGCCCGGTGCGGCCTACTCGTAGGTCCAGGCATTCCAGACGGTACCGAGCGCGCACGGTGGGTGCGGTCGTGAGCCACGTGAATCGCCGTAGTTCACTGTCGTCGCTGCGGACGGGCGAGGTCCGCAGCGGTGAGGCCTCGGCGGTCATGGACGTCTCGGTGCCCCACACGACGGGGTCGAGGGCGGGCCCGGAGATGCCGAGTGCCCGCTGGACGCTGCGACGCCGATGACGCTTCCCGCGTACGCCGACTCGATCCAGGACGCCCGCATGGTCATCGACATGCTGGTCGGTGCCCTGCAACGGCTGCTGGTCTACCCGGAGATGGGCTTCATGGTCGCCCAGGACGTGCCCGGTGAGGTGCGGGAGGCGTACGAGCGTCTCTGCCGGGAGGGGTTCACCGGTCGGCTGCTCGCCATCGGGCGGCCGTCCGCCTGAGCGGCGGTGCCGGAACGGCCGCAAGGGCGCCCCCAAGACGGGGGCGCCCTGCGTTCCGCTCAGCTCAGCGGCAGCGTCACCGCATCGACGACTCGTCGAAGTCCGGGTCGAAGCGGTCGTCCTCGCGCTCCGCGCGCTGGGCGCGCTCGGGGCGCTCCGTGCGGGCCGGGTCCTGGCCGGGGCGGTGGTGCTGCTCGCGGCCGTGCTCGCGGGGCTGCTCCTGGCCGGGGCGGCGGCCCTGCTCGCGGCTCTGCTCCTGGCCCGGCCGGCGGCCCTGCTGCTCGCGGCTCCGCTCGTCCTGGGGACGGCCGCGCTCGGCGGTCTTCTCGCGGGCCTCGTCCATCGCGCCCTTGGCGCGGTCGCGGAGCTGCTCGGCCTGGTCCTGGAACTTGTCCTTCATACCCATGCGGTTTCACTCCCGTAGCGGGTGAGGTGTCGGCCCGATCGGGCCTCGATCAGACTCACACGGCAGGACATCCCGCGCATTTCGATCAACTACGGTGGGTAGCCGCACCCCCTCTGGCCTGCTCGTCCGCCGCTCCACCGGCCCCGACGAGCCCGGTCCGCATCCCCGCCAGACGGGGCGCGATCCGGCGCATCTCGCGCTGTCCCACGGTGCCTATGAGCGTGGGCAGGTAGCCGCGCACGCCCTGCATGCCGCGCAGCCAGCCCTGGCCGTAGACGTGCGCGGAGCGGCGTTCGATGCCCGCGACGAGGCGGTCCACGGCCGGGCCCAGCGGGTAGGTGCGGTTGGCGGGCCAGGGCAGCCGCTGCCTCAACTCCCGCATCACGTCGTCCTGGTCGGCGCCGCGCACCATGTCGGTGTCGGTCCAGGACAGGTAACCGACGCCCACCCGTACGCCCTGGTGGCCGACCTCGGCACGCAGGCAGTGCGCGTACGCCTCGACCCCCGACTTCGACGCGCAGTACGCCGTCATCATCGGCGCCGGGGTGATCGCGGCGAGCGAGGCGATCTGGAGGAGGTAGCCGCGGCTCTCGGCGAGCAGCGGCAGGAAGGCGCGGCCGGTGACCGCCGAGCCGATGAGGTTGACCTCGATGACCCGGCGCCAGGCCTCGGGGTCGGAGTCGGCGAACGGACCGCCGCTGGCAACACCGGCGTTGGCGACGACGATGTCCACCTTCCCGAAGCGTTCCTTCACCTCCCGGGTGACCTGGGCCATCGCCGTGTGGTCGGTGACGTCGGCGTGCCAGTGGTCGCCGTCGCCGTGCAGCCGTTCCGCGACCCGCTTCAGCTCGTCCGGCTCCAGCCCGACCAGCGCCACGCTCGCGCCGCGCGCGGACAGCTTCCGGGCGAGGAGTTCGCCGACGCCGCGCGCCGCGCCGGTGACGACCGCGACCTGTCCTTCGAGGCTCACCTTGGTCATGCGCCCTCCTTCGGGCCGATGTGGATGCTGACGAGGTCGCGGATGCGGGCGGTGACCGCCTCGGGTGCCTCGACCGGGCTCATGTGGCCGATGCCGGGCAGCACGGTCAGGCCCACGCAGTCCGGCAGCTCCGCCGCGATCCGGCGGGCGTGGACGGGCGGGGTCATCCGGTCGGCACCGCCGGCGAGGACGGCGGTCGGCACCCACAACTCCCGTACGCCGTCGTCGAGATCGAGCAGGTCCAGGACGCGGGACCAGGCGTGCCGCACGGTGCGCGGGCAGGCGTGCACGATGCGCGCGCAGGCGTCGACCGCGTGCGGGGCCGAACCGGCGCCCATGGTCGCGTACTTGAGGACGCGGCGGGCGACGGGTGTGACCGGGCCGAGCGGGGCGCGCGAGCCGAGGACGCGGCCGGTCAGCCAGGTCCGCAGCCTGCCGGGCCGCAGCGGGACGACGGTGGACTCGGCCACCAGCCGCGAACTGCCCGTGCTGCACAGCAGAGTGGCCGCCGCGTGCTCCCGGAACACCGGGCGCCGGGACGCCGCCATGATGGTCATCGCACCCATCGAGTGCCCGGCGATCACGGCCCGTTCGCCCGGCGCGAGCGTCGCCGTCAGCACGGCCTCCAGGTCGTCCGCGAGGGCGTCGACGCCGCAGGCGGGGCTCGCGGGGGTCCGGCCGTGGCCGCGCTGGTCATAGGCGATGACCCGGTGGTCGGCGGACAGGGCCCGGATCTGCGCCGCCCAGAACGCGGTCGAGCAGGTCCAGCCGTGCGCGAGGACCACCGCGGGGGCGCCCTCGGGGCCGTGCACCTCGACGTGCAGGGCGGCGCCGTCGGCGGAGCGGGCGGTGAGGACGCGGGCCGGGTCGGGCGGGGCGTACGGGCCGGTGGCGAGGGTCGTCACGCGGTCACCTCCCGCGCGGAACCGGAACCCGAGCCGGAGCTGGAGTCCGAGCCGGAACCGGAACCCGGATCGGCTTCGGTGGGGGCGGGAACGGTGACCTCCGGGACGCCGGGCGCCGCGGCGGCGTGCGTCACGCCAGCGGGGCTCACCGCGCTGTCGGCCGGGCGCAGCACCGCGTACTCGGTGAGGTCGACGCGGCGCGTGGCGCGGCGGAACTCGCTCGTCGTGCCCGGCCACACGGTGGTGTTGCGGCCGTTCGCGTCGAGGTACCAGCTGGTGCAGCCGCCGGTGTTCCACACCGTGCGCTTCATCCGTTCCTGCACCTGCCGGTTCCAGGCGTGCACGGCGCTCGGGCGGGCGTCGAGGGCCACCCGGCCGCCGAGGAGGCCGAGTTGGCGGAGGTAGTCGGCGAGGTAGTTGAGCTGGGACTCGATCATCAGGATCATCGAGGAGTTCCCGAGGCCGGTGTTGGGGCCGATGATCGTCATCCAGTTGGGGAACCCGGCCGCGGTCGCCCCGCGCAGGCCCTCCATGCCGTCCTTCCAACTCTCCGCCAGGCTGCGGCCGTCGGCGCCGAAGACGCGTTCGGCGATCGGCATGTCGGTGACGTGGAAGCCGGTGCCGAAGACGATGACGTCCGCCTCGGTCTCGGTCCCGTCGGCGGCGACGAGCGTGGAGCCGCGGACCTCGCGCAGGCCGCTGGCGACGACGTCCACGTTGGGCCGGGCGAGCGCCGGATAGTAGGTGCTGGACAGCAGGATGCGCTTGCAGCCGATCCGGTAGTCCGGGGTCAGCTTGGCGCGCAGCGCGGGGTCCTTGATGGAGCGGGCGATGTTGCGCTTGGCGAGGCGTTCCACGAAGCCGAGTTCGTCGGGGTGCTTGGTGAAGGCCTGCACCTGGAGTTCGCGGATGCCCCACAGCAGGCCGCGCCGGGCCCGGGTGGTGAGCGGCACCCGCCGGTGCAGCCAGCGTTCGGCGCCGGTGACCGCGCGGTCGACGCGGGGCATCACCCACGGTGGGGTGCGCTGGAAGAGGGTGAGGCGGCCGACCTCCGGCTGGATCGCGGGCACGATCTGGATGGCGGAGGCGCCGGTGCCGACGACGGCGACGCGCTTCCCGGCCAGGTCCAGGTCGTGGTTCCAGCGCGCGGAGTGGAACACCGCGCCGGGGAAGGTGTCGAGGCCGGGGACGTCGGGCGTCTTCGGGTCGGACAGCGGTCCGGTCGCGGAGACGACGACGTCGGCGGTGAGGGTGCCGCGCGCGGTCTCGATCTCCCAGCGCAGCGCGTCCGCGTCCCACGCCATCCGCTTGACCTCGGCGTCGAAGCGCAGGTGGGGGCGGAGACCGAAGACGTCGGCGACGTGCTCCAGGTAGGCGCGGATGTGCTCCTGGCCGGAGAAGGTGCGCGGCCAGTCGGGGTGGGGGGCGAAGGAGAAGGAGTACAGGTGCGACGGTACGTCGCAGGCGCAGCCGGGGTAGCTGTTGTCCCGCCAGGTCCCGCCCACGCTGCCCGCCCGTTCCAGGACGACGAAGTCGGTGATCCCCTCCCGGCGCAGTCGTACGGCGGCTCCCAGTCCTCCGAACCCGGACCCGATCACCGCCACCCGCACATGCTCGTGCTCCGCCATCCCGACGCCTCCCTGCCTCGCGACCCTGCGACTCGTACGACTGTGCCCGGCACCGGCGGACCACGCCCGGCCAGGCAGACCCTGCCCAGTACGGACGGACCGTGCCCGCCACGGACGGACCACGCCCCCTGCGGACGCCGTGCCCACCGGAGCACCTGCCGGGAACCGCACCCGGCAACCGCCGGCAACCGCCCCGGTAACCGTGCCAGTGAACACTGGCGCAATGGGAGCGTAGAGCAGAGCCGTACTCATGGGTAGGGGGCGCGGAGGGAAAGTTACCGGCGGTACAACATAGGCTGCGCGGGTGGACGACAAGCGGGAGTACCGGACGGAGGAGCTGGCCGAGAAGGCCGGCATCACGGTGCGCACCCTGCGCTTCTACCGCGAACGCAAGCTGCTCCAGCCGCCCCGCCGCGAGGGCCGGATCGCCTGGTACGACGACCACCACCTGGCCCGGCTGCGCACCATCGCCGCGCTGCTGGAGCGCGGTCACACCCTCAACGGCATCGCGGAACTCGCGGAGGCCTTCGACCACGGCCGGGACGTGGCCGACCTGCTCGGCGTCGGCACCCCGACCGAGGAGGAGCCGGTCCGCCTCACCCCCGAGGAACTGGCCGCCCGCTTCGAGCACCACGTCACCCCGGAGAACCTGGCCGCCGCCCTCGACCTCGGCTACCTCGGCACCGACGGCGAGGAGATCGTCCATATCAGCCGCCGCCTGCTGGACGTCTCGGCCGCGCTGGTCGGCGAGGGCATCCCGCTCGCGGACGTCCTCACGGCGGGCGCCCGCGTCCGCGCCCACGCCGACGCCCTGGCGGACCTCTTCGTCACTCTGATCCTCCGCCACGCCGACGCGGAGGCCCTGCCCCGCCTGCGTCCGCTGGCCCGCAGTGTGGTCGAGGCGGAGCTCTCCCTGGCGCTGGACCGCCGGACGAGCCACGCACCGAAACCCCGGCCGTAGCCACCGGCGGAGGCGGGGCCCGTCGCCTCAGAGGTCGTAGACGGCTGTCACGGGGGCGTGGTCCGACCAGCGCTCGGCGTGGGTGGCGGCGCGCTCGACGTACGCCTTCAGCGCCCGTCCCGCGAGGCGGGGCGTGGCCACGTGGAGGTCGATGCGCCATCCGCTGTCGTTGTCGAAGGCGCGTCCCCGGTACGACCACCAGGAGTACGGGCCCTCGGTCTCCGGGTGGAGGGCGCGGACGACGTCGACGTAGCCGCCGTCCTCGGGGCCGACGACCCGCGTGAGCCAGGCGCGCTCCTCCGGGAGGAAGCCGGAGTTCTTCTGGTTGGCCCGCCAGTTCTTGAGGTCGGCGGGCTGGTGGGCGATGTTCCAGTCGCCGCAGACGAGGACCTCGCGCCCGTCGGCGGCGGCGCGCTCGCGCAGTTCCTTGAGGTGGGCGAGGAAGGCGTCCATGAAGCGGACCTTCTCGTCCTGGCGCTCGGTGCCGACCTCACCGGACGGCAGGTAGAGGGAGGCGACGGTGACGCCGGGCAGGTCGGCCTCGACGTAGCGGCCGGAGCCGTCGAACTCGGCGGAGCCGAAGCCGACGCGGACGGCGTCGGGCTCGCGGCGGCTGTAGAGGGAGACGCCCGCGCGGCCCTTCGCGGCGGCGGGCGCGTGGGTGACGTACCAGCCCTCGGGCGCGCGCACCGCCTCCGGCAGCTGCTCGGCCTCGGCGCGCACCTCCTGGAGGCACAGCACATCGGCGGAGGTCCCGGCGAGCCACTCCACGAAGCCCTTCTTCGCGGCGGCCCGCAGCCCATTCACATTCACAGAGGTCACGGTCAGCACCCCGGCACAGTACCGGCCCCGACACCGACCCCCTCAGGGGCGCGGGGAACTGCGCGAACGAGCCCCACCGACGGAAAGCCGCCCCACGACGGCCCGCCCCACCCCCTCAGGGGCGCGGGGAACTGCGCGAACGGGCCCCACCGGCGGTCACCCGGCAACGAAACACCGACCACGCACCCCCCGCCCCCCCCGCCCCCCCCGCTAAGCCCCCCGCAGGGGAGCCGCCCCCCGCAGGGGCAACCGTGGACGCGACCGGTCCGGCACCCCCGACAGATCCGGCGGAGCCACCACCCGCTGCGTGCTCAACAGCTCCAGCGCCAGCGCCACCGCGTCGTCCAACTGCGCGTGCCGGCCCTCCGCCCAGTCCAGCGGCGTCCGCAGGACCTCCAGATCGGGGTCCACCCCGTGGTTCTCCACGGACCACCCGTACGCGTCGAACCACGCCGCGTTCATCGGCACCGTGATCACCGTCCCGTCGCCGAGCCGGTGCCGACCGGTCATGCCGACGACTCCGCCCCAGGTCCGCTGCCCCACCACCGGCCCCAGCTTCAGCAGTTTGAACGCCGCCGCGATCATGTCCCCGTCGGAGGAGGTCGCCTCGTCGGCGAGCGCGACGACCGGCCCGCGGGGCGCGTTGGAGGCGTACGACACCGGCTGCGCGTCGCGGGTGACGTCCCAGCCGAGGATGGTCCGGGTCAGCTTCTCCACCACCAACTCGCTGATGTGGCCGCCCGCGTTGCCCCGTACGTCGACGATGAGCGCGGGCCGGGACACCTCCATGCGCAGGTCGCGGTTGAACTGGGCCCACCCGGAGCCGCCCATGTCGGGGATGTGCAGATAGCCGCACCGCCCGCCGCTCAACTCCCGTACCACCTCGCGCCGTTTGGCGACCCAGTCCTGGTAGCGCAGCGGCCGTTCGTCGACCAGCGGGACGACGGCCACCCGCCGTGACCGTCCGGCTCCGCCGGAGTCCGCATCCTCGGCCGGGGTGAAGGTCAGTTCCACGGTTGTCCCGCCCGCCGCGGCGAGCAGCGGGTAGGGCCCGGTGACCGGGTCGACCGGCCGCCCGTCGACATGGGTGAGCACGGCGCCCTCGCGGATGCCCGTACCGGCCAGCGGAGAGCGGGCCTTGGAGTCGGAGGAGTCGCCGGGAAGAATCCGCTTCACCGTCCAACGGCCGTCCCTGCACACGAGGTTGGCGCCGAGCAGCCCCTGCCGCCGCTGGTAGTGCGGGGGTCCCTCGTTGCGGCGCGCGGCGGTGACGTAGGCGTGGGAGGTGCCCAGTTCGCCGAGGAGTTCGCGCAGCAGGTCGGCGAACTCGTCGGGGGTGGCGACCCGTTCGACCAGCGGCCGGTACTGCGCGAGCACCGCGTCCCAGTCGATGCCGCACATGCCGGGGTCCCAGAAGTAGGCGCGGACGAGCCGCCCGGCCTCCTCGTAGGCCTGCCGCCACTCGGCGCCGGGGTCGACCTCGTGGAGGATGCGCCGCAGGTCGATCCAGACGGTGGAGTCGGAGTCGCCGGGCTCGGTGGCGGGGACGGCGCGCAGTTCGCCCTCGTCGACCACGACGAGCCGGCTGCCGTCGCCGCTGACGGCGAACCAGTCGAGGTCGTCGACGAGTTCGGACTTCTTCGCCTTGGTGAGGGTGAAGTGCTCCAGCGTCGGCCGCCCGCTGGTGTCGGCCGGGTTGGCGAAGGTCTCGCCGAGCGCGCCGGAGATCGGCCAGCGCAGCCAGACCAGTCCGCCGCCCGCGACGGGGCAGAGCGCCGAGTACTTGGAGGCGGGCACCGGGAACGGGGTGACCCGGCTCTCCAGCCCTTCCACCTCGACGGTCACCGTCCCGTCCCGCCCCTCCGGCCCTTCCTCGCCCTCGGTGACCAGCGGGTCGAGGCCGCCCGCCGCCGGGCGCCCTTCGGGGGTGAGCGCGAACGGCGACGGTGTCGCGGAGGAGAGCGGTACGAGGTAGGGGCGGCAGCCGAGCGGGAAGGAGAGGTCGCCGGTGTGGACGTCGTAGACGGGGTCGAAGCCGCGCCAGGAGAGGAAGGCGAGGTAGCGCCCGTCGCGGGTGAAGACGGGGTTCTCGTCCTCGAAGCGGCCGTTGGTGACGTCCACGACGAGGGGGTCGGGCCGTCCGGGTCCGGGCAGGCGGGCCATCCGGATCTGCCGCAGCGACCGCCCGATCCCGGGGTGCGACCAGGTCAGCCAGGCCCCGTCCGGGGAGAACGCGAGGTCGCGCACCGGCCCGTTCTCCGACCGCACCAGCTCGGTGATCCCCCCGGCCTCGACTCCGCCCCCGCCCGCGCCCCCGTCCTCCCGTACGCCGCCCCCACCCCCGTCGTCCCCGTCGCTCCCGTCGTCCCTCGGGTCGCTCGCGTCGACGATCAGCAGCCGTCCGTCGTGGGCGGCGATGGCGAGCCGTTCGCCGTCCGGGTCGGAGACCAGCTCCAGCACCCGGCCGAGGCGCCCGGCGCCGAGCCTGCGCGGCGGGCGGTCCCCGCTGGCGCGCGGCAGGGTGGCGATCTCGACGGCGTCCTCGCCCTCCGCGTCGGTGACGTACGCGATCTGCCCGCCCGAGCCGAGCATCTCGGGCAGCCGGACCCGGACGCCGGGGGTGTCGGCGAGGGTGCGGGCCGGGCCGTCGCGGTGGGTGAGCCAGTACAGGCTGCCCCGTACGACGACCGCGCTCGCCCGCCCGGTCTCGTCCACCGACAGGCCGTCCACGTGCTGCGCGGCGGGGATCTGGTAGGGCCGCCGTCCGGCCCGCGGCCCGCCGAGGCGTACGTCGAGACGGCGCGGCCGGGCGTCCGGGGCGAGGTCGTCGACGATCCACAGCTCCCCGGCGCACTGGTACACGATCCGGCGGCCGTCGGAGGCGGCGTCGCGGGCGTAGAAGGCGTCGTGGTCGGTGTGGCGGCGCAGGCCGGTGCCGTCCAGGGCGCAGGAGTAGACGTTGCCGACGCCCTCGTGGTCGGAGAGGAACGCGACCCGGTCGCCGACGATCATCGGGCTGGAGAGGTGGCCGGGCAGGTCGGGCAGCAGCCGTTCGCCGTGCAGCCAGAGCCGTCCGGTGGCGCCGCCGCGGTACCGCTTCCACGCGGCGGGTTCGTGCGGCGGGGTGCCGGTGAGCAGCAGGGTCCGGCGTTCCCCGCCGAGGTCGGCGACCTGGAGGTCGGAGACCGGGCCCCAGGGCAGGGCGCGGCCGGGGGAGCCGTCGGGGGAGACCTTGTAGGCCCAGGTGAAGTACGAGAAGGGCTCGCCGTGGGAGGCGACGGCGAGGATGTCGCTGCGGCCGTCCGGGCCGGGCGGTGTCCAGCCGCAGACGCGGGTGTCGGCGCTGCCCCAGTAGGTGAGGCGGCGGCCGGGTCCGCCGTCGACGGGGGCGAGGTGGACCTCGGGCACCAGGCTGCGCCAGCTGGTCCAGGCGACCTGGCGGCCGTCGGGGGAGAAGCGGGGCGGTCCTGCCTTCGTGCGGTCGACGGTGAGCCGCCAGGCGCGGCCCGGTCCGTCGAGCGGCGCGAGCCAGAGGTCGTCCTCGGCCACGAAACACAGCAGGTCACCGCTCAGATGCGGCAGGCGCAGATAGGTCACCTTCCCATGCTTTTCCGGCAGATCGGGCCGGGCAACTTGTGTTTTCCGCGCCGACGTGAGCCATCACACGTACGAAACTGTTTCGTTTCGCATTTCGGCGCGGTATCGTCGTGGTGTACGAGATGGGGCCCGCCCCCACCTCCGCACGCGTGATCTGCCGAAGGGTGAGTGGAAGGTGAGTGGCATGACTGAGGTCGCAACGGCGCGTCGCAGTCGCATCACACCCGAGCGCGAGTCCGAGCTGTACGGGGCCGTGCTCGACTTGCTCCGCGAGGTCGGCTACGACGCCCTGACCATGGACGCCGTCGCCACCCGCACCCGCTCCAGCAAGGCCACCCTCTACCGCCAGTGGGGCGGCAAGGCCGACCTGGTCGTCAAGGCGATCGCGCACAACAAGCCGGACCACATCGACGGCATCGACACGGGCACCCTCCGTGGCGACCTGCACACCCTGGTCCGGCTGGAGGACGACTGCACCATCGAGCAGAACTCGGCGTTGATGCGCGGTGTCGCCATGGCGATGCACAACAACCCCGATCTGCGCAGCGCCTTCCGGGCCCAGCTGGTGGAGCCGGAGATCTCCGGGTTCCACCAGGTGATCCAGCGGGCCATCGACCGCGGCGAGGTCCGCGCGGACTGTCCCGCGCTGGAGTTCCTGCTGCACATGATGGTCGGCGGGTTCGCCACCCGGGCCCTCCTCGACGACCAGCCGCCGAACCAGTCGTTCCTGGTCTCGTACATCGACGCCGTGGTGCTCCCCGCCCTCGGTGTCCCCGTCACCACCTCCTGACCGTCCCCGAGGCCAGGAACCTCCGACCGTCCCCACGGCCGGGACCCGCGACCGCCCCCACGGCCGCCGTTCCCCCGACCGCCCACGGTCCACACCCCCGTATCTCCTGACCGTCCCCGCGGTCCGCCCCACCTGACGTCACCGCTCACGTCGTCGGGCCGATCGACCATGCCCCGGACCCGCTCCGGGCGCGGTGGGTCACCCCTGCCCTGTACCACCCCACGACCTGACCGGGAGTACGCCTCCGTGGCCACGTTCCTCTACAAAGTCGGCCGGCTCGCCTTCCGCCGCCGCCACTTCGTCGCGCTGATATGGATCGCGCTGCTGACCCTCGCGGGGGTCGGCGCGGCCTCCGCGCCCGCCGCCGGCAACTCGTCCTTCTCCATCCCCGGCACGGAGGCCCAGAAGGCCTTCGACCTCCTCGAACAGCGCTTCCCCGGCATGGCCGCCGACGGCGCCACCGCCCGCGTCGTCTTCAAGGCCCCCGAGGGCGAGAAGATGACCGACCCGGCCCACAAGGCCACCGTCGAGAAGACGGTGCGGGAGCTGTCCGACGGCTCCGAGGTCGGCTCCGTCACCGACCCGTACAAGGCGGACGCCGTCAGCAAGGACGGCACCATCGCGTACGCCTCCGTGTCGTACGACGTCTCCGGCATGGAGCTGGAGGAGTCCTCGCGCGAGGCCCTCACCGACGCCGCCGACCACGCGAAGGACGCGGGCCTGACCGTCGAGGTCGGCGGTGACGCCCTCAGCGCCGCCCCCGAGACCGGCGCCACCGAGATCATCGGCATCGCCATCGCCGCCGTGGTCCTCGTCATCACCTTCGGCTCGCTGCTCGCGGCGGGCATGCCGCTGCTGACCGCGATCATCGGCGTCGGCATCGGCGTCTCCTCGATCGGCGCCCTCGCCAACGCCCTGGACCTCGGCTCCACCACGTCCATCCTGGCCTCGATGATCGGCCTCGCCGTCGGCATCGACTACGCCCTCTTCATCGTCTCCCGCTACCGCGCCGAACTCGCCGAGGGCCGTTCCCGCGAGCACGCGGCGGGCCGGGCCGTCGGCACCGCGGGCTCCGCGGTCGTCTTCGCCGGCCTCACGGTGATCATCGCGCTGGTCGGCCTCTCCGTCGTCAACATCCCGATGCTGACGAAGATGGGCGTCGCCGCGGCCGGCACCGTCGCCATCGCCGTCCTCATCGCGCTCACCCTCATCCCCGCCCTCCTCGGCTACGCGGGCCGCCGCGTCCGCCCCGCGGGCGAGAAGAGCAAGCTCCTCGGCGGCGGCCGCGCCAAGTCCGCCGAGAAGGCCGCCAAGCCCAACATGGGCACCCGCTGGGCGAGCTTCGTCGTCCGCCGCCCGGTCGCCGTCCTCCTGCTGGGCGTCGTCGGCCTCGGCGCCGCCGCCGTCCCCGCCGGTTCCCTCGAACTCGGCCTGCCCGACGACGGCTCCCAGCCGACGTCCACCACCCAGCGCCGCGCCTACGACCTGCTGTCCGAAGGCTTCGGCCCCGGCTTCAACGGCCCCCTGATGATCGTCGTCGACGCCAAGTCCAGCGACGACCCGAAGGCCGCGTTCACCGAGGTCGGCGACGAGATCAAGGGCCTCCCGGACGTCGTCACCGTCACCCCCGCCGCCCCCAACAAGGCGGGCGACACGGCGACGATCACCGTCATCCCGGACTCCAAGCCGTCCTCCGTCACCACCGAGGACCTCGTCCACTCCATCCGCGACAAGGGCACCGACATCAAGGCGGGCACCGACGCCGAGGTCTTCGTCACCGGCTCCACGGCCATGAACATCGACATCTCCCAGAAGATGAACGACGCGCTCGTGCCGTACCTCGTCCTCGTCGTCGGCCTCGCCTTCCTGCTCCTGATCGTGGTGTTCCGCTCGATCCTGGTCCCGCTGAAGGCCGCCCTCGGCTTCCTCCTCAGCGTCCTGGCCGCGCTCGGCGCCGTCGTGGCCGTCTTCCAGTGGGGCTGGCTGTCCGGCCTCATGGGCGTCGAGGAGACCGGCCCCGTCATGTCGATGATGCCGATCTTCATGGTCGGCGTGGTCTTCGGCCTCGCCATGGACTACGAGGTCTTCCTCGTCACCCGCATGCGGGAGGCCTTCGTCCACGGCGAGACCCCCAGCCAGGCCGTCGTCACCGGCTTCCGCTACGGCGCCCGCGTCGTCACCGCCGCCGCGATCATCATGATGGCCGTCTTCGCGGGCTTCATCGGCTCCTCCGACTCCATGGTCAAGATGATCGGCTTCGGCCTCGCCATCGCCGTCCTCTTCGACGCGTTCGTCGTCCGCATGGCCCTCGTCCCCGCCGTCCTCGCCCTCCTCGGCAAGCGCGCCTGGTGGCTCCCCAAGTGGCTCGACCGCGTCCTCCCCAACGTCGACATCGAGGGCGAGGGCCTCAAGGACCACGCCGAGGACGACGACCGGGACGGCAACCGGGAGCTGGCGCACGTGTAGCGCCGTGACGGCGCGTGCACCACGAGCACTGACGCACGCGCAGCACGCGGACCGGCCCCCGTAGGCCGCCGGTCCGCTCCGAAAGACCGCCGGTGAGGGCTCCGTGGGGACGGGGTGCCCTCACCGGCTTTTTCGTGGCGTGGGGCGGGCGGTACGGCGATGTCGCCCGCCGACGACTACGACGGTGAAGGCATGCGGGGCCAAGCGGTAGCTCCCGGCACCGCCCGTGAGGCTGCTGCCTCTTCGTGACGGGGGCCGCCCTGGCCCCGTCCTCCGGTCCGCACGGTCCGGCGCTGACCCTGCTTGCCGCTCACGGCAACGCGGCACGGGCGGCGCGTGACCAGGCGGCGGCCTTCCTGCGCCGACGGTCACGCACCCGAGGGCGGCACGACGAACCCTCGCGTCGGACCCGGCCCCGGTTCCGCCTCGGGGAACCGGGCGGCCACGGAGGCGAGCGCGTCAGCCGTCACGTCCCGGCGCGTGGCGGGGTCGACCGCGTCGTACACCCGCCAGGGCCCCTCCGCGTTCTCCGGGTCCTCCGGCGCGACAAAGCCGGGAATCCCCAACTGCCGCAGCAAGGCGCCCACTTGCCGGGCCTGGCGCGCATCCATGCTTCCACCCTTCGTCCGCTGCGGTCAGCCTAGCCACCGTCGCCGCCGGAGCAGTGCGCGGCGCAGTTGCCGGGATTGATCGGGCCTCGGCCGCCCGGCTTGGATAGGGTGGAACCGGCCCTCGGCCGCAGCAGACGCCTTGGACCGCCGAGCAACTGCCAAGCACACCCGCAGCACGCTTCGACAGGCGCCAAAGGAGTTCGTGCGATGACGAGTTCAGACCTCAGAAGCGCGGTGTGGCGCAAGAGTAGCCGCAGCAATGGTCAGGCCGAGTGCGTCGAGGTGGCCTTCCTCGCCGGCGGCCGGGTTGCCCTGCGGGACAGCAAGGGCGGTGGGGTGGGCGCAGTCCTTGTTTTTCGGTATGGCGGGTGGGACGCGTTCGAAAGCAGCTTGGTGGAAGGTGACTTCGAGGAGCTGTAGCGGTGGGTGCCTGGCGGCGGGCAGACCGGGCCCTGCTTGCGCATGTGGGGGCAGGGACGATGTGAAGCGCCCTGGCCCATCGCCCCCCCCCGCAAGCTGGCGGGCTTGACCCACGGGGTGGCGCTTGTGGCCTCGGCGGCCTGGCAGTCATCCGATCTGGCTAGAAGGGCAGTTCGGGTCTGGTTGCGCCTCTTTTGATGGTCAGGACCCGATCGTGGAAGTCCCGCGTTGTGGCCTCGCGTGGGTAGCGGGAGCGGAGTTCCTTGTCCAACTCGTCAGCGACCAACAGCAGGGACGGCAGTGACCTGCGGTCGGCTTCGAGTGCTGTGGTGCCCATGCCGATTGCTTCTTCGATGTCGCCGGTGCGGGCGGCGGCGACCCCTAGGGTGAGTCGGGCCTCCGCCGCACGCATGGGAGAGGTCTCGGTGCCGTTGGGGCCGGTGCTGATGCGGAGGACGGAGCGGGCGTGGGCGGCGGCGCGTTCGTCGTCTCCGAGGAGCCGGTACGCGTCCATCTCGTAGAAGTCCCACTTGTCGGGGTCGATGATGAAGTGGTGCTCGGGGTGGTCCGGGCGCGGCAGGCGGTCCAGGCGGGCGCGACCGGCGTCGAGGGAGTCCCGTACCAGACGGCTGTCTCCCATGCGGGCGGCGGCTCGGGCCTTGTGCGCGTAGAGCTGCACGCCGACGGAGTGGGTCTGGTCGGCGACGTGCCCGGCTTCGACCGCTTCGAGCATGTCCTGCCAGCGGCTCTGCGTGAGGGCGAACCACGCCTCGATCTCCCACGCCCACGCCATGATCTCGCCGTGGTCCGTCTCCTGGCCGATGCGGAGGGCGGCGGCTTTGCTGAGGTTGGCGGCCTCGCGCTGGCCCCGGTCGTACTGGACGCAGGCGTTGAGCAGGAACAACCAGCCCGCGTCTATGAGCAGTTCCCGATGCTGGCGAAGTGTCACACGGCCTTCGAGTTGCTTGGTGACGTACTGGAGGCCGTTGCGGGTGCGGTCGTGGAGGTGGTCGGCATCGGCGTACGGGTACGCGCGGGCGAGTTGGTCGATCCCCTGCTCGATCGACTCCAGGGCGGCGCTGTTGATGCTGGACATCTCGGTTCGCCGAAGCAACTCGGCGATGTCCCACAGACCGGCTCCCCCCTGGGCGATCAGGGCGGACGGGTCGTGGGACGGGGACGGGGTCACCGGTCGTTCCAGCTCCCACGGCCGGGGCGCGAGTCCTGCGAGATGGCCGGGGATGCGCAGACCGTCGACGACTTCGAGGATCTTGAAGTACTGCGTGATCCGCGGGCGGACGCCCTTGCCGCCGGTCTCCGGGCGGGCCATCTTGCCGATGTGTTCGCGCTTGCAGCCGACGGCCTCGGAGATCTTGGCGTAGCTGATGTGGCCGTGGAGCCTGGCGAGCCGGAAGACTTCGCCGAAGTCGTGAGTGGCGATCGCCGACCGCACGTCCGCGCGTTCGAGCACATGCGGTGGCAGAGCTGCCGGGGTGGGCGCTACCTCGGTCATCTCACTTCCCCATCGTGACTGACCTGACGTTTTTCGTCGGATCGGCTCTCTCGATCTGCACTCACGTCCTGAGCCCGAGTGTACCGGTGAGGGGGGTCCCCAAGAGGGGGGAGCGGCAGATGGGTTGAAGGGTCCACCCTCGTCACCCTGCCGGGATGTCCCTGGCAGACCTGACCTGAGACGGGACCGTTCATGGATGCGAGAAGAGCGCGGTCGCACGCGTGCTTAGTGAGTGAACTGGAGGCGCACGCGCACTGGTTCACCGAACCTGATCCGTCGTCCGGTGCCCGCTGTCTGACGCTGACTCTCCTCGCCGACCACGGCAACGCGGCGCGGGTCGCGCGTGACCAGGCAGCGGAGTTCCTGCGAGGCGTGGGTGCCGGTGGGGTGGTGGACGACGCTCGGCTCATCGTGTCGGAACTCGTGGGGAACGTGGTGAACCACGTGGTGCCGGAACGCTCCCTGGCTCGTCCTGGCGGCTCTCGCCGGGTCGACGTGCACGTGAAGGCATGGCCGAAGTGGCTGTTCATCGGGGTCGCGGACGAAGACGCGTCACCGCCTCTGCTGCCCCTGGGGGACACGTTCTGGCCGGGCCTGAGGGAAGAACGGGCCGAGGCGGTGGTGCCCGAGAGCGGCCGGGGGCTGCTTATCGTGCAGCGTGTGGCGGCGGCGGTGTGGTGGACTCCGGAGGACCGGGGCGGCAAGACGGTGTGGTGCCGCCTCGATCTGGGCTCGGAGACGCAAGGCCCGCCGTCCTGAAGGGCGTATCCGGGCTCCGGGGCTGCGTCCGGGTGCGCAGCCCCGGAGCCCGGAGCCACTCACACCACCCCCCTCCCCAACCCCTCCAACACCAGCTCCAACCCGAACCCGAACTCCTCCCCGTAGCTGTAACCCGGCTGCATGACATGCGCCGTTGCGATTTCCGTCAGGTACGGGTACTCGCCCTCCGTGAAGCCGCTCATGATGGAGTCGGCGAGGGCGGCGGTCTCCTGGGGGGTGCCGAAGGGGAGGGTTTTCTCCTGGAGGGCGAAGCCGAGGATGTAGCTGTCGAGGGCGGAGATCGCGTGCGCCGTCAGGGGCAGGGAGAAGCCGCCCTGGCGTAGGCAGCCGAGGACCGCGTCGTGGTGGCGGAGGGTCGCCGGGCCCGGCGTCGCGCGGGACGCCATCAGGCCGATCGCCCAGCGGTGCCGGGACAGCACCTCCCGCATGGAGTGGGCCCGCCGCCGCATCTCCTCCCGCCAGTCGGCCCCCGGCTCGGGCAGTGCGATCTCGGCGAAGACCAGGTCGACCATGCCGTCGAGCAGGTCTTCCTTGTTGGCGACGTGGTTGTAGAGGGACATCGCCTCCACCGCGACGGCCTCGCCGAGCTTGCGCATGCTGAGCCCGTCGAGTCCGCCCGTGTCGGCGAGGGCCACGGCGGCTCGCAGCACCGCCTCCCGCGTGAGCGTCTCGCGGGCCTGCTTCGGGGGCGTACGTCGGGTCACGGTGGGCGGCGCTTTCTGTCGCGGACGAACTCCTTGCGGCGTTGACGAGCTTACGCCGTAAGTGCTGTACTTACGGCGTAAGCAGGACACTTACGGTGTAAGCAAGCGAGCTTCAGGAACCGGGGCGGCCACCATGCGGAACACGAGCAAGGCGAGGAATAGAGCCGACGCGGCCACGGACGTGACGATGACCTCCGTCGTCCAGGACCGCTACGGCGCCGACCCCGAAGCCGTCCTGCGCACCGACCGCCTCCCCCGGCCGGACATCGGCCCGCACCAGGTCCTCGTGCGGGTGCGCGCCGCTGGCGTCGACCGCGGCACCTGGCACCTGATGGCCGGACTCCCCCTCGCCGTCCGCCCCGTGAGCGGGCTGCGCGCGCCGAAACTGCCCAACCCCGGTCGCAGCCTCGCCGGTGTCGTCGAGGCGATCGGCGCCGACGTGACCGGGTTCGCGCCCGGCGACGAGGTGTACGGCGCGGCGGACGCCGCGTTCGCCGAGTACGTGGCCGCCCGCCCCGACCGGATCGCCCCCAAGCCGTCCGGGCTGACCTTCGAGGAGGCGGCGGCCATGCCGATCAGCGCGCTCACCGCGCTCCAGGCGGTGTGCGACCAGGGCAAGGTGGGGGAGGGGCAGCGCGTCCTGATCACCGGGGCCGCGGGCGGCGTCGGCACCTTCGCCGTCCAGATCGCCCGCGCCCTCGGCGCCCGCGTGACGGCCGTCGCGAGCACGCCCAAGCTCGACGCCGTACGCGCCCTCGGCGCCGACCGCGTCATCGACTACACCCACGACGACTTCCTCGCCGGTCCGGAACCCTACGACGTCGTCATCGACATCGCGGGCAACCGCACCCTGCGCGACCTGCGCCGCGCCCTCACGCCCCGCGGCAGGCTCGTCATCACCGGCGGCGAGACCGACGGCCGCTGGCTCGGCGGCACCGACCGACAACTCCGCGCCCAGATGCTGTCCCCGTTCACCCGTCGGCACCTCGGCACGTTCATCTCCTCCGAACACGCCGACGGGCTGCGGGACTTGAGCGACCTCGTCGACGCGGGCACACTCCGCCCGGTCATCGACCGCGTCCACCCCCTCACCGAAACCGCCACGGCCGTACGCCGCCTCCTCGACGGCGCCGTAACGGGCAAGGTCGTTCTTACGCTGCCTGCCGGGTGACGCCGCGCTGTGCACACGCGGCGCCGACAGCGCTCATGACTGAGAGGGCCCCGTGTGCCGGAGCCCTCTCATCGGTTCGTGCGGGATGGTCTGTTGCTGTCAGTCCCCTTGAACCCTGAGCTGGGTCATGAACGCGCCCCAGGCGGGCAGTTCGAACAGCAGGGCCGGTCCCTCCGGGTTCTTGCTGTCCCGGACGGGAACGTTGCCCGCGACGCGCGCCACCTCGACGCAGTTGTTGTCTCCGCTGGAGTACGAGGACTTGAACCAGTCATAGCCTGTGAGGGAAGCGTTGTTGAGAGCAGACATGGTCAGTCCGTTTCGTTGATGTGCTGCCGGATGATGGACAGGGACTGTTCGACCGGGAGCGCTTCGGAGTTGAGCCGACGGAACAGCGCGGAGTAGAACTCCACCTGCTTCGGGTCTTCGTAGGATCTGCTGGAACTCGGTCAGCGTTGCGTCCGCAGCCCAGTACACCGTCGCCCCCCCGGTCGATCGACGAGGAATCACCCTAGTCGCGGGCTACGCCCGTGCGCAGGCGGAATCAGAAGCCTGGGACAGTCGATGATCCGTCCCGCCCCCGCCCCCGCCCCACCACCTCACGGCCGTACATAACTCCGCGTCAGCACCTCCAAGTTGTGTCCGTCCGGGTCTGCGAAGTACGCCCCCCGGCCGCCGAACAGCCGGTTGACGCGGCCGGGTTCGCGGTGGGTCGGGTCCGCGTAGTACGTGACGCCGAGGGTGTCGAGGCGGGACAGTGCCGCGTCGAACTGGGCCTCCGTCACCAGGAACGCCAGGTGCTGCGACTGCACCGGCTCGTCGCGGAGTTCGTAGAAGTCGAGGGTGACGCCGTTGCCGAGGTCGACCGGCAGGAACGGGCCGAAGGGGGCGCCCACCGACAGACCGAGGACCGCCGCCACGAACTCCGCGGACAGCGCGCGGTCACGGGCATGCACCACCACGTGGTCCAGCCGGGGGAGGGAGGTGGAGGAAGGGGAGGAGAGGGGTGAAGGGGAAGGGGAAGCAGGCATGGGAAGGCGGGCTCCGGGGGATGGGGATCGAGCCGTACGGGGGCGGGCGTGCGGACCGCGCGCCCTTTCCCGTACGGGCGGGAAGCTGGGGGCGTGGAGTCGCGCGGCGGGCCCCTCGCCCGCCCCTGCCTCACTCGGAGGCCGGGTGCCCCACTCGTGCGTGGCCCATGGCCGACCCGGTAGTCACCCGGCCGACGGTACGGGACGTCCTCCCGGCCCGGCAATCGGCTTTCGGCCGCGTCTCCCCGAGGACCACCCCGTCGACGCCGACCCCTTCCGCCACGCCCCCTTCCTCTGCCCCCGCCCCCTTCCCCTGCGTCCCCGCGCCCCCAGGCGCACCCTGGAGACAGGAGACCGATCTGCGCCGGGAGAGGTGACCGAGATGGACGTGACGCACACCGTCGTCGGATGGCATGTCGAGCTGGAGTTCGAGGAGGACGGGACGCACACCCACGCCGCCGCGCTGGTGCGGCTGCCCGACGGGACCGAGGTACGGGCCCACGGGCACGCCAGCCGCCACCGCATCGACCCTGATCAGCCCCGTGTCGGCGAGGAGATCGCCGGGGCCCGCGCCCTCAACGAGATCGCCATGCAGCTCCTCACCAAGGCGCACGGGGAGATCGACGACGCCTCCGGGAGGGTGTCCCACCCCATCCACGCGTGACACGGCTCAGCCGCACCCGCCCGCGCCCGCCAAGCGGCAGCCGCACCCAGCCGCCAAAAACCCCTCAGCCCAGTACGCCCCGCACCGCCCGTACCAGCGCCTGCGCGCGCGGGTCCGCCGTCACGCTCGTACGGAAGCCGTTGGTGACGTAGCCGAACGCGATGCCCGCCTCCGGGTCGGCGAAGCCGAGGGCGCCGCCGCGGCCGGGGTGGCCGAAGGATGCGGGGGACAGGAGCGGGGCGGCCGGGCCGTGCAGCATGTGGCCGAGGCCGTACCGCGTGTTCACGACGAGGACGCGGTCCGGGCCCGCCGAGCGTTCCACGCGCGCCGCCGCCACCGTCTCCGGGGTGAACAGCCGTCGTCCGCCGTCGACTTCGCCGATCAGCGCGGCGTAGAAGCGGGCTAGGCCGTCCGCCGTGGCGATGCCGTTGGACGCGGGCAGTTCGGCCGCCCGGTACGCGGGGTCGTTCTCGTCGGGCAGCGGGGTGATCGCGGCGAAGGCGCGGCGGGTGAGGGAGGCGGGGTCGGCGTACGCGTCCGCGACCGCCTGCTTGGGGCGGAGCCGCAGCGTGCCCGGACGGGTCGGTTCCGGGATCGGGCCCACGCGGCCGACCCGGGAGCGCTCGGCGTCCGGCAGGCCGAGCCAGAGGTCCGCGGCGACCGGGGCCGTGATCTCCTCCGCGATCCACGCGCCGATCGTGCGGCCGGTGACGCGCCGCACCAGCTCCGCCGTCAGCCAACTGAAGGTCTGCGCGTGGTAGCCGTGGGCGGTGCCCGGCTCCCAGACCGGGGCCTGCGCCGCCACGGCCGCCGCGCCGCGCGCGGGATCGGCGGCCTCGGCGGGCGTCAGCGGCCGGTCCAGCACCGGCACGCCCGCCCGGTGTGCCAGCAGGTCCCGTACGCGCGTACGCTCCTTGCCCGCCGTCTTGAACTCCGGCCAGTACGCCCCGACCGGCGCGTCCAGGTCCAGCTCGCCCCGCTGCCACAGCAGCAGCGCCACGGCCGCCGCCACGCCCTTGGTCGCCGAGCGCACGATCTGCGCGGTGCCCCGTTCCCAGGGCGCGGCCGAGCCCTGGACGTCGCGGTGCCCGCCCCACAGGTCCACGACCCGGTGCCCGTCCCGGTACACGGCCACCGCCGCGCCCCGGTCGCCGAGCGCCGTGAAGTTCCGTACGAAGGCCTCCCGGACCGGCTCGAAGCCCTCGGCCACCGTGCCGTGCACCGTCACCCCGGCGGGGCCCGCCTCGTCCGTCGTCACCGTCGCCGCCTCCCTGTCCGCCACCGCACACGTCTCCAGCCGTAGGCGGGAACGTTCCGCCCCGGCCGGGGATTCCTCACGCGCCCGCCGGCACCGTGCGCGGGTCAAAGCCGAACGGCAGCTCCAGGCGGTGGGCGCGCATCAGCGCCTCGTCGGCGAGCAGGTCCGCGGTGCGGCCGTCGGCGGCGATCACGCCCTCGCTGAGGATCAGCGCGCGCGGGCACAGCTCCAGCGCGTACGGCAGGTCGTGCGTGACCATGAGGACGGTGACGTCCAACGCCCGCAGGATGTCGGCGAGTTCGCGACGGGCGGCGGGGTCGAGGTTGGACGACGGCTCGTCGAGGACGAGGATCTCCGGCTCCATCGACAGGACGGTGGCCACCGCGACCCGGCGCCGCTGGCCGAAGGAGAGGTGGTGCGGCGGGCGGTCCTTGAACTCCGCCATCCCGACCTGCTCCAGCGCTCGGTCCACCCGGGCCTCCAGCTCCACGCCCTTCAGTCCGGCCGCCGCCGGTCCGAACGCCACGTCCTCCCGCACGGTCGGCATGAACAGCTGGTCGTCGGGGTCCTGGAAGACGATGCCGACGCGGCGCCGGATCTCCGCCATGTGCCGCTTGCCGACCGGCAGCCCGGCGACGGTCACCGTGCCCGCGCCGCCGGTCAGGATGCCGTTGAGATGCAGGACGAGGGTGGTCTTCCCGGCGCCGTTCGGCCCGAGCAGCGCCACCCGCTCCCCGCGCGCCACCGCGAAGTCCACGCCGAACAGAGCCTGGTGGCCGTCGGGGTAGGCGAAGGCCAGGCCGGAGACGTCGAGGGACGGGGGAGCGCCCTCCGGCGACGGCGACGGCGACGGCGACGACGGCGATGCCGATGGCGACGGCGCGTCGGCCCCCGGAATGGGCCCGTCGGCCCCGGAGACAGGTACGTCGGCCGCGGAGACAGACCCGTCGGCCCCGGAGACGGACTCCTCGTTCGGAACGGTCACAGCACCCATCCCATCACGCACACGCCGAGCGCGACGACCGGCAGCGTCATCGCGTACGACCACTGCGCGCGCGACGCGCTCACCTCGTCGATCACCGGCATCGACCCGGCGTACCCGCGGCTGACCATCGCCAGGTGCACCCGCTCGCCGCGCTCGTAGGAGCGGATGAACAGGGCGCCCGCGGTCTTGGCGAGGACACCCCAGTGCCGTACGCCGCGCGCCTCGAAGCCGCGGGACTCGCGGGCGATCTTCATGCGCCGCATCTCGTCGGCGATGACGTCGCCGTAGCGGATCATGAACGAGGCGATCTGGACGAGCAGCGGCGGCAGCTTGAGGCGTTGCAGGCCGAGGAGGAGTTCGCGGAGTTCGGTGGTGGAGGCCAGCAGGACCGACGTCGCGACGCCCAGGGTGCCCTTGGCGAGCACGTTCCAGGCGCCCCACAGGCCGCTGACGCTCAGCGACATCCCGAGGACCTCGACCCGCTCGCCCTCCGCCACGAACGGCAGCAGCACGGCGAACGCGACGAACGGCACCTCGATCAGCAGCCGCCGCAGCACGAAACCGGCGGGGACGCGGGCGGCGTACGCGACGGCGGCGAGGAGCAGCGCGTACAGGGCGAACGCCCAGACCGCCTCGCGCGGCGTCGACACCACGACGACCACGAACGCGAGGGCCGCCGCGAGCTTGGTGTGCGGGGGCAGGGCGTGCACGGGGGAGTGCCCGTGCCGGTAGAGCCTGTGCGCGTGCCCGGCGCCCATGACGAGGCCTCCGTCAGACGTTCTCGACGCTGGTCGGCGACGTGTCGGAGCCGTGGCGCCTGCGCACCGCCCAGAACACGCCGGTGCCCGCGACGACGGTCACGCCGACGCCGATGACGCCCGCGAGGCCGCCGGAGAGCCGGACGTTGTCGACGTCCTTGACGCCGTAGTCGGCGAGCGGGGAGTCGGCCGCCGCGTGGTCCTCGACCTTCTCGTCGATGCCCTTGTCGGCGGCGACCTTCTCCAGGCCGTCGGGGTTGGCGGAGGCGTAGAAGCTGACGAAACCGGCCAGCACCAGGGAGGCGGCCAGGCCGCTCAGCCACACCGCGCGGTGGGAGGTGCGGGCCGCGACCGGCTCCGCGGGGGCGGGCTCCGGCGCCGCGGCGGGCGCGTCGACCAGCTCGCCGTCGATCCGCAGCTGGAGCTTCTGCCGCAGGCCGCGCGCCCCGTACACCAGGTCGGGGCGGACGGCGATGACGGCGCCGACGGTGAGCGCGGTGATGACGGCCTCGCCGATGCCGATCAGCACGTGCACGCCGACCATCGCGGTGGCCACCTTGCCGATCGGCACGTCGGTGGTGCCGCCGATCCAGTAGATCAGCGTGAACGCGAGGGCCGCCGACGGCACGGACAGCAGGGCGGCGACGAAGGAGGCGGCGGTCACCGAGCGGCGTCCGCCGGGCAGCACCTTGAGCAGGCCGCGGAAGACGGCGTAGGCCACGACCGTCGTCACACAGGCCATGACGGTGATGTTGACGCCGAGCGCGGTGAGGCCGCCGTCGGCGAAGAGGATGCCCTGCATCAGCAGCACCACGGACACGCACAGGACCCCGGTGAAGGGGCCCACGAGTATCGCCGCCAGCGCCCCGCCCAGCAGGTGGCCGCTGGTCCCGGCGGCGACCGGGAAGTTCAGCATCTGCACGGCGAAGATGAACGCGGCGACCAGCCCGGCCAGCGGCGCCGTCCGCTCGTCCAGCTCGCGGCGCGCGCCGCGCAGGCTCACGGCGATGGCACCGGCCGCGACGACTCCGGCCACGGCGGAGGTGGGGGCGTTGATGAATCCGTCTGGTACGTGCACTGTTCGATAATAGTGGCCAGATGCGAACCCTTCGCAAGAGCGAGGAGCTTGTTCATGGACCTGTCATCCATCTGTTCATCGCACAGATGAGATGCCGGGCCGGACCACCGGCTCCAACGGGCGTACCTGGGAAAATATGGGACATTGGAGAAGGAGAGAGGAAGCGGGGGCGGACGCACGGTTTCCACACGGGTGACGCAGTGTGAGAGGGTCGGCCATGTCTGTAGTCGAACAGTACGCGCGAGCCCACATCGTCACGGACGCCGACCTCGTCGAGCAGGAGCGCGAAGCCGTCCCGGTCGTCCTGCGCTACGACCCCGAGGACGACCCCCGTACGGTCCGCGTCGGCATCCCCGGCATCCACGAGCCCGGCACCCATGAGCGCAGCATCGCCCGCGCCCTCCTCGAACAGGGGCTGCGCGCCCCCGCGGGCAGCGGCGAGGTGCGGGTCTGGCCCTGCGGGCGGGTGCAGGCGATCGTCGAGTTCCACACCGCCGAGGGCGTCTCGGTCGTCCAGTTCGAGTCCAAGGCCCTGCTGCGCTTCCTGCGCCGCACCTACACGGCGGCGGCCCAGCCGGTGAGCGGACCGGTCGCCTGAGGCGCCCTCCCCGCCCTGCCCCCGCCGGACCCGGCCCCGCCGACCGGCGCGTCCCCTCGGTCCCGCTCAGTGCCCCTCGATACTCCTGGGCACCCCTGGGTACCCCTCAGTTCCCCGCCTTCAGCAGCGCCGCGACCATCGGTCCCGCCGTCTCCCCGCCGTGCCCGCCCTGCTGGACGACGCCCGCGGCGGCGAGGTCGCCGCGGTAGGCGGTGAACCAGCCGTTGGGCTTCTTCTGGCCGTCGACCTCGGCGGAGCCGGTCTTCGCGCCGTAGTCCGGGCCGAGACCGGACATCGCCTGCGCGGCCGTGCCGTACGCGGCCGTGTAGTTCATCAACTCCCTCAACTGGGAGAGGGCGTCCGCCGACATGGTCCGACCGGCCCGCGCGAGGGCGCGGTCGTCGACCGAGGGGGCGACCAGGAACGGCTGGTGGAAGCGGCCCGACTTCACCGTCGCCGCGACGGACGCCATGTTCAGCGGGTTCATCCGCACACCGCCCTGGCCGATCAGCGAGGCCGCCATCTGGGCCTTGCTCTGCACGGGCACGCTGCCGTCGAAGGTGGGCACGCCGATCGCCCAGTCGTTGCGCGACAGCCCGAACACCTCCCGCGCCTGCCGCGTGAGGCTGTCGTCGTCCAGCTCCCCGGCCTGGCTGATGAAGGCCGTGTTGCAGGAGCGGGCGAAACTGGCCTTGAAGGTACCGTCCTTGATCTGGAACTTGTCGTCGTTCTGGAACTTCCAGCCGCCGTAGCTGAAGTACTTGGGGCAGGGGTGCGGCTTGTCGGCCGAGGCAAGGCCCTTCTCCAGCAGCAGCGAGGCGGTGATCACCTTCATCGTGGAGCCGGGGGCGAGGGAACCCTGGAAGGCCGTGTTGAAGTTCGGGTTGCTGTTGGCGACGGCGAGGATCTCCCCGGTCGACGCGCGGGTGAGGACGACGGAGGCGCGGGAACGGCTCGCGACCTGCTTCTCGGCGGCGGCCTGGAGATCCGGGTCCAGCGTCGTCTTCACCGTCCCCGCGGTGCCCTCGCTCAGCTCCAGCAGCGTCTTGTCGGAGGCCTTCCTCGCCTTCGACTCCTTGCCGCGCACCACGCGCAGTTCGACGCCCGCCGTGCCGCCGGCCTTCTTGCCGTACTTCTCGCGCAGCCCGTCCAGGACGGTGCCCAGCGACGGGTACGTCTTCGCGGACAGCTCGCCGCCGTCGCGGTCGAGGGCCTTCACGGGCGGGTCGCCCGCCTCGCCCGTCATCAGCCGGTCCCCGTCGGCGAGGTCGGGGTGCACGACCGAGGCGTGCCAGTCCACCAGCGGCTCGCCGCCGTCCGGGCCGCGCACCACGGTGAGCGCGCTGTCGTACGCCAGCGGCCTGCTCGTCTTCTTGTACGTCACCGTGCCCTTCACGGCGAACGGCACCTTGTCCCCGGCGCGGGCCTTCGCGGTGAGGGCGGTGCCGGTGACGCGGGCGTCCTTGCCGTACCCGGTGAGGAGGGCGGTCGCGGCCTTCGGGTCGTCGGTGGCCGCCGCGGCGGCGGCGACGTCGCCCTTCTGCCAGGCCGTCAGGAACGCCTGCGCGGTGCCGGTGACCTCCTTCGCGGAGAGCGGGCCGGTCTTCACGGCGGGTCTGCGCTCGGCGGCGGACGTTGAGCCGTCCTCGGCGGCGGCGCCCCCGCCGCCGTACAGCGCGTACCCGCCGAGGCCGACGCCGCCGACGACGACGGCGATCACGCCGCCGATCACGGCGGGCCGGTTGTTGCGTCGCTCGGCGACGCGCCTTCTCTTGCCCACGGTCCGCGTTCCTCCGCCATCCCCGGGGGCCGCCCGCGCCCCGCTGTCCCCATCGGTGAGGGCCCTGGAGCTCCCTCGGGTTCCTTCGAGTCCCCTCGGGTTCCCCGGAGTTCCCTCACCACCCCAACGACCGCGACCAGCCTAGAGTCCCCGGGGAGGGGGGTGACGTCAGGTGTGACGTCAGCCACGCCGGTGGGTCGGTTCCGGCCCGGCGGGCGGGCCGGGTCAGCCGCCCGCGCGGAGCACGGCGGCGACCAGCGGGCCCGCCGCGTCGGAGCCGTGGCCGCCGTCCTGGACCAGGGCCGCGGCGGCGACGTCGTCGCGGTAGCCGGTGAACCAGCTGTTGGAGGTGGCGTTGCCGTCGGTCTCGGCGGAACCGGTCTTCGCGCCGATCCGGCCGCCGAGCCCGGCCATCACCTGGGCGGCGGTGCCGCTGGTGGCGGTGCGGTTCATCATCGACCGCAACTGCTGCACGGTGCCCGGGGGGAGGCCGCGCGCCTTCGCCAGCTCCCGGCCGTCGAGGCTCTGCGGCACGATCACCGGCTGCCGGAACGCGCCCGTCATCGCGGTCGCCGTCACCGACGCCATGGTCAGCGGGTTCATCTGGACCTGGCCCTGCCCGATGAGCGCGGCGGCGGTGTCCGGGCCGCCGGAGGCGGGGACCGACCCGTCGAACGTCGGCACGCCCGTGTTCCACACCGGCCCGATGCCGAAGCCGTCCCGCGCCTCGGCGGTCAGGGTGTCCACCTTGAGGTCGTCGGCGTACTTCACGAACGCCGTGTTGCAGGAGCGGGCGAAGCTCTCGGAGAGGGTCGCCTTCTCGTTCGGGTCCAGGCCCCGGAGGTTGTGGAAGGTCTGGCTCTGCCAGGTCGCCTCGGGCGGGCAGGGCGCCGGGCCGTTCGCGGTGGTGATGCCGTGGTCGATGAACGCGGCGGCGCTGACGATCTTCATCGTGGAGCCGGGGGCGGCCTGCCCCAGGAACGCGGCGTTCCAGCCGTCCGTGCGGTTGTTGGCGACCGCCAGCACCTCCCCGGTGCTGGGCCGCACGGCGACGACCGACGACTGCGGGTACTTCATGACGGCCTTCTCGGCGGCGGCCTGGGCGCGGGCGCTGAGCGTGGTGGGCAGCTTGCCCGCCTTGCCTTCGACGATCGTGAGCAGCGGGGTGTCGGCGCTGCCCTCCTCCGCGTGGCGCACCACCATCTCCACGCCCGCGACACCGCCCGCCTTCTCGCCGTACTTGGCGCGCAGCGCGTCCAGGATCGGGCTCAGGGACGGGTACTTCTCCTTGGTGACGACGCCGCCGTCCCGGTCCACGGCCTCGATCGGGGGCGCCTTCGCCTCCGCGGTGACGAGGGTGTCGTCCATGCCCTTCAACGCCGGGTGCACGACGGCCGGCCGCCAGTCGATCAGCGCCTTCCCGGTGGTGACGCCGCGCACGACGGTCAGCCGGCTCGCGTAGGAGAGCGGCTTGCTCTTCCCGTCGTACGACACCGTGGCCCGTACGGTGAACGGCACCGTGGCCCCGCTCGCCGTCCCCGGTGTGATCTTCACGCCGGTGATGCGGGCGGACTCCCCGTACGAGGTGAGCAGCGGGCCCGCCTTGGCCGAGTTGTTGGTGAGGGCCGCGGCCGTCGCGGGATCGTTCTCCTCCCACGCGGCGAAGAAGTCCCGGCTGACCCGCTTCACCTCCCCGTCGGTGGGCGGCCCGCTCTTGCGGACCTCCGCCTCCGCCGCCCCCGGGTCGCCCCCGTTCACCGCGTCCACGAGGTTGAACGCCCCGTACCCGGCCCCGCCCACCATCCCGGCGAACACCACCCCGACGACCGCCGCCTTGGCCCCCTTGCGCATACGTGCACCCTCCCCGTTTCCGTCCCCGCACTGTATGCGTCACGGGCGAAAACTGGGCCTGCTGTTGCCTTTTGTTGGCCGAACCGCAGTCGGTGGGCTGACCGAAAAGGGGGTCGAGGATCACATACGTGGACGAGCGGGGCCCGCGTGGGGTTCCTCCGCCCTCAGAACCGGTCCGTCAGATCGGCCAGCAGGTCGCAGTGCGGGTCGTCCGGGGAGGGGCGCAGGCGGCCGGGCTCCTCGACGAGGGAGGGCAGGGCGGCGAGGAGGGCGGTGGACGGGCTCTCGGCGAGGGGGACGTCGGCACCGAGGACACCGGGGCCGTCGGTGGGCCGGACGTACAGGCGCAGCAGACCGTCGTCACGCATCAGGAAGCCCACCAGGAACGGGTCCTCGGCGTCGGCGGCGGGCTCCGCGAGCGCCCGCACCGCGGTCAGCGCGCGGCCCGCCGCGGGCTCCGGGTCCGCGACGATCCGCTCCGGGTGCAGCCGGATCAGCGTCATCCCCATGACCTCGCCGACGTCGCTGCTGCTGTGGAGCCGCCGACCGGTCAGCACGGCCCGCAGCAGGCCCGGCAGGGCGTACGTGCTCACCGCGCCGTGGGGGATCTCGTAGAGGAAGTCCACCGCGTCCTTCCTCTTCCCCACCCGTACGGCGACGCGCACGGCACCCGGAGCGGGCAGCACACCCCGCAGCCGGCAGCGCGGGGCCAGCCGACCGTTCAGGAAGTACAGCAGGCGGCGCGTGACGCTCGCCTGCTCCTCGTGGTCCTCCTGGTCCTGGGGGGCCTCGTGGTCCTGGGTGCCCGGCGCGGGCGGCGGCTCCCCGGGCGCTACACCCACGTGTCCAGCCACATCCGGGCCCGCCAGTCGTCGATCGGGATGGCCTGGCCGGTGTAGAGGGGCCAGAAGTAGATGAAGTTCCAGGTGATGAGGAGGACCAGGACGCCCGCGGCGGTGGCGCCCGCGACTCTGCGGGTGTCCGTGGAGCCGGGGCGGCCGACCAGGGCGCCGAGGAGCATCGCGACGGCCAGGCAGAGGAAGGGGAGGAAGACGACGGCGTAGAAGAGGAAGATCGTGCGTTCCTGGTAGAGGAACCAGGGGAGGTAGCCCGCCGCGATGCCGCAGAGGATCGCGCCCGCGCGCCAGTCCCGGCGGAACAGCCAGCGCCACAGGACGTAGAGGACGGCGAAGCAGGCCGTCCACCACAGCATCGGGGTGCCCAGCGCCAGGACCTCCCGCGCGCACTTCTCGCCCGCGTCCATGGGGCAGCCGTCCGTGCCGGGCGCCGGGGACTCGTAGAAGTACGACACCGGGCGGCCCTGGACCAGCCAGCTCCACGGGTTCGACTGGTAGGTGTGCGGCGAGGTGAGGTGGGTGTGGAAGTCGTACACCTCGTGCTCGTAGTGCCACAGGCTGCGCAGCCAGTCCGGCAGCAGCCAGGACCAGGTGCCGCCCTTGCCGTCACCGGCCGCCCAGTTGCGGTAGTAGCCGCCCGAGCCGTCGGTGGGGGAGAGGATCCAGCCCGTCCAGGAGACCAGGTAGACGGCGAGCGCCACCGGCACGGTCGACAGGAACGCCAGGCCCGTGTCCCGCCTCAGCACCGCCCGGTACGGGTGGCGGGCCCCCGCGACGCGGCGCGCGGCCACGTCCCACACCACCGTCATCAGGCAGAACGCGACCATGATGTACAGGCCGTTCCACTTGGTGCCGATCGCCAGACCGAGCATCACGCCCGCCGCCCACCGCCACGGCCGCCATCCCAGGCTCACGGTCTCCGCGACCAGCGCGTTCGGCCGCACCCGGCCGTCCGCGTCCACGGGCAGCGCCGCCGCGAGCCGGGCACGCGCCCGGTCCCGGTCGGCCAGCAGGCAGCCGAACGTCGCCAGCACGAAGAACATCAGCACGCCGTCGAGCAGCGAGGTGCGGCTCATCACGAAGTGCAGGCCGTCCACCGCCATCAGCGCGCCCGCCAGGCAGCCGAGGAAGGTGGAGCGGAACAGCCGCCGCCCGATCCGGCAGAGCATCAGCACGGAGAGCGTGCCGAGCAGCGCCGTCATGAACCGCCAGCCGAACGGGTCGAACCCGAAGAGCAGCTCGCCCAGCCCGATGACGTACTTCCCGACCGGCGGATGCACCACGTACGCCGCGTCCGACGGGATCGGCAGATGCCCGCCCGAGGACAGCACCAGGTCGTTGGCGTTCTTGTCCCAGTTGACCTCGAAGCCCCGGTGGACCAGCGCCCACGCGTCCTTCGCGTAGTACGTCTCGTCGAATATCACCGCCTTCGGGCTGCCGAGGTTCCAGAACCGCAGCACCCCCGCCACCAGCGTCACCAGCAGCGGCCCGAGCCAGCCCGACCAGCGGTTCACCCGGTCGGCGAGCGTGGGCGGCACCCCGAGCGCCTGCCACAGCCGCGACCCCGGCACGGCGTACGGCGGCACCAGCCGCTCGCGGACGTCGGCGGCCGGCGCGGGCGTGTGGCCGAACCGGCGCAGGCGGTCCGGCCAGGACGGCCGCCGGTCCTGCGGCGCCGGGTCCCGGCCGTCGGCTGCGCCGTGGTCCGAACCGTCGTACGGGCCGTCGTGCGAGCCGTCGTGCGGGCGGCTGTCCCGGCCGTGGTCCGTGGCGCGCGGGGAGCCCGTGGAGCCCGTGGAGTCCGTCGAGGACGCGGTACTGGTCACCGCGCCATCGTAGGGAACCCGTCTGTGGGAGTCCCGTGTCTCTCCCCCTGCGAGGATGGAAACGTGACAGATACGCCCGCCCGTCCCGCCGCCCACGGCTCCTCCGCCCTCCCGCCCGGCGTCCTCGTCCTCGCCGGCACCCCCATCGGCGACGTCGAAGACGCGCCGCCCCGGCTCGCCGCCGAACTGGCCGGCGCCGACGTCATCGCCGCCGAGGACACCCGGCGGCTGCGCCGCCTCACCCAGGCGCTGGGCGTGACCCCCAAGGGCCGCGTCGTGTCGTACTTCGAGGGCAACGAGTCCGCCCGCACCCCCGAACTGGTCGACGCCCTCCTCGGCGGGGCACGCGTGCTGCTCGTCACCGACGCGGGCATGCCGTCCGTGTCCGACCCCGGCTACCGGCTGGTCGCCGCCGCCGTCGAGCAGGACGTCCGCGTCACCGCCGTGCCCGGCCCGTCCGCCGTCCTCACCGCGCTCGCCCTGTCCGGGCTGCCCGTCGACCGGTTCTGCTTCGAGGGGTTCCTGCCGCGCAAGGCGGGCGAACGGCTCACCCGGCTGCGCGAGGTCGCCGAGGAACGCCGCACCCTCGTCTACTTCGAGGCCCCGCACCGCCTCGACGACACCCTCGCCGCGATGTCCGAGGTCTTCGGCGCCGACCGCCGCGCGGCCGTCTGCCGCGAGCTGACCAAGACGTACGAGGAGGTACGGCGCGGCCCGCTCGCCGACCTGGCCGAGTGGGCCGCCGAGGGCGTACGCGGCGAGATCACCGTCGTCGTCACCGGGGCGCCCGTGCGCGGACCGGAGGAGTTCGGGCCGGAGGAACTCGTACGGCGGGTGCGGGTGCGGGAGGAGGCCGGGGAGCGGCGCAAGGAGGCGATCGCGGCGGTCGCGGCGGAGGCGGGGGTGCCGAAGCGGCAGGTGTTCGACGCGGTGGTGTCGGCGAAGCACTCCGAGGGTTGAGCGGGGGGCGCGGGGCGGGGCGGTCGGGCGCGGGTGCGGCGGCGGGTGCGGGTGGGTGGGGGCCGGTCGCGCAGTTCCCCGCGCCCCTGAGGCGGGGGCCTGCGGCCCCGCCACCTGCTCGGGGCGGGGGTATGTCCTCGGCGCGGTAAAGAGTTGACGTCGTCGGCAAAGCCCAGGCGTACCGTGTGCACCGCTTCGGCAAGGAAGGGCCAAATCGGGTCCAACAGTCGGCAGGAGTGCTGCGTCCGGGCGGGCCGAGCAGTCCACTGGACTCAGGGACGCACCCGTCCCTCGCCTCCACGGGGTTCCGGGGGGAATCCGTACCCGGAGGCGTCTGACCAGCGGACAACAGGAGCTGGCATGAGCGAGATGTCGGGGCAGACCGGACTGCGGGCGGCGGGCACCCCCGTCGTGCACGAGTCGTACTCCTTCGCCTGCATGCGCTGCGGGCACGGCTGGGAACAGTCGTACGAGATCGAACACCACCGGGACCGTGACGGACACGAGTTCGTCGTCTACGTCGCCGACGGCCGGATCGTGCCGTCGCCGCTGAGCCGGCCGGGATGCCAGAACTGCGACGGGCACCTCGTGCGCATCATGCGCGCCGGACAGGTCTCCTCGGTGCTCAGCGCGGCCCGTACGCCCCGCGGGACGGCCACGCCCGGACAGACGCCCGACGGGACCGACAGCGCGGGCGACGGCGCCCAGGACCCGGCGGAGGTCCCCGGCCCCCGGCCGCACCACTGGCACCTCTCCGACCTCCTCCACCCCTTCCAGCGCAAGGCGAGCTAGGCCGCAGAGCGGGGCGTTCGGGGGTCGGCCCCTTCCGTAGGATCGGGGGCATGCCTTCGAACGCCGACCGCACGGGCCGCTCCGACAAGAACGCCGCGCCGCCGCTCCCGGCCCCGCTGCGGGTGGCGGTCGCCGACTCGCACACCCACCTCGACATGCAGGCGGGCACGGTCGAGGAGGGCCTCGCCAAGGCGGCCTCGGTCGGGGTGACCACGGTGGTCCAGGTCGGCTGCGACGTGAACGGCTCCCGCTGGGCCGCCGAGACGGCCGAGGCGTACGCGAACGTCCACGCCGCCGTCGCCCTGCATCCCAACGAGGCGCCGCGCATCGTGCACGGCGACCCCGACGGCTGGTCCCGGCAGGGCGCGCGGCCCGGCGGCGGCGCGGGCGCGCTCGACGAGGCGCTCGCCGAGATCGACCGGCTCGCCGCGCTCCCGCACGTCAAGGGCGTCGGCGAGACCGGCCTCGACCACTTCCGCACCGGCCCCGACGGCAAGGACGCCCAGGAGCACTCCTTCCGCGCCCACATCGAGATGGCCAAGCGGCACGGCAAGGCCCTCGTCATCCACGACCGCGACGCCCACGCGGACGTGCTGCGCATCCTCAAGGAGGAGGGCGCGCCCGAGCGCACCGTCTTCCACTGCTACTCCGGCGACGCCGAGATGGCCGAGGTGTGCGCCCGCGCCGGGTACTTCCTGTCCTTCGCGGGCAACGTCACCTTCAAGAACGCCCAGCACCTGCGGGACGCCCTCGCCGTCGCCCCCCTGGACCTGGTCCTGGTCGAGACGGACGCCCCCTTCCTCACCCCGGCGCCCTACCGCGGCCGCCCCAACGCCCCCTACCTCGTGCCGGTCACGGTCCGCGCGATGGCCGCCGTACGCGACCTCGACGAGGACACCCTCGCGACCGCCCTCGCCGCCAACACGGCCCGCGCGTTCGGTTACTGACGGGCCCGGCCGAACATTCCGGCCGCCTCCTCGAACAGCACTCCGCGTAGCCGCGTCGCTTTGGAGAGTGACGGGCGCTCCGCTAGGTTCTGGGGGCCCGAATCCGGACCCCTGGGGAGCGTGTCGGCGTGAGCGATGTGAGAGACCTGCACAGCGCGGAGACCCTGGCGTACGGGACGTACCCGCCGCCGCCCGGCCCCTACGGCGACCCCTACCGCCCCGGCCACGGGACGGCCCCCGCGCCCACCCCCACCCTCGTCGCCCCGGCGCCGCCGGGCCTGCCCCGCCAGGCCGACGCCCGGCCCGCCACGGGGCGGCGGGCCGACCGGCGCCGGGGCGAACGCCCGGACTCCGCCGTCCGCCGCCTCCTCCCCCAGGCCCTCGTGGTCGCCTTCCTGGCGGGCGGGACGACCGCGTTCGTCGCGAAGGACAAGGCCGTCGAACTCACCGTCGACGGCGCGCCCCGCACCCTCCACACCTTCGCCGACGACGTGGGCGAACTCCTCGCCGAGGAGGGCGTACGCCTCGGCGCCCACGATGTCGTCTCACCCGCCCCCGGCACCGGGCTGACCAGCGGCGACGACATCGAGGTCCACTACGGCCGCCCCGTACGCCTCACCCTCGACGGCGAGCGGCGCGACGTGTGGACGACGGCGCGGACCGTGGACGAGGCGCTGCGGCAGTTCGGCGTACGCGCCGAGGGCGCCCACCTCTCCCTGGCGCGGTCGGCGCGCATCGGGCGGGCCGGGCTCGCGCTGGACGTCCGCACCGAGCGGGCGGTGACGGTCGTCGCCGACGGCCGGGCCCGCGTGGTGCGCACCAACGCCGCGACCGTGGAGGAGGCCGTCCAGCAGGCCGGGATCACCCTGCGCGGCCTGGACACCACCTCCGTACCGGCGGAGAGCTTCCCGCGCGACGGGCAGACCGTCACCGTGCTGCGGATCACCGGCGGCCAGGAGGTACGGGAGGAGCCGGTCGCGTTCGCGGTACGGCGCGTCGAGGACCCCTCGCTGTTCAAGGGCACCGAGGTCGTCGAGCGGGCCGGGCAGGTCGGGCTGCGGCGGATCACGTACGCCCTGCGCACCGTCAACGGCGTCCGCCAGCGCCCGACCCGGCTGCGCACCGAACTCGTCCGCGAGCCGCGCCCCCAGCTGGTGAAGGTCGGCACCCGCGCGATGCCGACCTCGGTGAGCGGCGCCGACCACCTCGACTGGCAGGCCCTCGCCGCCTGCGAGTCCGGCGGCCGCCCGCACGCCGTCGACCCCTCCGGCACCTACGGCGGCCTCTACCAGTTCGACACCCGCACCTGGCAGAGCCTCGGCGGCACCGGCCGCCCCCAGGACGCCCCCGCAGCAGAACAGACGGTCCGAGCGAAAAAGCTCTACATCACCCGAGGCGCGTCCCCGTGGCCCCATTGCGGGGCACGGCTGTAGCCGCGGCCTTGAGCGCCGCTGAGCGTCCCACCCCCCTTGGGGGCGCGGGGAACCGCGCACAGAGCGGTGGTGGGCCAGGCCTCACAACACCGGCCGGGGTGACCCCGGCACCTTGGGGGCGCGGGGAACCGCGCACAGGGCGATGATCGCCCAGGCATTACGACCCCGGCCGGGGCGACCCCGGCATCTTGGGGGCGCGGGGAACCGCGCAGCACCGGCACGGACCAGGCACCCCCGGAGGGGAACCGCGCACCGCACCGGCACAGACCAGGCGCCCCCCACCCCGGCAGGGGAAACCGCCCCCCAACCCCCCGTACCCTTGACCCCGTGACCAGCCCCACCCCCGACTCCCTCCTCGGCCCCGCCGACATCCGCGACCTCGCGGCCACCCTCGGCGTACGCCCCACCAAGCAACGCGGCCAGAACTTCGTGATCGACGCCAACACGGTCCGCCGTATCGTCCGCACCGCACAGGTCCGCCCCGAGGACACCGTCGTCGAGGTCGGCCCGGGGCTCGGCTCGCTGACCCTCGCCCTCCTGGAGGCCGCCGCCCACGTCACCGCCGTGGAGATCGACGACGTCCTCGCGAGCGCCCTCCCGGCGACGATCGCGGCCCGTATGCCCGACCGCGCCGCCCGCTTCGCGCTGGTGCACTCGGACGCCATGCAGGTGACCGAGCTGCCGGGCCCGCCCCCGACCGCGCTGGTGGCGAACCTGCCGTACAACGTCGCCGTGCCCGTCCTGCTGCACATGCTCGACACCTTCCCGACCATCGAGCGCACCCTCGTGATGGTGCAGTCGGAGGTCGCCGACCGCCTCGCCGCCCCGCCCGGCTCGAAGGTGTACGGCGTCCCGTCGGTGAAGGCGAACTGGTACGCCGAGGTCAAGCGCGCGGGCGCGATCGGCCGGAACGTCTTCTGGCCCGCCCCGAACGTCGACAGCGGCCTGGTCGCCCTCACCCGCCGTACCGTGCCGCTCGCCACCACCGCCTCCCGCCACGAGGTCTTCGCGGCCGTCGACGCGGCCTTCGCGCAGCGCCGCAAGACGCTGCGCGCCGCGCTGGCGGGCTGGGCCGGTTCGGCCGCCGCCGCCGAGCGGGCGCTGGTCGCGGCCGGGGTCTCCCCGCAGGCCCGCGGCGAGTCCCTCACTGTGGAGGAGTTCGCCCGCATCGCCGAGCACAAGCCCGCCGAGCCCACCGGCCCGGCGGACGGCACCGACGGCACCGGGCCCGCCGCCCGCACCGAGAACCAGCAGGAGAGCGCCGAGTGAGCGTCACCGTCCGGGTGCCCGCCAAGGTCAACGTCCAGCTCGCGGTGGGCGCCGCCCGCGCCGACGGCTTCCACGACCTCGCCAATGTCTTCCTCGCCGTCGGCCTCTACGACGAGGTCACCGTCACCCCCGCCGACGGCCTGCGCGTCACCTGCACCGGCCCGGACGCCGACCAGGTCCCCCTGGACGGCACCAACCTGGCCGCCCGCGCCGCGCTGGCCCTCGCCGAGCGCCACGGCCGGACCGCCGACGTCCACGTCCACATCGCCAAGGACATCCCCGTCGCGGGCGGCATGGCGGGCGGCAGCGCGGACGGCGCGGCGGCCCTGCTTGCCTGCGACACCCTGTGGGGCATCGGCGCCTCCCGTACCGAACTGCTCGACATCTGCGCCGAGTTGGGCAGCGACGTGCCGTTCAGTCTGGTCGGCGGCGCCGCCCTCGGCACCGGTCGCGGCGAGCGCCTGACCCCGCTGGAGACGGGCGGCACCTTCTCCTGGGTGTTCGCGATGGCCCCGCGCGGCCTGTCCACCCCGGCGGTCTTCCACGCGTTCGACCGGCTCGCCGAGGGCCGGGACATCCCGGAGCCGGTCGCCTCCCGCGACCTCCTCGACGCGCTCGCCAAGGGCGACCCGGACGCGCTCGCCGCCGCCGTGAGCAACGACCTCCAGCCCGCGGCGCTCTCCCTCTACCCGGAGCTGGCCGACACCCTCGCCGCGGGCCGCGCCGCGGGCGCCCTCACCACCCTCGTCTCCGGTTCCGGCCCCACCACGGCGTTCCTGGCCCGCGACCCGGAGGCCGCCGCGCGCATCGCGGACGCCCTCGCCGCGTCCGGCACCTGCAAGACCGTGCGCGTGGCGTCCGGACCCGCGCCGGGCGCGACGGTGGTGGCGCGGCAGCCGTAGCGTCACCGCCCCGGGGTCACCTGGGTCCACCCGATGAGCGGGCCGGTCACACCGGCCCGCTCATTGTTTTTCCGCGCCTCGTGAACCTGTCCGGGAAAGGTCCCGTAGACGGCATCAGAAGGCACACGCAGACGCCTTCCGGGGGGTCGACGGCTCAGTGGGAGCCATGCCTCTCCCGCACCGCCGAACGACACGTCCCCCTATTCAGGAATTCAGGAGAGTCATGCGTACCCGAGCCGTCCTGCTGGCCGCCGTCACCACCCTTTCCCTTTTCTCGCTCGCCGCCTGCGGGGGCGGTGACGAGAAGAAGGCGGAGGATTCCGCGGCCGGAAAGCCCGTCGGTGCGAAGAAGGTCGCCGTGAAGGTCGCCGACACGGACCTCGGCAAGATCCTCGTCGACCAGGCGGGCCGCACCCTGTACGGCTTCACCAAGGACAAGGAGGGCGTCAGCGCCTGCTCCGAGTCCTGCATCGCCGTGTGGCCCGCGCTGACCGCCGAAGGGAAGCCGACGGCCGGTGACGGCGCGGAGGGAGGCCTCTTCCGCATGGTCAAGCGTGCCGAGGGCGCCCAGCAGGTCGCCTACAAGGACTGGCCGCTCTATTACTACGCCGGAGACGAGGTGCCCGGCGACCTCAACGGCCAGGGCCTCGACGAGGAATGGTTCGCGGTCGCCCCCGACGGTTCTCTCGTGAAGTCACCCGTCGCCTGACGCATTCCTCCTGGCACCCGCACATGAATTCCCTCGGCACGCTCCGGACCTTCCGTATTCCCCTTCTTCCTCTGCTTCCCCTTTTCCGACAGGAGTCGAAAGAAATGCGTCAGCACACAGCACGCGGCCGGATCATCTCCTTCTCCGCGGCGGCCGCCCTCGCCCTCCTCGCCGCCTCTCCCGCCGCCGCCCACGGCGGGACGGGCACCGCGCACGGCGACGGCCACGGCGGTGGCCACGACGCCCAGGGCACCGTCACCTCCGTGGAGCGGCAGCAGGTGAAGCCCGCGCAGGGCAAGCCCACCTTCCTGCGGGCCCGGCTCTCCGGCGACCAGGAGGTACCGGCCCCCGGTCAGTCGCATGCGGGTGACGCCGACGGCTCCGGCGAGGCGCTGGTCGAGGTCAAGGGCGACCGGGTCATCTTCTCCCTGCGCTGGAACGGCATCGGCGCCCCGACCCTGGGCCACATCCACCAGGGCCGGGCGGGCACCAACGGTGACGTGAAGGTGGGCCTGTTCACCACGCCGATGCCGGTCACGGTCAGCAAGGCGGTCGGCGCGGTCTCGGTGACCGACAAGGCCCTCGCGCAGAAGCTGCGGACCGACCCGTCCGGTTTCTACGTCAACCTGCACGACGCGGCGAACCCGGCGGGCGCGATCCGCGGGCAGCTGAAGCCGCTGCGCGGGCTCGCCAACCCGCTGGGCATCAGCCGTGAGTCGGGGCTGGCGGCGATCATGAGCGGCGGCCAGGAGGTCCCCAACGGCGACGCCTCCAAGGTCGGTGACCCCGACGGCGCCGCGGTGGCCTTCCAGCGGCCCAAGGGCACCCAGGTCGGCTACAACCTGACCTGGGTCAACCTCACCCCGCCCACCCTGGCCCACCTCCACAAGGGCCGCTTCGGGCAGAACGGCCCCGTCCAGGTCCCGCTGTTCGCCACCGCGATCCCGCAGAACATCTTCTCCGTCGCCGGCACGGCCGTGAACCAGGACCCCGCCGTCGTCCAGCGCATCAAGCAGAACCCCGGCAACTACTACGCCAACCTCCACACCGCCGACAAGCCCGACGGCGCCGTCCGCGGCCAGCTCTTCGGCAAGGGCACCGCCCCCGACAACCAGAACAACGACCAGAACCAGGGCGACGACCAGAACCAGAACACCACCCCGCCCGCCACCCCGGCGGCCCCCGCCAAGAGCGTCACGGTCTCCCAGGACGTGAACTTCGGTGACCCGTCCGAGGGCCTGACCCCGAGCAACGGCCAGACCTGCCAGAACACCCGCTTCGGCCGCCTGTCCGTCCAGACCACCGGCCCGGTGAAGATCTGGGAGGGCAAGGACTGCACCGGCAAGGTCACCACCATCAGCTCCAACGTCGCCGACGTCCGCACCCTCGGCCTCGAAGGCATCGGCTCGGTCCGCTTCCTCTGACCGGCCACCGCGCCTGAGGACGCCCTTCGGACGAAGAGCGCCGACCGGCCGCCAACCCCTACAGCCACTGCGCGCGGATCGTCCACCGATCCGCGCGCACTGGTGCCTAACCGCGGGGCGGTCACCCGGTCCGCTCGTCCCCCGTCGCGAAGAACCGCTCAACGTACGTATCCGGCGCCAGCTCGCTCTCCCGCATGAGGGAGAAGACCTCGGCTCCCTCGCCCGGAGCCCCGTCGATGCGGAACGCCTCCGCGAAGTCCACGTACTCCACATCTTCGAGCGCTTCTACGTACTCGCGCGCCTCGGTTTCCGCACAGGCGATCGCCTCGTCCGGCGAATGGGCGGTCCACAGCGTCACCCGCTCTTCGTATACGCCGAGGGAGAGATGCCGAAAAACACATCGCACGCCATACCAGGAGAAATTATGCATGAGAACTTCATCTTCTTTCGTGTTTTCCAGTGTCCGAGGTGGGAGGCCTCTAGACCCCCCACCTCTCAAGGGGTCTCGATTGTGCGCTCTATTACGACAGCGCCCAGATGACGGCGGCCACGATGCCCACCTCCCAGAAGACGACGAGGGTGACTACGAGGGCGATGATGAAGACCCAAAGCCCCAGATCCTTCAGCACGACGCGCAGGCTGTCCGACTGCGAGCGGTTCTTACGCGCGTTACGGCTCCCCGCGTACTTCTCGGCCTGCTCAAGCTTCTTCTTAGCCGAGTTGTATGCCTTGCGGTCGTAGGGCCGCCCGTTCGCCTTGTCGTCGAGGGCTTCCTTCTCCTTATGGCTCAGCGAGGCGGGCTTCCTCGTGGCCCTTCCATTCAGGTCAAGCCGGTTGACAGGGTCGGCCGGATAGACATAAGCGTCGTCGTTGCCGCCCGCCACGGGGTCGACGGACAGGAATCGGCCCAGGGTGGGGTCGTACAGTCGTTGTCCCATCAGGACGGCCCCGGTGGTGGAGTCCGCAGAACGCTGTGCGGTGCCGAGCCATCCGTAGCGAGCAGCGGCCGTATCACCTTCGGCGTTTCCGTACTCGTCGAAGGACTGGGCGACTGCCGCAAGTGCGCTGTCCAGCGGAAGTTGCACCGTCACGTCGCCGTGGACGTTGCTCAGCTGGAGCACTGCTGAGCCGGCACCACCTGTGGACGCGTTGAGTTGGCCCTCGATACCACGCACGTTCCGAGTGATCGCGCCACTGGAGTTCTCGGCGGTCCAGCTCGGGCTGTCGTTGTCGGCGCCGTAGTGATTGGTCTTGGACGCGGTCTGGGTCCAGGAACCGGTGCTGTTCGATTCGGTGATCCAGCTTGCGAGGCGCCCTATCGCGTCTACGTTCCAGGTCTGTCGGCTGATGCCGGAGGTCTGCTGGCGGACGAGGTCGTTTGTGTAGTAGCCGATGGTGGAGCCAGAGGCCTGGGTGATAGTGCGGCCGAATGCGTCGTAGACCGTTCCGGATGTGGTCAGCCGGTCGGCGCTGTCGTAGGAGTACGACGTGGTGGCGGCGCCGGTCGAGCTGCAGGCCGCACCGACCTCACCCGCGGAAGCAGCGAGGACGCTGCGGTTGCTGTTGTCGTCGAACGTGTAGTCGCGGCGGGTGCAGGCTCCGCTCGGGTCGGTGTCGTCGGTCCGGGTCAGGCGGCCGGCGGCATCGTAGGTGTAGGCGCGGGTTCGGGTCTGGCCGTTGCTGTCGGTGTCCGTGACGATCTGATCCTGCACCGAATGGTCCACGGTGTCGGAGGCTACGATCGTGCCGTCGCTGTCCTGGGTGTAGACCCGGGATGTCTCGGCGCCGGTCTCGTCCTCGGCGACGGTCAGGGTGTAGCCGCCGGGCAGGGATTCGGTGGCGAGGTTGCCGTCCGCGTCGTAGGTGGCGGCAAAGGTGCCGGCGACGGAGTCGACCCGGGAGGTCTCCAGGCCTCGGGGATCTTTGGTGATGTCGTAGGCGTAGGTGGTGGTAGATGGGGCAGAGTCGGTGGTCTTCACCGGTCGGCCGAGTGCGTCGTACTGCGTACTGGCCGTGTTGCCGGCGCCGTCGTTGTAGGCGATCTCCCGTCCGAGCCTGTCGTAGGTGTGGGTGATGGTCTGCCCGTTGGACGTGACCGTGGCCACGTCACCGCTGTCGGTGTCGTACGTGGTGGTCGTGTCCGGTACGGCGGTGCCGATACCGCCACTGACGGCGGCGGTCTGGACGCGGCCCGCACCGTCGTAGGTGTTGGTCGTGGTGCGTGTGACGGAGTTGGCAGTCTCGGTGGTCTTGGCGGCGTTGCCCCAGCGGTCGTATTCGGTGGTCTTGGTCGGCAGCTGAGTGGGGTTGGAGCCGCCGCCGGTGATGGCGCCGGCCGGGCCGGTGGAGCAGACCAGATCGGCCCATTCCGGCTTGCCATGGCAGGTACCGGTGCCCGTGGCCGAGTAGTACGTGGTCACCGTGGCGCCCGCATCCGATCCGGATGACTTGGGGAGGGCGGACTTGGTGACCCTTCCCTGCGAGTCATACGAGGTGGTGGTTCTCAGCGCCAGACCGGACGGATCGGTGATGCTGGCCGTGGCCAGACCCTTGACCCAGTCGTACTGCTTGCTCGTGGTGCGCACATCGGCATCGGAAGGGTATCCATCGGCCCACGCGCCGACTGTGGTGGTCGTGACCTGGTTGACGACAGTAGCGGTGCCGTTAGTCGGCCGGTTCTCATCGTAGGTGTTGACGGTGTGTTGGCGGACAGGCCAGGAGGTCCCGGCAGGTACGTCGGTTCCGCTGGTTCCGGCTGCCAGGGCCGAGGTGAGGGTGGCCTGGTGCAGGGGGCCCTTCTCGTCCAGTAGCTGTAGACCGTCGATGGAGTAGGTGGAGACGGTGGACAACTGCGTGGCGCGGTCGGCGGTCGTGTCGCCAGCGATGTGCAGCAGGGACAGTTCTTCGTAGGCGTCACTGTTGGTGACCGAGGTCAGAGCTAGCTCGCGGTTGCCCGCGGACAATTCTCGGACGGCGTTGCCGAAGCGGTCGTATTCGGTGGTGCTGGTGTGCCCACCCGGGCTCGCGGTGTTGACCTCGCGCCCGGAGGCGTCGCTGTAGATGATGGTTGCGCGCTTGTAGTCGGAGGCCCCCAGGTTGCTGCCTGTGTTCGAGGCAGGCACGGAGGCGTCCGGGGAGACTCCGGCCGGGAAAACGGCGGTCGCGTCCGTCGGTACATCCGTCTGGCCCCAGGCTCCGACGTCTGAGGTGCCCATGGCGTTGGGTGCCTTGCCGCCGGTCAGTGGAACGTCGTAGACCACGCTGGTGGTCGCGGTTGTGCCGTCGGTGGTGCTCTTCGTGCCCGCCGTCAGGTTCGGCCGAGACGCAGACAGCAGCATGCCGTCACCCGCGGTGGCCGCGTTTCCGGCGCTGCCATAGGCGAACGTCCACGGCAGCTCACCCGGAGGAGTCAGTGTGACGACACGGCCCGCGCTGTCGTAGGTGTAGGCAGTCTTCAGCACGGGGCTGATCCGAGCGTCCCACTGCTCGCGCAGGCGACCAGAGCTGTCGTAGGCGTACTGCGACACGACCGCAGCGGTCGCCGTCGAGGCGCCCGGGTCGGTGGTCCACTCCTTGATCTGTCTGACCTGACCGGTGTAGTCACCCAGCGTGCCGGAGGTGGCGGTGGTGGAGGTTGAGTAGACGAACTCCAGCAACCGGCAGCCCGCCGTGGACGGCGCGGTGACGCAGGTGGCGGCTGAAACAGCGGATGTAGGGGCGATGACGTACTTCGGGCGGGCCAGCGTGCCGCCGACCGAGGCTATCTTTTCCGAGACCACCGTGGTCGTGGAGTTGTCGGTCGGCAGGCTGGTGGTGGACACCTGCCAGGTGGTGGCTGTCGAATCCACCTTCGTGAACGTGGTCGTCGTGCCCTCGTTGTCCTTCAGGGTGAACGAACCGGTCAGCGAGCCAGCGAGGGTCAGGTCCTCCGAGCCCGGCTCGGGCTTCCAGCCGCCTGCGGAAGTAGCGGTGAACCCCGTCTCGTCACCAGTAATATCCACGACAGCAACCGAGGTGGCCGAGGTCCGGTGTACGTCCACCCAGTTCGAGTCAGTGATCTCCGCGGTAGTGCCGGAGGTCCACTGCGGGCCGAAGATTGCCACTTGACCCTCGGCGTCCGCTCCCGAGGCCGGGCGGCGCGAGGACGCGGTCCGCGACACCGACAGATCGAAACCCGAGGCGTCTGTGCCGGACACGGTGTAGTCGCCGGTCAGCGTGTTCACCGAGCCAGGCCCGATGTTCAAGCCGGGAGCGGTACCCGCGTTGCGGTCCAAGGTGATGGTGTGAGGTTGCGAGTATGCGGTGGTGGTGCCATCGGTGAAAGCTGCCCGGATGTCGATCGGACCGTCCTGCGAGAGAGAGTTGGTGGCACTCCAAGTCAGAGGTGCGGGCGCACCGGTGATGACCGTGACCGGCCAGCCCGAGATTGCTGAGCCGTCAGAGGACTTGGTGACATCCACGTACGGGATGCTGGTCCAGGAGTCGGTCTCGCCTCGCCGATACTGATAGGTGACACCGGTGTACGTCGACTTGCCTGTCGAGGTGAGGCCGACCCGGCGGGCGACGTTGTCGCCGTTGGCCGGAGTGAGCAGGCCGACGCCGTTGCCGACACCGAACCCGTACTCCGTAGCCGTGGCAGACACGTTCCCGCCTGAGTCGATGGTTTTGGCGTACAGCTTGTGCCAGTCCTCGCCCGGCTTGATCGTGATCGTCAACGCGTCGCCGCCGTTGCCGTCTGAGGTGTCGTACACGCGGCCCGGCTCCGAAGAGTCGTCCAGGCCCCAGTAGTAACCCTGGCCATCGGACGAGGACGTATCCAGAGTGCAGGTTGCCCCACTGTCTGCCTTCGCCGTCCAGGTCTGCTCGGTGTAGGGGGCGCATGAGATGGTCGGTGCGTTGGGCTTGGCCACGTTCGGCACGAAGTAGATGTACGACGACCAGGCACCGTAGTCCGTGCCGTCGTAGCCGCGGACCCGCATCCGGAGGTGCGATGCGGCCAGTTGGCTCGCGGGCGGGATCGTCAGTTTCGCGGTGGAGCCGGAGGCGACCGAGGACGAGGTGCTCGTGTAGGAGTAGGGAGTCTCACCGCTGTACGTCGGGTCGTTGGTGATCTCGAACTGGGCCTTGACCGTGGAGCCGTCCGGGTCGGTCACCTTCGCCGACAGGGTCGGGCTGTAACTGGTCACATAGCGCTTGCCGTTATAGGCGTTGACGGCGCTCGGTGAGATCGCCAGCGAGCCGGTGATGGCGTACGAGTTGTAGGTCACGGACAGCTTGGGCGCGTACCCCGAGGTGGTGTAGTTCGCCGAACGGAATCGGCGCCAGTTCGTGGAGTCCGTCTCGTCCGAGCTGCGCAGTTGGATGCCATGGTTGGCGGCGCCGTTGGCCCAGTCCTGGACCATGCCGGTCAGCGTCCAGCCCGACCAGTTGGCCGGGCACGAGGAGCTGTAGCCCCAGTGACCGCTGTTGGTGGCCATGTTGGTTGTCGTGGTCGTAGGCTGCGCGGCCCAGGTAAGAGTTGTGGTGTTCAGGGAGGAGGTGACCCGCCTCGCCTGCGTTGAGGCGGTGCTGGAGCAGCTGGAGGAATAGTACGAATAGAGCGACATCGTCGCCGAAGTAATGTGCTTGCCGGTGAACTTCGAAGTGTCGAACTTCAGGTAAGAGCGCGCCGTGTCGGCGCCGGAGTTGTACGTGCCCGACTTCAGCTCTTGCGAGGAGACCTGCGAGTCAGGGTAGTCGGGGTTCTGCACCCAGGTATCCGTGGCCGCCGCGAGTGTCGAAGTGGGGTCGACGGTGACCGGGTAGGTCGCGGTGGCGAGGAAGTCGCTGTCCGGGGTCAGGACCAGGATCTGCGAGCCGTAGTCCGCCGTCTCGATCTTTGTCGCTACTCGCTCTTGGTGGGCAGGCTCGCCGGACGCTTCGTCCGTACTCGCGTCCCACATCATTGGCGCGGGCGCTTCGGCCACCAGATCGCCGGCGCCGTTTGCGAGTAGCAGGTGCCCGGAGTCCGCCTGCGACAGCTTCAAGCCGTCTAGATTTAGCGGAATCCGGTACGAGACCGTCTCGTTGTCCAGCCGCTGAGTGAGCCGTATGTTTTCGGAGAAGCCCTGAGCCAGCGCCGTCACGGACAGGGTCTGGCCACGGCCCAGAGCATACGAGGCCGTGCTGTCCTTGACCGTCGGGCTGGGAAGTTTGTTGTCCCAGCCCAGACCGAAGGACTCCTTCCCCTTCGTAACCGATGCCAGATCCGTGTCACCTCCGTCCGAGACCGCGATGTCAGCCGCCGCGGCGGCCGGGGTCAGATCAGCACCGGTGTCGGACAGCGAGGTGTCGATGTCCTTCCAAGCGCCATCCTGCTTGACTCGCACCGGACCGGCGTACGTCTCGGTTTCCAGCTCGCCGCTGGGTAGTGCGTATGTTGTCGAATCGGCTGTCCGGGCCGAGCGCATCTCGATCTTCCGGCCTTGGAGACGAGCGATCAGCACCGCCGATGCCTCGTTCTGTGCCTGAGCCGGTCCGGATGCGGTAGCTGTGACGGCCTGAGGCGCGGTAGCCATGGTTGTGTCTGCGGCGAACGCAAGTCCGGTGCTCTGTGACACCAATGCCACTTCTGCGGCCATTGCCAGGACAAGGCCAATAGCCATCCGTGGAAGCCGACGGGACTGCGGTGGTCGGCGTCGGAATCCTGACCCCCACCGGGTCACTTGTCTGTGCGGCATGGTCAAGCCCCTCCCAAAATCTGGCCTGCGCATCATCGATCGAACGGCTCATATATGCAGATCAGCTGCGAGGCAGGGTTGGGAATCCTGGAGAGTTGTTCAATAAATGGTCAAGAAGTGAAAGGTGCGACCAAGCTGCAGTAAGGGGGATTTGCCGGATAAAGGATCAATGTGACGCACCCCCGTCACCTCGCCCTACTGATCAAGGGTTACGGCAGGGTTTCTCGGCGATCTATTTTTGATCTTGAAGAATTTGCGAAGAACAAACATGCGTCGGTTGCGAGGCTGCGCTAAATATCTATGATGTCGCTTTTATGGCTCTCTAAGGTTTTTATGCGTCATGGGCGTATGGCTATGTGCATATTCGCCCTCGCTTCCTGGCTCGGCGCTGGAACAGCCGCATCTCAGGGATCCGCTTGGTGGATCGCAGGCGCAGAAGGCATACGTCTGAACTGTTTCGCCACTCATGCCTCGGGCTGTATCACTACCGAACTCATGCGTCGTCACCTGCTGTGGGCCGGGGCCGGGGCCGGGGCCGGGGCCGGGGCCCGGGCCGAGGGCCGTGTCCGCGCCGCCAAGGCTGTCAGTGCGGGCAACATGCCCATGCGCCGACGGCCCAGAACCGGATCTGGCTGGACATCGTGCAGACCGTTTGTGATCTCCCAGCCTGCGGATGCTGGGGTACCCGCACTGGCCGACGGGGCTTGCGCCGAGCGCTGCCGACTGCGGCTCCGCATCAACCGCCAGCTGGTGGTCGCCCCGCCCGCCTGACCTCGCACTGGCCCTGGACCGGTCACATTGCAGTGCTCCCGCGGCCGGCTCATCCAGGCGCTTCATGCCGGTTGGCCCGTGGGTTTCCTTTTCGTGGATATCAACATCACTCGACCCGGCTCCGTGCAGCTCAGCGTCATCCCGGCGCTTCGGCCCGTGCCGCCCTCACCTCACCGCGGCCTGGCGGTCCGCCGATTCCGTCGGCGGACCGGTACGAAATTTTCGCGGCTAGGCTGGGAGGCTGATCGACCCCCTGGGCAGGAGTGAGATGGCCGTCAATCTGGTCAATGTCGAGAACGTCAGCAAGGTGTACGGAACGCGTGCCCTCCTCGACGGTGTCTCGCTCGGTGTGTCCGAAGGGGACCGGATCGGTGTCGTCGGCCGCAACGGCGACGGGAAGACGACCCTGATCCGTATGCTCGCCAAGCTGGAGGAGGCCGACTCCGGGCGGGTCACCCACTCCGGCGGGCTCCGTCTCGGCGTGCTCACCCAGCACGACTCGCTCGACCCGGCCGCCACCGTCCGGCACGAGGTCATCCGCGACCTCGCCGACCACGAGTGGGCGGGCAACGCCAAGATCCGCGACGTGCTGACCGGCCTCTTCGGCGGCCTGGACCTGCCCGGCTTCCCGCAGGGCCTGGACACCGTGATCGGGCCGCTCTCCGGTGGCGAGCGGCGCCGTATCGCGCTGGCCAAGCTGCTCATCGACGACCAGGACCTCATCGTCCTGGACGAGCCGACCAACCACCTCGACGTCGAAGGCATCGCCTGGCTCGCCCGGCATCTGCGCGAGCGCCGCTCGGCCCTCGTCTGCGTCACCCACGACCGCTGGTTCCTCGACCAGGTCTGCACCCGCATGTGGGACGTGCAGCGCGGCGCCGTCCACGAGTACGAGGGCGGCTACTCCGACTACGTCTTCGCGCGCGCCGAGCGGGAGCGCATCGCGGCGACCGAGGAGACCAAGCGGCAGAACCTGGTCCGCAAGGAGCTGGCCTGGCTGCGGCGCGGCGCCCCCGCCCGTACGTCCAAGCCCCGCTTCCGGGTCGAGGCCGCCAACGAGCTGATCGCGGACGTGCCGCCGCCCCGCGACACCAGCGAGCTGATGAAGTTCGCGTCCTCCCGGCTCGGCAGGACCGTGTTCGACCTGGAGGACGTGACCGTCCAGGCCGGGCCGAAGGTGCTGCTCAAGCACGTCACCTGGCAGCTCGGCCCCGGCGACCGGATCGGCCTGGTCGGCGTGAACGGCGCGGGCAAGACCTCCCTGCTGCGGGCCATGGCGGAGGCCGCCCGCAGCGAGGGCGAGACCCAGCCGGCGGGCGGCCGGGTCGCCGTCGGCAAGACCGTCAAGCTGGCCTACCTCTCCCAGGAGGTCAGTGAACTCGCCCCGACCCTCAGGGTGCTGGAGGCCGTGCAGCAGGTCCGTGAGCGCGTCGACCTCGGCAAGGGCCGCGAGATGACCGCCGGGCAGCTCTGCGAGACGTTCGGCTTCGGCAAGGAGAAGCAGTGGACGCCGGTCGGCGACCTCTCCGGCGGTGAGCGCCGCCGCCTCCAGCTGCTGCGGCTGCTCATGGACGAGCCGAACGTCCTCTTCCTCGACGAGCCCACCAACGACCTCGACATCGAGACCCTCACGCAGCTGGAGGACGTCCTCGACGGCTGGCCCGGCTCGATGATCGTCATCTCCCACGACCGTTTCTTCGTGGAGCGCACCACCGACCGCGTCTTCGCCCTCCTCGGCGACGCCTCCCTGCGGATGCTGCCGCGCGGCATCGACGAGTACCTGGAGCGCCGCCGCCGCATGGAGGAGGCCGCCGCGGCGAGCGCGCCCGCCGCGCAGAAGCCCGCCCCGGCCACGGGGACCGGCGCGGACCGGCCGGAGAAGAGCGCCGCCGACCAGCGGGCCGCGAAGAAGGAACTCCAGAAGATCGAGCGCCAGTTGGACCGTGTCTCCGACAAGGAGACCAAGCTGCACGCCCGGATCGCCGAGCACGCCACCGACTTCGCCAAGGTCGCCGAACTCGACGCCGAACTGCGGACGTTGGCCGGGGAGCGCGAGGAACTGGAGATGCGCTGGCTGGAGTTGGCCGAGGACGCCTGAACCGGTCCGGGCGAGGACGCCTCGACCGATCCGGGCCGGGCCCTCTGATCGACCCCGGGCCGGGCCCGCCGGTCCGGCCTTCCGCCCTTCCGCCGACGACGCCCAGGCCCGCGTCCGCGGCGCCCCCCGGACCCTCGTCTTCGGCGCCGCCCGGACCGCCGTGGCCGAAGACGCCCCCTCGTGTCCGGCCGACGCCGCCCGATCCGCCGCACCCCCACTCCCCGGCCCCCGGAGGCGTGGGGGGCGCGTGGAGGGGGCGTGAAGGCGCGTAACAAGGGCATCACGCGCCGGTTCTCCCTTGGGAACAGCGGCCCCCGCGGCCCCGTCCGGTGTCGTACCCGGGTGATAGAAAGGGCCGTCTGAGAAGTTTCCGCGTACGACTCTGGGGCCGTCACACAACCTCGGGGCGTGGCTAGAAATCAGTGAGCGAGGGGGAGACGCTGATGACCCAGCCGCCCGATCAGCAGCCGCCACAGGGCGGGTTCGGCGCACCGCCGCCGCCCGCCGGACCGCCGCAGCAGCCGCCGCAGCCGGGCCCGTACGGCGCCCAGCCGCCGGCCGGACCCTACGGCGCCCCGGGCACGCCCGGCCCGTACGGCCCACCGCCGCAGCCGGGCCCGTACGGCAGCCCGCAGCAGCCGGGACCCTACGGCGCCCAGCCGGGACCGTACGGCCAGCCCGGTCCGTACGGCCCTCCCACCCCGCCCTACGGCGGCCAACCGGGGCAGCCGGGCCAGCCGGGGCAGGGCTACGGTTATCCGCCGCCCCAGTTCCCGGGCGCGCCCGGTGCTCCCGGCACCCCGCCGTCCGGTTCGCGCAACCCCTTCCGGGGGCGGCCCGCACTCGCGGTGGGCGCCGCGGTGGCCGCGCTGCTCGTCATCGGCGGCACCGTGTTCGCGGTGACGTCCGGTGACGACGGAGGCGGGAAGAAGAAGCCGGTCGCGGCCCCGAGCGGCGACGGCAAGGCGTCCGCGAGCGCGGATACGCCGGTCGACCCCGGCGACGGCAGCGGCGACGGTGACGGCGGTGACGACACCGAGGACTTCAACGCCGACCGCAAGTCCGGCGAGGCCAAGGTGCTCTGGTACAAGGAGGCGCCCGACGCCCCCGCCTCCGGCGCCGACGCCCCCGGCATGTGGGTCACCGCGAAGACGGCGGTGAAGGCGGCGTACAAGGAGGTCGTCGGGTACGGGGTCGCGGACGGCAAGCCCGCCTTCGACCCGATCGCGCTGCCGCAGAAGGTGTGCGCGGTCACCCCGGAGAAGACGGCCGACGACAAGGTCGTCGTCGCCTACATGAACGGCACCAGCGACCGCGCCAAGTGCAACCAGCTCCAGCAGATCGACCTGGACACCGGCGCCAAGGGCTGGACCGCGACGGTCGCCGACGGCGGGCTCTTCGACAGCGCGCTCTCCGTCGAACTCTCCGTCACCGGTACGACGTTGATGGTCGGCCGCTCGCAGTCGGGCACCGCGTACGACGTGCGGACCGGTAAGAAGCTGTGGGACAAGGAGAAGTACGGCGACGCCTGCTTCCCGACCGCCTTCGCGGGCGGCGCCAAGCTGATCTCGGTCGCCTCCTGCGGCGCGGGCGGCGCCAACGCGCACGACGAACTCCAGGAGTTGGACCCGGCGACCGGGAAGACCCGCTGGACCCAGAAGTTCGACAAGGGCTGGACCGTCGCGCGGACCTACTCGGTCGACCCGCTGGTGGTCTACAGCACCAACAAGGACAAGAACGCCTGGAACATCGCGGCGTTCAAGCCGGGCGGCGGGTTCCGCTCGCAGGTCGCGGTCGACGAGGACTTCGCGCCGCAGTGCGGCTGGGCGGTCCTCCAGCGCGACCTGACCGGCTGCGGGGGCGTCGCCGTCGGCGGCGACACCCTCTACCTGCCGACCGAGGCGACCACCGGGGCCAACGAGGTCGTCGCCCTCGACCTCGCCACCGGCAAGGAGAAGTGGCGGGTCAAGTCCCCGACCGACGCGTCGATGCTGCCGATGGACGTCCAGGACGGCAAGCTCGTCGCCTACGTCCAGCCGTCGTACGACGGCGCGGGCCGCGTCGTGTCCGTGCCCACCACCGGGTCCGCGCACCAGCCGACCACGCTGCTCCAGCTCCCCGAGGGCACGCTGTCGTTGGAGCGCAGCTTCTTCTCGCGCGACGTCGCCTGGGTGGACGGCCGCTTCTACATCTCCTCCACCCGGCTCACGGGCAACGACGAGGCGAAGGAGAAGCTGATGCTCGCCTACGGCAAGTGAGGCGGTCGTCCCCGCTGTCTCCCCTCCCCGCCCGTCTCCCCGTCCCCCCTCTTCCTGAGCGCTCTTCCGAGGTATTCACACCATGACCCAGTCGCCGCCGCCCCCGCCGGGCACCCCCGAGGACCGGCCCCCGCAGGACACGCCGCCCCAGGACACCCCGCCGCAGGGCGCCGCCCCGCAGGACACGCCCCCGCGGGACACCCCGCCGCAGGGCGCCGCTCCGGAGGGCGAGCCCTCCACCGGGGCCACCCCGCCCCCACCGCCCGGTTTCGGCCCGCCCCCGCCCCCGCAGGGCACCCCGGACCAGCCCGCGGCCCCCGCCACGCCCCCGGCCCAGGCCCCGAGCCTGGACAAGGCCGCACCCCCGGCGACACCACCGGCCGCACCCCCCGCGGCTCCCCCCGCGCCCCCGACCCCGCCCGCCCCGAGCTACGGCTACCCCCAGTCCGCCGGTGCCCCCCAGCCGCCCCAGACCCCGCCGCCCCCCGGCTACGGCTACCCGGGCCAGCCCGGCGCGCCGGTCCCGCCCGGCACCCCGAACCCCGGCACCCCCAACCCGTACGGCGCCCCGCAGCAGCCGTACGGCGCCCCGCAGCCGGGCTACGGCTACCCGACCGCGCCGTACCCCCAGCAGGGCCACCCGCAGCAGGGCTATCCCGGCTATCCGGGCCAGCCGACCGTGCCGATGCCGCCGCAGGCCCCCGCCGGGCGGCGCGGCATCAACGCCCCGGTGGCGATCGTGCTGGCCGCGGTCGTCGCGATCGCGCTGATCGTCGGCGCGGGCGTCCTCTACGCGGGCTCCGACGACGGCGACGGCGGCGGCGGCAAGAAGAACGACACCGCCAGCTCCAGCGGCACCAAGGGCGGCACCGACGACGGCGACGGCAAGGGCACCGGCGGCACCCCGGCCGGCGGCACCGAGAAGGCGCCCGCCGACCCGGCGTCGAAGCTGCTGTTCCAGATCCCGTCGCCGAAGGTCGCCAAGGACGACAGCGTCGTCGTGAGCGGCTCATGGCTGACGGAGAAGACGTACGTGAAGGCGGGCGTCGCCGAGATCGCGGGCTACGACCCCGACAAGGGCACCCGCCTGTGGACGATCAAGCTGCCCGGCCCGGTGTGCACGGCGAGCAAGTACGCCACCGAGGACGGCAAGACCGCGGTGGTCTTCCAGCCGAAGATGCCCGAGAAGAACAGGTCGGCCGGGTGCAGCCAGGTCGCCGCGATCGACCTCGACGCCGGCAAGCAGCTGTGGACGAAGACCTCCGCGGCCGGTGACTACCCGATCACCTTCGACAACGTCACCGTCAGCGGCACGACGGTCGCCCTGGGCGCCACCGAGGGCGGCTCCGCCTTCGACATCAACACCGGCAAGTCCCTGTGGTCGCCGAAGCAGGCCGACACCTGCTACGACGCCGGGTACGGCGGCGGCCCCAAGCTGGTCGCGATCCGCAAGTGCGGCCCGTACGACGCGCGGCAGCTCCAGATCCAGACCATCGACCCGGTCTCCGGGAAGGTGCTCTCCGAGTACAAGATGACCAGCGGCATCGAGTACGCGGCGATCGTGTCGACCGACCCGCTGGTGGTGGCCGCCGACGTCGGCGACAGCGCCGGGGACGGCAGCGGCATCTCCGACTTCTTCTCGATCGACAACAAGACCGGCAAGCTCAAGGCCCGGCTGAGCGCGCCCGGCGACCAGTTCGCGGCCCGCTGCGACGGCATCACGAAGATCGAGCAGTGCTCGGGCCTCGCCGTCGGCGCCGACCGGCTCTACATCCCGACCGAGGAGCACGACGGGGGCGGCGATTACAGCCGTACCAACGAGATCGTCTCGTTCGACCTGAACACCGGCAAGCAGACCGGCCAGCGCGCGGACGCGGGCGACGGCTACGAACTGGTGCCGCTGCGCATGGACGGCAAGAACGTCATCGCCTACAAGCGGGCGCCGTACGACGAGGGCGGCCAGATCGTCAGCGTCGACGGCGGTTCGTTCAAGCAGACCAAGCTGCTCCAGAACCCGTCCACCCAGTCGGTACGGGACGCGGAGAGCCGCATGCTCCCCGAGTACTCGGAGCTGATCTTCGCCCGCGGCCACCTCTACATGGCGGCCGTGTACGCGGACTCCAGCGGCGCCGCCGACGAGAAGGAGTACCTGGCACTGGCGTTCGGCACCACCGGCTGACACCCCGGCCCCGCCGCACCCCTGTGGCCCCGCCCCAGCTCAGGAGCGGGGCCACACGCATACGTTCCTTTATCTCGCGCAAGCACTCATTCCCCCTATCCGGGACACTTCTCGCCGGTAGGGGGAGCGCGAGGTCGAACAAGCGTGTAGCTTCCGGGGGCATGAGGAACGGGGTGCCGGGGGGCACCCCTCGCTGGTTGGCTGTCTTTCGGCCTCCGCCGGTCTGGGGCGGTGCGCGACTGGGCAGCCATGGGGGGACTGGGGGGTTGCTCGATGGGAGTGCGGCTGATGGTGGTCGACGACCACCGCCTGCTCGCCGAGGCGCTGGCCTCGGCGCTGAAGTTGCGCGGGCACCGGGTGCTCGCCGCGGCGGCGCCCGCCGCGGGCGCGGCGGAACTGGTGATCACCCGCGCCCCGGAGGTCTGCCTGCTCGGCACGGCGACCCCGGCCGAACCCGGCATGTTCGACCCGGTGGTCCGGATCAAGCGGGAACGGCCCCAGGTCGCGGTCCTGGTCCTCGGCCCGGTCCCGAGCCCGCGCGGCATCGCCGCCGCGTTCGCCGCGGGCGCCTCGGGCTACGTCCGTCACGACGAGCGCATCGAGGGCGTGGAGCGCGCCATCATGAAGGCCCGCGCGGGCGAGGCGGCCGTGGCCCCCACCCTCCTCCAGGGCGCCTTCGCCGAACTCCTCAACCCCGCCGCCCAGCCCGACGACGAGGGTCAGCGCCTGCTCCAGCTCCTCACCCCGCGCGAGATCGAGGTGCTGGTCCGCGTCGCCGACGGCGAGGACACCCGCCTCATCGCGGCAGGCATGGGCATCGCCCCCTCCACGGCCCGCACCCACGTCCAGCGCGTCCTGATGAAACTCGGCGTCGGCTCCCGCCTGGAAGCGGCCGCCCTGGCCGCCCGCACCGGCCTGCTGGACCGCGCGGGGGCGCTGCCGCGGGGTGGGGCGGAGAGCTGAGATCCTCTCCCGAGGCGGAGGACGGCCCACGAGGACCACTCAGCCGGCGGCGGACCGGGACTGTGCTTCCCGGAGGCTGTCGGCCTGCGCCTTCAGCGGGTCCGGATAGAGCGTCGGTACGAAGGCCCGCTGCCGCGCGGCCGAGAGCCGGCTCCCCAGGCTGATGTCCGCCACCTCGGTGAGGGTGGCGTCACCGGCCCGCAGCGTCGTGACGAGGGTGTGGGTGTCCGCCGCGAACCCGTCGATCTCGCTGTGCCAGCGCATCCGGAAACTCACCGCGTCGTAGCCCGCCACCGTCGGCTCCGTCACCTCCTCGACCTGCGTGGTCACGCGATCCCCACGGGAGCTGACGAAGGAGGTCGACGCGCAGGAAGCGAGGGCTTTCCCGACGGATGCGACGAAGGCGTCCGCCTGTCCGGGACCGAGACTGGCGAAGGTCAGGAACCTGGTCTCCAGGGCGGTGTCGGAGTGCGATATCGACAGCGACGCGGAGGCCACGGCTCGGTCGGGGCCACCGGCACGCGCCTCCCAGAGCGGACGGCACACCTCGGGCTCGGCGTCCGCGCCCCACGTGCTGCCACCGGTCCGCAGCGTCGGCGTCCCCACGATCCGGAACCCCGGAGCGGACGCCTCCGTGGGCAGCGCGGCAGCCAACTCCTGCGCACTCAACGGCCGCACCGCCTTCGCCGACGCGGCACCGGACGACTCCCCGCCCCGCGCCTTCGCACCCCCCTCGGCCGGCGAACACCCCCCGACCAGCACCACCACAGCACCGGCAGCGACCGCGGGCAGCAAGAAGCGGCCCCGGTTGAACAACATGCAGACCCCCGTCGCATCGACCCGAATGCGGGGAGTCTAGGCGCTGATCTTGGAAGCACCGCGCGAATATCCGCGCCAACTCCCGCTGGTGGGGCGGACTTCGGCCACCGGGCCGGGCGGGCCGCGAGACCGGCGGCCGGGCGCCAGTGATCGCAGCAGCTCGGGTTGGCCACGGTACCCGTTGCACCAGATGGCGCGGTGGTCATCCGAAGGCCTCAGCGGGCAGCTCCGGCTCTTCCTCGCCGTCGCCTTGATCGTCGTCGGCAGGGCTGATTCCCAGACGATCACCACGGCTCTCGGCGACGCGTAAGGCGTCCCCCAGGCACTCCGTCAACTGCCGTGTGAGATAACGAATTTCGGGTTCGGTGGCACGGGGGTTGGTCAGGAGTGCCTGGGCGTGGACAAGGACCCGCTGCCCGATGCCGAGTTGCGCCGCTTCCATGTCGTCCGCGAGACGGCTGAGCACACCCCCGGCATCGTCGCTCTGAAGCAGACATCTCTTGCCGTCTTTCGTCTTCCACGGCAACACACGAACCACGTTCCGCGTGCCGATTTCCCGCTCTCCCACGACTTTCCCTCCGTCTTCTCCGTGTGGCACCCAAGGTAAAGGAGGGTTCGGCAGGGACTCAGAATAATTCCTGTTGTCGCCTAAAGATCACGCAGGAGAGACCGCGCCCGCGCGGCCAGATAGTTGCGGGCTTCGTCCTCGTAGACCGCGAACCCGGCATACATGTCGAAGACTTCCCGATATTGGGTTACATCGCGGCCGTCTTGGAAAACTATCCGGCCTGTGAAGGTCTCGGCGGTCGCCAGGCGGTCGTCGTAGACGGTGAAGGGGTTCAACGGCCCGCGCGGAATGGTGACTCCGTCGAGGAGTATGCCCATCCTGATATTGGGCAGCCGTGAAAGTGACGTGAGTCTGTCAATTTGAACGGTCATCGCTGATGCGGGAACGATGAGCCACCTGACCGCCTGTTCGGTGAGCAGAAAGGTGAAACGTTTTGACGTGTCGTACAGGACGGCTTGGCGTTCCAGTTTGCGGGAAACAGTCTTGGATGTGTCCCCTGGGGAATGGGTGAGGCTTGCCTTCGCGTACTCGGGTGTGGCCAGAAGGGCGGTCAGCATGGACGGCAGGAAGTAGCGCATCTCCGTTGACTCGGATTCCAGCGCCGCTAGCTCCACTTGTCGCTTGTCAAGGCCCATGCGCCATAATGAACGCTTTTCCTGCCACTCGGTTTTGGCCAGCCCGGCTATGGCCATGACCTCTCTGACAAGCTCCGGAGGAGCCTCCAGGGCCCGCAATATGCGTTCGACGTCCATGAGTGAGGCAGTGGTCTTGCCCGTCTCGATCTTGCTGATTTTCGACTGACTCATGGCGCAACGCTTGGCGAGCCGATCCCCGGTGAGGCCAGCTCGCTTCCGCAAGTCGCGTAGAGTTTCAGCTAGGTCGGCCTTGGACCGGCCCAACCGTTCTGGCTCAAGTGTCACCCGTGCTCTTTCACATACTCGGCGTACGGCACTGCTGCGGAAAGAGTCGTACGCTTCCAGGCGCGAAACTATTCCACATCGCCTTCGTGGATTTCGCGACCGATCTGCGTTCCGTCCGGCCGGAAGTTCAGATGAACAATGGTGGACTCGTCGAAAATCCACCAATCCTGCCCGCCAACGGGAAGACCGTATTCATCGTGCGTGACGTCCAGAACGCGAATGTCTTCACTCACCGCGACATTCCCAGGGATACCCCACGCGGATTGATACCGCTGGTAGTCGGTCAGCGGGTGCCGAACAATACATATGCGCCCGATCTTCTTACCTTCTTCGAGATAGCCTTTGACGCGCGAGTGCCATTCCACGTGGTGCTCGGCGGGTTTGTCCTCACCCCGCAGGAGGCGGGCCACGTTCTCAGCTTCGCGAGGCATGATGTACGTCGGTTGGGTTTTGAAACGCCATGCGTCGTGCTGGAAGGCGTCGAAGACGTTCCGCCACTCACCATTCGAGAGCGCGCACAGCCTCCCTGAGAACGTGCTCAGGAATCTCTGCGAGCCCTTCGCTGTCCGGCACCTTGAAAGTCCCGTACGCGTCTCCCTGAACCACGAACGTGCGGCGCTCTGTGTCACACACGTTGGGCAGTCGTCGTCATCACAGTTCGCCCGTTGACCGTGCCTGTGAGACGGGTAAGGCGTTCCCTGGTCGTCACCGTGGCCCCCTGCCGGTCGGGCGCTTCCCGACTCTCAGGGACGACGCTAGGCAGGTCACGGAGACGTGTCTATGACGGGACGCGACTATTCGCGTCTTGGAATAAACGATCTTCTGCCCGCGTGCTGTCGCCAACGGCCAAGCCTCCAACGGCCACTCAAGGGGCGATCATCAGCACTCAAGAGTGGTCAGCCGTGACACGTTTGCCGAGGCTGCGGACCTTGGCGTGATCTCGGGACTCGATGGGCCCATCAAGAGTGCAGTACGCCGTGGTTGCGAGTTGACGACGGGCCGTTCGGAGGGATGTATTCCGGGCGATCGTCAAGCCATGCCCGAACTCGACGACAAGCAGTCCTCCGGCAGTGAGCGAGCCCTCACCGCAGGCTGCCTCCTGTTTCTCGTCCTGGTGGCTGACGCGGCGGCCGCACTGCTGGTCGCTATCGTGCTCGCCGTCCGGGGGCTGAACCGGATGCACTCCAGCTCCGGACAGGCAGTGCCCGGCGCGCAGCCCGTGGACTGGGCGTCCGTACTGGGCTTCGGCGCTCTGGCCCTGCTGGTTGGCGTAATCGCCGTCGTGCTGCTGCGGACAGGCCCCCAATTCGTCGGCGCGGTCCAGCTGATCGTCTGCGTCTTCCTGACATTCCACACGCTGGAGTTCTGGCTGTGACCACTATGTGGTCACAGCCCTCGGAGAATCTTCGGGGCAGCGTCCTCCTCCGGGGTCACGTGCGGCGCGGTCACCGGATAAGGGCGCTCCCGCGGCAGGAGACGCCGCGCGGCGTCCAGTTCTCCACCCCGAACGCGAGCGTGGATCTCACGCGCCAGTGGCGTGACATCGGTCAGGGAGACGATCCACTCGTCGGCGTAGCGGCGCGTGGCCTCCCCGGTGAGGCCGAGTTGCAGCGACCGGTGGGGGAGCGGCCGGAGGTGCAGATCGCGTTCGGGGTCCCACTGCACCCGGGCGGGCGCCCGCTTCACCTCGCGTCGCCACGCGTCGCGATCGCTGTGCAGCCCCCGCTCGTAGTGGGACAGGCAGGCATGCCGCAGTGGCCACTCGAAGCCCTCGCGGGCGACCTCGACGGCGAGGACGTGCTCCTGGCCTTCCTTCGTGCCCCATCCGCAGCGGTACATCATCCACAGGAACGACGGCTTGATCCACGTCATCCGGTCCCGCTTCCAGACCTCCGGGAAGCGCCCGTCCCGGGCCGCCGCCACCCCGATCGTCGGCGAGTACGCCTGGTAGACCGTGATCGTGGAGTCCGTGTGCAGGGCGCGGATCTGGTGCTTGGGGTGGGTCACCGGACCAGAGTGGTCACGGTTTCACCGGTACGCCATCGAATTACCGCGCCGAAAGCCCTTCGCGGATGCCGAGCAGGAGGTGCGCGAGGGCGGCGGGGGTGGTGGTGAGGGTCTCGACCGGGGTGTCGCTCTCGCGGAGGTGGATGTTGCCGAAGGTGGAGGCGAGTTCGACGCATGCGTTGCCCTCCGCGCCTCCGGAGAAGGTGGACTTCTGCCAGCGCGGGGTGGCTCTGGCGGCCATGGATTCACGTCCTTCGTGAGAAGTCCAGACGGATGGCGTGCAGCAGATGGCTCATCGCGGTCGGGGTTGCCGTGAGGGCCGTCTCGGGTTCGTCGCTCTCGCGGAGGTGCATCCCACAGGGTGAGGCGGCGAGTTCGACGCAGGTGTTGCCTTCGCCGCCGTCGGAGTACGTCGACTTCTGCCAGCGCAGGGTGTCAGTCATGGAGCCCCCTTCGTCTCTCGCAGAGTGCCGCTCCGTATGCCCTGGAGCAAGAGGGCAAGGGTGGTTGGCGTCATCGAGAGGGTCGCTGCGGGGGTGTCACTCTCGCGGAGCCGGATCTCGCCGGTGAAGGACGCCAGCTCCACGCAGGTGTTGCCTTCGCCGCCTCCGGAGAAGCTGGACTTCTGCCACTGAGGGGCGGCGTTCATGTGATCCCTCACAGTTCCTTGGTCAGACGGTGGATGAAGTCCCGCGACGCCGTGGCGTCCAGCGATGCCGATCTCACTCTATGGAGCAGGCGTTGCAGATGCGCAAGTTGAAGTTCGGCGTCGATGAAAGCCGTGCCGCTGGGGGTGTCCCTGAGTACCGTGTCCAGCTTGGGCACCGGGCCACCGACGTGGACCATCGAGGCGTCTGCCCCGGCGAAGTTGTCTTGGTCGAGAGGGATGACGCGCACGGCCGCGTGCCCCTCCTCGATGCGATGCAGAATCTGCCGGAGCTGAGCCAGGGAGACGCCACGGTCGGCCACGCGCAGGCGGAGGGCGAACTCGTGCACGATCGTCTCGTACGGCGTCGGAGCGTCGGCTTCGATGATGGCGTGCCGCCGCATCCGGTGCTCCACCCGTGGCGTCAGCTCGCTCTCGGGCAGCTCAGGCCGCACGTAGCGGAACACCGCCCGCGCGTAGTCAGGGGTCTGCAACAGCCCAGGTACGTAGGCGATGGAGATCTCTCGTAGGAACGTCGCGTGGTGCTCGGCCTCCGCGACATCCAGGTTCACCTGGGGCAGCACTCCCCGGTAGTCGTCCCACCAGCCCCGTACACGGTCGCCCGCCATGTCGGCGAGGGCGTCGATCAGGTCATCGTCCGTGCAGCCGTAGTGCGTACCGAGGCGGCGGATGCGTTCGGCGCTGACTGCCGCGATTCCGGCCTCGATCTGGCTCATCTGCGTCGACGTGGAGTCGAGGAACGCCGCCACTTCCCGAGCCTTCAGCCCCGCTGCCTCCCGCAGCTTGCGCAGTTCCGCCCCGAGCCGCATCTGCCGCGCGGTGGGATGGCTTCTCGGGGCCATGCCAGCTCCTCAACACCCGACGATTCGTGCCTCGTTCGGGTGTCAGATTACGGCAACGGGTTGCATGGGAATAATTTGTTGCCCTACCGTCGGTGATGCGAGCCTCACTCTGCGGAAGCGCACCGCTTCGTCCTGCCAGGACGCCCGCGGCACTGCCACCGCGCCCTCAACCCCTCACCCCACACACGGAGTTGACGCATGCCTGGAACCACCTCCGCTGAGCCCTGGGAGTACTCCCTCCAGATCCCCAACGACCCGAAGGCCGTTCCGGTGTGCCGTCGCACCCTGCGGCTGATCCTGACCGTGCACGGGCTTGCCCACCTCGCGGAACCGGCGGAGCTGATCACTTCCGAGCTGGTGTCGAACGCCGTGCTGCACACCAAGGGGCCGGCCATCTTCCGGCTGCGCTGTGCGGGCGGGGTGCTGCGGGTGGGGGCGTGGGACGCGGACCCGGAGCCGCCCGAGCCGCCGGACGACTGGGCGAACCTGACGGACGCGGAGAACGGACGCGGCACCGCGCTGGTGCGGGCCTTCGCCGACGTGTGGGGCTGGCACCCGCTGGCCCGCTTCGGGCGGCACGGCAAGTTCGTATGGTGCGAACTGGAGGTGGCGTAGCCCATGCCCGGCTCCTCGCACGAGGCCATGCACAGGATCTTCCAGAAGGACCCGGCGCTCCTGACCCGCGCCCTCCAACACGTGTTACGCGTGCCGTTCCCGGAGCCCCGTGACTTCGCGGCCATGAACATCGACCTCACCGAGATCGAGCCCGTCGAGCGCCGCGTGGACACGCTGCTGCGGGCCGAGACCGACGAGGGCACGTATCTGCTGGTGGTCGAGTCGCAGGGCAAGCCCGACGAGCGCAAGCGCGGCAGTTGGCCGTACTACCTGAGTTATCTGCACGAGAAGTACCGGTGCGAGCCGGTGCTGATCGTCGTGACGCAGAACAGCGCGACGGCACGGTGGGCGGCGGAGCCCATCCACCTGGGGGTACGGGGCTGCCCGTCGCTGACGGTCCGTCCGTTCGTGCTGGGCCCGGACAACGTGCCGGTGATCGCGGACGAGCGGGAGGCCGAACGGGACGTACCCCTCGCGGTGCTCTCGGCCATGACACACGGGCGGGGCAGGCAGGCTCCGGCCATACTGGAATCGCTGGCGGCCGCCCTGCGGACCATCGACCGCGACAGCGCCGCGGTTTTCGTGCAGTTCGTCGACTCGTGCCTGGCGGACGCCCAGGCCCGGCAGATGTGGAGGGACCTGATGACGGCGATGCAGTACTTCTGGCGGCACCCGCTGGCCGAAGAGGTCCGGGAGGAGGGCCGCGAGGAAGGCCGGGAGGAGGGACGTCAGGAGGGGCGGGCGCGTGAGCGGGCCGAGGTCGTCCTGCGGAATCTCCAGTGGCGCCGGATCGACATCCCGGACGCTGTCCGCGACCGCGTCCTCGCCTCCACCGACATGACCGAACTGAGCACCTGGCTGGACCGCTCGTACGAAGTCACCGACGCGAGCGCCCTGTTCGGGGAGACGGCGGACTGACCGGTCCCGATGGGCGGTGGCGGGCCGCTCCTCCCGTCGATGTCAGTGGCCTGGCCTAGGCTCCGGCGCATGGACACCAGTGTGTGGTGGGGGCTTGTCGAGCGGGCGCGGGTCGCGGTGGGGGAGGCGCGGGCCGAGGACCGGGACGCTCGGGACGATCCGTTGCCCCGTGCGCTCACCGACGTGCTCGTTCCGCTCGGGGCCGACGGCATCGTCGCCTTCGGGGTCCGGCGGATCACCGTCACCGACTCCGCCTACCACTACCCCCTCTGGAACGCCGCGTACCTCATCGAAGGCGGCTGCGGCGACGACGGGTTCATGGACTTCCGGGACGGGCTCGCCCTCCAGGGGCGGGCCGTCTTCGAGCGGGCCGTCGCCGACCCCGACTCCCTCGCCGACCTTCCCCTCGTCGTCCGGATGAGCCGGGGCGAGAGCGGCTGGCTCGGGTTCGAGTCGCTCAACCACCTGGTGAGGGAGGCCTATCGGGAGGTCCGGGGCGAGACGGACACCCTCGACGCCGCCCTCACCGACGCCCTCCGCGGCCTCGACCGGCCCGGTCGGCCCACCGGCGACGACTGGGACGCCGAGGACGAGGAGGAGACGCGCCGCCGACTGCCCCGGCTCAGCGGGCTGTTCCTCCTCTGACCCCTCCGAAAGCCTCCCGGACCGAAAGGCTCCCAGACCGAAAGGCTCCCAGACCGAAAAGCTCCCGCACGCCGAGGGCGGCCCGCCCGCCTTCCGGCGGGGCCGGCCGCCCCCTGAACCTTCCGCGCGTCAGAACCTCCCGCGCGTCAGAGCCCTCCGCGCCTCAGAACTGCTCCCGCGTCTCCGTCCCCTCCTCCGTCGGAGGCAGCGGGGGCGGGGTCGGGCGCAGCTTCAGCCACGCCAGGAAGAACACGCCCAGCAGCAGCATGCCGAGGCCTGTCCACAGGTTGATGTTGACGCCCTGCGCCTTGTCGATCGCCGCGTCGTCGTCGGTCAGACCGGCGATCGTGACGATCACGCCGTAGACGACGAACAGGCCGCCGATGATGCGGCGCAGGTCGAAAATACGGGCCGCCGTCGCGGACTTCTGCTCCAGGTCCGTGACCTCCTTCTGGAGACCCGCCTCGGAACCGGAACCGGAGCCGGGGGTGGTGCCACCCCCGGTCGCGCGCTCCGGGTGCTCTTCGTGCTCAGATGCCATGACTCTTCCATCCTCCCGTCGTCACCGACGGACGTCGTGTGGGACCGAACGGCAGCCGCCCGGGACGGTGGCTGCTCGGGACGGTGGCTGCCCGGGACGGCAGCCGCCCGGATCGGCGGCCGCTCAGAACGAGAACGGGATGTAGCAGGCCGCCGCCAGGATCACCGCGCCCCAGCCCAGCAGCGCCGGGCGCCGGTACCAGGCGTCGTCGCCCTTCGCGGGCGCCTCGGCCATGCCGGGGGAGCGGGTGCCGTAGACCAGGCCCTGGAGTTCCGCCTCCGGCTTCGGCTTGGTGAACAGGGAGACGCCGACCATGACCACCGCGCCCGCGACGAAGCCCGCGATCGCGGAGACGAAGTTGGCGCCCTGGTCGGTGGGGATGGCAACGATGTCCTGCTTGTAGAGGACGAAGTAGTTGACCATCGCGGCCGTGGTGCCCGCCAGCAGGCCCCAGAAGCCCGACTTCATCGACGCCCGCTTCCAGAACATGCCGACGATGAAGACCACGAACATCGGCACGTTGAAGAAGGAGAACAGCGTCTGGAGGTAGCTCATGATGTTGGAGAAGGACGACGCGAGGAACGCCGTGCCGACCGACGCCAGCACACCGATCGCGGTGATCAGGCGGCCGAAGCGGACGTAGTAGGCGTCCTCCCGGCCCGTCACCACGTACTTGGCCCAGATGTCGCTGGTGAACACGGTGTTGAAGGACGAGACGTTGGCCGCCATGCCCGCCATGAACGCGGCCAGCAGACCTGTCACCGCGATGCCCAGCACACCGTTCGGCAGGAGCTGTTCCATCAGGTAGGGGATCGCGTCGTTGTACTGGAGGTCCGAGCCGGACGTGCCGATCTTCGGGACCAGGACGGCCGCGACCAGACCCGGGATCATCACCAGGAAGACGATGAAGATCTTCGGGAACGCGGCGATCAGCGGGGTGCGCTGCGCCGCCGACAGGTTCTTCGCGGACAGCGCCCGCTGCACCTCGGCGAAGTTGGTCGTCCAGTAGCCGAAGGACAGCACGAAGCCGAGGCCGAGCACGATCGTCAGCCAGTTCGCGCCGAGCGGGTTGTCGCTGCCGATGCCGGTGCCGCCCCACGCCGTCACGAAGTCGTCGCCGTGGCTCTTGTCGAGGGAGTCGGTCAGGCCGTCCCAGCCGCCGACCTTCTTCAGGCCGAGGATGGTCAGGGGGATCAGGGCCGCCAGGATCACGAAGAACTGGAGGACCTCGTTGTAGATCGCCGAGGACAGGCCGCCCAGCGTGATGTACGCCAGCACGAAGAAGCCCGCGACGACGATCGCCACCCACTGCGGCCAGCCCAGCAGCGCCTCGACGACGATCGCCAGCGCGTACAGGTTGACGCCCGAGATGAGGATCGCGGCGAACGCGAACAGGGCCGAACTCAGCAGGTGGGCGCTTCTGTCGAAGCGCATCAGCAGGAACTCGGGCACCGAGCGGACCTTGGAGCCGTAGTAGAACGGCATCATCACCAGGCCCAGGAAGACCATCGCCGGGATGGCGCCGATCCAGTACCAGTGCACGGTGTACGCGCCGTACTGCGCGCTGTTGGCCGCCATGCCGAGGATCTCGGTGGCCGCCAGGTTGGCCGAGACGAACGCCAGGCCCGTGATCCAGGCGGGCAGCGAACGGCCGGAGAGGAAGAAGTCGAGGCTGGTCCTCACCGAGCGGCGGGCGGCGAAGCCGATGCCCAGCACGACCACGAAGTAGATGCCCAGGATCGTGTAGTCGAGCCAGTTGGTCGGCAGCCGCAGCTCCGCCGCCAGATAGGTGGAGTGGACCGGGTCAACGGGGTACGTGGGGTTTCCCATGCGCTGCTCGCTTCGGTCGGAGAGCCGGGTGACGGACGTGGTGCGGGTGGTGCGGGTGGTGCGGGTTACGCGGATGGTGCGGATGGTGCAATTAGGGCAATTAGGGCAGACAGTTCATGTAGTGCATGTGGTCACCGTGGTGCGCGTTTCTCGGGTGACGCCTCGGAATCTGTTGCCCCTGCGGTCGGATTCATACGTGGGGGTGACCACTGGTGGGGAATTATGGTTCCATGTGTTCGGTTCTGTTGGAAGACGGAATCCGTTGAGATCGGTGGAGGGATGGAGAGACCCGGTGAAGAAGACCTCGACCCGCCTGGCCGACGGTCGTGAGCTGATCTATTACGACCTGCGGGACGACGTCCTGCGCGACGCCGTGGACCGGCGCCCGCTGGAACCCACGGTCACCACCTCCGAGGTGCGCCGCGACCCGCTGCTCGGCGACGAGGTCGCCATCGCCTCCCACCGGCAGGGGCGCACCTACCACCCGCCCGCCGACGAGTGCCCGCTCTGCCCCTCGCGGGACGGACGGCTGAGCGAGATCCCCGACTCCGCCTACGACGTGGTGGTGTTCGAGAATCGTTTCCCCTCGCTGGCCGGCGACTCCGGGCGCTGCGAGGTGGTCTGCTTCACCTCCGACCACGACGCCGCCTTCGCCGACCTCACCGAGGAGCAGGCGCGGCTGGTGCTGGACGCGTGGACGGACCGTACGGCCGAACTGTCCCATCTGCCCTCCGTCGAGCAGGTGTTCTGCTTCGAGAACCGGGGTGCCGAGATCGGGGTGACGCTGGGTCATCCCCACGGGCAGATCTACGCCTACCCGTTCACCACGCCCCGCACCGCCCTCATGCTCCGTCAGGCGGCGGCCCACAAGGACGCGACGGGCGGGGAGAACCTCTTCGACGCCGTCCTGGAGCGTGAACGCGGCGGTGAGCGGATCGTCCTGGAGAGTGAACACTGGGTCGCGTTCGTGCCGTACGCCGCGCACTGGCCGTACGAGGTGCACCTCTACCCGCGGCGCAGGGTGCCGGATCTGCTCGCGCTGGACGAGGCGGCGCGCGCCGAGTTCCCCCGCGTCTACCTGGAGCTGCTGCGCCGCTTCGACCGGATCTTCGGTGAGAACGAGCCGCAGACGCCGTACATCGCGGCCTGGCACCAGGCGCCGTTCGGCGCGCTGGAGGAGTTCGAGGGCGTCAACCGGGACGATTTCGCGCTGCATCTGGAGCTTTTCACCATCCGCCGTACGTCCGGCAAGCTGAAGTTCCTCGCGGGTTCCGAGTCCGGCATGAGTGTGTTCATCAACGACGTGCCGCCGGAGCGCGCGGCCGAGCGACTGCGAGAGGTAGCGAGTTGATGAGCGGCAAGTACTTGGTCACGGGTGGCGCGGGATACGTCGGCGGTGTGGTCGCCCAGCACCTGCTGGAGGCGGGCCACGAGGTCGTCGTCCTCGACAACCTCTCCACCGGCTTCCGCGAGGGCGTCCCCGCGGGCGCCGCGTTCGTGGAGGGCGACATCCGCGACGCCGCCAAGTGGCTCGACGCCTCCTTCGACGGCGTCCTGCACTTCGCCGCGTTCTCCCAGGTCGGCGAGTCGGTGGTGAAGCCCGAGAAGTACTGGGACAACAACGTCGGCGGCACCATGGCGCTGCTCGGCGCGATGCGTGAGGCGGGCGTGCGGCGCCTGGTGTTCTCGTCCACGGCCGCCACCTACGGCGAGCCGGTGTCGACGCCGATCACCGAGTCCGACCCGACCGCGCCGACCTCGCCGTACGGCGCGTCGAAGCTGGCCGTCGACCACATGATCACCGGGGAGGCGGGCGCGCACGGCCTGGCGGCGGTGTCGCTGCGCTACTTCAACGTGGCGGGCGCGTACGGCGCGTACGGCGAGCGGCACGACCCCGAGTCGCACCTGATCCCGCTCGTCCTCCAGGTCGCCCAGGGCCGCCGCGACGCGATCTCCGTCTACGGCGACGACTACCCGACGCCCGACGGCACCTGCGTACGCGACTACATCCACGTCGCCGACCTGGCCGAGGCGCACCTCCTCGCGCTGGCCGCCGCCGAGCCGGGCGAGCACCTGATCTGCAACCTGGGCAACGGCGAGGGCTTCTCCGTGCGCCAGGTCGTCGAGACCGTCCGCCGGGTCACCGGACATCCGATCCCCGAGGTCGTGGCCCCGCGCCGCGGCGGCGACCCGGCGGTCCTGGTCGCCTCGGCGGCCACCGCCCGCGAACGCCTCGGCTGGAACCCGTCCCGCGCGGACCTCGCGGGAATCGTCGCCGACGCGTGGGAGTTCACGCGGAAGATCGCAGAGGAGCGGTAGGTGGGGGAGCAGCAGGTACGCGCGGCGTTCACGGAGCTGTACGGCGCGGAGCCGGAGGGCGTCTGGTCGGCGCCCGGCCGGGTCAACCTCATCGGTGAGCACACCGACTACAACGACGGCTTCGTGATGCCCTTCGCGCTGCCGCACACCGCCGTCGCCGCGGTCGCCCGCCGCGACGACCGTGTGCTGCGGCTGCACTCGGCGGACGTCGAGGGCGGGGTGGCCGAGCTGGCGCTCGACGCCCTCGCCCCCGGCGGCGACCACGACTGGACGGCGTACCCGGCGGGCGTGGTGTGGGCGCTGCGCGAGGCCGGGCACCCGGTCACCGGGGCCGACGTGCACCTCGCGTCGACCGTCCCGGCGGGCGCGGGCCTGTCCTCGTCGGCGGCCCTGGAGGTCGTCGTCGCGCTCGCCCTGAACGACCTGTACGGGCTGGGCCTGCCCCGCTGGCAGCTCGCCCGCCTGTGCCAGCGCGCCGAGAACGTCTACGTCGGCGCGCCCACCGGGATCATGGACCAGACCGCGTCCGCCTGCTGCGAGGCCGGGCACGCCCTGTTCCTCGACACCCGCGACCTGACGCAGAAGCAGATCCCGTTCGACCTCGCGGCCGAGGGGCTGCGGCTGCTGGTGGTCGACACCCAGGTCAAGCACGCGCACAGCGGCGGCGAGTACGGCAAGCGCCGCGCGGGCTGCGAGAAGGGCGCGGCCCTGCTGGGCGTCGACGCGCTGCGCGACGTCCCGTACGCCGGCCTCGGCGCGGCGCTGGAGCGGCTGGCGCCGGACGACCCGGACGGCGAGGTGCGGCGGCTGGTGCGGCACGTGGTCACCGAGGACGAGCGGGTGGAGCGGGTGGTGGCCCTGCTGGAGGCGGGCGACGCCCGGGCCATCGGGCCGGTCCTCGACGAGGGGCACGCGTCCCTGCGGGACGACTTCCGGGTGTCCTGCCCGGAACTCGACCTGGTCGTCGACACCGCCCGTACGGCCGGTGCCCTCGGCGCCCGGATGACCGGCGGCGGCTTCGGCGGCTCGGCGATCGTCCTGGTGGAGACGGCCGACGTCGCCCCCGTCACCCAGGCCGTCGAAAAAGCCTTCGCCGCCGCGGACTTCACGGCCCCCCGCGCCTTCGAGGCCGTCCCCGCGGCAGGCGCCCACCGCCTGACCTGACCCGCCCGCACCACCCCCGCCCGAGCGGCCCGCGCCCCTGACAGCGCGGGCCGCTCTCCTTCTCTCGCGCCCACCCGCGCCGCCCGCCCCCGGCCGTTCAGCCCAGACGCTTCGTCAGCGTGTACTCCGTGACCCCCGGCGGGTAGTCCTCGATGACGCAGACGACCTCGTAGCCGTGTTTGCGGTAGAAGTCGGGGGCCTGGAAGTCCCAGGTCTCCAGGCGGGAGCGGAGGCAGCCGCGGTCCTCGGCGGCGAGGCGTTCGGCCTCGGTGAGGAGGCGGGCGCCGAGGCCCGCGCCGCGGTGGCGGTCGTCGACCCAGAGCAGGGCGACGTGCAGCCAGGTGCCCCAGGTGTGGCCCACCAGCCCGCCCGCGAGGTCGCCCGCCTCGTCCATCACCCACAGGTGCAGCGGCTGTTCCCGCTCCTCGGAGGTGCCGCGCATCGCGCGGAGCGCGGTGGAGGCGTTCGTGTTGGTGTCGCGGAGCCGGGAACGGAGCAGATCACGCCGGGTCCGGTCGACTTCTGCCTCAAGACGGAACATGCGCCTCACCATAAACGCGGGAGACGGCCAGTTCTGTGATTTTCCTTCCGCTCCCCGCGCACGGCCCTACGCTGTGGACAGCGCCGGTGGGGGCCGGTGTGCTGATCAGGGGGCGAGACAGCCGGGTACGACGCCCGCGGTGGGGGTAGCAAGTCTCTGCACGGCGGCGTCCGTGCGGTCGGCCTTCCGCCGCGGGCCGTCGGGTCCGCGCCGGTCGTCGTTCTCCGGGCCTGGGGTATCCCCTGCTCCGTGAAGGAGCCTGGGGAAGGGGGTTTCGTGGTTCGTATCCGTGTTCTGGTCGTCGACGACCACCGTATCTTCGCCGAGTCGCTCGCGGCCGCCCTGGCCGCCGAGCCCGATGTGGACGTCTCCGCGGCCGGCAGCGGCCCGGCGGCGCTGCGCAGCCTGGACCGCGCGGTCGCCGAGGGCCGCCGCTACGACGTGCTGCTGGTCGACGCCGACCTGGGCGGCCGGCTGCCCGGCGTCCGCCCGGCCGTGCCGGTGCAGGAGGGCAACGAGGAGGGGCTGGTCGACGGGATCTCCCTCGTCACCGGGGTCCGCGCCGCACACCCGCACGCGCGGATCGTCGTCCTCGCCGAGAAGGACGACCCGCGCCGGGCCGCCCTCGCCCTCCAGGCCGGGGCCTGCGGCTGGGTCGCCAAGGACTGTTCGCTGTCCCGGCTGCTCACCGTCATCCGGGGGGTGCTGCGGGAGGAGACGCATCTGCCGCCCGCCCTGCTGACCGGGGTGCTGAAGGAGCTGACCGCGGCGCGCAAGCACCGTACCGAGAGCGAGCGGCTGGTGGAGTCGCTGACCCCGCGCGAGCGGGAGGTGCTGCGCTGCATGGTCGCGGGGCTCGGCCGCAAGGCCGTCGCCGAACGGCTGTTCCTCTCCCCGCACACGGTCCGCACCCACATGCAGAACGTGCTGGGCAAGCTGGGTGTGCACTCCACCCTCGCCGCGGTGGCGCTGGCCCGACGGGCCGGGGTGGGGCCGGTGGACCTAGCCGGGGATGTTGTCGAACGGGGCGGTCAGCTGGCGTAGCAGCCGGGCCAGTTCGCCGCGCTGGCCGTGGGACAGCTCGGCCAGGATGGCGCGTTCCTGGTCGAGGAGTCCGGCGAGCGCCTGGTCGGCGCGGTCCTTGCCGTCGTCGGTGAGGCGCACCAGCACCCCGCGCCGGTCGGTCGGGTCGGGCAGCCGCTCGACCAGGCCCTTCTTCGTCAGCCGGTCGATCCGGTTGGTCATCGTGCCCGAGGTGACGAGGGTCTGCGTCAGCAACTGCCCCGGCGAGAGCTGGTACGGCGCCCCGGCGCGGCGCAGCGCGGTCAGCACGTCGAACTCCCAGGGCTCCAGCTGGTGCTCGGAGAACGCCAGGCGTCGGGCGCGGTCCAGGTGCCGGGCCAGCCTGCTCACCCGGCTCAGCACTTCCAGCGGTTCCACGTCGAGGTCCGGGCGCTCCCGGCGCCACGCAGCGACCAGCCGATCGACCTCGTCCTCCATGACGATCAGTGTAGTGGTTGTGTCGATGTGAAGTCTCTTGATGTCGAGTTTCTTGACGCCGAGAGAAAAGGAGGGTGACAGTGGAGACATGAACGCGACGCCGCCCGTGTGGGACCCCGCCCAGTACCTCCGCCACGCCGGGCACCGGGCCCGCCCCTTCACCGACCTCCTCGCCCGCGTCCCCGGCCTCCCCGGCGATCCGCCCCGCGTCGCCGACCTCGGCTGCGGCCCCGGCACCGTGACCACCCTCCTCACCGCCCGCTGGCCCACCGCCCGCGTCACCGGCTACGACAACTCGCCCCAGATGCTCGCCGACGCCCGCGCGCACGCCGGCCCCCGCCTCGACTTCCGGCACGCCGACCTCACCACCTGGACCCCGGACGAGACGTACGACCTGCTGATCTCCAACGCCGCCCTCCAGTGGGTCCCCGGCCACCTCGACGCCCTCCCCGCCTGGCTCGACGGCCTCGCCCCCGGCGGCACCCTCGCCTTCCAGGTGCCGCACAACCTGGACGCGCCCCTGCACACCCTCCTGCGCCGCCTCGGCACCGGCCCCCGCTGGGGCGCCCGCCTCGCCGACGCGCTGCGCCCCACCGACTCCGTCCACGCCCCCGGCGTCTACCTCGACCGCCTCGCCCGCCTCGGCTGCGCCACCGACGTCTGGACGACGACGTACCACCATGTCCTGACCGGGGAGGACCCCGTCCTCGACTGGATCAAGGGCACCGGACTGCGGCCCGTCCTCACCGCCCTCGCCGACGACCCCGAGGCCCGTGACGCGTTCGTCGCCGAGTACCGCGACCTGCTCCGCGCGGCCTACCCGCCCGCCCCGTACGGCACCGTCCTGCCGTTCCGCCGCCTGTTCGCGGTGGCCCGGAAAGCCGCCTGATCCCTCCCGCCGACCGGGCCGGGAGGTTTGTGCCCGGTCTCAGCGGTCACTCGGTCCCCAGACAACCGGCGTACCTGACTGGGAGTGATGAGCGTGGCAGGCGAGCAGAAGTCCAAGGCGAAGATGGAGCAGGCCAAGGGCAAGGTCAAGGAGGCCGCCGGACGCGCCGTGGGCAACGAGCGCATGGAGGCCGAGGGCCGGGCCGAGCAGGCGAAGGGCGACGCCCGCCAGGCCAAGGAGAAGACGAAGGACGTCTTCAAGCACTGAGCACCCCCCTACACACGCGTGAGGCCCCCGTCCTGGTCGGACAGGGGGCCTCACGCGTGCACGCGGGAACGGCTCAGCTCTTGCGGTGCCCTATCAGGCGCGGCTTCTGCTCCAGACCGTCCAGGCCGTGCCAGGCCAGGTTGACCAGATGCGCCGCCACCTCCGCCTTCTTCGGCCGCCGCACGTCCAGCCACCACTGCCCGGTCAGCGCCACCATCCCCACCAGCGCCTGCGCGTACAGCGGGGCCAGCTTGGCGTCGAAGCCGCGGTTCTTGAACTCCCGGCCGAGGATGTCCTCGACCTGGGTGGCGATGTCGGAGATGAGGGACGCGAAGGACCCCGTCGACTGCGGGATGGGCGAGTCACGGACCAGGATGCGGAAACCGTCCGTGTTCTCCTCGATGTAGTCCAGCAGCGCGAACGCCGCCTGTTCGCACAGCTCACGGGGGTGCCCCGCGGTGAGCGAACCGGTGACCATGTCGAGCAGACCGCGCATCTCCCGGTCCACGACGACCGCGTACAGCCCCTCCTTGCCGCCGAAGTGCTCGTACACCACCGGCTTGGACACCCCGGCCTTCGCCGCGATCTCCTCCACCGACGTGCCCTCGAAGCCCTTCGCGGCGAACAGGGTGCGGCCGATCTCCAGCAACTGCTGACGGCGCTCGGCGCCGGTCATCCTGGTGCGGCGGACGCGCCGCGGTTTGTCATTGCTCGGGGTACTGCCGGAGTCGGTCGCCACGCCGTCCATCATGCCGCGTCGGCCGTGACCTTCCGGCGCCGGGAGCCGTCCCCGTCCGTGTTCCGGCGGGAATCGATACGCGAGCGTGACGGCCAGCGCACGTCATAGGCCCAGCCCAGCATCTCGAACCAGCGGATGAAGCGGGCCGAGGAGTCGACCTGCCCGCGCTCCACCCCGTGCCGGGCCGAGGTCGGGTCGGCGTGGTGCAGGTTGTGCCAGGACTCGCCGCAGGACAGCACCGCCAGCCACCACACGTTGCCCGAGCGGTCCCGCGACTTGAACGGCCGCTTGCCCACCGCGTGACAGATCGAGTTGATCGACCAGGTGACGTGGTGCAGCAGCGCCACCCGCACCAGCGAGCCCCAGAAGAACCCGGTGAACGCGCCCCACCACGACATCGTGACCAGACCGCCGATCAGCGCGGGCAGCGCCAGCGACAGGATCGTCCAGTACACGAACTGCCGGGAGATCGCCCGGATCGCGCCGTCCTTCACCAGGTCGGGGGCGTACTTCTCCTGCGGGGTCTGCTCCTCGTCGAACATCCAGGCGATGTGCGCCCACCACAGGCCCTTCATCAGGGCCGGGAGCGTCTCGCCGAACCGCCACGGGGAGTGCGGGTCGCCCTCCGCGTCGGAGAACTTGTGGTGCTTGCGGTGGTCCGCCACCCAGCGCACCAGCGGGCCCTCCACCGCCATCGACCCCATGATCGCCAGCGCGATCCGCAGCGGCCGCTTCGCCTTGAAGGACCCGTGCGTGAAGTAGCGGTGGAAGCCGATCGTGATGCCGTGGCAGCCGAGGAAGTAGAAGAAGACCAGCAGACCGAGGTCCAGCCAGCTCACCCCCCAGCCCCACGCCAGCGGCACCGCCGCCAGCACGGCCAGGAACGGCACGATGATGAAGACGAGCAGGGCGATCTGCTCGATCGAACGCTTCTGCTCGCCGCCGAGGGTGGCGGAGGCGGCGGTGGCGGAACCCGCGCCGGCCGCGGTGGCGGCGGGTGCGGAGGAGTCGTCGGGCGACTGTGAGGGCTCTTCGATCACGTCGGACGGAGTGGTCATGCGCGTCCCCTGGGGGGTCGTGGTGGGAGAGAGATGCCGGACGGGAGGCCGTACGGGGCGACGGCGCCCCGCACTTCCTACGGTTCCGTAACCTACGGCGTCGTAAGTATGGCAGCGCGCCGCCCGGCGGCAAGGCCCGCGCGACTGCGCGTCCGCCCGGACACCTATCCTTGGAGACGGTCGGACAGCGCGGTCCGCTCTGTTTTCTGCCCGGATGCCACACCCCCATGCGGCGCCCGCCGCCGGGACCGGCAGCCGAGTACCCTCCCGGACGAGCTTCAACACTGCAAGGAGCCGCACCTGTGAGCAGTGCCGACGACCAGACGACGACCAGCCCCGAGCTGCGTGCCGACATCCGCCGACTGGGTGACCTCCTGGGAGAGACCCTTGTCCGGCAGGAGGGCCCCGAACTGCTCGACCTGGTCGAGAAGGTCCGCCGCCTCACGCGCGAGGACGGCGACGCAGCCGCCGAACTGCTGCGAGGCACCGAACTGGAGACCGCGGCCAAGCTGGTCCGCGCCTTCTCCACCTACTTCCACCTGGCCAACGTCACCGAGCAGGTGCACCGCGGCCGCGAGCTGCGCGCCCGCCGGGCCGCCGAGGGCGGCCTCCTCGCCCGCACCGCCGACCGCCTCAAGGACGCCGACCCCGAGCACGTCCGCGAGACCGTCCGCAACCTCAACGTCCGCCCCGTCTTCACCGCCCACCCCACCGAGGCCGCCCGCCGCTCGGTCCTCAACAAGCTGCGCCGGATCGCCGCCCTGCTGGAGACCCCGGTCATCGAGTCCGACCGCCGCCGCCACGACACCCGGCTCGCCGAGAACATCGACCTCGTCTGGCAGACCGACGAACTCCGCGTGGTCCGCCCCGAGCCCGCCGACGAGGCCCGCAACGCGATCTACTACCTCGACGAACTGCACGCGAACGCGGTCGGCGACGTCCTGGAGGACCTCACCGCCGAACTGGAGCGCGTCGGCGTCACCCTCCCCGACGACACCCGCCCCCTCACCTTCGGCACCTGGATCGGCGGCGACCGCGACGGCAACCCCAACGTCACCCCCCAGGTGACCTGGGACGTCCTCATCCTCCAGCACGAGCACGGCATCAACGACGCCCTGGAGATGATCGACGAGCTGCGCGGCTTCCTCTCCAACTCGATCCGCTACACCGGCGCCACCGAGGAACTCCTCACCTCGCTCCGCGCCGACCTCGACCTGCTGCCCGAGATCAGCCCCCGCTACAAGCGGCTCAACGCCGAGGAGCCCTACCGGCTCAAGGCCACCTGCATCCGGCAGAAGCTGGAGAACACCAAGCAGCGCCTCGCCAAGGGCACCCCGCACGAGCCCGGCCGCGACTACCTCGGCACCAGCGAACTCCTCGGTGACCTCACCCTCGTGCAGGCCTCGCTGCGCGCCCACCGCGGCGCCCTCTTCGCCGACGGCCGGATGAACCGCACCATCCGCACCCTCGCCGCCTTCGGTCTCCAGCTCGCCACCATGGACGTCCGCGAGCACGCCGACGCCCACCACCACACCCTCGGCCAGCTCTTCGACCGCCTCGGCGAGGAGTCCTGGCGGTACGCGGACATGCCCCGCGAGTACCGCACCAAGCTGCTCGCCAAGGAACTGCGCTCCCGGCGCCCCCTCGCCCCGGTCCCGGCGCCGGTCGACGCGGCCGGGGAGAAGACCCTCGGCGTCTTCCTCACCGTCAGGCGCGCCCTGGAGGTCTTCGGCCCCGAGGTCATCGAGTCGTACATCATCTCCATGTGCCAGGGCGCCGACGACGTCTTCGCCGCCGCCGTCCTCGCCCGCGAGGCCGGACTCATCGACCTGCACGCCGAGTGGGCCAAGATCGGCATCGTGCCGCTGCTGGAGACCACCGACGAGCTGAAGGCCGCCGACACCATCCTGGAGGACATGCTCTCCGACCCCTCCTACCGGCGCCTGGTCGCGCTGCGCGGAGACGTCCAGGAGGTCATGCTCGGCTACTCCGACTCCTCCAAGTTCGGCGGCATCACCACCAGCCAGTGGGAGATCCACCGCGCCCAGCGCCGCCTGCGCGACGTCGCCCACCGCTACGGCGTCCGGCTGCGCCTCTTCCACGGCCGCGGCGGCACCGTCGGCCGCGGCGGCGGCCCCTCGCACAGCGCGATCCTCGCCCAGCCCTGGGGCACCCTGGAGGGCGAGATCAAGGTGACCGAGCAGGGCGAGGTCATCTCCGACAAGTACCTCATCCCCTCCCTGGCCAGGGAGAACCTGGAGCTGACGGTCGCCGCCACCCTCCAGGCGTCCGCCCTGCACACCGCACCCCGCCAGTCCGACGAGGCCCTGGCCCGCTGGGACGCCGCGATGGACGTCGCCTCCGACGCCGCCCACGCCGCCTACCGCGCACTCGTCGAGGACCCCGACCTGCCGACGTACTTCCTCGCCTCCACGCCGGTCGACCAGCTCGCCGATCTGCACCTGGGCTCGCGGCCCGCCCGCCGGCCCGGCTCGGGCGTCTCGCTCGACGGACTGCGCGCCATCCCGTGGGTGTTCGGCTGGACCCAGTCCCGGCAGATCGTGCCAGGCTGGTTCGGCGTCGGCTCCGGCCTCAAGGCGCTGCGCGAGGCCGGCCTCGACAGCGTCCTGGACGAGATGCACGAGCAGTGGCACTTCTTCCGCAACTTCATCTCCAACGTCGAGATGACCCTCGCCAAGACCGACCTGCGGATCGCCCAGCACTACGTCGACACCCTCGTCCCCGACGAGCTGAAGCACGTGTTCGCCGCGATCCGGGCCGAGCACGAGCTGACCGTAGCCGAGGTGCTGCGCGTCACCGGCGAGAGCGAACTGCTCGACGCCACCCCCGTCCTGAAGCAGACCTTCTCCATCCGCGACGCCTACCTGGACCCGATCTCCTACCTCCAGGTGACCCTGCTCAAGCGCCAGCGGGACGCCGCCGCACGCGGCGAGGAGCCCGACCCGCTGCTCGCCCGCGCCCTGCTCCTCACCGTCAACGGCGTCGCCGCGGGCCTGCGCAACACCGGCTGACCGACACCGGGCCGCACGACACCAGGGGCGCCCCCGCAGCCGTATCCACGGCTCCGGGGGCGCCCCCGTGTGTCCGGTCCGGTGCTACGCCGCCAGGAAGGCCGCCGTCAGCAGGGCCGTCCCCGTCCCCGCGAGGACCCAGCCCGCGCGGGTGCGGCCGAGGCCGCCCGCGACCACCACCGACGCCAGCAGCAGCGCGCCGCCGAACGGCACCCACGCGTAGAGCACGCCCGCCGGGCCCGACCGGAGCACCCGGTCGCCGCCGCCCGGCTTCACCACCACCGTGTACGTGCGGCCGGCGCGCACCGCGACCGTCCTCTCCAGCACCACCCGCTCCCGGGCCCGCGAGCCCGGCGACAGCGGCCGGTAGGGGCCCGCGCAGGTCTCCGCGCCGCAGCGGGTCACCGCGACCGTGCCCTGCTCGCGGCCCTTGGTCAGCATCACGTGCTGCGCGGTGCCCCAGGACGCGGCGACGCCCGCGCAGAGGATCACGACCGCGAGGAGCCCCATCGAGGCGACCCGGCCGAACCGGAGCGCGACGGCGCCGCGGGCCGGGGCCCGGCGGGGCCGCCGGTGGGAGGAGGCGCGGGCAGGCATGGCGGGGATCATTGGCCATGCCCGAACAGCACGTCAACCTCCGCCTCGGCGAGCGGGGGGACAAGTCAGGAGTTGTACGTGCTTTGCGCCCGCTCCAGGCCGTCGATCACCAGGGACTCCACCGCGTCGGCCGCCCGGTCGACGAAGTAGTCGAGTTCCTTGCGCTCGGCGGAGGCGAAGTCCTTCAGGACGAAGTCCGCGACCTGCATCCGGCCCGGCGGGCGGCCGATGCCGAACCGCACCCGGTGGTAGTCGGCGCCGAACGCCTTGGTCATCGACTTCAGCCCGTTGTGCCCGTTGTCGCCGCCGCCCAGCTTCAGGCGCAGCACCCCGTAGTCGATGTCCAGTTCGTCGTGGACGGCGACGACGTGCGCCACCGGCACCTTGTAGAAGTCGCGCAGCGCGTTCACCGGGCCGCCCGACAGGTTCATGTACGACATCGGCTTGGCCAGCACCACGCGGCGGCTGGACAGGCCGGGCGGGCCGATGCGGCCCTCGACGACGTGCGCCTGCGCCTTGCCCGCGCGTTTGAACTTTCCGCCGATCCGCCCGGCGAGCAGGTCGGCCACCATGAAGCCGACGTTGTGCCGGTTCATCGCGTACTCGGGGCCCGGGTTGCCCAGTCCCACGATCAGCCAGGGGGCGCTGGGGTCGGGTGTCGCGGTCGTCACCTTCGGCTCTCCTCGATACGCGCCAGCCGCCACCCCCGGCGGGGGCGGCGGCTGACGGACGGACTGCGGTGAGGATCAGGCCTCGGCGTCGGCCTCGGCGGCCTCGCCCTCGGTCTCCTCGGCGTCGGCCGGGGCCTCCTCCGCCTGGGCGGCGAGGACCTGGATCACGACGGCGTCCTCGTCCACGGCCAGGGTGACGCCCTTGGGGAGGGTGACGTCCTTGGCGTGGATCGAGGCACCGGCCTCCAGGCCCTCGACGGAGACGGTGACGTTCTCCGGGATGTGGGTGGCCTCGGCCTCGACCGGCAGCGCGTTCAGGACGTGCTCCAGCAGGAAGTTGCCCGGGGCCAGCTCGCCCTCGGTGACGACCGGGATCTCGACGTTGACCTTCTCGCCGCGCTTCACCAGCAGCAGGTCGACGTGCTCCAGGTAGCCCTTGATCGGGTCGCGGGTGACGGCCTTCGGGATGGCCAGCTCGTTGGCCTTGCCGTCGATGTCCAGGGCGATCAGGACGTTCGGGGTGCGCAGCGCGAGCAGCAGCTCGTGGCCCGGGAGGGTCAGGTGCAGCGGGTCGGAGCCGTGGCCGTAGAGGACGCCGGGGACCTTGTCGTCGCGGCGGATGCGGCGGGCGGCGCCCTTGCCGAACTCGGTGCGGGACGCGGCGGAGATCTTGACCTCGGACATGGGGATCACTCCTCGTAGAAATCGGGTCGGACGTGGTCACCCGGCCACGAACGGCCTGCTACGAAGAGCGCGTCGATAACGGACCGCCGTACACACGTGGTCACACGTGTACGGCCTCCCTCGCCGAGCAACTCGCGCAGTCTACTCGGCGGGGGAGGCCGCAGAAAAATCGATCATGCGCGGGGGCCGGACCGGCCCCCGGAGATCACTGCTCGTCGAAGAGGCTGGTCACCGAGCCGTCCTCGAAGACCTCGCGCACCGCGCTGGCGATGGTCGGGGCGATCGACAGGACGGTGATCTTGTCCAGCTCCAACTCGCCCGGCGTGGGCAGGGTGTTGGTGAAGATGAACTCGCTGACCTTCGAGTTCTTCAGCCGGTCGGCGGCCGGACCGGACAGCACGCCGTGCGTCGCGGTCACGATGACGTCCTCGGCGCCGTGCGCGAACAGGGCGTCCGCGGCGGCGCAGATGGTGCCACCGGTGTCGATCATGTCGTCGACCAGGACACAGACCCGGCCCTTGACCTCGCCGACGACCTCGTGGACCGTCACCTGGTTCGCCACGTCCTTGTCGCGCCGCTTGTGCACGATCGCGAGCGGGGCGCCGAGCCGGTCGCACCAGCGGTCGGCGACCCGGACCCGGCCGGCGTCCGGCGAGACCACGGTCAGCTTCGTCTTGTCGACCTTGCCGCCCACGTAGTCCGCGAGGAGCGGCAGCGCGAACAGGTGGTCCACCGGGCCGTCGAAGAAGCCCTGGATCTGGTCGGTGTGCAGGTCGACCGTGAGGATGCGGTCGGCGCCCGCGGTCTTCATCAGGTCCGCGATCAGCCGGGCCGAGATGGGCTCGCGCCCGCGGTGCTTCTTGTCCTGGCGGGCGTAGCCGTAGAACGGCACGATCACCGTGATGGAGCGGGCCGACGCGCGCTTCAGCGCGTCGATCATGATCAGCTGCTCCATGATCCATTTGTTGATCGGAGCGGTGTGGCTCTGGATCAGGAAGCAGTCGGCGCCGCGCGCGGACTCCTGGTAGCGGACGTAGATCTCGCCGTTGGCGAAATCGAAGGCCTTCGTCGGGACGACCCCGACACCCAGCTGGTGGGCGACCTCCTCGGCAAGCTCGGGGTGGGCGCGGCCGGAGAAGAACATCATCTTCTTCTCGCCGGTCGTCTTGATCCCGGTCACAGCACTGTCTCCTCAGAGGTGTCTCAGCTGGGTGTCGAGCGACCTCGGCGGGGCGTGAGAGGTCGTCTCAGCTGGTGGGTGCGGGTGTGCACTTATCACGGTACGCCGTGTCCGGCGCGCCTGTTTCCGGTCAGTCTCCGGTCGTGCTCTCGCCCGAGGCCGCCTCGGCGGCCTTCGCCGCCGCGCTGCCGGGACGCTTGCGCGCCACCCAGCCCTCGATATTCCGCTGCTGGCCACGGGCCACGGCCAGCGAACCGGGCGGCACGTCCTTGGTGATCACGGAGCCCGCGGCGGTGTAGGCGCCGTCCCCCACCGTGACGGGTGCCACAAACATGTTGTCCGAACCCGTACGGCAGTGCGAGCCGATGGTGGTGTGGTGCTTGTCGCGGCCGTCGTAGTTGACGAACACGCTGGCGGCGCCGATGTTGCTGTACTCGCCGATGGTCGCGTCCCCGACGTAGGACAGGTGCGGCACCTTGGTGCCCTCGCCGATGACGGCGTTCTTCGTCTCGACGTAGGTGCCGACCTTCGCCTTGAGGCCGAGCCGGGTGCCGGGCCGCAGATAGGCGTACGGCCCGACGGTGGCCGCGGGGCCGACCTCGGCGCTGTCGGCGACCGTGTTGTCGACGCGGGCGCCCGCGCCGACCCGGGTGTCCTTCAGGCGGCTGTTGGGGCCGACCTCGGCGCCCTCGGCGAGGTGGGTGGCGCCCTGGAGCTGGGTGCCGGGGTGGATCACGGCGTCCTGCTCGAAGGTGACGGTGACGTCGACCCAGGTGCTCGCCGGGTCGACAACCGTCACCCCGGCCAGCATCGCGGCGTGCAGCAGCCGCTCGTTGAGGACGCGGCGGGCGTCGGCGAGCTGGACGCGGTTGTTGATGCCCGCGATCTCGCGGTGGTCGGCGGCGACCGAGGCGCCGACGCGGTGCCCGGCCTCGCGCAGGATGCCGAGGACGTCCGTCAGGTACTCCTCGCCCTGGCTGTTGTCCGTACGGACCTGCTTGAGCGCCTCCGCCAGGAGCTGCCCGTCGAAGGCGAACACCCCGGAGTTGATCTCCCGGAGCGCCCGCTGGGCCTCGGTGGCGTCCTTGTGCTCGACGATCGCGGTGACCGCGCCGGTGGCGTCGTCGCGCACGATCCGGCCGTACCCGGTGGCGTCCGGCACCTCGGCGGTCAGCACGGTGACCGCGTTGCCGTCGGCGTGGTGGGTGGCGGTGAGGGCGGCGAGGGTCGCGCCGGTCAGCAGCGGGGTGTCCCCGCAGACGACCACCACGGTCCCGTCGACGGCCCCGCCGAGCTGCTCCAGCCCCGTCCGGACCGCGTGACCGGTGCCGTTCTGCTCCACCTGGACGGCGGTGAGCGCCGCCGGGTCGGCCTCGGCGAGGTGGGCGGTGACCCGCTCGCGGGCGTGCCCCACGACGACGACCAGGTGCTCGGGGTCCAACTCCCGCGAGGCGGCCAGGACATGGCCGACCAGGCTGCGTCCGCAGATGTCGTGGAGGACCTTCGGTGTGGCCGACTTCATGCGGGTGCCCTCACCCGCTGCGAGGACGACGACGGCGGCCGGGCGAGTGGCGCTCACGGAATTGCCCTTCGGCTGTGGAGAGGTGGGACATCCGAAGGATACCGGGGCGTTTCCCGGAGGACATGAGAGTGGGCCCCGACGCTGCTGTCGGGGCTGGTGTGACGGAGGCTCCCCTGCCAGGACTCGAACCTGGAACAAATCATCCAAAGTGACCCGTGTTGCCAATTACACCACAGGGGAAGGTGCGTTGAACCGGGCGGACGGGGCGGCCGTCCGCGGGGATCGCGGCACCCACTATGCCGCACGCGGGGCCCTCGACGCGACGGCGAACCGTCCGCCACCGCCCGCGCCGACGGGTGGAGCGGGCGCCGCGCCCCTCCCCGCTGCGGGGTTGTTCGATTACGCACAGTGGTCTGGTCCAGTCGGCGAAATGCTCCGGAAAAGCCGGGGCCGCCGCCCGTAGGCTGGAGCCATGACCACGACGGGGGAAGAGCACGCCACGGCTCGGGGAGGGCCGTGGTGGTGGAGCAGGCGCCGCAGCGCGGTGTTCGACACGAGTCTCGCGGTGCTGTCCGCGGCCGAGTGCGCGCTGGAGGGCGTCCCGTTCGCGAACGACGCGGGCATCCCGCCCGCCGCCGGGTTCGTCTTCGGCCTGCTCGCCGGTTCGGTGCTGCTGGTGCGGCGCCGGTGGCCGATCGCCGTCGTCCTGGTGTCCATCGCGATCACGCCCGCCCAGATGGGCTTCCTGATGGGCATCGTCGGCCTCTACACGCTCGCCGCGTCCGAGCTGCCGCGCCGGATCATCGCCTCCCTCGCGGGCATGCAGCTCGCCGGGACGCTGATCGTGATGTTTGTCCGGGTCCGGCAGGACATGGTCCGCGGCGAACTCGACATCGGGGACTGGTTCGTCCCGTTCGCCTCCATCACCACCGCGCTCGGCGTCACCGCGCCCCCGCTGCTCCTCGGCCTCTACGTCGGGGCCCGGCGCCGCCTGATGGAGAGCCTGCGGGAGCGGGCGGACAGCCTGGAGCGCGAGCTGCAACTGCTGGCCGAGCGGGCCGAGGAACGCGCGGAGTGGGCGCGCAACGAGGAACGCACCCGGATCGCCCGCGAGATGCACGACGTCGTCGCGCACCGGGTGAGCCTCATGGTGGTGCACGCGGCGGCACTCCAGGCCGTCGCCCGCAAGGACCCCGAGAAGGCCGTGAAGAACGCCGCCCTCGTCGGCGACATGGGGCGGCAGGCGCTGACCGAGCTGCGCGAGATGCTCGGGGTGCTGCGCAGCGGGGACGGCCCCGGCGAGCGGCCCGCGCCGCTGCCGCTCGCGGCCGTCGGCGCCGCCGCGGCGGCCGCCGCCTCCAAGGCCGCGGAGGAGGGCGACGGGCCCTGCCTGGAGGAACTGGAGGAGCTGGTCGGCCAGTCGGCGGCGGCCGGGATGGTCGTCCACCTCTCGGTGGACGGCGAGATCCGCGGCTACGCCGCCGCGATCGAACAGACCGCGTACCGGCTGGTGCAGGAGGCCCTGACCAACGTGCACAAGCACGCGTCGGGTGCCAAGACCCACGTCCGCCTCGCCCACCGCGACGCGGAGATCGCCATGCAGATCGAGAACGAACCACCCCCCGACGCCCCTTCCCCCCGCCTCCCCTCCGGCGGCAACGGCCTCGTCGGCATGCGCGAGCGCGTCCTGGCCCTCGGCGGCGTCTTCGTCTCCGGCCCCACGGAGGCCGGCGGATTCAGGGTGTCGGCGGTGATCCCTGCGGGGTAGGGGCCGGGGGCGGAGGGGCCTGGCGGGTGGCGGGGCGCGGGGCACGGCGTCCGCGCGTCATGGACGGCCGTTCAGCCCGCGGTCAGGCGGAGGGGTTCCGTGCCGGTGACCAGGGTGGCGAGGGAGCGGTCGATGTCGGGGCCCAGGTACCAGTCGCCGGTGTGGTCGAGGGCGTAGACGCGGCCCTCGGTGTCGATGGCGAGGAGGGCGTGGCTGTCGGTCTCCGTGCCGAGGGGGCTGACCTCGGTGTCCAGGGCGCGGCCCAGGTCGGCGAGGGTGCGGGCCAGGTGGAGGCCGTGCAGGGGGTCGAGGTGCAGGGCGGCGGGGGCGACGCGGCGGCCCGGTCCCGACGGGGTGACGTGCAGCCCGCCGAACTCGGCCCACGCCTCCACGGCGGCCGGGAAGACCGCGTGCCGGTGACCGGCGGGGGAGACGTGCTCGCGCAGGGTGTCGGCCCAGATCTCGGCCTGCTTGATGTCCCAGCGGCCGGGCTGCCAGCCGGCGGCGCGCAGCGCGGCGTCGACGGGCACGGGGAAGCGGGTGGAGGAGGTGCGGTCGGGGTGCATCTGCCCTTCGTTCGTCGAGTACGTCCGGCCGGACGGTCCGGGACGGGTGTGGGGGGCCAGGGGGGAGGACTCCGGGGGTACCAGGGGTGTACGGGTCGTAGGAGGGGCGCGGGGGGACGGCCGGTTCCCGGCGCGGCGGGGACGGGGGGCGTACGGGTGCCCGTAGGGGTCTACGGGTCGTACGGGTCGGGTCAGGCGGTGCCCGCCGGGTCGACGACGCGGACGCCGAAGTGGGCGCTGAGGGCGGCGCAGGCGCGGCAGGGCGCGGCGAAGCTGCCGTGCAGCGGGTCGCCGTCCTCCCGGATGCGCCGGGCGGTCAGCTTGGCGTGCTTCAGCGCCCGCCGGGCCTCGCCGTTGGTGAGCGGCTTGCGCGCCGCCCGCTTGGAGCGGCCCGCGTCCACCGCGGCGAGGTGCCGCGAGATCAGCAGCGCCTCCGCGCAGCGGCCGGTCGAGCGGTCCCGCCGGGCGGTCGGCAGCGAGTCCAGGAAGTCCTGCACCAGCGGATGCAGCACGGGCGGCTGGTCCCCGCGGGCGGCCGTCCCCGTGAGGGTGGCACCCCGTACGGAGAGGGCCGCGGCGACGGTCGGCAGTATGCCGTCGCGGCGGTGCAGCAGGACGGGCGCGGGGAGGGTGTCGTCGCTGCTCCAGCCGACGCGGGGGTCGCCGGATCGGCCGGTGTGCGGTCCCGTGTGCGTGGTGTTCATGATCATCATCCCCTCCCGAGCATCCCCCCGGAGGTCACAGACTGCCAAACGGCGGGGCGCGTGGGGAAGCTGGGGCGCCGCGACACGCCCGCGCCGGGGCGGGCTGTCACGAGGGGGTGACGGCAGGTCACGGAAGCGGAGGCCCGGTGACCGCCCCCGTCGTACCGCATAGGCTGTCGCCACCACCAGGCGCGCGGTCGACGCGCGCGGGAGACCTTTGGAGACCGTCGGGTACGGGGTGTGGTGGGCGGGTCCGCGCGCGGGGCCGGTCGCCGCGCTCCGTCCACAATGCCGCAGGGGGCAACCGCCATGACGACAGGTCGGCTCGGGCTGGGGGCACCTCCCGGCCGTCAGGCCGGGGGACGCGCCACGCCGCCGAACGCGGCCTACGCCGGGCAGGTCGTGCATTTCCCGGACCCGGTCCGGGCCGCACGTCACCCGAGAGGGGTACGGGTCGACGAGCACGGTCACCCGGACTTCTCGGCGTACGCGCGGGCGGCGGCCGAGATCGCCGAGCCCCCGGAGGGCTTCGGCGTCGACGAACTGCGCCTCACGGACTACGTCTCGGCGAACGCCGCCCTCGCCGCCACCGGCCACCCGCTGTGGGACACCGTGCCCAGCGTGGCCACCCCGCACGGCTGGACCTGGCACCACGTCGCGGACACCCGGCGCCTGGAGCTGGTCCCCGTCGAGGTGAAGGCGCTGCTGCGCCACCACGGCGGCATCGCCACGGCCGCCGTCGACCACGCCAAGCGCGGCACCCGCCCGCTCCAGGAGACCCGCCCCGCCCACTTCGGGCTGCCCCGGTCGGGCGTGGCCGTGACGGAGGCGCAGGTGCAGGGCGTCGAGGAGGACCTCGGCTACCGGCTCCCCGGCGCCTACCGGTCCTTCCTGAAGGCGGCGGGCGGCTGCGCCCCGGTGGGCGCCGCGCTCGACGCCGAGCTGGGCCTCCTGCTGGACCAGCCGTTCTTCACGGTCCGCGACGAGGCCGCCGTCAACGACCTCGTCTACGTCAACAAGTGCCTGCGCGACCACCTCACCAAGGACTACCTCGGGGTCGGCTTCGTGCAGGGCGGCCTGCTGGCCGTGAAGGTGAAGGGCGACCGGATCGGCTCGGTCTGGTTCTGCGCCTACGACGACGCCCGCGACACGGACCCGTCGTGGACGCCCGCCGAGCGGGTGGAGCGGCTGCTGCTGCCCTGCGGCGAGGACTTCGACGCGTTCCTGGCCCGGCTCGCCGGGCAGCCCCCGGAGCTGGACACGGTGGCGAATCTGATGGTCGACGGCGGTTTCGCGCGGGTCGTGCCCGTCGCCGCCGGCAGTGCGGTGCCGCCCAGCGGCGTGGGGGAGTGATCCGGGGATGGTGACGTTCGCGCAGGCGCAGGAGCGCGGCGAGGAGTGGATCAACGGGGACGTGCCCGCGTACCAGCACCGCGAGGTGCGGGTGCGGGAGTTCGGCCTCGGGTTCGTGGTGTGGGCCGAGGACCGCGCGGAGGGACCTCGCTCCGACGGGTCCGCGCTGCGGCTGGTCCTCGCCCGCGACAGCGGCGAGGCCACGCTCTGGCCGTCGCTGCCGGTCGGCGAGGTCATCCGCAGGTACGAGGAGGAGTACGGCCGCCCCGACGGCGGGCCCGAGCCCGAACCGGAGCCCGCCGCCCGCGTCGACCTCAACCAGACGTCGTTCCTGCTGTCGCCGCCCGAGTGGCTCCAGGAGGCCGCGGACCGGCTCGGCATCCCCGACCGCCGCGAGGACGGCGGCACCCGCGGCGGACAGACGCGGGGCGGACGGACGAGTGGCGGGCAGGCGACCGGCGGCCAGACAGGTGACGGCCGGACGGGGGCCGCGGCGGCGGACGGCGGAGCGGGTACGGCGGCTGCGGCCCCCACCCCGGCTCCGGGTCCCGCGCCTTCCCCCGACCCGGCGCCGGTGCCGTACCCGTCCCCGGTGGCGGCCGACCCGTCGCTGCCGCGGACGCAGGCCGGAGTACCCGGCGGCGCGCTGCCGCAGACCCAGGCCGGGGTGCCCGCCCCGGCCGGTCCGGCGGCACCGTCGGGGCCCGTGCCGGTGGGCGCGCCTGGTCCGGCGGCCACCCCGGTGGGGACCCCGGTCGGGGCGACCCCGTGGGCCGGGACGGACACCAACGCCGACCCGGAGAACCGGGACGACGGCTCCGTACCGCTGCCCGCGACCGTGTTCGCGCCGCCGCTGAGCGGTTCGGACGACGACACGCCCCCGCCCTCCGCGCTCGCGGAGGCCCAGACGGCGCTGATCGCGGGCGGCAGCCAACTCCCGCCGACGGCGGTCTCGCCCACCCTCGACGACCCGCACGCGCCCGGCACCCCGGTCCACGGCACCCCCGTCCCCGGCGCACCCCCGTCCGGGCCGGGCACGCCGCCCCCGTCCGGCCCGCAGGCGTACGGCTTCCCGCAGCCGCCGCCCGCGGGTCCGCAGGGCACGCCCCCGCCCTCGTACGGCGGCGCCCCGCAGCCGCCCGCCGGTCCGCACACCCCGCCGCGCCCGCTGCCGCCGCACGCCGGTGACATCGCGGACGCCGCGACCAGCAAGGCCGAACCGCCGCCGCGCCGCCCGCGCGGCGGGGGCTCGACGCCGCCGCCCCCGCCCGGCGCACCGGGCGCGCCCGGCGCGCGCCCCGGCGCCACACCGCCCCCCGCGCCCCCGGCCGGACCGGGCGCGCCCCCCGCGGGCGGCTCCGGCGGATCGGGGTACGTGCCCACGCAGCTGGTCTCCTCGCTCGGCGGCCCGCAGGCCCCCCAGCCGCCCGCCCCGCCCGCCGGACCCGGCACCCCGCCGCCCGGCGGGGTCCACCAGGCCCCGACGATGTTCGCCGACCCCGGCGCCACCGGACCCCGCCCGCCGCAGGCCGGTCCCGGCGCGCCCCCGCCGCCCGCGCCCGCCTTCCCCGGCGCCCCGGGCCCGGTCGCGGGCGCACCCCGGCCGCCGATGCCGCCGCCGGGTGCCGTGCCGCCCGGCGCCGTGCCGCAGCCCGGTGGGCCCGTGCCGGGGGCGCCGCCCGCGTACGGCTATCCGCAGCAGGGGCAGCCGACCGTCGGCCCCGGCTACCAGGCCGTGCTGCGCTACCGCGCGCAGGACGGGTCCGAGCAGCAGGTCATCCGCCGCTCGGCGCCCGGCACCCCGCACCCGGAGTGGCAGATCTTCCACGAGCTGCGCGCGATGAACGTGCCGCCGGACCAGGTGCTGGAGCTGCACACCGAGCTGGAGTCCTGCGAACTGCCGGGCGCCTACTGCGCGCGGATGATCCGTGAGCAGTGGCCGCAGGCGCGCATCACCAGCATCGCCCCGTACGGCGCCGACCACGCCGGACGCCAGCAGGGCATGCGGCAACTCCTCGCCCACCAGGGCGAGTTGCACCAGGTGGCGGATGGTCCCGCGCGCCCCGCACCCGTACGGGCTCCGCTGCCGCCCGTGCAGGCGGCTCCGCCGGTGCCGCCGGAGGCGATCGCGCAGGAGCTGGCGGCGGCGTTCGGGCCGGGGATCTTCCGGTTCGAGCAGGCCGCGGTGTCCCGGCAGGGCGTGCCGCCGGTCGTGGCGCACACCCTGGTGGTCGCCGGACTGCCCCTGGACATGGGCCCGTTCTTCTGGGCGCAGGCCCAACCCGGCCGCCCGGTACCGACGTTGGCAGAGCTGGCGGCCGAACGCGGCGTGCGGCCCGCCCCGGACGCGGGCTCGTACCTCGTCATGGGCAGCGACTTCGGCAAGGCGCTGTGCGTGCAGTACGGCACGGCCAACATCGTCGCCGTCCCGGTCGAGGCCGGGCCGGGCGGCGGGTCCGTGCCGCCGCAGTTCGTGAACACCGGGCTCCCCGAGTTCGCGCGCTGCCTCGCCCTGCTCGGGCGGATGTGGCGGCTGCGGTTCGGGCTGAACCAGGAGCAGGCGGGCCGCTGGACCGTCGACTTCCAGGCCCAGCTCGCCTCCCTGGACCCGGCGGCGCTCGGCTCGCCCGAGAGCTGGTGGTCGGTGCTGCTGGAGCAGATGTGGGACGGACTGCTGTGACCCGCGGCGGCCACTGAGCCGCACGGGGACGAGGACGGAAGGGGCCGGGCCCGGTCGGATGCGACCGGGCCCGGCCCCTTCCGTGTCCCGTACGGGTGGTCGTGCGTGACCACTGGCCGGAGTGTCGCGTTACGTTCCTCTCCACCCCATACATCAAGATATGCACCAAATCATGATGTATGCGTCCGTCCGGTGGAAAGGGGTTCAGGATGATCGGCACACCGGTGCCACCGCCCGGGTACGAGACCGTCCGCGGGCGCGGCTACCGGCCGGAACAGGTCGAGGCGTACACCGCCGCGCTCTGCGCCGACCGTGACGCCGCGTGGGAGCGCGCCGCCCGGCTCACCGTGCTCGCCAAACAGATGCGGTCACGGGCGGCGGCCCTGCGGGAGACCGTCGCCGGACTCGCCCCCCAGACGTACGAAGGGCTCGGCGAGCGGGCCCGTACGGTGTTCCGGCTCGCCCAGACCGAGGCGGCGGACGTCCGCGAACGCGCCCGGCGCGCGGGCGTCGACGAGGTCGAACGCGCCCAGGCCCACGGCCGTGACCTGCGCCGCTCGGCCCGCGAGGAGGGCGAACGGGTCCGGGCGGCCGCCGAGGAGTACGCCCGCGAGCGGATGCTGAGGGCGCGCGCCGAGGCCGACGGCGTACGGATCGGCGCCCGCCGGGCGGTACGGGAAGGACGCGGCGCGGCGCTCGCCCTCGTCCGGGAGGCCCGCCGGCGCGGCGCCGAACTGCTCGCCTCGCAGCAGCGGGAGCAGGCCGAGCGGTGGGAGGCCGCCGAGCGGGAGGCGGCCGAGCGGACCGCCGCGCTCGACGCGGAGCACGCGGCGGCCCTCGCGCGCGCCGAGGCGGCCCTCGCGGACGCCGAACACGCCGTCGCCACGGCGGGCACGGCCGGGCGCCGGGCCCACGAGGAGGCGCGGGGGCGGGCCGCGGAGATCGTCGCCGAGGCACGGGTGCGGGCGGAGGGGGTCGCGCGGGAGACGGAGCGGGTGCTGCGGGAGCACGGGGAGCGGTGGGACGAGGTGCAGGGGCAGATCGCGTCGGTGCGGAGCAGTCTGAACGTGCTGACGGCTCGGGGGGTGGAGTAGCACCCGCCCGCGCCGGTCCGTCCGCGTGCTGCTGGGGGCTCCCGCCCCCCAGGCCCCCGCTGTCGGCCCTCAAGGGGCCTCGTCCTCACTCCCCCCGCACCGGAAACACCCGCGGTGCCAGCACCAGCAGGGCCAGGAAGGCGAGGGCCGCCGCTCCCGCCGCGCCCAGGTACACCGCGTGGACGGCCTCGGCCACCGCGTGGCGGGTTCCGGGGGCGGTGCTGCCCGCTTCCAGGTCGCGGGCGACGGAGTCGAGGTCGCCGGTGCCGCCGAGGCGGGACGCGAGGACGGCGTTGGCGACGGCGCCGAAGACCGAGGCGCCGATCGTCTGGCCGGTCTGGCGGCAGAAGAGGACCGACGCGGTGGTCGTGCCGCGTTCCGCCCAGCCGACCGTCGACTGCACCCCCACCAGCAGCGGCAGTTGGAAGAGGCCGAGCGCGCCGCCGAGCACCAGCATCAGCAGCGCTGGCTGCCAGGCCGCGCCGGGGTACGGCAGGAACGGGAAGGCGAGCAGGACCGCCGTCGCCGTGCCGATGCCGAGGAGCGCGGTGTCGCGGAAGCCGATCCGCCGGTACACGTGCTGGCTGAGCGCGGCGGACAGCGGCCAGCTCAGAGTCCACACCGACAGCACGAACCCGGCCGACACCGGGTCCAGTTCCAGCACCGCCTGCGCGTACGTCGGCAGGAACACCGTGGGCGCCACCATCAGCAGGCCGAGCGCGCCCAGCGCGAGGTTGACCGCGGCGATCGTACGGCGGCGCCAGACCCAGCCGGGGATGATCGGCTCCGCCGCCCGGCGCTCGACCGCGACCACCACCCCGACGAGGACGATCCCGGCGCCGAACAGGCCGAGCGAGGGCGCCGACCACCACGGCCAGGCCACCCCGCCCTGCACCAGCGCGGTCAGCAGCACCCCGCCGCAGGCGAACACCGCGCACGCGCCCGCCCAGTCGACCCGCGCCTTCCCGGCCGACTCCCTTCGCGGTTCGTGCAGATGACGGACGATCAGCCACAACGCGACCGCGCCGACGGGCAGGTTGACGAGGAAGATCCAGCGCCAGTCGGCGTAGCCCGCGAGCAGGCCGCCGATGCCGGGGCCCGCGACCGCCGACACCGCCCACACGGTCGACAACCGGGCCTGGATGCGCGGGCGTTCCTTGAGCGGGTACAGGTCGGCGGCGAGGGTCTGCACGGTTCCCTGCAACGCGCCGCCGCCCAGCCCCTGCACGATCCGGAACGCGATCAGCGCCCCCATGTTCCAGGCCAGCGCGCACAGCAGCGAACCGAGCAGGAACAGGGCCGCGCCCACGATGAGCACCGGCTTGCGGCCGAAGGTGTCGGAGAGCTTGCCGTAGAGGGGCAGGGTGACCGTGACGGCCAGCAGGTACCCGGAGAACAGCCAGGAGAAGACGGAGAACCCGCCGAGGTCGCCCACGATCTGCGGGACGGCCGTGGAGACGACCGTGGAGTCCAGCGCGGCCAGCGCCATCGCCAGCATCAGCGCGGCGACCACCGCGCCCCGCCGCCCGGTCTCCGCCCGCTCCGTGTCCCGCCGGGTCGCCGGTCTCGTGTCGCCCACCTGAAGCCCCTCCCGCAGTCCTCGCCGTGCCGTACCTGCTGTGCCGTTCCCGCCGGTTCCCGTGCCCCTTGCATCCATCGGCCGCGGACAGCTTCCCACTTGACCCTGACGCGGCGGGAGGGTGGAGCCTGACGGTGGCCGGAGGTGGACGGCCTCCCCGGACCCCTCCACCCTGCGGTGGACGGCCCCTAGGGGTATCTCCGTACTCCGGCTCGGGGAGGGGTCGTACCGGCGGAGGACGAGACACCCCGTTCCCGTCCTTAACCTGGCTTTATGCCGCTGGGGGCGGGGTGCCCCCACCGACCGGAGGGGGGGTTAACCCCCCACGAAGAGGGGCCCGTGCACCAGCGCGCGGGACCCGCCTCCACCGCCAGACTCTTCGACACAGCACCACACAGCACCACGCGAGAGCGCAGCACCGCACACCGCACAGAGCTGCACCGCACACCGCACGGGCCGGAATCGGCCGGGTGGCCCGCAGGAGGCGTCCGGCGGGGCTCCGTGCGTCCCGAACACGTTCCTTACTTCCGACTTAGGAGACATACCGTGACTTCGGCTGTGACCATTCCCAGGCACGGGGGCACTGGAGGGCGTACGGCCGTCGCCGCAAGGGCGCGGCAGGTCGTCAAGGCGTACGGGTCCGGGGAGACCCGCGTCGTCGCCCTCGATCATGTCGACGTGGACATCGCCCGTGGCCGCTTCACCGCGATCATGGGCCCCTCGGGGTCCGGAAAGTCCACCCTGATGCACTGCCTCGCCGGGCTCGACACCGTCACCTCCGGGCAGATCTACCTGGACGAGACGGAGATCACCGGCCTCAAGGACAAGAAGCTGACCCAGCTCCGGCGCGACCGGATCGGGTTCATCTTCCAGGCGTTCAACCTGCTGCCCACCCTGAACGCCCTGGAGAACATCACGCTGCCGATGGACATCGCGGGCCGCAAGCCCGACAAGCCGTGGCTGGACCGGGTGGTGGAGACCGTCGGTCTCGCCGACCGGCTCCGGCACCGGCCCACCCAGCTCTCCGGCGGCCAGCAGCAGCGCGTGGCCGTGGCCCGCGCCCTCGCCGCCCGCCCCGAGATCATCTTCGGCGATGAGCCGACCGGCAACCTCGACTCACGGGCCGGTTCCGAGGTCCTCGGCTTCCTGCGCCGGTCCGTGGACGAGCTGGGCCAGACCATCGTCATGGTCACCCACGACCCGGTGGCCGCCTCGTACGCCGACCGCGTGCTCTACCTCGCCGACGGCCGGATCGTCGACGAGATGCACCAGCCGACCGCCGAGCAGGTCCTGGACCGCATGAAGGACTTCGACGCCCGGGGACGGACGTCATGACCATGACCGTATGGAAGACGTCGCGGCGCAACTTCGTCGCGCACAAGGGACGCATGGCGCTGTCGGCCGTGGCGGTCCTGCTGTCGGTGGCCTTCGTCTGCGGGACGCTGGTCTTCACCGACACCATGAACACGACGTTCGACAAGCTCTTCGCCGCGACCTCCTCCGACGTCACGGTGACCCCCAAGGGCGCCTCCGACACCGGGGAGACCACCTCCGGCACCGGCCGCCCGCCGGTCCTCCCGGCCGCCGTGGTCGGCGAGGTCCGCGGGGCGCGGGGCGTGAAGGCCGCGGAGGGGACCGTGTTCTCCACCTCCGTCACCGTCGTCGACGCCGGCAAGGACAGCCTGTCGCCCACCAGCGGCGGCCCCACCATCGTGGGCAGCTGGAACTCCCAGGACGCCCGCACCATGAAGATCACCGAGGGTGCGGCCCCGAAGGGTGCCGACCAGGTCATGGTCGACGCGGACACCGCCGACAAGCACCACCTGAAGCTCGGTGACGAACTGGGCGTGATCAGCGCCGTCGGCACCCACACCGCGAAGATCTCCGGCATCGCCGCCTTCCAGGTCACCAACCCCGGCGCCGCCATCTTCTACCTCGACACCCCGACCGCCCAGAAGACCCTGGTCGGCGCCTCCGGTGTCTTCACCAACGTCAACGTCACCGCCGCCGCCGGGGTCTCCGACGCGCAGCTCAAGAAGAACGTCGTCACCGCCCTCGGCACCGACGTCAAGGTGCAGACCGCCAAGGAGGTCTCCGACGCCAACCAGAAGGACGTCGGCGAGTTCCTGAACGTCATCAAGTACGCCATGCTCGGCTTCGCCGGGATCGCGTTCCTCGTCGGCATCTTCCTCATCATCAACACCTTCTCCATGCTGGTCGCCCAGCGGACCCGCGAGATCGGCCTGATGCGGGCCATCGGCTCCAGCCGCAAGCAGGTCAACCGCTCGGTCCTCGCCGAGGCGCTGCTGCTCGGCGTGGTCGGCTCGCTGGTCGGCGTCGCCGCGGGCGTCGGGATCGCCGTCGGCCTGATGAAGCTGATGAGCGCGGCCGGGATGAACCTTTCCACCGACGACCTCACCGTCGCCTGGACCACCCCGGTGGTCGGCCTGGTCCTCGGCGTGGTCGTCACCGTCCTCGCCGCCTGGCTGCCCGCCCGCCGGGCCGGCAAGGTCTCCCCGATGGCCGCGCTGCGCGACGCGGGCGCCCCCGCCGACGCGCGGGCCGGAGCCGTACGGGCCGTCCTCGGCCTGGTCCTCACCGGGGGCGGCGGCTGCGCCCTCTATCTCGCCTCCGCCGCTGACAAGGCGAGCCAGGGCTCGCTCTGGCTGGGCCTCGGCGTGGTGCTGAGCCTGATCGGGCTGGTGGTGATCGGCCCGCTGCTGGCCGGTGCCGTGGTCCGCGTGCTGGGCGTGGTCGTGCTGCGGGTCTTCGGCCCGGTCGGACGGATGGCCGAGCGCAACGCCCTGCGCAACCCGCGCCGCACCGGCGCGACCGGCGCCGCCCTCATGATCGGCCTGGCGCTCGTCGCCTGCCTGTCCGTGGTCGGCTCCTCCATGGTCGCCTCGGCCACCGACCAGCTCGACAAGAGCGTCGGCACCGACTTCATCATCCAGAGCGACAGCGGGCAGCTCATCACCCCGCAGGCCGTCACGGCGATCAAGGAGACGTCCGGCCTGGAGCGGGTCACGCAGTACAAGCTGCTCGACGCCTCCCTCACCACCCCCGACGGCCGGACCTCGAAGAACGAGACCCTCAACGCGGCCGACCCGTCGTACGCCAGCGACGTCGCCACCGAGACCGTCGCCGGGAACCTCGCCGACGCCTACCGCCCCGGCTCGATGTCCGTCTTCGAGGGCTTCGCCGAGAAGCACGGCATCACCGTCGGCTCCAAGGTCGGCGTCGACTTCAAGGACGGCACCACCGCGACCCTCACCGTCCGCGCCGTCACCAGCGACGAGGTCGTCATCGACAAGGGCGCCATGTACGTGTCGATCGCCACCGCCGCGAAGTACGTACCGGCCGACCGGATGCCGCTCGACCAGCTCGTCTTCGCCACCGCCAAGGACGGGCAGCAGGACGCCGCGTACACCGCGCTCAAGGCGTCGCTGCACGACTACCCGCAGTACACCGTCCGGGACCAGACCGACTACAAGCAGGAACTGAAGGACCAGATCGGGCAGCTCCTCAACCTGATCTACGGCCTGCTGGCGCTCGCGATCATCGTGGCGGTGCTCGGCGTCGTCAACACCCTCGCCCTCTCGGTGGTCGAGCGGACCCGCGAGATCGGCCTCATGCGCGCCATCGGCCTCTCCCGCCGCCAACTGCGGCGCATGATCCGTCTGGAGTCGGTCGTCATCGCCCTCTTCGGCGCCCTGCTCGGCCTGGGCCTCGGCCTCGGCTGGGGCGCCACCGCCCAGCAGCTCCTCGCCCTGGAGGGCCTCACCGTCCTCGACATCCCCTGGCCGACCATCGTGGGCGTCTTCATCGCCTCGGCCTTCGTGGGCCTCTTCGCCGCCCTCATCCCGGCCTTCCGGGCAGGCCGCATGAACGTCCTGAACGCCATCGCCACGGACTGACCCCGCAAGGGTCACCCAGGGCTCCCTTCCCGGCGCCGAGCACCCACGGGGGTGTGCTCGGCGCCGGTTCGTGTCTGGGGGGGCCACCGGGTCTGTCCGGCGGGTGTGGTCCCACCTTGCCCCTCCGAGGCCGACGCCCGGTCAACTCAGCCCGTCCGGCGTTTGAGGACGAGGCCCGTTCAGGGCCGACTGCGGGGGTCTGGGGGCGGCGGCCCCCAGAAGCGGGACCCCAAGTGGCGGGACGGGGCGCTTCCGTGTCTGTTCGGTCGCTGAACGACGACTTTACAGCGGTGACGATGTCTGCCGCCTGGTGTCGGTGCGGCTCGGGACTCAGCTGACGGGAAGCTGGTGCCGAGACCATGCGCAAGCCCCGTCCAATGCGCCGGGGGAGGTGCATGGACGGGGCTCAACTCGAACCGGTGCTACGACGCTGTCTCGGTGCCGTTGTCGTCGTCGGTCTCGTCGGTCTCGTTGGGGTAGGGGCTTTCCGGCGTGTGGGTGCGCACGTGCCGGTCCGCGAGTGCCTCTTGCGTGTTCTGCGGTGTGCCGTTCGTCCGGTCCCGCTCGATGGCTGCCTGCGCCGCCGCTACGGTTCGCTTGGCGATTCCCATTACCGGTTGTCCGCCGTCACCGACTTGCCCTCGCAGAGGAACTGCGCGGGCCCGAAGCCGTCGAGAACGGCGAGTGCCCGGCGGACGCGGCTTTCCTGGTGCGGTTCGGTGAAGGTGTTCAGGGTGTGCGGCTGCACCCATCGGTAGGCGGTCAGTTCCGGCTCTTTGCCGTCTTCCGACTCGGGCAGGGTGACGGCCGCCGTGTTCGGCAGGGTCCCGCCGTCGAAGACGAGGTTGTATCCCTCGGTGACGCCGGTCTCCTCGTCGCGCGGAATGTAGTCGACCAGGAGCAACCGGCCCGGCCGGAAGTTGGCAAGCCCGGTCTCCTCGGTCACTTCACGGGCGCACGCCTCGTGTGCGGGTTCGTCGCTGTGCGCTGCGCCTCCTGGCAGGATGCACCCGTCCTTGTAGGACGGTTTGACCATGAGGACCGCTCCGCTCTCGTTCCTGATCAGCGCGAGAGCGCCGATGCGCCGAGCGGGCGGGTTGGTCAGGTCAATGTCACTGTGCAAGACGTCTCCTCGTTGTGCGGGCACGCCAAAACGTGCTCTCGGCTTTGGGGGATGAGATAGAGGAACGGGACCCCGCCCATGCGTCACGGGGATATGGACGCACATGCGGGGCGTCCGACCGGCTGAGCCTTGCTCGGGCCGTCCTCAGCGGGCCGGAGTCACCAGCGGACAGGTTCCGCGCTGCCACCAACGCATACGGGGCAGGGGCGTTTCTCGGTCCATCCGCAGAGCTGACACCCACCGAATCCGCAGCACCCGTCACACCAGATGGACCGGTGCCCGATACAAAGCCCGCAGTAGCTGAGTGAATTTAGTGGGAGGGGATGCTTCCTGATGCTCTCGGCGCACGTCCGGTGGGGCTCCCTGACAGCGATCTGGGACCGCTCCGGGGCGGTAGTCACCCAACTGCCTCAGCGGGGCTGTCGGAGTCGTTCTCGTCGTCTTCGACGTCCTCCGGCACGGGCAGGCGCATTCCGCGCGACTCGGCCACCCTCAGCGCGTCCCGCAGGCACTCGGCGAGACGAACCCCGGCGTACCTCAACTCTCCAGTCGACGCCGTCTGGTCGTCGAGCACTTTGCCTGCGTGCTCCAGCACTTCCGAGCCCATCGCAAGCTGAATGGACTCCATCTCGTCGGCGAGCCGGGACAGGTAACCGCCCGCGTTGTCCGTGCTCAGCAGGCACCGCTTGCCGTCCGTCGTCCAGGGCAGCAACCGCACATGGTGCCCTGGAGGGATCTCGGCAAGGTCCTGCCGTCGCTGCCGGTCGCTGTCCGTTCTGCGCATTGCTTCGGCCCCCTCTGATGGCTCCTCGGTAGAGGGAACCTACGGGCGCTCAGAAGCTCAATCCACCTGCTCACAGAAGTAGTTCAGTGCCTTGAGCAGCCGAAGTACCACGCTCCGCAGCAACTACCCGGCGACCCGGAGATGAGCCGCCATGCTGCGCATTTCTTCCGTCAGTGTCCGCTTGCGGGTCTTGAGGATGTCTTCCATCACGCGCCGGGCCATGGGCTGATGGGTCATCCACTCACTGGCTGTACGACGGATACGGGTCAGCTCGTCCATGGCGTCCTGGTGCGACCCGAGCACGACGTGAGCGCGGGCGACGTCCAGCCGGTGCCGTCCCCAGTTGTTAGTGCTCAACGTCCCGTAGTTCCGCACGGCTTTGCCACTGAGCGGCCCGTCGTCGGCCCGGCGCAGCACGCCCCGCGCATCGCCGATCAGAGACAGGTCCTCAACAGCTTTCGCCTCAACAGTGACGGGGCCGAACGCACTCCAGTGCGCGGGGAAATCGACGTGTTCACCGTCCAGCGCACCCCCTGCGGTCCGTGCCATCCTGCGCGCTTCCTGCGCCACGTCCGGCCGGTTGTTGCGCACTGATGCCGCCGCGACCCTCAGCCAGAGTTCACCCCACACGGCGAGGTTCGCGGGGGTAGCTTCGGACATGCGCGGTTCGATCTCCTGTGCCGTCTGCGCTGCGAGTTGTTCGGACTCGTCGAACCGGTCCTCTCGCAGCAGGAGCCAGCACAGCCCCACGACTCCCGTTGCCGCCAACTGAGTCTGGCCGGTCTCGCGGGCAAGGCGGATGGCCTCGGCGAGCGCGAAATAGGCCATGTCGTACTGCCGGACCTGCGTCAGGTACTTGCCTGTGAGCAGCAGCGCGTGAGCCCGAGCAATCGTGGCGTGCTGCTGCTCCTCGCCTTCGAGGGTGGCAACGGCGGCTTCGGAGGAGCGCAGCAGACCGGGCAACTTCCGCGCGACGGACGTGTACCGGTCGGCCTGATAGAGCGCGTGACCGTCCTGCACGCCTTGCCGGATGGCGGAGACTTCCCCTGCTTCACCGGGTTCAGCAAGCGGCACCGAGAGCCCGACCGGGGGCATGAGAGCCCGCCTCAGCTCCGCCAGGTACCGCCGGTTCGCCTCATCCTCGGTGCCCAGTACGGACGTCGGAGCCTCGGTGGTGAATAAGGCAGACGTCGAGACCCCCAGTGCGCGGGCCAGGGCAGCAAGCGTGTCCATGCTGACGTGCCCGCCCTGCTCGGCCTTGCGCACGGTGCTCAGCGAGAGATCCGCCGCTTCAGCCAAGCCCTCTTGGCTCAGTCCGGCCGTACGGCGGAACTTCTTGACGTTGTCTGCCAACCCTGTGGACATCGGCACTCACCTCACGTCAAGCGTATGCCCCCGCCGTAGCCGGGCAACTCCGATCAGTCAACCCGGACCAGCTCGCCAGAGGCCATCTGAAGCACCACCAGAACTGGAAAGGCCCCGCACTCAACCTCCCGGAAGGGGAAGTGAGTACGGGGCATAACCGTGAGCGCTGTCAGCCGTTCGCAACGCCTGTCAGGCGTGCGGCGGCCTTCCCGCCGAACAGCGCGAGACCGCAGGAGAAGTCGATGCGAGTCCGGTAGACGGGCTTGTCGTGTGGCTCGCCCAGGTCGGTTGCCTGAACTCCGCCGTTGGTCAGCCCGGACACTCCGGCGTCCGCCTCGGAGGAGCCGAAACGCACGGCGTAGATGTCACCGGTCGCCTTGCCGCTCGGTTCCGTCGTGAGCGGCAGCACGTCCGTGCCGTCGAGCCGCTGCCCCGCGTCCAGCAGCGGGACCCGGTTCCACATGGTGGCGCGCTTCCCGGCTATCTCATTGACCAGGAGTCGAGTCCACCGCCACCGAGCCGACGGAACCCGGAGACAATCTTGGCCCGAAGTGCACCGTTCATAGAGAACGCGTCCGGATCGTTGACGCCCTTGGCGACCAGAGCACGGCGCGACTCGGGAAAGTGGTCAGCGACGGTCGCTGTCTTGCTACACAGCACGCACCACGGATGCGCGTACAGGTAGCGGCGGCGGATGCGCTCCCACTTGACCCCGTATCCCTTGGCCGTGGTCGTCCCGCGCTGTTGCTCCGCTTCCTTGGCGCGCTGGGGGCAGCGTCCGCCGGTAGTGAGTTCCGGGCAACCGGGTACCGAGCAAGGGGGCGGGGCTTACGAGGCACAGGGGGTCACCTCCAGCGAGGGCGGGCCGCCAATGTGGGACCGATATGGGACTGATTTTGGGTTGACATGCTGCCCAACATTTGCAGATACCCCACAGGGGACGCTGATGCCTGCCTAAAAGTGGGACCTAAATGGGACTCGGTCTGGCGTAGCAATACCTCCACACGTGCGGCTGAATGAGGGGCATGCAGCGAATGACGGATAGCGACCAAAGCCCCGAACTCGAACTCCGCTTCCGTGGACTGCACGTGACGATTCAGCGCCTCCCCAGATGGCTAGCCGCTCACCACGGCCGCAGGAAGCGGGCTCGCGGCTTGGTTCACGTCGCGGTGACGTTCCGCAGAGCGGCCGGCGACTGAGCAGGCAAGGCGCGCCTACGCGGTACGGGAACCGCCTCCAACGATGTGACGCGAGCAGGTACCACACTCACGCTGTGGCGTGCAGTGAAATCGTCGCATCGGTTTCGGTCTGCATAGCAAGGTGGTAGCGGCGGGCCGAGTGTCCCGTCATCGGGAGTCCAACTGCGAACAGTTTCTGACACATCCGGTCGCGTGGTGTCTGCTTCGAAACGCTCGGGTTTAGCGTCCTTTCTCAGGCAAACAGAAAGGCCTCAGTGATGCCGAAGGACAATGACCCGCCACAGTTCGAAATGCGCTGTGGACCCGTACATGTGGTCATTCAACGTGTACCTGCATGGTTCGTCGCGCTGGTCACTACAGCCGCGGGAACGGGCGCCGCTTGGTGGTCGAGCCGTTGAGCGCATATCAGCAGGGGGGCGACTGGGCCTCAAATTCGTCACGGGTCTTGAGTTTGTGGCAGCCATGGCACAGCGGCTGCACGTTCCGGTCCGTGTCCTCGCCACCGAGGGCGAGCGGCTGCACATGGTCCACGTCCACCACGTCCGCGAGGACGAGCGACCCGCACCGCGCACACCTGGCACCACCACGGGCACCGACCAGAGCACGGAACCGAGCGGCCCCCGAGAACACCCGGACCAGCACCGCCCGGCGGACCCGCCGAGCACGTACCGAAGCACGCCGTTCGTAGACCTGGTGGTGAACCTCGCAGCGGCCCCGGTGAGTAGCGGGCTCGGTGCAGTCAACACACCGCATGCTCACCCCCTGGTCGTCGTCCTGGTGTTCGTCGTTGCGTGCCCACCCCCGGACTTGAACCGGAGAACTCTGCGGCCGATATCCCCGATCCGGGGCCAGTACCGCGCACCTCTACCGTTGGGTCAGTGGGCTTGGTCGTCCTCGCCGGCTCGGCCGGTCCGGACATGGTGGGGAGATCACACGGGCTTACAACCCGCTTCGGCGACCCGCGGACGGGCCGGTTACTCATGGGCGGTGTGATCTCCCCGCGCTCTGCCTCACGCCCCTGCGTCCAGGTCGACGGCTTCGCGGAGCGCGTCACCCTCGCCGAAGCTGATTCCGAGGGCTGCCGCCGCAATGTCGTCGGCTTCGCGCTGCCTCTCGGGGCTGGTCGTCTCGTCCGTCATCACGGACAGCCGGACACACCGCACACCCCGCAGGGTCTCGGTGTGGACCGTGCCCGCGAGAAAGTTCCGGGGTGTAGTCGTCATGTCCGTGTGGGGACCAAGACATTCCCGTGAGGGCGGACGAGCGGGGCGGCAAGGGTGCTCACCTGTGATCACTCCAGAGTGGTATGTCTGGAGTATCCGGACCGGCGTTTGAGGACGAGGCCCGTTCAGGGCCGACTGCGGGGGTCTGGGGGCGGCCCCCAGAAGCGGGACCCCAAGTGGCGGGACGGGGCGGCAGCCCGAGCCAGGGCCGGGCGCCAGCCCCCAGAAGCGGGGCCCAGCGGGGGCACGGGCGGCAGCCCCCGGGCCGGGGCCACCCGGGGTACGACCCGGCGCCCCGGGACGCCAGGTCGTACCCTGGACACCCCCGGCCCGTGACACGCGTCGGGCCGTTCGCGTTGTCCACCCACGTAATCCACCCCGCCCCGGACGGAAGACACCCCCTCCATGACCCTCCACGGTCTGCTCGACGCCGTACTCAAGGACCCCGCCCTGACGGAAGCGATCCCCGCGGCCGCCGACGGCCACCGCCGGCACCTCGACCTGGTCGGTCCCCCCGCGGCCCGCCCCTTCGCGATCGCCGCCCTCGCGCGGGAGACCGGCCGTACGGTGCTCGCGGTCACCGCGACGGGGCGGGAGGCCGAGGACCTGGCCGCCGCGCTGCGCACCCTGCTGCCGCCGGACGGCGTCGTGGACTACCCGTCCTGGGAGACGCTGCCGCACGAGCGCCTCAGCCCGCGCAGCGACACCGTCGGGCGCCGTCTCGCGGTCCTGCGCCGCCTGACCCACCCCCGCCCGGACGACCCGGAGACGGGCCCGGTCTCGGTCGTCGTCGCCCCCGTCCGCTCGGTGCTCCAGCCGCAGGTCAAGGGGCTCGGCGACCTGGAGCCGGTGGCGTTGAGGAGCGGCCAGGACGCCGACCTCGGCGCGATCGTCGAGGCGCTGGCCGCCGCCGCGTACGCCCGGGTCGAACTGGTGGAGAAGCGCGGCGAGTTCGCCGTACGCGGCGGCATCCTCGACGTCTTCCCGCCCACCGAGGAGCACCCCCTGCGGGTGGAGTTCTGGGGCGACGACGTCGAGGAGATCCGCTACTTCAAGGTCGCCGACCAGCGCTCCCTGGAGGTCGCCGAGCACGGCCTGTGGGCGCCGCCCTGCCGCGAGCTGCTCCTCACCGACGACGTACGGGAACGCGCCCGCGTCCTCGCCGAACAGCATCCGGAACTGGGCGAGTTGCTGGGGAAGATCGCCGAGGGCATCGCCGTGGAGGGCATGGAGTCCCTGGCGCCGGTCCTGGTGGACGACATGGAGCTGCTCCTCGACGTGCTGCCGAAGGGCGCGATGACGGTCGTCTGCGACCCGGAGCGGGTGCGGACCCGCGCCACCGACCTGGTCGCCACCTCGCAGGAGTTCCTCCAGGCGTCGTGGGCGGCGACCGCGGGCGGCGGCGAGGCGCCCATCGACGTCGGCGCGGCCTCCCTGTGGTCCCTCGCCGACGTCCGTGACCGGGCGCGCGAGCTGGACATGATGTGGTGGTCGGTGTCGCCGTTCGCCGCCGACCTCGAACTGGAGGCGGACACCGTCCAGTTCGGCATGCACGCCCCCGACACCTACCGCGGCGACACCGCGAAGGCCCTCGCCGACACCAAGGGCTGGCTCGCCGACGGCTGGCGCGTCGTGTTCGTCACCGAGGGGCACGGCCCGGCCGCCCGCACCGTCGAGGTCCTCGGCGGCGAGGGCGTCCCGGCCCGCCTGGACACCGACCTCGGCGCGCTCTCGCCGTCCCTGGTGCACGTGTCGTGCGGCTCCATCGACCACGGCTTCGTCGACCAGGGGCTGCGCCTGGCCGTCCTCACGGAGACCGACCTGTCCGGGCAGAAGGCCGCGGGCAAGGACGGCGCCCGGATGCCGGCCCGCCGCCGCAAGACCATCGACCCGCTCACCCTGGAGGCGGGCGACTACATCGTGCACGAGCAGCACGGCGTGGGCCGCTACATCGAGATGGTCCAGCGCACCGTGCAGGGCGCCACCCGCGAGTACCTCGTCGTCGAGTACGCGCCCGCCAAGCGCGGCCAGCCCGGCGACCGCCTCTACATCCCCACCGACCAGCTGGAGCAGATCACCAAGTACGTCGGCGGGGAGGCCCCCACGCTGCACCGGCTCGGCGGCGCCGACTGGACGAAGACCAAGGCCCGCGCCAAGAAGGCCGTCAAGGAGATCGCCGCCGACCTGATCAAGCTGTACAGCGCCCGCATGGCGGCCCCCGGACACGCCTTCGGCGGTGACACGCCGTGGCAGCGCGAGCTGGAGGACGCCTTCCCGTACGCGGAGACCCCCGACCAGCTCACCACGATCGCCGAGGTCAAGGAGGACATGGAGAAGTCGGTCCCGATGGACCGCCTGATCTGCGGGGACGTCGGCTACGGCAAGACGGAGATCGCCGTCCGCGCCGCCTTCAAGGCCGTCCAGGACGGCAAGCAGGTCGCCGTCCTGGTGCCGACGACGCTGCTCGTGCAGCAGCACTTCGGCACGTTCAGCGAGCGGTACGCGCAGTTCCCGGTGAAGGTGCGGGCCCTGTCGCGGTTCCAGTCCGACACCGAGGCGAAGGCCGTCCTGGAGGGCCTTCGCGAGGGCTCCGTGGACGTCGTCATCGGCACCCACCGCCTGTTCGCCTCCGAGACGAAGTTCAAGGACCTCGGCCTCGTCATCGTCGACGAGGAGCAGCGGTTCGGCGTCGAGCACAAGGAGCAGCTGAAGAAGCTCCGCGCCAACGTCGACGTCCTCACCATGTCCGCCACGCCCATCCCGCGCACCCTGGAGATGGCGGTCACCGGCATCCGCGAGATGTCCACGATCACCACCCCGCCGGAGGAGCGCCACCCGGTGCTGACCTTCGTCGGCCCCTACGAGCAGAAGCAGATCGGCGCCGCGATCCGGCGTGAACTCCTGCGTGAGGGCCAGGTGTTCTACATCCACAACCGGGTCGAGTCCATCGACCGGGCCGCCGCCCGGCTGCGGGAGATCGTGCCCGAGGCGCGCATCGCGACCGCGCACGGCCAGATGTCCGAGTCGGCCCTGGAGCAGGTCGTGGTCGACTTCTGGGAGAAGCGGTTCGACGTCCTCGTCTCCACCACGATCGTGGAGTCCGGCATCGACATCTCCAACGCCAACACCCTGATCGTCGAGCGCGGCGACAACTTCGGCCTCTCCCAGCTCCACCAGCTGCGCGGCCGCGTCGGCCGGGGCCGCGAGCGCGGCTATGCCTACTTCCTCTACCCGCCGGAGAAGCCGCTCACGGAGACCGCGCACGAGCGGCTCGCCACCATCGCCCAGCACACCGAGATGGGCGCGGGCATGTACGTCGCGATGAAGGACCTGGAGATCCGCGGCGCGGGCAACCTCCTCGGCGGCGAGCAGTCCGGCCACATCGCGGGCGTCGGCTTCGACCTGTACGTCCGGATGGTCGGCGAGGCCGTCGCGGACTACCGGCGCCAGCTGGAGAGCGGCGGCGTCGAGGAGGAGCCGCCGCTGGAGGTCAAGATCGAGCTGCCCGTCGACGCGCACGTCCCGCACGACTACGCGCCCGGCGAGCGGCTGCGCCTCCAGGCGTACCGGGCGATCGCCTCCGCGAACTCGGAGGAGGACATCAAGGCCGTCCGCGAGGAACTCACCGACCGCTACGGCAAGTTGCCCGAGCCGGTGGAGAACCTGCTGCTGGTGGCCGCGCTGCGGATGCTGGCGCGGGCCTGCGAGGTGGGGGAGATCGTCCTCCAGGGCGCCAACGTCCGTTTCGCGCCGGTGGAGTTGCGCGAGTCGCAGGAGCTGCGCCTCAAGCGGCTGTATCCCGGCTCGGTCATCAAGCCGACCTCGCACCAGATCCTGGTGCCGCGCCCGAAGACCGCGAAGGTCGGCGGCAAGCCGCTGGTCGGCCGCGAACTGCTCGGCTGGGTGGGCGAGTTCCTGACCTCGGTGCCGGGGGCGTAACCCTGGCCGGGTGCGTGCACGGTGAGCCGGTGCCGTGAACGGTGAGCCCGTGCGTGCGCGGTGAGCCGGTGCGTGCGCGGCGAGTCGAGTGCCTGCGCGGCGAGCCGGGTGCATGCACGGCGAAGGGGGCGGTGGCCGACCGGAGATGTCCGGTGGCCGCCGCCCCCTTCGCGGATTCCGTGCGGGCTCGCGGTGGCCCGGTCCGCCCTCGCCTACTGCTGCTGCTCGGGCGGCCGTTCCTCGTCCATGCCCATCCGCCGGTGCGCCTGCTGCTGCGCGGAGTCGACCTGCGATTCGTACTTGTTGCCGGTCTTCTCGTTGATCTTCTGCTCGGCGGTGTCGGACATGTCCCTGGCCTTGTCCCGGCCCTGGTTCTTGAACCTGTCGAAGATGCCCATGCGGAAGTCCTTCCGGTGACGACTCCCTACCGACGATATGCCCGGCTCGGGGTGATTTGCCACTTGAGCGGGCCGGGCCGGGACTACGGTGTACCGGAGCCGGGCGGGGGAAGCCGCCTGATACCGGGCGAGGGCCGCCGGGAGCACGGCATGACAGGGACGTGACAGGGGAGGGGCGCGTGAGGCGTCTGAGGGGTGGGGCGGCCGCGGCCGCCGTCGTACTGCTGACATGCGCCGCCGCCGCGGGCTGCGAGGAGGACCTGGCCGGACCCGGCTCGGCCGGACCGGCGCAGTCCACCGGGGACACCGGCGGCACCGGGGGCAAGGGGGGTCCGGCCCTGAGCGCGGCCCGGTCGCTGCCCGTCAAGGGCCGCGCGCCGCGCACCGGTTACGACCGGGACCGCTTCGGCACCCCCTGGGCGGACACCGACTCCAACGACTGCGACACCCGCGACGACATCCTCCGCCGCGACCTGGAGGACGTCCGGTCCACCGGCGGCACCTGCAAGGTGACGTACGGCGTCCTGGAGTCCGATCCCTACTCCGGCAAGGACATCACCTACCGGCGCGGACGCAGCCAGGTCGACATCGACCACGTCGTCGCCCTCTCCGACGCCTGGCAGAAGGGCGCGAAGTACTGGGACGCGGGCAAACGCATCGCCCTCGCCAACGACCCGCTGAACCTGATCGCCGTCGACGCGAGCACCAACCGCTCCAAGGGCGACGGCGACACCGCGACCTGGCTCCCGCCGAACAAGGGCTACCGCTGCGCGTACGTGGCGGCGCAGGTCGCGGTGAAGAAGAAGTACGAGCTGTGGGTCACGGACGCCGAGAAGGCGGCGATGACGAAGGTCCTCACCGCCTGCCCCGACCAGAAGCTCCCCACGGGCGGCACCCCGACGAAGGCCCCCGGCCGCTTCCGCGCCGACTGAGCCGCGACCGGCGTTCCCGCCGGCGTCGCTGTCAGCGGCCGTACGGGTAGCCCTGCTGCTGGTACGGGTGCCCCTGGTGCTGCGCGGCGCTGTACGCCACCGGCCGGGTCCGCTTCTCGAACATCGCGAACAGCAGCATCAGCGCCGCCGTGATCAGTGCGACCAGGATCGCGAGCCCCATGAACTCGTCGCCGTCGGGGCTGTCGTCCGTCGCCATCCACGGGATGGTCACGGCCTCGTACAGACCGAACGCGCCGAGCGCCGTCCAGTCGGAGGCGCGCCCCCGCCGGATCGCGATGTAGAGGAACGGCACCCACACCAGGAGCCCGAACGAGAACCACGCGAGGACCGTCCAGCCCACGCGCTCGCCCCAGCCCGCCTCCAGCCGCTTCTCCGGTACCGCTGTCACTGTCGTCATCCCCGATCCCCGTCCCCCCGAGTGGCCAGGGGGCAAGAGTAGGCCACGGACGGTCACGGGGTACCGTGCGATGCCGGTTCAGGGGGACCGGCGGCACAGGGACCGGCGCCGCGGACGACGCGCGCCGCGGACGACAGGGGTGGGGAACGCCATGGCCGAGCACCGGCAGTCGAGGAAACGCAGATACGTCACCTGGGCGGTCGCGGGCGCCGCCGTGGTCGCGGGCGCCGGCATCGCCGCCCAGACCTCCATGGCCGCCCCGGCCGCCTGGCCCGCGCAGAAGACGTACACCGGCCGCGCCTTCGACGCCTGCACCGCCCCCTCCCTCGCCGCGATGAAGGCGTGGAAGACGGACGGCTTCTACGGCGGCGCCGCCGTCTACATCGGTGGCAAGAACCGCGGCTGCGCCCAGCCCAACCTGACCGCGTCCTGGGTGAAGTCCGTCAACTCCGCCGGCTGGAAGCTGATCCCGCTCTACGTCGGCGCCCAGCCGCCCTGCCAGACCGGCTCCAGCCCCGAGAAGCTGACCGCCGCCACCGCCGTCTCCCTCGGCGCCAAGGATGCCGCCGACGCCGTCGCCAAGGCCGCCGGACTCGGCATGAGGACCGGCAGCCCGATCTACCTCGACATGGAGCCGTACGACGTCGCGAACACGGCGTGCAACGACGCCGTCCTGGCCTACGTCCGCTCCTTCACCAAGACCCTGCGCGCCAAGACCTACCGGGCGGGCTACTACGGCTTCAGCAGCTCCAGCGCCAAGGCCGTCGCCACCGCCAAGGACCGCACCGACCTGCCGGGCAACCTCTGGTACGCGCTCTGGGACAAGAAGAACACCACCACCGCCGACTGGCCCTGGGACCCGAAGCTCTACACCCCGCACAGCCGGGCCCACCAGTACATGGCCAACAGCAAGGAGACCCGCGGCGGCTTCACGATCACCGTGGACCGCAACGCCTGGGACGCGCCGGTCGCCCTCGTCGGCTGACCGGCGCCCCGCCCCGCCCCGGTGGGCGCGGCGGACGCGGCGGGCGCGGCGGTGCCCGAAGTCCCGGTGAATCGTTGGTCGAATGGGTTGGCCACAGCCGTCCCACTGCCTACCATCGATCACCGCAAGACTTTGTGCACCGTCGCACAATCTCCTCGGGAGGTTCCCTTGCACCGCCGCCGTCGCACCGCGCTCCTGCTCTCCGCCGCGCTCACCGCGGCGGCCCCGCTCCTCTCCGCCTGCGGGAACGAGGCGCACCCCGGAGCGGCGGCCGTCGTCGGCGGCCAGCGGATCACCGTCGCGCAGCTGGAGAACCGGGTGGACGAGGTCCGCTCCGCCCAGCGCGCCGCCGTCTCCGACGACACCCAGTACGCCCAGGCCCTCACCCAGACCGGCGGCCTCACCCGCGACACCCTGCACGGCATGGTCCTCGACCGGGTCCTGCACCGGGCCGCCGAGGACGAGGGCGTCACCGTCAGCCGCAAGGAGGTCCAGGCCCTGCGCACCGACCTGGAGCGGCAGGCGGGCGGCGCGAAGGCCCTGGAGACGACCTGGCTTCAGCAGTACGGCGTGCCGCCGCAGCGCCTCGACGAGAACCTGCGCGTCCAGGTCGAGGCGCAGAAGCTCGCCGCCCGCCTCGGCATGGACACCAGCCAGCCCGCCTTCTGGGACACCCTCTCCAAGGCGTCCCGCGCCCTCGACGTCGACGTCAACCCGCGCTACGGGGACTGGGACGCGCGGAAGGTGAGCCGGGTCGACGCGAAGACGCCGTGGGTCCGGGACGTGACCAAGCCCGCGGAGACGCCGCAACCGGCCTGACGGACGCGACGGCCACGCCCGGCCCTTTCCGCGGTCCGTCCGACCCCGACCCGACCCGACCCGGTCCGGTCCGTCCGGTCGGTCCTGTCCGGTCGGCCCCGTCCGGTCCCGGGCGGGCCCGACGCGCCGGGTCCGCCCGGCACCCGACGGCCGGACACGAGAAAGTCTGCACGCTTCCGGGCCACCCCGCCGAGCCTGTGGAAAACCCGCCCGCACCCGGCCCCGACCCGCTCCGGTACGACCGCGCTCCGGGGCCTGTGGACAACTCGGGGCGGGGTCGGCGGGGTGGGTTACGTTCGGGGGGTGAACGCAACGAGTCCCGAAGCCGTCCCCACCCCCGCCGCCGGTCCCGGCCGCGTCGTCCTCCTCACCACCAGCCACCGCGTCGCCCCCGGCCTGCTCTCCTGGCCCGCCTGGCAGGCGCTGCGCTCCGCCGACCTGGTCCTGTGCGCGGACGGCGCCCACCCCCAGCTGCCCTACCTCCGCGAGGCGGGCATACGGGTGGAGGAGTCCGCGCCCACCGCGGAGGACCTCGTCGCGGCGGCGGCCGGGGGGCGCAGCGTGGTCGTCGTGGCCACCGGCGAGGGCGAACCGGCCCTCACCGACGGCCTGGCCCGCCTCGCCGGTTCCGGACCGCTCGCCCTGCCCGCGCTCGAACTGCTCCCCGCCTCCTACGACCTGCCGGGCGCCCGCCTCCTCGACCTCGTCCAGGTCATGGACCGTATCCGCGCCGCCTGCCCCTGGTCCTCGATCCAGACCCACCAGGGCCTCGCGAAGTACGGCGTGGAGGAGATGTACGAACTCGTCGAGGCCATCGAGGACGGCGACCGCCAGGCGCTCCGGGAGGAGCTGGGCGACGTGCTGCTCCAGGTCGTCTTCCACGCCCGGATCGCCGAGGAGGACCCCGAGGAGCCGTTCTCCGTCGACGACGTGGCGGGCACGATCGTCGCCAAGCTGGTCCACCGTCACCCCCATGTCTTCGGCGACGCCACGGCGACCACCCCGGAGGAGGTCAAGGAGCACTGGCGGCGCACCAAGGCGGAGGAGAAGCACCGCGCCTCGGTGACCGAGGGCGTCCCCCTCCAGCAGCCCGCCCTCGCCCTCGCCGCCAAACTGGCGTCCAGAGTCCGCGTCACCGACGGCCTGACGGTCCCCCTCCCGGCCGCCGACGGCATCGGCTACGAACTCCTCGCCCTGGCCGCCCGCGCGGAGGCGGAGGGCGTCGACCCGGAGGCCGCCCTGCGCGCCGCGGCCCGCGTCTACCGCGACGCGATTGTGTCGGCCGAGGGGGTGGACGGTTAGTACGGTGGGTTCCTGAGCCGACGTGGTGTACGGGGGCGGTCATGGAACACGAGTCGTGGGCACCGGGCGCGGGGGCATCCCGACGACGGACGGATCGGGCGGCACTCGGCGTGCTGCCGGGGACGACCTGGTGCGAGGGGACGCGGTGACGGCGTATCCGTCGGCACGCTGCGAGCAGTGCGGCAGCATCGGTCTGGCGGGGAGCGAGTGCCCGGTGTGCGGCGTCGGTGTCCCGCTGCCCGCGACCCGCCGGCTGCCGATCGCGACCGACCCGCCCGGACCGGAGGCCCCCGCCGAGGAGGACGCGGGGAAGGACCTCGGGTTCATCCAGTTCATCCAGCCTCCGGGCTGGTACGCGGAGGGCCGAACGCAGTCGTCCCCCTCCGGACCGGACAGCGCGGCCGACTCCCCGCCCGCCGGGGGTGACGCCGACGACGGCGGCCTGGTCCGGCTCCCCTCAGGCGAGGAGTACTCCTTTCCTCCGCCTCCGGGGGTGAGCCCCGCGGCCCCGCCGTCCCCCGGAGAGAGAGTGGCGCCCCCTCCAGCGGCACCCGCCTCGGGCCGACCCGAAGCGTCGGCTTCCCCCGCCGCTCCGTGGGGAGTTCCACCGGGGGCCCCCTCCAAGGCGTTCGCCGGGCCGTTGCCCGTCTCAGAGCCGCCGGGGTCGTCGGGTCCGCCCGAGGCCGAGAAGGCCCTTCCCCCGGCACCGTTCCTGCGGTGGCCCGGGGCGGCTTCACCACCGGTTCCAAGGCCGTATGCTCCGGAACCGGTGGCTCCGGAACCGGTGGCTCCGGAACCGGTGGCTCCGGAACCGGTGGCTCCGGAACCGTACGCTCCGCTGCCGACCACCTCTTCCCCACCTCCCACCGCCGACCACGTCGACTTCCGTGACGGGACGTTCCACGGGCCGGTCGTCGGGGTGCAGCACCACACCACCTACACCTCGGCGGACGGCGGGTTCGGGCTGGCCGATCCCGCGAGCCGACCGGTCGCCGCGGAGGCGGACCCGGTGGCGTTCGGGGTGCGTCCCGTGCGGCGGCCGGGCGTGCACGACCCGCTGCCCCCGTACGTACGGCGTGACCTCGACGCCATGCTGTCCGGCTGGCGGGAGCGGCACGGCCTGCTGGTGATCACCGGAGGCCCGCTCACCGGCAAGTCCCGCACCGCGTGGGCCGCCCTGCTGCGCGACACACCGCCGGGAACCCGCGTGTACGCCCCCGCCCCCGGCACCGACCTGCGCCCCCTGCCCTCCCTCCTCCGGGGTCGTCCGGGCCACTACGCGCTGTGGCTCGACGAGTTGGAGGGCTATCTCGGCGACCACGGCCTGACGGCGGGTCTGCTGGCCGAACTCACCGCGCTGGACGTGCCGGTGGTGGCCACGATGACCGACGACGTCTACGACGAGCACCGTTTCGGCAGCGGGGCGGCCCCCCGTCTCCTGAGCCGGGCCCGTACCGAGGCCGTCAGCTCCCGTTGGAGCGCGGCCGAGTTGGACCGGTTCGCCGCCGCCGGGAGCCCCCTGCTGGACGAGGCGCTCGCCCGGCGCGGTACCACCGGCGTCACCCAGTACCTCGCGCTGGGCACCGAACTCGCGGAGCTGCTGCTTCGCGCCCGCCTCTCCACCAGCCGTCATCCCTACGGTCGTCTGCTGGTCCGGGCTGCCGTCGAGCTGACGATGTGCGGCGTCACAGGCGGCCTGCACCGTTCCCTGCTGGAGCAGGCGGCCCGGTGCTATCCGGCGGGCCGGGCCGCCAGTCATCGCGAGTCCTTCGAGAGCGCGATCGCCTGGGCCACCGAACTCCGCCACGGCCTCACCGGCCTGCTGGTGGCCTCGTCCCGGCCGGACCACACCGTCTGGCGACCGTACGGCTCCCTCGTCGCGGACGCCGAGCGGCACGGCCCGCTCACCCGCATCGACCGCGAGATCTGGCGGGCCGCGCTGGACGGCACCAAGGACAGCGCCGACGTCCATGAAGCCGTCCGTGCCACCGGCCGGGCCGCTTTCGAGGCGTCGGCCGAGGCGGGCGACCCGGAGGCCCTACGGCTGATGGCGCTGCTCGCGGAGCACCCGGCCGAGCAACTGTCCTGGTACCGGCGGGCCGCCGACGCGGGCATCACCGAGCTGGCGGCCCGGGTCGGCGAACTCCTCCTGGCCGACGGGAAGCCGGAGGAGGCGCTGCCGTACCTGCGCACCGCCGCCGAACAGCCCGACGCCGCCCCCGCCACCGCCCGCCTCCTCGGCCGGGCCCACCTCGCCCTGGCGGAGACCTGGCTGCGCCGGGGCGAACAGGGCGACGACGCGGAGGCGGCCCAGCACCTGGGGGATCTGCTGCTGGGGCGCGGGGAACTGAGGGCGGCCGGGAACAGCTACTCGACGGCCGAGAGCCACGGGTACCCGCCCGCCGCGCGCGGCCGGGGCATGCACCTCCTGCTGTGGGGGGAACCGGCCGAGGCCGAGATGTACCTGGCGCGCGCCGCCGACGCGGGCGACCCGATCGCGGCGACGCTGCGGAAGAACCTGCGCAGCGAAGACGCGCGCGGTCCGAGGGAGCTGGAGACCTCCCTGGAGGACACGATGATGGAGAGCATCTACCCCTGGGACCACACCCACCTCGGCCATCTCCGAGAGAAGCAGGGCCGTCTCGAAGACGCCCGCTTCGCCTACGAGCTGGGCTACGCCCAGGGCGACCCCTACGCCGCCCACCGCCTCGCCCGCCTCCTGCACCGGCAGGGCCGCACCGAGGAAGCCGCCGAGTGGTCCCGCAAAGCCGCCGCGGGCGGCTACCCGGGTACAGCCGCAGCCGCAGCTCCCCCCGCCACCCCACCCCCCACCCCCGCCCCGGATACGGTCAGGGAGTGACCGACCAGCCCACCCCCACCCCCACCCCCCGGCCCCCCGAGAGCACCGAGGACCCCGCCCCCGGCGCTCCCCCCGCCCCCGCCCTCTTCACGTGGGAGTTCGCCACCGATCCCTACCCGGCGTACGCCTGGCTGCGGGAGCACGCGCCGGTGCACCGTACGCGGCTGCCCAGCGGGGTGGAGGCCTGGCTGGTCACCCGGTACGCCGACGCCAAGCAGGCCCTCGCCGAGCCGCGCCTCAGCAAGAACCCGGCGCACCACGACGGGCCCGCGCACGCCCGGGGCCGTACCGGCATCCCGGGGGAGCGCAAGGCCGAGCTGATGACGCATCTGCTGAACATCGACCCGCCGGACCACACCCGGCTGCGCCGTCTCGTCAGCAAGGCGTTCACCCCGCGCCGGGTGGCCGAGTTCACGCCCCGCGTGCAGGAGCTGACCGACGGTCTGATCGACCGGTTCGCGGCGGACGGCGAGGCCGACCTCATCCACGACTTCGCGTTCCCGCTCCCCATCTACGCCATCTGCGACCTGCTCGGCGTCCCCCGCGAGGACCAGGACGACTTCCGCGACTGGGCGGGCATGATGATCCGCCACGGCGGCGGCCCGCGCGGCGGTGTCGCCCGCTCGGTGAAGAAGATGCGCGGCTACCTCGCCGACCTCATCCACCGCAAGCGCGAGGCCCTGACCGCCGAGGCGGCGCCCGGCGAGGACCTTCTCTCGGGCCTCATCCGCGCCTCCGACCACGGCGAGCACCTCACCGAGAACGAGGCCGCCGCGATGGCCTTCATCCTCCTGTTCGCCGGGTTCGAGACGACCGTCAACCTCATCGGCAACGGCACCTACGCCCTCCTCACCCACCCCGAGCAGCGCCACCGCCTCCAGTCCGCGCTGGCGGCGGGCGACCGCACCCTGCTGGAGACGGGCGTCGAGGAACTCCTGCGCTACGACGGCCCCGTGGAACTGGCCACCTGGCGGTTCGCCACCGAGCCGCTCACCGTCGGCGGGCAGGACATCGCCCCCGGCGATCCCGTCCTCGTCGTGCTGGCCGCCGCCGACCGCGACCCGGCCCGCTTCACCGACCCCGACGTCCTCGACCTCTCCCGACGTGACAACCAGCACCTCGGCTACGGCCACGGCATCCACTACTGCCTGGGCGCCCCGCTGGCCCGCCTGGAGGGCCAGACCGCGCTCGCCACCCTGCTCACCCGGCTGCCCGACCTCCGACTCGCCGCCGACCCGGCGGAGTTGAGATGGCGCGGCGGGCTCATCATGCGGGGGCTGCGTACGCTGCCGGTCGCCTTCTCATCCTCCCCACCGAAAAGATGACCGTTCTTCAACAATGTGATCTTCACGTGATCTGCGCGGCATGAACTTGTGACAAGTGATCGTCTGCCTATACCTTCACCTGTCAACACGACGACCGCGTCCGTCCGTTCGCGTCCGTTCGCGTCCGATCGCGTCGCCGTGTGGGCACCGCTGTCTAGGGAAAGGCCCCCGCATGCTCTCCGGGAACGGTCGTCACCGTCGACCCCGTCAGGCCCCGGCCCTGCTCGTCGCGGCAGGCGTGACCGGCTCCGCCATCGCGATCCCGCTGCTCGGCGCCTCCGGCGCGAGCGCCGCCGACGGCTCGGTCTGGGACAAGGTCGCGGAGTGCGAGACCGGTGGCTCCTGGAGCGCCGACGAGGGCGGCGGCGAGTACGGCGGCCTGGCGCTGAGCCAGGACGACTGGGTGGCGTACGGCGGTCTCGACTACGCGGAGCGGGCCGACCTGGCCAGCCGCAACCAGCAGATCTCCATCGCCCAGAAGCTCCTCGCCGACCAGGGTGTCGGCGCCTGGGGCAGCTGCGCCCCGGAGGCCGGTCTCACCCTGGCCAACGGCACGGGCGCCCTGGACACCGGCGTGGTGGACGACTCCGGCGAAAGCGGTTCGTCCGGTACGTCCGAGGACGCTTCCCTCGTGCCCGGCCTGTCCGACCTCTCCAAGGGCGGCACCGGTTCCGCGGGCTCCTCCGGTTCCTCGGGCTCCGGCAAGTCCGCCGATCCGTCGGCCGAGTCCGGCGACCCGTCCGCGAACCCGTCGGCGGACGAGAAGACTTCGCCCTCTTCGTCCCCTTCCTCCTCTTCGTCCGCCAAGCCCGCCCCGTCCGGATCGGCCGACGCGGACGACCCCACGGCCTCCGGCACCCCCTCGGACGACACGGACACCCCGGACCGTTCCGGCGAGTTCGTCCAGGACGTCGGTTCCTGGAGCCTCGTCGACACCGGCTCCCTCGGCAGCGCGCCCCCCCCTGGACGGCGGCATCCTCGACACGGGCTCGGCCGACGCGGACGCGGACACCGATTCCGGCACCGGTCGCCACCGCGGCGCCACCGCCGAGGAGAAGGCCGTCCCCGACGCCACGGAGCCCGCCTCCAGCGGCCGTCACGCCGCGAACGCCACCGGGGCCCCGTCCGGCACGTACACGGTCCGCGTCGGCGACTCCCTGGAGTCCATCGCCGACTCCCTTGACTTCGACGGCGGATGGCGCGCGCTGTACGCCGCCAACCGGGGCGCCATCGGCGCCGACCCGGACAACATCAGCGCCGGTCAGACGCTGACCACCCCGGTCGGGACAGAAGCCGGAAACGGGACGAAGTGACCTGAGCACTCGTCACACTTCATGCTGAATGTCCGGTTTGGTGAAAGTGTGGGATGAGTCTCAGAAGCCCTGATCGTCTTTGAAATTCCGCCGAGCGCGTGTCTACGGTCATCACCGCTCGGCAACCCGAGCCCCGGCCGTCACAACGCCGAATCCTGCCAGTGGCAGTCCGGGAACAGTCGTCGCGTCACGCGCCGCAGGCAGGAGCGGGGGACCCAGGTAAGTGCCGTCTCCGGGAGTCGACCGGAGCGGCTGGGGGTGAAGCCACACCGCCGGGAGCACGCCTCCCGCGCCGGAGTGGCCGGGCAACTCAACCGGCCCGAACCCGACAGCTCACCTCGCAGGCGTCGGTGAGGGGATCCTCCATGCTGTTTTCCGGCAAGGGCAAGCACCGCCGTCCGTCCAAGGCCACCCGCGTCGCCGCGCTCGCCGGTGTCACCGGCGTCGCCATCGCCGCCCCGCTGATGGCGGCCGGCAACGCCTCCGCCGCCACCGCCTCCGAGTGGGACGCCGTCGCCCAGTGCGAGTCCGGCGGCAACTGGTCCATCAACACCGGCAACGGCTACTACGGCGGCCTCCAGTTCTCCGCCTCCACCTGGGCCGCGTACGGCGGCACGCAGTACGCCGCGCAGGCCAACCAGGCCTCGAAGGCGCAGCAGATCGAGATCGCCGAGAAGGTCCTCGCGGGCCAGGGCAAGGGCGCCTGGCCGGTCTGCGGCGTGGGCCTGTCCTCCGCCGCGTACGGCGGCGGCTCCTCCTCGGAGTCCTCGTCCAGCGGCTCCTCCTCCAGCGGCTCCTCCTCCAGCGGCTCCGGTTCCAGCAGCTCCGGCTCCGCCAAGACCGAGAGCCGCGCCACCGAGCAGCAGAGCGCCTCCCGCTCCGCCGAGCGCCCGGCCGCCAAGAAGCAGCAGAAGACCGTCACCACCCCGACCGGCAAGAAGGTCAAGAAGGGCGACGGCGAGTACAAGGTCGTCAAGGGCGACACCCTCAGCTCCATCGCCGCCGCGCACGACGTCAAGGGCGGCTGGGCCAAGCTCTTCGAGCTGAACAAGGACATCGTCCAGGACGCCGACCTGATCTACCCCGGTCAGCAGCTGCACCTGAAGTGATCCCGGCGTGACCCCGCGGGCGTCCCGTCCCGCACCGGGTCACGACCCGACAGGCCGCTCACCCCTCGCACGGGCGCGGCCGGCCCCCACCGGCCCCCCTTGCGAGCCCGTCCCCCACGGGCCCCCCCGCCCCGGCGCGTGTTCCCCCGTACGCGTCGGGGCGGGGTCATGTCGTCACCCCCCGGCCGCCACGCGGCTCCCGCCCCGCCCCCCGGCCGCCACGACCCCCCGTCACCCCCGTCACCCCCGCGCCTCCGGCGCCCCGCATTCGTCGCCTCCCGGTCATCCGGAGTTGGCCCTCCCCTTTGTTCCGCTCTGAAACAATGGGTACAGTCCCTTGCGCGCCCGCAGCGTGCCCCCGCGGCCCCCTGTCCACGGGACGGTCGGTCGGGTGGCGACGCCCCCCGGGCGGTTAGGCTCTAGGCGCACCACAACAGCGTCACATCCCAAGAAGGAGATGCTCGTGCCGTCCATCGACGTCGTCGTAGCCCGGGAAATCCTGGACTCCCGAGGCAACCCCACGGTCGAGGTCGAGGTCGGCCTCGACGACGGCAGCACGGGTCGTGCCGCCGTTCCGTCCGGCGCCTCCACCGGTGCCTTCGAGGCCATCGAACTGCGTGACGGTGACCCCAACCGCTACCAGGGCAAGGGTGTCGAGAAGGCCGTCCTCGCCGTCATCGAGCAGATCGGCCCCGAGCTGGTCGGCTACGACGCCACCGAGCAGCGCCTGATCGACCAGGCGATGTTCGACCTGGACGCCACGGACAACAAGGGCTCGCTCGGCGCCAACGCCATCCTCGGCGTCTCCCTCGCCGTCGCGCACGCCGCCTCCGAGGCCAGCGACCTGCCGCTCTTCCGCTACCTCGGCGGTCCGAACGCGCACCTGCTGCCCGTCCCGATGATGAACATCCTGAACGGCGGCTCGCACGCCGACTCCAACGTGGACATCCAGGAGTTCATGATCGCCCCCATCGGCGCGGAGTCCTTCTCCGAGGCCCTGCGCTGGGGCACCGAGGTCTACCACACCCTCAAGAAGGTGCTGAAGTCCAAGGGCCTGGCCACCGGCCTCGGCGACGAGGGCGGCTTCGCCCCGAACCTCGGCTCCAACCGCGAGGCCCTCGACCTCATCCTCGAAGCGATCAAGGAAGCCGGTTACGCGCCCGGCGAGCAGATCGCCCTCGCCCTCGACGTCGCCGCCTCCGAGTTCTACAAGGACGGCTCGTACGTCTTCGAGGGCAAGGAGCGCTCCGCCGCCGAGATGACGGAGTACTACGAGGAGCTGGTCGCGGCCTACCCGCTGGTCTCCATCGAGGACCCGCTGTTCGAGGACGACTGGGCGGGCTGGAAGGTCCTCACCGACCGCCTCGGCGACAAGGTGCAGATCGTCGGCGACGACCTCTTCGTCACCAACCCCGAGCGCCTCGCCCGCGGCATCGAGGACGGCGCCGCCAACGCGCTCCTCGTCAAGGTCAACCAGATCGGCTCGCTCACCGAGACCCTGGACGCCGTCGAGCTGGCCCAGCGCAACGGCTTCAAGTGCATGATGTCCCACCGCTCCGGCGAGACCGAGGACGTCACCATCGCCGACCTGGCCGTCGCCACCAACTGCGGCCAGATCAAGACCGGCGCCCCGGCCCGCTCCGAGCGCGTCGCCAAGTACAACCAGCTGCTGCGCATCGAGGAGATCCTCGACGACGCCGCGGTCTACGCCGGCCGCTCCGCGTTCCCCCGCTTCAAGGGCTGAGCACCCGGCCGGGGGAGGCGGACCCGCTGACCCTTCCGGGGTCACGCACCGGGCCGACCTAGCCCCGTCGTACGTACGTCCCCGTACCGGTCCCGTACCGTGTGCGGGGACGTACGCACGTGGGAGACGGGAGCGGGACAGTGGCCGTGAAGGACCGGGACCGTTTCTCCACCTCGACCAGGATCAGACTGCTGGGCGAGCAGACCGCCGCGCGGGTCTACCGGTCGCAGACCAGACGCCAGGCCCGCCGCTCCCGCCTCACCGGCCGTGCGGCCCTCCTCGCGCTCGTCCTGTGCTCGCTGATCGTGGCGCTGGCCTACCCGATGCGCCAGTACGTCTCGCAGCGCGCCGAGATCGCCGGGCTCCAGCGCGAGAAGGAGCAGGCCCGCGAGCGGGTGGAGGAACTCCGCGACCTCAAGGCCCGCTGGCAGGACGACGCGTACGCCGAACAGCAGATCCGGCTGCGGCTGCACTACGTGATGCCGGGCGAGACGGGCTACGTCGTCGTCGACCCGGACGCCGCGCGGCAGGCCCGCGCCGATCAGGGCAGCGCCGACCGCCCCTGGTACTCCAACGTGTGGGACGGCGTCGACAAGTCCGACGCCGCGGCCCCCCAAGACGAACAGAACTGAACAGAGAGACTCTCGTACCGGCATGGAAACGCCCCCGCCCACAACCCCCCGCACCGAGCCCACCGACGCGGACGTCGAGGCCTTCCGGCAGCAGCTCGGCCGCCCGCCGCGCGGACTGCGCGCCATCGCCCACCGCTGCCCGTGCGGGCAGCCGGACGTGGTCGAGACGGCCCCCCGTCTCCCCGACGGCACGCCCTTCCCGACGCTGTACTACCTGACGTGCCCCAAGGCGAACTCCGCCATCGGCACGCTGGAGGCCGACGGCGTCATGAAGGAGATGACCGAGCGCCTGGGCCGTGACCCCGAACTGGCCGCCGCCTACCGGGCCGCCCACGAGGACTACCTCGGCCGCCGGGACGCCATCGAGGAGCTGAAGGGGTTCCCCACCGCGGGCGGCATGCCGGACCGGGTGAAGTGCCTGCACGTCCTCGTCGCCCACTCCCTGGCCGCGGGCCCCGGCGTGAACCCCCTCGGCGACGAGGCGCTCGCGATGCTGCCGGAGTGGTGGCGCAAGGGCGCGTGTGTCTCGCCGACGGCTGAGGGGTGCGTGTCGTCTTCCCCGGCCGCTGACGCCTGACCCCCGGTCCGGGCGCTGTCCGGGGGCTGCCGCCCCCGGCCCCCCGCTTCGGCCTGGACGGCCTCGTCCTCAGACGCCGGACGGGCTGCCGACCCCGACCCCTGCTTCCCCGTGACCCCGTACTCCTTCTCCCTCTAGGAACCGCCATGACCCGCGTCGCCGCCGTCGACTGCGGTACGAACTCCATCCGTCTCCTGATCGCCGACGCGCACCCGGAGACCGGTGAACTGGTCCAGCTGGACCGCCGGATGACGATCGTGCGCCTCGGCCAGGGGGTGGACCGCACCGGGCGGCTCGCCCCCGACGCCCTGGAGCGGACCTTCGCCGCGTGCCGGGAGTACGCGGCCGCGATCGAGGAGCACGGCGCGGAGCACGTGCGCTTCGTCGCCACCTCCGCCTCCCGCGACGCCGAGAACCGCGACGAGTTCGTGCGGGGCGTGCTCGACATCCTCGGTGTCGAGCCCGAGGTGATCTCCGGCGACCAGGAGGCCGCGTTCTCCTTCACGGGCGCCACGAAGGAACTGACGGGCCGTGACGACCTCGCCCGGCCCTACCTGGTGGTGGACATCGGCGGCGGCTCCACGGAGTTCGTGGTGGGCGCCGAGGGCGTCTCCGCGGCCCGCTCCGTCGACATCGGCTGCGTCCGGATGACGGAACGGCACCTCGTGCGCGACGGCGCGGTCACCGACCCGCCCACCGAGGCGCAGATCGCGGCCATGCGGGCCGACATCGACGCCGCCCTCGACCTCGCCGAGAAGACCGTCCCGCTGCGCGAGGCGCGCACCCTGGTGGGCCTGGCGGGCTCCGTCACCACGGTCTCCGCGATCGCCCAGGACCTCCCGGAGTACGACTCCGAGGCCATCCACCACTCCCGCGTCCCCCTGGACCGGGTCCGCGAGATCACCACCCGCCTCCTCGCCTCCACCCACGCCGAACGCGCCGCGATCCCGTCCATGCACCCGGGCCGCGTCGACGTCATCGGCGCGGGCGCCCTGGTCCTCCTCGCCATCATGGAACGCACCGGCGCCACCGAGGTCGTCGTCAGCGAGCACGACATCCTCGACGGCATCGCCTGGTCGATCGCGTAATCCCGCGTGAGGCGGCGGGCAGAGGGCGTCCGCCGCGGGGCGGTCATGTCGCCTTCACCTCCGCCCACACCGCTTTGCCCATCGGCCGGTCACTGACTCCCCACCGGCCGGGGCACAGGGCGTCCAGGATCAGCAGGCCGCGCCCGCGAGCGCGGCACGCGGACTCGGGCCGCCTGCGCGGTTGGCGGCGTACGGGGTCGTGCACCTCGACGCGGGTGCGGGTGTCGTCGGCGTCCACGGCCAGGCGTAGGCGGTCGCCCGGCTCGGTGCCGTAGCGGATCGCGTTGGTCACCAGTTCGGAGGTGACCAGCAGGCAGGCGTCGAGGTGTTCGGTGCTCGCGTCCGGCAGGTGGTGGCCGACGTACCTGCGGACGAAGTCGCGTGCGACCGAGGCGGATTGCGGATCGCTCACCAGCAGCAGCGCCTGCGAAGGGGCGGAGAACCGCGGGAGGGACGGCTGCGCGGAGTCGACGGCGGAGCGAGGCGGCGGGACGTGACGTCCGCGTGCTGGGGACGGGGCGGTCACCAGGCCCCCTTTCGGGCTGGGATCGTTCGGGGTTCGGTGAACAGGTAACCGTGCGATCACCCTCCGCAGTACCGTGGGAGGACCGTGGGACCGTGAACGCCATGAATGCCGTCGGGAGATGAGGCATGGTCGCGAAGAAGCGCACCCCCAACCCCGCCTTGGCGGGGCTGCTCGACCAGGCGGGACTGACGCGGACGCAGCTCGCGCAGCGCGTCAACCGCCTGGGCGAACAGGCGGGATTGGACCTCCACTACGGCCAATCCACCGTCTCGCACTGGATCTCCGGCACGCGTCCGAGACCCGAGGCCAGGGCGCTGATCGTCGAGGTGATCTCGGCACGGCTCGGCCGCCCGGTCACGCACGCCGAAGCGGGGCTCACCCCCGCGCCGTCGGTCCTCGGTGGTGAATCGACCGACACTGTCGAGGACTTGATGGATCTCGGAAGGGCGGACATGGATCCCTCCAGGCGCGGCGTGCTCGCCGCAGGCGTGTTCTCGGCGGCTCTGGCCGTACCCGGCTTCAGCAAGGCGGCGCACGCCGCGGAGCAGCCCGCCGCCCCCGGCAGGCGCGCGACCCGGGTCGGCCCCTCGCAGGTCCAGGCTGTGCGGACCATGACCGAGCGGATCGCCGGCATCCTCGACGAACTCGGCGCGGGGCACGCACGCCCCATGGCCGCCGCGTTCCTCGTGAACACCGTGGGTCCGTGGCTGCACGCGCAGGCGAGCGACCGCGTACGCCACGACATGCTCGCCGCCGCCTCCGACCTGACGTACCTGACGGGGTGGATGGCCATGTACGAGAAGGCTCACGGCCTCGGCCAGACCTACTACGTCAAGGCGCTGAAGCTCGCGACCGAGGCGCAGGACCACGTGACCTACTGCCGGACGCTGCGCGGCATGAGCCTCCAGGCGTCCAACCTGGGACACGGCCGCAGGTCGCTCGAGCTGGCCGACTCCGCCGCCGAGGCGGCACCGTCCGCCGGGCCGCGTCTGGTGGCCTTCCTCCGGGGGCAGCAGGCGCACGCGGCGAGCATGGTCGGTGACCGCCGCCTGGCGCACAGCCGCCTCCGGGAGGCCGAGGAGGCGCTGGACCGGGCGGACAGCCGACGCGACGCGATCGGCGGGTACGACCGGACGGCGTGGCTGTTCCACGTCTCCCACGTCCTCCACGAGGAACGCGACCTGCCCGGCAGCATCAAGGCGCTCCAGCAGTCCATCAGGGTGCAGCCGAAGGTGGAGCGGCAGGGACGCGCCCACGCGCACGCACTGCTGGCTCAGCGGCAGTACGCCCACGGCCACCTCGACGCCTCCTGCGCGTCCTGGGGGCGGTTCCTGGACGACTACGAGCACATCTCGTCGGCTCGCGGCGACGACCACTTCGAGACGTTGCGCGGCCAGCTCCGCAGGCACGTCACCGTCCGGCCGGTACGGGAGATGGCGGGCCGGGTGCGTGAGGTCGCGGCCCTGAAGAAGTGAGGGTGCGGGAGAAGTGAGGGGGCGGAAAAGGGAGGGGGCGGGCCGTGCGGGAAGCCCCGTCGGCCCGCCGTTCCGCAGCTCTCCTCCAGCCTTCCCCCGCCTCTCCGCTGAGCAGGTCGGACGCCGTTTGAGCGTGCTTCAGGGGCCCGGAATCGTTCCTTCGGGAGCCCGCTGCGGAAAAGTTCGTGAAGTTCTTCACAAGGAAAACGGCACGGTCGGACGACGAAGTGGGGCCGGTTGACCCTTCCGGTGGCCGAGGGGGCGGGTGAACATGTTCAAAAGCGGAGGGCGCGGACGTTTCGGAGGTGTTGCCGCGGGGGGTCCGGGCCGGGTCGTCCCGTAGCCCGTTCGGCCCGGAGGGGCAGCTCACGCGGCATTGACAACGGCGTGAAGGGGGTCCCGGTTCCCGAAGTGGACCATGATGTGGATCACGCGAGTCGCGGAGGATAGCACATACCCCGCACAACCTTGTGAAGGGGCGCACGAGCACCCCCCTCGGGGCGGGTGGATACTCGATGGCATGAGCACCACGGAGCGTCCCAGGATCCTCGTAGTAGGCGGTGGGTACGTAGGCCTGTACGCAGCTCGGCGCATCCAGAAGAAGATGCGCTACGGAGAGGCGACCGTCACGGTCGTCGACCCCCGGTCGTACATGACCTACCAGCCCTTCCTCCCCGAAACCGCCGCCGGCAACATCTCCCCGCGCCACGTCGTCGTCCCGCTGCGACGCGTGCTGCCCAAGGCGGAGGTCCTCACCGGCCGGGTCACCACCATCGACCAGGACCGCAAGGTCGCCACGATCGCGCCGCTCGTCGGCGAGGCGTACGAGCTGCCGTTCGACTACCTGGTCGTCGCGCTCGGCGCGGTCTCCCGCACCTTCCCGATCCCCGGCCTCGCCGAACAGGGCATCGGCATGAAGGGCGTCGAGGAGGCCATCGGCCTGCGCAACCACGTCCTCGAGCAGCTCGACAAGGCCGACTCCACCACCGACGAGGAGATCCGCCGCAAGGCGCTCACCTTCGTGTTCATCGGCGGCGGCTTCGCCGGTGCCGAGACCATCGGTGAGGTCGAGGACCTGGCCCGCGACGCGGCGAAGTACTACAAGACGGTCTCCCGCGAGGACATGCGCTTCATCCTCGTCGACGCCGCCGACAAGATCCTCCCCGAGGTCGGCCCCAAGCTCGGCCAGTACGGCAAGGAGCACCTGGAGAGCCGCGGCGTGGAGATCTACCTCTCCACCTCGATGGACTCCTGCGTCGACGGCCACGTCGTGCTGAAGAACGGCCTGGAGGTCGACTCCAGCACCATCGTGTGGACCGCGGGCGTCAAGCCCAACCCGGTCCTCTCCCGCTACGGCCTGCCCCTCGGCCCCCGCGGTCACGTCGACACCGCCGCCACCCTCCAGGTGCAGGGCACCGACTACATCTGGGCCGCGGGCGACAACGCCCAGGTCCCGGACGTCGCCGCCCGCAAGGCCGGCGTCGAGAACGCCTGGTGCCCGCCGAACGCCCAGCACGCGCTGCGCCAGGCGAAGGTCCTCGGCGACAACGTCATCTCCGGCATGCGGGGCTTCCCGCAGAAGGAGTACGCGCACGCCAACAAGGGCGCCGTGGCGGGCCTCGGCCTCCACAAGGGCGTCGCCATGATCGTCATGGGCAAGATGAAGATCAAGGTCAAGGGCCGTCTCGCCTGGTACATGCACCGTGGCTACCACGGCATGGCGATGCCGACCTGGAACCGCAAGATCCGCGTCTTCGCCGACTGGACGCTCGGCATGTTCCTCAAGCGTGAGGTCGTGGCGCTCGGCGCGCTGGAGTCCCCGCGCGAGGAGTTCTACGAGGCCGCCAAGCCCGCCCCGGCCCCGGCCGCGGCGGCCGTGAAGCCCGAGGCCGAGAAGGCCAAGGCCTCCTGACGCCGGTCGCAGCCGTCCGCTGAGACACTCCCGAAGGGGCCGCCCGCCATCCGTGGTGCGGGCGGCCCCTTCGGCGTGCCCGGCCCCGGCCCGGCACCGGCACCGGCGCGAGGCAGGGCGGGCCGGATGCCCAGGGGGTCCACCGGGCGGGGCGGTCCGGATGGTTTGCCCATCGTTGACGTGCGTGGGGGACTGATCCGGACCCCCGCGGGTGTTTACGTGGTGGCAGAACATACCGGGATCTCCGTCACGGAGGTGTGCACCATGGCAGACGCCGCGTCGCGGCTCCATGCCCTCGTCGAACAGTTGCTGGGCGCCCCCTTCCCGCTGCGCCTCACGGCCTGGGACGGCTCGCAGGCGGGCCCGCCCGGCGCCCCGGCCCTGGTGGTCCGGCACCGCAGGGCCCTGCGTCACCTGATCTTCAAACCCGGCGAACTCGGCCTGGCCCGCGCCTGGGTGGCCGGTGACCTCGACGTCGAGGGCGACCTCTACACCGCCCTCGGCCTCGTCTCCGGCCTCCTCTGGGAGCGCGGCGAGGACGCCCGCGGCCTCGGCGAGGCGCTGCGCGACCCGCGGTTCCGCTCCGCCGTACGCGGCCTGCTGCGGATGGCCGGACCGCCGCTGCCGCCCGCGCCGCCGCGCGAGGAGGTCCGCCGCCCCGGCCACCGCCACACCCGCCGCTCCGACCGCACCGCCATCAGCCACCACTACGACGTCGGCAACGACTTCTACTCCCTCGTCCTCGGCCCGTCGATGGTGTACTCCTGCGCCTACTGGCAGGACCCGGACGGCACCCTGGAGGACGCCCAGCGCGACAAGCTCGAACTCGTCTGCCGCAAGCTCGGCCTGAGACCCGGTCAGCGCCTCCTCGACGTCGGCTGCGGCTGGGGCTCGATGGCCGTCCACGCGGCCCGCGAGCACGGCGTGAGCGTCGTCGGCGTGACCCTCTCCCAGGAGCAGGCCACGTACGCCCGCAAGCGGGTCGCCGAGGAGGGCCTCACCGACCGGATCGAGATCCGCGTCCAGGACTACCGCGACGTCACCGACGGCCCGTACGACGCGATCTCCTCCATCGGCATGGCCGAACACGTCGGCGCCGAGAAGTACCTGGAGTACGCGGGCGACCTGTACGCCCTCCTCAAGCCCGGCGGGCGGCTCCTCAACCACCAGATCTCCCGCCGCCCCCACGCCGACGAATCCGCCTACCACGTCGACGCGTTCATCGACGCCTACGTCTTCCCCGACGGCGAACTCGCCCCCCTCGGCACCACCGTCACCCAACTGGAGCGCGCCGGGTTCGAGGTGCGCGACGTGGAGTCGATCCGCGAGCACTACGCGCTCACCCTGCGCCACTGGGTCGCCCGCCTGGAGGCCGACCCGCGGCGCGCCGCCACCCTCACCTCGCCCGGCCGGGCCCGCGTCTGGCGGCTCTACATGGCCGCCTCCGCGCTCTCCTTCGAACGCAACGGCATCGGCGTCAACCAGGTCCTCGCCGTCCGCACCCCGCCCGACGGCACCTCGGGGCTGCCGCTGCGCACCCGCACCTGGAACTGACCCGCGCCGGACGGCAACGCCCGTGGGGCCCCTCGCCTCCGTCCCGGCGAGGGGCCCCACGCGTGTCCCAACAGACCCCGTACTACTCCGACTTGATCGCCGAGAGCATGTTCAGCCGGGCCGCGCGCCGGGCCGGCCACAGCGACGCCAGCACGCCCACGCCACCGGCCAGCACGAGGAACAGCACCATCCGGCCCCACGGCAGGACGAGTTCGTACGTCTGCATCCGGGAGCCGATCAGCTCACCGGCCGCCCAGCCGAAGAACACGCCGAGCCCGATGCCGAGGACCCCGCCGAACAGCGAGATCACCAGCGACTCCAGGCGCACCATGCGCTTCACCGCGCGCCGGTCGAGGCCGATCGCCCGCAGCATGCCGATCTCCTGGGACCGCTCGAACACCGACATCGCGAGGGTGTTGATGACGCCGAGCACCGCGACGATCACCGCCATGGCGAGCAGGCCGTAGAGCATGTTCAGCATCAGCGTGAACATCTGCGCGATCTGGTCGGAGAGGTCCTGCTTGCTCTGCACCTGGATGGCCGGGTTGGAGCCGAGGGCCTTCTCCAGCCGGTCCTTGGTGGCGTCCGAGGCGCCGCCGGACGTCTTCACCATGATCTGCCGGTCGGCCGGGTCGTCCTGGTGCGGGCCGAGGACCTTGTTGTCCAGGAAGATGCCCCGGATCATCTCGTTGCCCTCGTAGACCCCGGCGACGGTCATCTTCTTCTTGGCGCCGTCCTCGAAGGCGAGGCTGAAGGCCGAACCGGCCTTCCAGTGGTACCGGTCGGCGGTCTCCTGGTCGACGACGATCCGGTCGCCGCCCACCCGGAACGAACCGTCCTTGAGCGTCAGGTCGGTCAGCTTGCCGATCGTCGCGCCGTTGACGCCGGTCAGGTACTCGCTGTTCCTGCCGTCGATCTGGCCGGGCGAGTTGCGCAGCGGGCTGATCGCGGTCACCCCGTCGGTCGCCGCGAGCTTCTTCGCGACGTCCGGGGAGAGGGAGGCGGAGCCGCTCGCCATCGACACCACGTAGTCGGCCTCGATCGCCGCCGACGCCATCTTGTCGATCGACTTCTGGAGGCTGCCCGCCATCACCGTCATACCGGTGATCAGCGTCAGACCGATCATCAGCGCCGACGCGGTGGCCGCCGTACGGCGCGGGTTGCGCACCGAGTTCTGGCGGGCCAGCTTGCCCGACACCCCGAAGATCCGCAGCAGCGGGGAGGCGGCCGCGATCAGCGGACGCGACAGCAGCGGGGTCAGCACGAAGACGCCGATGATGAGCAGGACCGCGCCGAAGCCCATCGGGGCCTGACCGTCGGAGCCCTTCATCGTGGTGGCCGCGAGGATCACCGCGACACCCGCCGCCGAGAACAGGGCGCCGATCGTGTTGCGCAGCACCAGCGACTTGGTGGTCGCCTTGGCGTGCACGCTGCTCATCGCGGCGACCGGCGGGATCTTCGCGGCGCGGCGGCCCGGCAGCCAGGCCGCCAGCATCGTGACGACCACACCGACGCCGAGGGCGGCGGCGACCGTGCCGGGGGTGACGACCAGCGGGCCGTCGGGGACGACCGCGCCGATCGTGCCCATCAGGGAGCGCAGCCCGGCGCCGATGCCGACACCGGCCAGCAGACCGGTGACCCCGGCGACCGAGCCGACCACGAACGCCTCGATCAGCACCGACCGGGTGACCTGGCGGCGGGAGGCGCCGACCGCGCGCATCAGGGCCAGCTCCTTGGTGCGCTGGGCGACCAGCATGGTGAAGGTGTTGGCGATGATGAAGGTGCCGACGAAGAGCGCGATCCCGGCGAAGACCAGCAGGCCCTGCTTGAGCCCGCTCATCGAGGAGGCGATCGTCTCGGCCTGGTCGTCGGCGAGGACGGCACCGGTCTGCGTCTCGACCTTGTCCTCGGGCAGCGCCTTGTCGAGGGCGGCCTTCAGCGCGGTCTGCGAGGTGCCCGCGGCGGCCTTCACGTCGATCTGGTCGTACGTGCCGGTCTTGCCGAACAGCTTCTGCGCGGTCGCCGTGTCGAACAGGGCGAGGCTGCCGCCCGCGGCGACGTTGCCGTCGTCGGTGGTGAAGATGCCGCTGACCTTCGGCGCCAGCACGGGGCCGTCGACGGAGACGCGTACGGTGTCGCCGACCTGGTATCCGGCGCGGCGGGCGGTCTCGGCGTCCAGGGCGATCTGCCCGGTGCCGCGCGGGGCGGCGCCCTCCTTCAGCGGGTACCGGGGGTCCTTGTCGCCCCAGTAGTTGCCGCCCTGGGACTGGAAGCCGTCGCCGACGAGCTTGCCGTCCTTGTCGGCGACGGCGGTGAAGCCGCTGACCACACCGATCGCGGACGCGGCGCCCGGCACCTTCGCGCTGGTGTCGAGCATGGACTCGTCCAGCTCGGCGAGCTTGCCGACCCGGTCGCCCTCACTGTGCTGGTACTCGGGCGTGACGGCGACGTCGACCTGGTCGAAGCCCTTGGCGGAGCTGTTCTGGTAGGCGTCGGAGATGGTGTTGGTGAAGACTAGCGTCCCCGACACGAAGGCCACGCCGAGCATCACGGCGAGCACGGTCATCAGGAGCCGGGCCTTGTGCGCGAGGACGTTGCGCAGGGCGGTACGGAACATGGCGTCTCTTCTTCTCGTCCGGTCGGGCGGGCGGAGCTGCCGGGCATGCCGGTGCCGCCGGGCCCGCCGGGGGCGTCTTGGTCCGTGCGCGCCGGGACCTGTCCCGTCCGGAACCTGTCTCGTCCGGGGCCGGGCGCGGCGGGGGCTCTACGCCCCTCACGGGATCAGCTGGTGCGGCGCACGGGGTCAGCTGATGTGGCTCACGGGGTCAGCTGGTGGCTCACGGGGCAGCTGATGTGGCTCACGGGGTCAGCTGGTGCGGCCCTTGGCGTCGAACCGCTTCATGCGGTCCAGCACCGAGTCGGCCGTCGGGCCGTGCAGTTCGTCCACGATCCGGCCGTCCGCGAGGAACACCACCCGGTCCGCGTACGCCGCCGCCACCGGGTCGTGGGTCACCATGACGACCGTCTGGCCCAGCTCGCGCACCGAGTTGCGCAGGAAGCCGAGCACCTCCGCGCCGGAGCGGGAGTCGAGGTTGCCGGTCGGCTCGTCGCCGAAGATGATGTCGGGCCGGGAGGCCAGGGCGCGGGCCACGGCGACGCGCTGCTGCTGGCCGCCGGAGAGCTGGGACGGGCGGTGGCCGAGGCGGTCCGCGAGCCCGATCATCCGGATCACGGTGTCCAGCCACTGCTTGTCGGGCTTACGGCCCGCGATGTCCATCGGCAGCGTGATGTTCTCCAGCGCCGTCAGGGTCGGCAGCAGGTTGAACGCCTGGAAGATGAACCCGATCTTGTCCCGGCGCAACTTGGTGAGCTGCTTGTCCTTGAGCGAGCCCAGCTCGGTGTCGCCGATGCGCACCGACCCGGAGGAGAAGGTGTCCAGTCCGGCGACGCAGTGCATCAGCGTGGACTTGCCGGAGCCGGACGGGCCCATGATCGCGGTGAACTCGGCCGTCCGGAAATCGACGGAGACCCGGTCCAGGGCGATCACCTGGGTCTCCCCCTGTCCGTAGATCTTCGACAGGTCCGTGGCGCGCGCGGCCACGGCGGTCGTCCGGTCGGCGAGGGGCGTGGTGGTCACGGAGGGGCTCCTGTCGGGACGGGGGGAGGGGCACCGGGGCCGAGGGCGGCCACCGGGATCGGTCGTGCTTCCGTGCTGCTTCCGTTCCATCGTCCCGGCCGATCCGGCCCGTGGAGTCAGCCGCTGTTCCGGTTCCGGGGGGCGACTTCGGGGGGACGGGGGGCGCCCGTGTCATACCAGGGGATGAGCCGCGTCCCTGACTCAGGAGGAGACCCGGCGCGGGCGGGCGGCACGGAGCCGGACGTCAAGAACCGGTGGAGCACCCTCGTTCGGACGGTGAAATTCCGTCATTCCGTCTACCCGGCCGACCCCCTCGGGCGAGCCTTTTGGCAAGTGCGGACGGCCTGGTCCGTGGTCTGATGCTCCCTCAGACCTCAATAAAATAAGACAACATCGGGTCCCTGACCCGGTGTTGGCCGGACGCTCCCCGATAGGCTCGATCCTCGACGCGGAGCCCCATGGCCTGCCCGGATGGTGGAATGCAGACACGGCGAGCTTAAACCTCGCTGCCCTCGCGGGCGTACCGGTTCAAGTCCGGTTCCGGGCACCTTTCCTTGTACGGCGCCAGGATCGTCGCCGGTCCCTTTCGGGTGTTATCTGCACCCCCGCCCGGCGTAGGGGGACCGGGGTCGCCCAGCCGCTTCCCACGGGCCCACCCCGCGCTGAGGGCGACGCCGTGGACGTATCGGCTCCCGAGATCTCACGCCGCCCGCGACGCCGTGCGGAGTAGCGTTCCGCGTATCCAGGTCAGAACGGAGACCCCGTTTGTCCTCCCTCAGTGAGCACATCGGTACTCGCGTCCGCATCGCGCGAAACACGGCTGGACTGACGCAGGTCGAGCTGTCCGACTTCGTCGGGAAGTCGGCGGACTGGGTCGCCGGGGTCGAGAACGGGCGGCTCGCGCTGGACCGGTTCTCCGTCATCGCCGCCATTGCGGAACGGTGCGACGTCGACGTGGTGTGGCTCCTCGGCCAGCCCTACCGGCTCCAGCGCGGCGGTGGCTCCCTCGCCCACGCGTACATCCCGGCCCTGCGGACCGGACTGCGCCGCTCCCACCTCATCCTGTCGGGGCACCCCGGGCTGGACCCGTCCGGTGCGCCGGTCGATCTCGCGGCACTCCGGCGCCGCTCCGCCAAGGCGAACTCCGCGCGCCAGGCGGCGAATCTGCCGCAGGTCGCCACGCTCCTGCCACCCCTCGTGGAAGACCTCAACACCGCGCTGCTGGTCACCGAAGGAGACGAACGTGAACAGACGCTGCGTCTCCTCGCGGACGCCGCCCGTACCGCCCGCATGTGCCTCAACCAACTCGGCTACCCCGACCTGGCATGGTCCTCGGCGGAGGTCGCGGCGGGCGCGGCCACCCGGCTCGGGGACCCCGTGGTGATGGCGGCGGTCGCCTGGGACAGGTGCGGAGCCCTCCTCCACCAGGCCACCCTCCGGGAGGCCGTCACGGTCGCCGACGCGGCACTGGGGGAACTGGAGCCCCTGGCTGCGCGCGACGGCGCCGACGCCGAGGTGATCTCCCTGCGCGGGGCGCTCCATCTGAGGGCGGCCATCGGGTACGCGCGGGGCGGCCGCGCCGACGACGCCTGGGCGCGTATCGACGCCGCTCTCGAGGACGCCGACCGGCTCGGGCCCGGCTGGTACGACGTGGAGCGGCAGACGGTGTTCGGCCGGGGCACCGTAGCCGTCCACGCGGCGGAGGCCGGCGTCGAGGTGGAGCAGCCCGACACCGGCCTGCGGCGGGTGCCGGACGCGGACGTCACCGAGGTGCCCAGCAAGGAGCGGCGGACGCACTTCGCGATCGACAAGGCGAGGGCGCTGCACCGCATGGGCCGCAGCCCCTCCGCCGTCGTCAAGCTGCGCGAGGCGGCGAGTCAGGCTCCGTACTACGTCTACTCCGACCCGATGGCCCGCGCCCTCGTCTCCGACCTGGCACGGGTGGGCGTGCCGTCGCAGGCCTCCGCCCTCTCCGGCCTCATCCGCAACATGGAGCTGGTGAGCCACAGCTAGGGGGACCTTAAGACGCCCGTCACATCGAAGCGCCCGCCGAACGATTCACCGCCACTCCCGAGGAGAACCGCCGCATGGCCCGTCGCGCAGCCGTCTACGGAGCCGGGTCCTGGGGGACCGCGTTCTCGCTGATTCTCGCCGATGCGGGGTGCGAGGTGGCGCTGTGGGGCCGACGTCCCGAACTGGTCGACGCGATCAACGCCACCGGTGTCAACGACGCCTACCTCCCCGGCGCGCGGCTTCCCGGTGCCGTGCGGGCGACCACCGACCCCGGTGCGGCCGCGCTCGGGGCGGACCTCGTCGTCCTCGCCGTCTCCGCCCAGCACGCGCGCCCCCTGCTGGAGGACTGGCGGGAGCTGTGGACGCCGGAGACGGTGTTCGTGTCGTTGATGAAGGGGGTCGAGCTGGGCACCGGCAAGCTGATGAGCGAGGTGATCGCCGAGACCACCGGGGCGGGGCCCGGCCGGATCGCGGTGCTGTCCGGGCCGAACCTCGCCCGTGAGGTCGTGGAACGCAGGCCCGCCGCCTCCGTCGTGGCCTGCGCCGACGAGGGCACGGCCGCACTGGTGCAGGCGGCATGTCACACCCCGCACTTCCGTCCGTACACGAACAACGACGTCGTCGGCTGTGAACTCGGCGGTGCCGTGAAGAACGTCATCGCCCTCGCCGTCGGCGTCACCGACGGCATGGGGCTCGGCGACAACGCCAAGGCCGCGCTCGTCACCCGCGGGCTGGCCGAGGCGACGCGGCTCGGCGTCGCGATGGGCGCCGACCCGCTGACCTTCGCCGGGCTCGCGGGGATGGGCGACCTGGTCGCCACCTGCTCCTCGGCCCTCTCGCGCAACCACACCTTCGGCCGCCATCTCGGCGCGGGCCTCACGGTGGCCGAGGCACGCGGGCGGACCACGCAGACCGCCGAGGGCGTCGCGTCCTGCCGGGCGGTGGACGCGCTCGGTGCCCGCCACGCGGTGGAGCTGCCGGTGACGCGGGCCGTGGTCGACATCGTGCACGGCGGCCGGGACCCCGAGGAGGTCGTCGGGGCGCTCATGGCCCGCGCCCCCCGGCCGGAGGGCCTCGCCTGAAGCGCCGCCCCGGGTCTCCGGAGCATCGCGGGCGTGTACCGGAACGGTCATGAATCGGGGCCGGAGGGGGCGGGAATCGGCAGGACACGTAGCGTGTTGCCGAGCACAGGGGGGAAAGATCCTCCCCAGGCACTAGGGTCTTTCCTTTGCCTACCTATTACTCTTGAGCCAAGGCCGCGCTGTGTGGCCATGGAGGAGTGAAATGAGGAGCAGAAACCCGGTCTTCTCGCGACGGGGGTTCAGCCGCGACAACGGCTACGCGGGCTTCAACGCCGCGCCGCAGGCCGGGGGTCCCGCTGTCGGTACGCAGCAGGGCAACCCGTACGGGCAGGGCGGCACCTACGCCCCGCCGGCCGGCAACCCCTACGCGCAGAACCCTTACGCCCAGCAGGACGTCCAGCACGGCGCACCGCAGGCCCCGGTCACCACCGGCGGCGCGATGACCATGGACGACGTCGTCGCGCGCACCGCGACGACGCTCGGTCTCGTGGTCGTCACCGCGGTCCTGTCCTGGCTGCTGCTGCCCGTCGACGAGGCCAACCTCGGAAAGTCGTACGCCATCGGCGTCGGCGCCGGTCTGGTCGCGATGGTGCTGGCGCTCGTCCAGTCCTTCAAGCGCAAGCCGGTCCCCGCGCTGATCCTGGGGTACGCCGCCCTGGAGGGCGTCTTCCTCGGCGTGATCTCGTCGGCGGTGTCCACGTACATCGCGGACGGTGTCGTCGCCCAGGCCGTGCTCGGCACGATGGCGGTCTTCGCCGGTGTGCTCGTCGCGTACAAGGCGGGCTGGATCCGCGTCAACCGCCGCTTCTACGGCTTCGTCATGGCCGCCGCGCTCGGCTTCGTGCTGCTGATGGCCGTGAACCTGCTGTTCGCCGTCTTCGGCGGCGGGGACGGCCTCGGCTTCCGCAGCGGCGGCCTCGGCATCGTCTTCGGCATCATCGGCATCATCCTCGGTGCCTGCTTCCTCGCCCTGGACTTCAAGCAGGTCGAGGACGGCATCGCCTACGGTGCCCCGCGTGAGGAGGCCTGGCTCGCCGCCTTCGGCCTCACGCTGACCCTGGTGTGGATCTACATGGAGTTCCTGCGACTCCTGTCCATCCTCAACAGCAGCGACTGACGCCCGACGCGCCCGCCCGTCGGCGGCACGTCACACGAAGGGCCCCGGGTTCGTCCCGGGGCCCTTCGTCGTGTGGCGGAGGACAGACAGGAGACAGAAGGGAAAGAGAGGGGCGGGTGGGAGGCGCGGGCGCTAGCGCAGTTTGCGGGCGGCCCTTCTCAGGTCGTACTCGTGGATGATCGCCTTGGCGTGGCCGTAGGCGAGGTCGTGCTCGGCGCGGAGCCAGCTGACCTTCTCCTCGAAGCGGAGAGCGGGGCCCTCCTCGACGGTCCGCAGCCAGTCGGAGATCTCACGGCCGGTGCAGTGCGGGATGCGGGCGAGCATGTTGCGATGGGTCTCTTCGGAGAAGACTTGGGACATCGGCGCCTCCGGGACGCATGGGTGTGAGCCGGTCCTTCAGGTCACCGTGCCCGACCGTTCGCCCGTTGGCAACAGTCCCGGTACGGCGCGTACGCTCACCGCGTGCTTGATACGTCGCCTCTGTCCCGTGCGGTGGACCACTTCGCCGACCGCCTCCGGGCGGCCCCCCAGAGCCGCCTCCAGCGCGGCGCCGCCGCCGAGGCCCTGGAGCTGGCCAGGGAGTTGGCCCGCTGGACCCAGCAGGTGGAGGAGCCCGGCACCGAACCGCGGGAGATGCCCGACGCGGGCATGTTCGCCGCCGCCGACCAGATCACCGTCGCCGCCCACGACCTCGCCGTCGTGCTGACGAGCGAGGCCGAGGTGGAGGACGCGGTACGGAAGGTGGCGGAGGCGCAGAAGCGCGCGGGCGTGTGAAAGACCTACGCCCGCGCGCTCCGTCGGCTCTGTCGGCCCCGTACGGTCAGAGGCTGGCTATGACCCGGTCGGCCAGGATGTAGACGTTCTCCTCGCCGCAGGCGAAGGTCAGCGTGTACGCGCCCGAGATGCCCGACCCGCCGAGCAGGTACGGGGTCTCGCCCGCCGTGAGCGCCAGCGCGAGACGGTCGGCGGTCTCGCGGTGGCCCGGCGTCATGCACAGCGTGGTGCCGTCGGCGAAGACGTAGACGTCCAGCGTGCCGAGCGGACCCGGGCGGACATCGGTCAGCTCGACGCGCGAGGCCGCCAGGTCCTCCAGCGTCGTCACCGTGCGCTCGTGGTCGTTCACGATCGGCGACTGCACCGGCACGAAGTCCGGGTGGGAGGGGTGACGGCGGCGGGCGGCGGCCAGTTCGGGGGAGTCCGCCGCGAACTCGTCCAGCTCCGCGGGCGGCTCGGTCACCGGCTCCAGCGGCTCCAGACCCACCAGGTCGGCCTGCCGGGGCAGGAACAGCTCGCTGTCCGGCAGTCCCAGCAGCGAGGGCGCGTCGGCGGCGTCACGGGCCTCCTGCGCGGCCCAGAAGGCACGCGCCTCGGCCAGCTCCCGCTCCCGCTCCTCCGCGAGCGCCTCGGCCACCGCCGCGCGTATCTCGTCCGTGTCGGACGTGCGGGCGGCGGGTACGAGTCCGTGTGCCGCGGCGGCCTCAGCGGCCGCCCTCCCGGCGTGCTCGGAGCTCTCGGCGAGCTGCGTGTGCAGCGCGGCGACCTGACGGCGCAGCTGCAACAGGGTGCGCAGGACGGCGACGCCCACGGCGCCGGTGGCGGCCGTGGTGACCAGCAGGGCGATCGGCATGGCGCTCACTGACGTACTCCCGGTTCAAAGTCGACCCCCGACTTCCTACATCAGCTTGAAGGGCGGACTATCCAGCTGTCAGTGCGTAACGTCACGAAACGGGCGGGACTTTGGGCCCGGTCTATCGTGCTGAAACGGCTCTGAGCTGCTTAAATCCCTCCCCCGAGGGAGATAGGTCACATCCTGGGGGAGATTGGATCACAAAACGGCCCGGAATCCAGGGGCTTCCCGGACTCCGGGCCATCCGCTCACCGTTGGTGCTTCCACGGCTACGGAGAGGTCCGCGCGGACACCCCTCGGCGGGGCGTCGCGGGTCGTCGACCGCTCGGCCAACTGCTCGGCCGGGGAGAGCGGTTCGGGCGGGGGGCCGCCCGTACCGGGGGTGTTCCGCGTCGGCCGGGGGCGCTCGACGTCAGCTGAGGCGCTCGATCACCATCGCCATGCCCTGGCCGCCGCCCACGCACATCGTCTCCAGACCGAACTGCTTGTCGTGGAACTGGAGGGAGTTGATCAGCGTGCCGGTGATGCGGGCGCCCGTCATGCCGAAGGGGTGGCCCACGGCGATCGCGCCGCCGTTGACGTTCAGCCGGTCCAGGTCGATGCCCAGCTCGCGGTAGGAGGGGATCACCTGCGCGGCGAACGCCTCGTTGATCTCGACCAGGTCGATGTCGTCGATCGTCAGGCCCGCGCGGCCCAGCGCCTGCCTGCTCGCCTCCACCGGGCCGAGGCCCATGATCTCGGGGGAGAGGCCGGAGACGCCGGTCGACACGATCCGGGCCAGCGGGGTCAGGCCCAGTTCGCGCGCCTTCGTGTCGCTCATGATCACCACGGCCGCGGCGCCGTCGTTCAGCGGGCAGCAGTTGCCCGCCGTCACCATGCCGTCGGGGCGGAACGCGGGCTTCAGACCCGCCACGCCCTCCAGGGTGACACCCGCGCGCGGGCCGTCGTCCTTGCTCACGACCGTGCCGTCGGGCGTGGTCACCGGGGTGATCTCGCGCTCCCAGAAGCCGTTCTTGATCGCTTCCTCGGCCAGGTTCTGCGAGCGGACGCCGAACTCGTCCATGTCCTGGCGGGTGACGCCCTTCAGGCGGGCCAGGTTCTCCGCGGTCTGGCCCATCGCGATGTACGCGTCCGGGACCGCGCCGTCCTCACGCGGGTCGTGCCAGGAGGTGCCCTCCTGCTCGGCCACCGCCACCGTACGGGCCTCCGCGTCCGCGAAGAGCGGGTTGTGCGTGTCCGGGAGGCTGTCGGAGTTGCCCTTCACGAACCGCGACACCATCTCCACGCCCGCCGAGATGAAGACGTCGCCCTCGCCTGCCTTGATGGCGTGCAGGGCCATGCGGCTGGTCTGGAGGGAGGAGGAACAGTAGCGGGTGATCGTGCAGCCCGGCAGGTGGTCCATGCCCATCTGCACCGCGACGATCCGGCCAAGGTTGTTGCCCTGCTCACCGCCGGGGAGGCCGCAGCCGAGCATCAGGTCGTCGATGTCCCGCGGGTCCAGCTCCGGGACCTTCGCGAGGGCGGCCTGGATGATCGTGGCGGTGAGGTCGTCGGGGCGCAGGTCCTTGAGGGAGCCCTTGAAGGCGCGGCCGATGGGGGAGCGGGCGGTCGAGACGATGACGGCTTCGGGCATCACGGCTCCTGCGTCTGTTCTGGGCGGGGTTCGTTGGCAAGTTACCCGTCCGTATGGGGTGGGTCACGGGGGGTGGGGTGTGATGCTGGGCTCACTTTCTAAGCGCTTGCTTGGGGGGCGGGGTGGGGGTGCGGGGTGGGGGTGGCGCCCTGGGTTCGCCCCCGCCGCCCCTTCCCGTCCCGTCCCTGGGGGCTGTGCCCCCAGACCCCCCTTTCGGCCCTGGACGGGCCTCGTCCTCAAACGCCGGACGGGCTTATTGCCTTGTCGGGGTCGGTTCCGGTTCTGGGACCCTCCTGCGCCTGCGGCGTTTGAGGAGGGCCCAGGGGCCTCGGGGGCCGGTCGGGAGGGCGGCGGTGACCTCGGTGCCTGCCTCGCTCGCCGCCTCGGCGGCGGCTCGGGCGACCGGGAGGAAGCCCTCGCGGCGGGAGGCGTCGGGGCGCTCCTCGTCGGCGGGCCACAGGCCCAGGGCGGCGCAGACCGTGGGCAGGACGGCCATCGCGGCCGTCGCGTAGCCCTCCGCGGAGGGGTGGTAGTGGTCGGGGCCGAACAGCTCGCCGGGGTTCGCCGCGAACTCGGGGCCCAGCAGGTCGCCCAGCGACACCGTACGGCCGCCCTGCTCCACCGCGCCGATGGTCTGCGCGGCGGCCAGCTGGCGGGAGGCGCGGCGGGCCAGCCAGCGCAGGGGCTGGCCGACCGGCTCGATCGTGCCCAGGTCGGGGCAGGTCCCGACGACGACCTCCGCCCCGGCCGTCCGCAGCCGCCGTACCGCCGCCGCCAGGTGCCGCACCGAGCGGGTCGGGGGCATGCGGTGGGTCACGTCGTTCGCGCCGACCATGATCACGCACACGTCGGGGACCCGCCCGAAGTCGCCGACCACCAGCGCCACCTGCCGGTCGAGGTCGTCGGACTGCGCGCCCGGCAGCGCCACGTTGCGCAGCTCCACCGGCCGCTCCGCCACCGCCGCGAGCCCCGACGCCAGCAGCGCCCCCGGTGTCTGCCCGGCCCGGTGCACGCCCTGCCCCGCCGCCGTGGAGTCGCCGAGCAGCGTCAGGTACAGCGGCTCGACGCCGGGGCCGGGGGAGTCGTACGCCCGGCCGTAGCGGCCGTCGGCCTGGGGGACGTGCGGATCGCCGGCGCCGTGGCCGACGGCGCGTCTGGCCAGCCGTACCTCCGCCAGCACCAGTCCCACGGCCGCCGCCCCGGCCAGACCGATCCCGCCGCCGCCGTAGGCCGCGCCGGCCGCGATGCGCCTGGCCACCCTCGCCCTGGACATGCTCGTCATGCCTCGCCGCCACCTCCTCGTGTCGTACACCCACTCCTTGCCCCGTGGCGGCGGTCGGTCAATCTCGCGCGGGAGTGAACGTGATGACCGGGCCGTAGGCTGGCACGACCAACCACGACCACTGTTTTGTGCAAGCAACCGGAGACAACGGTGCATTTCCACGACTCGATGATCAGCCTCGTCGGCAACACCCCGCTGGTGAAGCTCAACAGCGTGACCAAGGGCATCCGGGCGACCGTCCTGGCCAAGGTCGAGTACTTCAACCCCGGCGGCTCGGTCAAGGACCGCATCGCCCTGCGCATGATCGAGGCCGCCGAGCAGAGCGGCGCCCTCCGGCCGGGGGGCACCATCGTGGAGCCGACCAGCGGAAACACGGGGGTCGGGCTGGCGATCGTGGCCCAGCAGAAGGGCTACAAGTGCATCTTCGTCTGCCCCGACAAGGTCAGCACCGACAAGATCAACGTGCTGCGCGCGTACGGCGCGGAGGTCGTCGTCTGCCCGACGGCCGTGGACCCGGAGCACCCGGACTCGTACTACAACGTCTCCGACCGGCTGGTCCGTGAGACGCCCGGCGCGTGGAAGCCGGACCAGTACTCCAACCCGAACAACCCCCTCTCCCACTACCACTCCACCGGCCCCGAGCTGTGGGAGCAGACCGAGGGACGCATCACCCACTTCGTCGCGGGCGTGGGCACCGGCGGCACCATCTCCGGCACCGGCCGCTACCTGAAGGACGCCAGCGAGGGCCGCGTCCAGGTCGTCGGCGCCGACCCCGAGGGCTCCGTCTACTCCGGCGGCTCCGGGCGGCCGTACCTCGTCGAGGGCGTCGGCGAGGACTTCTGGCCGACCGCCTACGACCGGACCGTCGCCGACGAGATCGTGCCGGTCTCCGACAAGGACTCCTTCCAGATGACCCGCCGCCTCGCCAAGGAGGAGGGCCTTCTCGTCGGCGGCTCCTGCGGCATGGCCGTCGTCGCCGCGCTGGAGGTCGCCGCGCGGCTCGGCGAGGACGACGTCGTGGTCGTGCTGCTGCCGGACAGCGGCCGCGGCTACCTCAGCAAGATCTTCAACGACGAGTGGATGGCCGACTACGGCTTCCTGGAGGACGAGGGCCCCAGCGCCCGCGTCGCCGACGTCCTCAACGACAAGCAGCACGGCGCGATGCCGTCCCTCGTGCACATGCACCCCGAGGAGACCGTCGGCCAGGCCATCGAGGTGCTGCGCGAGTACGGCGTCTCGCAGATGCCCGTCGTCAAGCCCGGCGCCGGTCACCCCGACGTGATGGCCGCCGAGGTCGTCGGCTCGGTCGTCGAACGGGAGCTGCTGGACGCCCTGTTCAGCCAGCGCGCCTCGCTGGAGGACCCGCTGGAGAAGCACATGTGCGCGCCGCTGCCGCAGGTCGGCTCCGGTGAGCCGGTCGGCGACCTGATGACCGTGCTCGGTGCCGCCGACGCCGCGATCGTCCTCGTCGAGGGCAAGCCCACCGGCGTCATCAGCCGCCAGGACCTGCTGGCCTTCCTCGCCAAGGGCGGCAAGTAGCGAATCCGGTGTCCGGGGGCGCGACGGCGGGGAAACCTGCGGTGAACCGCCCCCGCGACCGGTGGACTTCACGGGCGGCGGACTTCGCGGAAGTGGTACGAGGGCGTCACGTCCGCGCAGCACACGCTTAACACGCGTCCGGCACATTGGTGGATGTCGGCAGGGCGGGAGCGGCTCCCCGCCCCACCGGCACCAAAACGGCGTCACGGACCACCGGAGCGGCTCCCGGACCATCCACCGACGCCAAGGACGTGAGGCCCGGCCCTGACCCGGCCCGCGTCCCTCGCGGGGACCGCCGTCGTCCCGCCCCCCGGCAACGGGGGTGCGGCGGTCCCCGCGCACAGCCTTTTCCCGGTGCACAGCCTTTTCCCCGCGCACGGCCTCACCCGGCTCAGGGCCATGTCCCGGCGCGGAGCCTCTTTCCCGCCGGTCGCGGGTCCCCCGGCGGCTCAGGCGTCACCGGGCCCCCGCGGGTCAGTCCGACCAGCGGTCGTCGTCCGACCCGCCCCCGCGCCGCCTCCGCCCGCCGAAGAGATCCGGGTTGGTCCGCGCGGCCTGCACCGCGTTCACGCCGACGATGCCGAGCCAGGACACGATCAGCCCCGGCAGATGGGCCACGCCCGCGCCGATCGCGGACAGCGGCACCGCCAGCACCAGCGACACGATCCCGAACCCGAACCGCTCGCCCCACGAGTCGCCCGCCCCCGCCGACCGCCCGCCGTCGCGGGCCGCGACCATCCGCTGCTCGGCGAACTGCCGCCGCACCCGCCGCTCGACCGACCCGTCGATCCGCTGGTCGACCTTCTCCAGGAACGAGTCCACCAACGCGGACTCGTACTCCTCACCCAGCTCCCTGCGGGCCTGCAAGGTGGCGTGGAGTTCCTTCTTCAACTCGGCGTCCCGCGCGTCCATGGTGGTCTCCCGTCCCGTCATGCCCTCCACGGTAGGCAGCCGCCCGGCCGCTGACACTGGGGTTAGCCCCCCTGTCGGCAGGGGGGCGCCCCGCCACCCCGGCCGGGGCGGGGCGTCATCCCCGCCGCGCGCCCCCGTGCTCCGCGGCGTGCACCTGCCGTACGAACCGCCGCTGCCACGGCACCTCGACCGCGCGCCGGTGATAGCGCGCCCGCACCCACCGCACCGCCTCCCGCGGCTCCAGCCCGTCGAAGACGCACAGCGCCGACAGCGCCGTACCGGTCCGCCCGACCCCGCCCCCGCAGCAGATCTCCACCCGCTCGACCGCCGCCCGCTCGTACGCCCCCCGCAGCACCGCCCGCGCCGCCTCCGGGTCACCCGGCAGCCAGAAGTCCCGCCACGGCACCCACACCGACTCCCACGCCCGCTCCTCGGGCCGACGCCCCGTCAGACACACCCCGTACGCGGGCACCTCCCCCGCCACGTCCCCGTACCGCAGCCCCCGCCCCCGCACGGCCCGCCCGGAGGGCAGACGGAGCAGGCCGGGGGTGCCGGGGGGCCAGGTCTCGGTCATCTCGGCTTTCCTTTCCGCAAACACGTCCAGGCCTTGTGTGACATCCCGCGTTCCCGGTCCCAGGGGGAGCGGAGCGAGTCGAGGGGCGCCGGAGGAACACACTTCCACCTTCGCCCGGGAAGCAGGGGCGTCATTCCGGATCACGTCGACGAAGCGCCTCGGTGATCGCCCGCGCCGACAGGCCCCACGCGGGCGTGCGGTTCGCCGGGCACCTCATGGGGCGCCCCAGGCCCCGCTGTCGAACACGGGAAGCCGGTCCGATCGTCTGCACGTAGACATGTTCGATTCTGGTAATCGTCCATCATCGCAAAGTGACCAAAGTGCTTCCGGAATGTGCCGGGTCGGCATAACCTGCGTGCATAACCGCACGTCAGACCGCAGTGGGCTGACGCGCGGCGGAGGTGTCATGGGTGGGGACCCGTATGTATGCGCAACGGATGACGCACGTGGGGGATCGGAAGAGCCTGCCGCGCTCGGCGGTGGGGAACAGGTGCCTGATCCCTATGGGCACCGGGCACTGCTGACGTCTGCCATGGTGCAGGGCTACCGCGCCGTTCCCGGCGAGGAACGCGATCGGTTGCGGCGCTATCTGGAAGCGGTGGTCGCCGTCCGCCCTTCGCCCGTGCACACCGCCGTGGCCTTCAACGCCGTGTACTTCGGATACGACATCGGCGGCGACGGATACGGTGCGAGCCCGCTGCGCCTCGACGACTTCCCCGTGATCACCTTCGGGGGGTCCGCGCCCGCGCTCCCGGTCGGAGCCATGGTGTGCGTCGCGACCGGCTCCGACCCGCTCTACGCCGAGATCGTCCACCGTGAGGGAGCCCATCCGGAATCGGGCACGCTGGGGGAATTACCCGCCTGGGTGTCCGGGGCGCCGCTGGGCGCCGAAGGTCCCGGAGCGCCGGGTGACGGCGCCGCGGGCACCAGGAGGGAACTCCTGGTCCCGGATCTCCACGCCTTCGGCCCGGCACTGAGCCTGTCGTCGACCCAGCTCCATCGCTTACGCACGCGCCGACGCTGGATCAACGAGGACGGGCATGTCGTCGTCGACGTCCGGTACCCGTCCCCGGAAGCTGCCCGGCGCGACGATCTGACGGCCTACGCGGACCACCTTCTGACCACGGCGCGGGACCAGCTCCTCAGCCCCTTCGTCCCCGTCTCCCTGGCCGCACTGGTCGGCGGCACGCACGACGACGACCTGCGCGCCGGACTGCTCGGTCTCCTCGGGACGGTGCGAGATGTCCTCGGCTCCAGCCCCCTCCTCCGTACCTGGCGGGACTACGCGATGACGCGGACATCGTTGGCGGACTGCTGGCGGGACACCGGCCCCCTGGGCGGTGACGATCTGAGGTCGCTCGCCTCGGCGGTCGAACGCGCGGCCACCCCGCCGAAGCGCCGCTACGGCCTCACCGCTCCCGTCACCGTGTACACGGCCGTCGGCCCGCGCCTCCGCGGTTTCCCGGGCGCGACGGAGCGGCTCAGGGGAGTGGGGTACGCGGCAGCGGTGTGCCGGGCGAACCTGGCGCTCGCGGACGTCGTCCAAGGAGACAGCGAGCAGGGCCTGTTCGGGAACGGTTCCCGGATCACACTCGACGACGCCTTCGAGGGCGGAGGCGTGTGGCGCTCGCATCATCCCGGTGCCGAGGAAGAGCCCGGAGATCCCCTGGCTCCGGCCGGACGTGGCTGGACGTCCACGCTGCCCGCCCCCTCGGAGCCGGACCACGCACAGGAACATGACCCCGTCGACCTTCCACTGGCCGACGACGCCTCTCTCGGCACCGGCGAACTGCTGCGGAGCGACGCCCACGAGATCGTCTGGCGGGCGCCGCTTCGACTGGCCCAGCTCATGGGCGGCTGGTTCCCCCTGCATCCGTACGTCGTCGAGGATCTACGCCTCTCGCACGACGTGCGCTCCACGGTCCGCCTCGAACTCGACCATGTCGGCGGCGCACCGGACACGGAGCAGGTGCAGCAGGTCACGGCCGAACTCGGCGACGAATCAGCGCGCTTGACGGGGATAGCCTGGCCCTCCGACTTCTTCCCCGGTCTGGTGATCGAGCTACGTCGGCTCCGTGGCGGCACGGTGATCCGTCTGGCCACGACACGGCTCAAGGAACGCGTACAGGTCGGCGACCGGGAGACCGGCCACTGCTACGACCCCCAGGTGCTCACACGGGAGGACGTCCCCGGGAGCGACCGGCACGGTGACAGCTCCGCCGGGCTCACCCCGCGGCAACTCGTGATGCGCACGGTCCGCCGCTGCGGTCTGCTGACCCTCGACGGCCATGCGCTGATGGACCGTTCGCAGCTTCCCAGCGCCACCTACGGGCGGCGGCCCGCCCGCCCACAGGTCGCCGCGCTGAACTCCGCCGTCGCGGAACTGCTCACCGAACGGCTTCTGGAACCGGCCCTCGGCAGCCGTGACGTCTGGGGTCAGCCGCACTTCCCGCCACGCGAGGGACAGCGGACCATCCCCCTCATCGGCTACCGCCCGGCCCAGCCGCGCGTGGTACGGCCCTGGGGCAGCTCCGACGCGGACGGTGACGGCCTCCAGGCGGTCCAGCTGGTCCCCGGACACCTGCGCCGTCTGCAACCAGGTTGCTCGCCGAGCGAGGCGCAGCGGGTGGCCTTCAGGGACCACTGCCGCCGACTCGGCAAAGCCGACGGCTGGGAACTGCCGCACGGATACACGTTCGTCACCGAGCACACGCGCGGCCACTGATCCGCCCATCCTCGACGAGCCGCGCTCGCCCGCCCGGCCGTCCCGTCTTCCTCCCCTCCTCCTGTTCAGTGCCTACAGAAAACGGAGCACGCGTACATGCACGATCGGTATCGCGTCATCACAGGACCGCCCTTGTCCCCGCCGAATACCTCGACAAAGGACCTCGGGCTCCTGGCCGACGCCCTCAACGCTCTGGACCATCCGGCCGACGCCGCCCTCCACGACCTCACGGTCGACATGGTGGAGCTCGCTTTCAACTCGCTGCGGCCCAGAGAACGGCAGGAGTTACTCGGCAGCCTGGGCATCCGCATGGCGGCACCTCGGAGGGTGAGCAGCGCCCTCTGCCGGGACGTCCTTGCCAGGTTGCGACGCGAGTCGCGCCAGCACACCTGTACATGCGGTATCAAGAGGCTCACGTTCACCGTCTTCCACCAAGTGGACAGCTTTGTCCACCCGCCGGATGGGGTGACGGTGCCCGATCCCGTCGGACGGTGGGGTGCAACCCTCGTCCGGGCCACGCTGTTCGCGTGGTGCAACGCTTCGGTCGCCGATGCCCGTCTCCTCGCCTGGGCGGCTGACCAGGACTGGTTCGCCGCGTCCGCCGGAGACGAAGATGCGGCCCGGCTTGTCGCCGTCGGGACCGCGGCGCGGTCCATCGCGGGGGCGAACCCGGACTTCGTCCCCGAAGCAGTGGACATGGACAAGCCGCCGGTCGCCGCTGACGCACCATCCGTCCACGCGGCTGCGGTGAGCCGCCAGGGGGCGGGCACGTCCACACCCGAGCCCGTGGACGTCGGCCTTGACACTGTCGCCGACGAGACGAATCCGGAAGCGGCCTGCCAACTGCTGGAATCCGCCTTGGCCCAAGCCCGGCAGGCTGCCGAGCGGGTAACCGCCGCGATCGCTGACGGCCGCCCTCCCGAGGGTGAGGACCTGGCTCCGCTGAACACGCTGGGCGCTGCCTTCGACACCGCCGACAGGGCCCTTCGCACGGTGGGGATCGAGGGGGTCCCGCGTCGACTGGCGGACCTCACGAGTGCCGTCGACGCGCTCCGGGTGGAGCACGAGCGTGGCCTCACGGCACGGGAACCCTTGCGGCAGCTGCTCGACGTCTCGCCCCGGCCCGACGGCTCCGCCGCTGCGTCGGCCGCCGCGGAAGCCGTCCGGGACGCAGCCCTCCGGCTGCTGGACTCCCCGGCCTGGGAGAAGCCGCAGTGGGACGAGAGCGCGGCACTGGCAGCCCTGGCGCAGCTCATCCGACTGGGGCGGCAGACGGATGCCGCCGCAGAGATCCTCGCCCTGCAGGCGCAGGTCGTCCGGGTCCTCCCCACGTTCGGCATGGCGGTACTCATGGCACCCGAACTGACCTTTGACCCGCCGGAGGCCGTGGTTAGCGAGCCCGCCGAGGTCGAGGCCGTTGCCGGCTCCGCCGCCCCCGGAACGACCCCGGAACAGCACGACATACAACTGTCCGGTGGGGACGAGGACACCGCCGACCAGCGCGCCCAGGAGACCGAGGCTCCCGCCGCCCCCGAGCCGGACCCCGTCGACTCCGCGCCGACGGCGGCCCCCGAGCCGCCCCCCGCCGCCGAGCCGGAAGCCGCGCCCACCGTCGCCGACGAGCAGCCGGACGTGGCGGAACACGACCTGCCCGTCCCGGAACCGGCCCCGCCGACGGTCCCTCCCGTTCAGCACGCACCGCTCCGGGAGGCGGACGCCCCCGCGGAGGACGACACCCGGGAGGCCGCCGTCGAGCGGGCTCTCTCCCGGCTGATCGTGGACCGGCGCTTCGGGCTCGCCCACCATCTGGCGAAGGCGGCCGACCACGCCGGGCCGCAGGTGGCGGCGCTCCGGCTGGCAGGCGCTGCCGCGCTGCTCACCTCGGGTGACAGCCAGGGCGCCCGGCTGACGGCGGACCTCCTCCAGGAGTACGGCGGGTACGCGGGCCGCGACACCGAGGCCAGCGAACTCCTCCTCCTGCCCGCCCTGTTGCGTACCGCCCTGATCACCGGCGATCACTCGGCGGGCGCTCAGCTCAAGGTCCTGGTGCCACGGCTCCCGGACCGGCTCGCCGAGGCGGCCACCGCCGTCGCCGACCGTGCGCTCAGCGGTGCCCTCATGATGGCCTCCCCGCTCGCCGCCGACTCCTCCGAGAGCGAACTGCGTCTGCGGGCGCTGCGCGAGCAGGCTCGTGGCCTGCTCGCGCCGCAGCGGCTGCGGTTCGCGCGGGCGACGGAGATCGCCAAGCGCTGGCTGGCCCCCGAGGAGGGAATGCTCGGATCGCTGCTCACGGCGGTCGCCACCGACAACCGCGACGCGGTGCAGCAGGTGCGCGAGCAGGCCGAGCGGCTGTCGAAACTCGCTGAGGTCAACAGCGAGATCGACCGGATGGACCGTAAGCACCGGTCGTCCAGCGGCAAGCCGTTGCAGGGCTCCGGACGGCAGGACCTGGTTCACCTCGTCGAGCGGGCCGTGGACATCGTCAAGGAATGGAGTCTGGCGGTCGATGTCGCCCGCCGCGGTGACCGTTCCGACGGCAACCGGGCGGCCAAGGAGATCTCGGCCCTGCGCCAGTCACTGCTGGACGGCAGGGAGGCGACCCTGGCCGATCTGGAGCAGCTGGCACGCCGCTCGGACGCCGTGTCCGTCGCGACGGCCTGGGCGGCACGCGCCTCGATGGAGGACCTGTTCGCCCTGCTGGCCGGAGACATCGCCCCCGCGCGTTCCGGCGGCTCGCCCGACTCGCCGGAACGCGTGCTGGACGCCGAACTGCTCAAGGTGTGCGACAGCCCCGACGAGCACCCCTCGCTCGATCAGCTCCTCGCCGCGGTCGACCGGAGCTGGCAGGACGCCCTCGCCGAAAGACTCTCCCGCGACGCCTTCGCCGCGGCCCGGACGATCGTCGAGCTGGCCGGTCGCGGGCAGCTCCCCGGAGCCCGGAACGGCGAGTTCGCCCCTCCGTCCACGGCTGAGATCGACGAGCGGGCGGCCGTACGGCACAGGAAGCTGCGGACGGCGTACGACGAACTCGTCGCCGAGTTGCACCGCGCGCAGGCGGACGGCGCCGTGACCGAGGACCAGGACCTGGGTCTCCAGGAACTGCTCGCCGGGTCCCGTGACCGCCTGGAGGACCCCTCCGCCTCCCGCGACCTGCTGCTCGTGCGCCGAGCGCTCGACAGGGTACGCGGCGACCTGCCCGCGTTCCGGCAGCAGGCCGCCGACCGTGTCCGCGCCCGGCTCGACGCGTTGGAGCCCACCGCGGAGGAGCGCTCCCAGGTGCTGCGGCGCCTGGAGACGAACGACCTGGCCACCGCCGCCGACCTGGTCTACTTCCTGGAGATCGGCGAGCCCGTCCCGGAGATCGAGGGGGGCGAGTCCCACCTCACCGAGTTCTTCCCGGTCGTGCCCGACGGCCTGCCGGGCGGTATCGACCACGACCTCGTCGCCCTGGTCCGGTCCGGTGGCAAGCACCCGGTGCTTCCCGTTCTCGACTACGGCGCCCTGTCCACCGACGAGGCCGCACTGGCGGCCGACGCCCTGGACGAGTGGCGTGCGCTGGCCGCCGCCGAGCCCAAGGAGCGGCTGCAGGTGGCTCCGACGCGACAGGTGCCGCCGCTCCTCAAGCTCCTCGGCTACGACGCCAAGAGCGCCAGGGCGCTCGACGACCGCTCTCAGCACCGGCGGGAGTACCGCCTCTTCGAAGCGACCGGGGTGGAGGTCAACGGCAGGGCGAAGGCGCCCGCGTTCGGCTCGCAGGTCAGGGAGCAGGGCGGCAACCTGCGGATGATGATGGTGTGGGGCAGGCCGCCTGCCAAGGTCGTCATGAGCTGGGCAGAGCGTGACACCAGCGGAGCGAGCCTCCTCGTCGTCTACTTCGGCACACTCAGCCGTGAGGCCCGCGTCGAACTCGCTGTCGGATCGGACCGGTTGCAGCCGTTGGTGGTCGTGGACGACGCCGCGCTCGCCTATCTCGCGGCATGCGGCAACCGTCAGGTCAGCACGGCCACGCAGACACTGCTGCCCTTCTCCGGCGTCAACCCCTACATCAGGGAGAAGCGCGGCCGGATCGGCGGCGAGATGTTCTACGGCCGGGACGCGGAACGCAAGAGCATCCTCGACCCGCGAGGAACCCAGGTCATCTATGGCGGCCGAGGACTCGGCAAGTCGGCGCTGCTCGCGGACGCCGGTGAGCGGTTCACGGAGCAGCGCCCCGGCTACCACCAGACGGTGTACGTCAATCTGGACCAGGAGAACATCGGCAAGGGCAGCTCGTTCGGGCCGGAGACATTGTGGAGCGTCCTGGAACGCGAACTGGCCGAGGCGGAGGTACTCGACAGCCGGTCCCCGGGGCGCAGGAAGCGGCAGGAGATCTCCGACCGGGTGCGCACCGGTATCCGGACCTGGCTCGACGGGGATTCACGCCGCCGTCTGCTGATCCTGCTCGACGAGTGCGACCAGTTCTTCGAGGCGGACGCCCCGCGGTTCGACCAGACGAAGAAGCTCAAGGGCCTGGGGTCCGACACGAAGGACCGTGCCAAGGTCGTCTTCGCCGGACTCCACTCCGTGCAGCGCTTCTCCAAGCTCGCGAGCAACGGCCCGTTCGGCCACCTCGCCCAGACCCCGAAGGTCATCGGACCGCTGGCACCCCAGTCCGCGGCCGAGCTGCTGGTCGAACCGATGCGGGCGCTCGGGTTCGAGTTCAAGGACCTCGACCTCGTCAACCGGGTCCTCGGACACTGTTCCTACCAGCCGTTCCTGCTCCAGATGTTCGGGCACCGGCTGGTCGAACTCATGCAGCGCAAGCGGGCGCGCCGCGGAGCCGAAGGACCCCCCTACGAGGTCGAGGTCACCGACATCGAGGTCGTGGAGTCGGACGCCGCGCTCAGGGACAGCATCTCGGCCGCCTTCAAGGACACGCTGAGCCTCGATCACCGGTACGACGTGATCGCCAACGTGCTGGCCTACCAGGCGCGTCACCACGGCCTGGAGGTGCGGCTGAGCGACACCGAGCTGCGTGAGGAGTGCGAGACCTACTGGCGTGAGGGCTTCGAGCAGCTCGACACCGAGGGCTTCCGCGCCTACCTCTCCGAGATGGTCGGTCTCGGCATTCTCGCGCCCAACCACGACGGCCTGGGCTGGCATCTGCGCGGCCCCAACGCCCTGCGCATGATCGGCACGTCCCACGAGGTGGAGGCCCGTCTGCTCCGGGCCGAACAGGACTGCGAACTCCAGGAGAGCATCGTGCAGGAGGGCCGCCCCGAGCTGCCCGACGGCCAGCCCGCTCCGCTGACCAACACCCAGCTCGACGACCTCCTGGGCGAGCGGTCCAACCGGACGAGGGTCGTCCTCGGGACGTCCGCCACCGGAGTCACAGATGTGGCCCACACCCTGCGAACGATCGCCGGGTCCATCGACGGCTGGACCCTGCCCCCCGTCGGCAAGCCCAGCGTCTACAAGCAGGAACTCACCGGCGGGCGCCCACGCGAACGACGCGTCGTCATCAGCGACTTCGTCAACTACCGGGACCCGGTACGGCCCGAGACGTGCCGTGAGGCCGTCGACCTGGCCGAGACCATGCTGCCGGCCACCCCGGGGGTCACCCGCGCGGTCGTCCTCGTCACCGACACCACCCAGCTGGACCTGTGGCGCACCCTGCTGTCGGGAACCGAACCCACCGCGGCGGCCCCGGTGGTGCTGCGCCGCCACGACCGCCGCAGCCTGCGCGGGTGGGCTCAGCGCGTCAACATGTTCCACACGGAGGACCGCCTCGACCGCCTTCACGAGCTGACCGGTGGCTGGCCGGTCCTGGTCGGCCGGGCACACCGCCTGCACAACGAGCTGGGTGATCCGGACGAGGTGCTGCGCCGGATGGCGGGACTCCGCGCGGATCGGGCCGCGGCCCGTGCCTTCGCCGAAGAGACCGGGGTGTACGCGGACCCGCTGCTCATCGCCGGTTACCGGGCCCTTGAGGACGCGTTCAAGGACGGGCTGTTCGACCTCGAAGGAGCGGCGACCGCGGTGGCGCTCAAGATCGAGGGCGAGGACGAGGACGAGGCACGGCTGATCGTCGCCTGCCTCGACGCTCTCCAGGTCCTCGACCGTGTGGACACCCAGGTGCGCCTGGAACCGCTGCTCCGCCAGTGCGTGGTGCTCGACGGCTGACCTCGGCCGCCCGTGATCCGGCCGCCCGCGACCGCGGCGGCCGGATCGCTCTCCCCCTCCGGGCGGCTGTCTCACCCCGGCTTCCCTGTATAGCCTCATGCAGAGCTATCCGGTGGTGAATGGGTCGAGGTGGAGCGGGCGATGAGTGCGGACAGGGGTGGCCAGGGCGGGGACGGGCCCGGGGTGCGGCTCCAGGCGCTGTTCGAGGGGCATCGGCTGACGCCGACGCAGCGGCGGATCGCGCACAGCATGGTGCGGCGCGCCGCCGACGTGCCGTTCCTGTCGAGTGTGGAGCTGGCCGAGCTGGCGGGGGTGAGCCAGCCGTCCGTGACCCGGTTCGCCGTCGCGCTCGGCTTCGACGGGTATCCGGCCCTGCGGCGGCATCTGCGCGAGGTGGCACCCGCCGAGCAGCCCGCCGGGGCCGTCGCCCTCAACGAGTACCAGCAGGCCGTCGAGGCGGAGATCGAGAACCTGCGGCATCTCGCCGAGGTGCTCGCCGACCCGCGCCCGGTCCAGCGGGCCGGACGGCTGCTGGCGGCCTCCCGGCCGCTGCCCATGCTCGGGCTGCGCGCCGCCGCCTCCCAGGCGTACGGCTTCGCCTACTTCGCCGCCAAGGTCCACCCGGACGTACGGCTGCTCCACGAGGGCGGCACCATGCTCCAGGACCGGATCGACGCCGCCGTCCGGGCCGGGGCGTCCGCGCTGCTCTGCTTCGCGCTGCCCCGGCACCCCCGCGAGGTCGTCGACACCCTCGGCTACGCGCGCTCCGCCGGGCTCACCGTCGTCACCGTCGCCGACTCGGCGTTCGCGCCCGTCGCCAAGGTCTCCGACCTGCTGCTGCCCGCCGCCGTCGGCACCGGCCTCGCCTTCGACACCGCCTGCGCGCCCATGCTGCTCGGACGGGTGCTGCTGGAGGCGATGTGCGACGACCTGCCCGACGCGCAGGCCCGGCTGGAGGAGTTCGACGCCCGCGCCGCCGGTCGGGGGCTGTTCGTGGAGTGAGCCCGGCTCGGCCGCCAGCCGGGTCCGTCGGTGGAGTCGGCCGCCTCTCGTGGACAGAGCCGGGTCCGTGCGGGGAGTCGGCCGCGTCTCAGGGAGAGCCAGGTCCGTTCTCAGGCTCGTCTCAGGTTCCGCCGGTACGTTCTGCGACCAGAAATCGCCGGGGCGTACGGCTTCGGGACGGTGAGGAGGCGGGGCGTGGCACGTGGTGGGCGCGCGGGGCGCGGAGGTCAGGGACTGGTGCGGGTGGCCGTCGTCGTACGGGCCGGGGCCGCGCCGCTGTGGTGGCTCGGGGTGTGCGCGGCGGGCGTCGGCGTGCTGCCGCCCGGCATCACCGGACGGCGGATCGGCGTGCTCGCCGGGGCCGCGCTCTTCATCCTCGCCGCCGCCGTCACGGCGCTCACCCGGCGCGGACGCTACCGGGCACTCGCCCGCGGCGCGGGCCGGGCGGGCAAGCACGACGTGCTCCAGGACCGCGCGGTGACCGTACGGGCCTGGCGGCGCGGGCACCGCTGGTGGCTGCTGCTCGCCTTCGCCGCCGCGCTCGGCAGCGCCTTCGCCGTGCCCGCCGCGGCCGGGATGCTGTGCGCGGGCGCCGGCGCGGGGCTGTGGCTCAAGGCGGGCTGGATCGGGCGGCAGGAGCGGGCCGGGGACGCGCTGCTGTGGGTGCGGGTCGACTGGCTCGACCGCCGCGGCGGGGGCCCGGCCGGAAAGCCGGTCAAGGGCTACCGCGGCACGGGCGTCGCGGCGGGCGACGCGGCCCCCGGCGGAGCGCGTCGCCGCACCGCGGCACTGGTGTGAACCTCGCCCTCACGTCCCGGGCGGGCGGACCCCGTACGGCGGGGGCCGCGGGCGTCAGATCTCCAGGTCGTTCTCGATCCGCTTCAGCTGGTGGCGGGCCATCGCCAGGTTGGCCCGCTTGCCGTCGAGGACCAGGTAGAGGAAGAGGCCGTTGCCGCCGCGGCCGCTGATCAGCCGGATCAGGTGGTACTGGTCGGAGAGCGTGATCAGGATGTCCTCGATCTCCGCCTTCAGCCCCAGGTGCTCCATCGTGCGCATCTTGGCGCGCACCACGTCGGTGTTGCCGGCGGCGGCGACGTTCAGGTCGAAGCCCTTGCTGCCGCCCATCGTGCCCAGCGCCATCCCGCTGGTGTAGTCGACGAGCGCGACGCCGGTGGCGCCCTCGATCGTGGACAGCGCTTCCTTGAGGGTGGTTTCGGTGTTGGCCATGACGGTTCCTCGGTTCCTCTCAACTTTCGGTGGTGGTGCGGGGTTTCGTGGTGGTGCGGGCGGGCGCCTCGCGGACCTCGGACGACGCGGGCGCCGGGGCCGCGGGCGGTGGGGGTACGTGCGGTGGGGGGACGGGGAGCGGTTCGACGGGGGGCGGTGCGACCGGGGGTGGTGCGGCGGCCGGGGGTGCGGGGGGCAGGGCCGGGAGGGGGGTGGCCGGGCGGGGGCGTACGGTGCCGTCGAGCAGGGCGCCGATCCGGGCGGCCGATCTGCGGCCCTCCAGGTGCAGCCGCCCCACGTTCACCTCGTCCCGGGCCAGCAGGGTCAGGACGGCGTGCTCCCCGGCCGCGTACGCCGCGACGTAGCCGTCGGCCCCGCGGACCAGCAGTTCGCGCAGCTCGCCCTGGCCGCTGGTGTCGGTGAGCCGGACGGCCGCGCCGAGCGCGGTCGTGGTGAGCGCGGCGACCCCCTCCGCCGCCACGCCGGGGGTGTCGTGGGCGAGCACGATGCCGTCCGCGCCCGCCGCGAGCGCCCCGGTGAGCCGGGGCACCCGGGCCCGCAGCCGCCGCAGCTCGGCGAGGATCTCCGGCCCGGCCGCCGTCGGCCGGTGCTTCTCGGGCCGGGGTCGCTGCCGGTCAAAGGGCCTCCAGCGCATCCCTGAGCCTCTTCAGCAGCGTGATGTCGGTGTCGTTCACCCGCGGCAGGGGGAGCGGTGGCGGTGACGACGAGGGCGGGGGAGCGGGCGCGGCCGGTGGCCCCGGGGGCGGCGGTGGCGGGAACGGCGCGGTCAGCAGCCCGGCCGCCGCCAGCCGCCGTACGTCCACCAGCGTGGCGAACGTCGGCCGGCCCAGCTCGCGCGCAATGTCCGGGGCGGTCCGCACCCCGTCCACCAGCGCCAGCACCGCCCGCCGCCGCGCGGTCAGCCCCGGCACGGCGAACGGTTCCGCGGCGGGCGGTCCCCCGGCGAGCGGCCCCATGGTGACCGGCTCCGGCCGCCGCAGGGGGGCGCTGTCCGGCAGGGGGTCCGGCCACAGGCCCTGGAGCAGGGTCCGGCGGCGCAGGACCTCCCGCTCCAGCGCCTCCACCGGCACCGGGCGCAGCGCGCCGAACCAGTGGCCGGTGCCGTAGCGGAACTGGCCCGGTGTGCTGCTGGGGGCCAGCGCGAAGTACGCCGCGTCGAACAGCGCCCCCAGATGGCATATCTCCAGCGCGGCCCGGGTGACACGGCCGGAGTCGATCAGGCGCAGCGCGGCGCCGTACCCCTCGTCGGCGCGCTCCACCGCCTCCCGCCAGTCCGCCGGGTCGAGCGTGCCGTGCGTCAGGAGCAGCACCTCCATGCCGGGCGCGTACGGGCTCTCGGCGTGCACCACCCGGCCGTCGGCCAGGTAGAGCGTGCCGCGCTCCCGCTCCAGGACGCCGGTGGCCCGCTCCGCGGCGAGCCGGGTCAGCATCGGCGAGACCGCGCCGCCCGCCCCAGCCTCCCGGGCCGCCGTCGCGCGGTCGCGCACCGGCAGCCGGGGCGGCGGGGTGTGCGGTGGCGTCGTCCCCACGACGGCGGTCATCCCAGCACCAGCCGCTCGGCCATCTCGCCCAGCCGGATTCTGGCCAGTGCGAGATTGCCGTCCGACCGGCCCAGCCACACGTGGAGGAACACGCTGCTGTCGAAGGACGTGGGGACGAACCGCAGGACGTGGTAGCTGTCCCGGTTGCTGACGATGAGGTCCTCGACCGGGGGGTCGGCCGGGCCGTCCCCGCCGAGGTCCCCGGGCGTGAACGCCCGCTGCTCCGCCGTGAGCCGCGCGACCTCGGCCGCCTCGGCGGCGGCCGTCTCGTGGTCGCCGCCCGGGAACTCCCCGACCGAGCCCAGGGCCAGTCCGCTGGTCCAGTCGACCAGCGCCGCTCCCCGGGCTCCGGGCAGCCGCATGGCCTCCACAAGGCACTCGTCGATTCCGGGCACCGTTGGCTCCCCCTTCTGCCTGCGGTTCGGCTGAGTGAGGGAGACGCTACGCAACGTGTGCGCTCGCGGTGAGTCTTCTGGCATTTTCCAGCGGAACATGCCCGGAGTGGCTAGCGTGGGTCGGCTGTACGGAAATCAGCCCGCTCCGGCCCCACCTCCCAGTTCAACACCGCGCCCCCCGGCGCACGTCAAGGGCGTGCGGGCGGGCGGGGGTGGTGAGAGGTGTGGCGTGCGCCCCCTTGGGGCGGGTGCGCCGCGGCTCTCCGCCTCGGCGGGAGGGGTTTCCGCGCGGCGTCTCTCCTGCCGCGCGGGGGCCCGTGTCGTGGGTGGGCGGAGGCCCCTCGCCCTCGGCGGGGAGCACCCTCACGGCTGCGGGGCCCGTCGCCGGGGCCGGTGGGCGGCGCCCGGTCCGGTCGCCTCCGCGACCGATCGGCGGCCTTCGGCGCTACGCCGCCCCCGCCCGTTCCCCGGCGCGCGGGGGCGCCCGCTTGCTGGGCGGGGCGCCCCCTCCCGGTCGCTTCGCGCGGTGCTGCCGAGGGCCACATTCCGGGCTCCCGGCTTGTTTCGCGGGATGCCGCGGACCTGGCCCGCCTCGCCTGATGCCCCGGCGGCCGGGGCGCGCTCCGCCGCCCGGTCGGCCTCGGGGCGGCCCCGACCCGTGGTCGCGCGCGCCGCCCCGTCGCGCCGCAGCCGGATCGATCCTCCCGGTACCGGCCACCCCGTACGTACCCCCAGTCTTTGCCCCCGGCCGCCACCCGTGCCCGACGTCCCGTCCCTCGCGCCGGGCCGCCACCCGTGCCCGACGTCCCGTCCCTCGCGCCGGGCCCCGCCCGTGCCCGACGTCCCGTCCCTCGCGCCGGGCCGCCACCCGCGCCCGACGCCCCATCCCTCGCGCCGGGCCCCGCCCGCGCCCCCGCCCTCACCCCCGTAGGCCCTCCGCTCCCCCCCCCGGAGGGCCCCGTCGTATTGACTAGCTCTATTCATCGGGCCAGGATGTGAATAAGAGCAGCAAAATCCGTCGGGAACGCCCCGTCCTCAAGGAGGCAGACCATGTCAGGACCCCGCCCCGTCCGAGCGCCGCGCGGTACGGAACTGAGCGCCCTGGGATGGCAGCAGGAGGCCGCCCTGCGGATGCTCCAGAACAACCTGGACCCCGAGGTCGCCGAGCACCCGGACAAGCTCGTCGTCTACGGCGGCACCGGCAAGGCCGCCCGTGACTGGCGGTCCTTCGACGCGATGGTGCGCACGCTGCGGACGCTCAAGCAGGACGAGACGATGCTCGTCCAGTCGGGCCGCCCGGTCGGCGTGATGCAGACGCACGAGTGGGCGCCACGCGTCCTCATCGCCAACTCCAACCTCGTCGGCGACTGGGCGACCTGGGAGGAGTTCCGCCGCCTGGAGGCCCTCGGCCTGACCATGTACGGGCAGATGACCGCCGGTTCCTGGATCTACATCGGCACCCAGGGCATCCTCCAGGGCACCTACGAGACCTTCGCCGCCGTCGCCGCCAAGAAGTTCGGCGGCAGCCTCGCCGGGACCATCACCCTCACCGCCGGACTCGGCGGCATGGGCGGCGCCCAGCCCCTCGCCGTCACCATGAACGACGGCGTGGCGATCTGCGTCGACTGCGACCCGCGCGCCATCGACCGCCGGATCGAGCACCGCTACCTCGACGTGAAGGCCGACTCCCTGGAGCACGCCCTCCAGCTCGCCGTCGAGGCCCGCGACGCCCGCCGCCCGCTCTCCGTCGGCGTCCTCGGCAACGCCGCCGAGGTGGTCCCGCAGCTCCTCGCGATGGGCGCGCCGATCGACATCGTCACCGACCAGACCTCCGCCCACGACCCGCTGGCCTACCTGCCCACCGGGATCGCCTTCGAGGACATGGCCGACGCCGCCGCCAAGGACCCGGCGGGCTTCACCGGCCGCGCCCGTGAGTCCATGGCCCGGCACGTCGAGGCCATGGTCGGCTTCCAGGACGCGGGCGCCGAGGTCTTCGACTACGGCAACTCCCTCCGCGGCGAGGCCCGCCTCGCCGGGTACGACCGCGCGTTCGCGTTCCCCGGCTTCGTCCCCGCCTACATCCGCCCCCTGTTCTGCGAGGGCAAGGGCCCCTTCCGCTGGGCCGCCCTGTCCGGCGAGGCCTCCGACATCGCCCGCACCGACAAGGCGATGCTCGACCTGTTCCCCGAGAACGAGTCCCTGGCCCGCTGGATCAAGCTGGCCGGTGAGCGCGTCCACTTCCAGGGCCTGCCCGCCCGTATCTGCTGGCTCGGCCAGGGCGAGCGCGACAAGGCCGGTGAGCGCTTCAACGACATGGTGGCGAGCGGCGAACTCGCCGCGCCGCTGGCCATCGGCCGCGACCACCTCGACTGCGGCTCCGTCGCCTCCCCGTACCGGGAGACCGAGGCCATGCTCGACGGCTCCGACGCCATCGCCGACTGGCCGCTCCTCAACGCCATGGTGAACGTCGCCTCCGGCGCGTCCTGGGTGTCGATCCACCACGGCGGCGGCGTCGGCATGGGCCGCTCGATCCACGCCGGACAGGTCACCGTCGCCGACGGCACGAAGCTCGCCGGGGAGAAGATCCGCCGCGTCCTCACCAACGACCCCGGCATGGGCGTCATCCGGCACGTCGACGCCGGGTACGACATCGCCGAGCGGGTCGCCGACGAGCGGGGCGTCCGCGTCCCGATGCGCGAGGGTGACCAGGCGTGAGCACCGACACCCGGCCGCCGCGCGGCGCCTCCTTCCAGGAGATGTGGCGGGACCTGGCCCCCCTGGGCCGCCACGCCGAGTCCGGCGGCTACCGCCGGCACGCCTGGACCGGCGCCGACGCCGACTGCCGTGCCTGGTTCACCGCCCAGGCCGAGGCGCGCGGCCTCGTCTGCGAGACCGATCGCAACGGCAACCAGTGGGCCTGGCTCGGCGACCCGGCGGCCGGGGACGCCGTCGTCACCGGCTCGCACCTCGACTCGGTGCCCGACGGCGGCGCCTTCGACGGCCCCCTCGGTGTCGTCTCCGCCTTCGCCGCGCTCGACGAACTCCGCTCCCGCGGCGCCGAGTTCAGGCGCCCGCTCGGGCTGGTCAACTTCGGTGACGAGGAGGGCGCCCGCTTCGGGCTCGCCTGCGTCGGCTCCCGCCTCACCGCCGGACACCTCACCGTCGAGCAGGCCCACCGGCTCACCGACGGCGACGGGATCACCCTCCCGCGCGCCATGGAGGCCGCTGGGTACGACCCCGACGCGATCGGCGCCGACCCCGGACGCCTCGCCCGGATCGGCGCGTTCGTCGAACTCCACGTCGAGCAGGGCCGCGCCCTCGACCTGAGCGGCGACCGGGTCGGCGTGGCGAGCGCCATCTGGCCGCACGGCCGCTGGCGGTTCGACTTCCGCGGCGAGGCCAACCACGCGGGCACCACCCGGCTCGTGGACCGCCGCGACCCGATGCTGCCGTACGCCGAGACCGTCCTCGCCGCCCGCCGGGAGGCCGAACTCGCGGGCGCCGTCGCCACGTTCGGGAAGATCTCGGTCGAGCCGAACGGCGTCAACGCGGTGCCCTCCCTGGTGCGCGGCTGGCTCGACTCCCGCGCCGCCGACCAGCCCCGCCTCGACCAGGTCGTCGGCGGGGTCGAGAAGGCAGCCCGGGAGTACGCGGCGGCCCACGGCGTCGACCTGGACGTGGTCCGCGAGTCGTTCACCCCGGTCGTCGAGTTCGACCACGCCCTGCGCGACGAACTCGCCCGCGTCCTCGGCAAGGACACCGGCCTGACCGTCCCCGTCCTCGGCACGGGCGCCGGACACGACGCCGGCATCCTCTCCGGGAGCGTCCCGACCGCCATGCTGTTCGTGCGCAACCCCACGGGCGTCTCGCACTCCCCGGCCGAGTTCGCGGCCGAGGACGACTGCGTGGCCGGGGTCCGCGCCCTCGCCGACGTACTGGAAGGACTGGCCTGCTCGTGAGCACCGCGCCGCCGACACGGACGTACTGGCTGGAGCACGCCTGGCTCGGCACCCATGTCGAGCCGGGCGTCGCCCTGGACGTGACCGGCGGGCGGATCACCGCCCTGCGCACCGGCGTCCCCGCCCCGCCACCGGGCGCGGAGGCGCTGCGCGGCCTCACCCTGCCCGGCCTCGCCAACGCCCACAGCCACGCCTTCCACCGCGCCCTGCGCGGCACCGTCCAGGTCGGCTCGGGCACCTTCTGGACCTGGCGCGAGGTCATGTACGCGGTCGCCGACCGGCTCACCCCGGACACCTACCACCGGCTGGCGCGCGCCGTGTACGCCGAGATGGCGCTCGCCGGGATCACGGCCGTCGGCGAGTTCCACTACGTGCACCACGCGCACGATGGCACCCGCTACAGCGACCCCAACGCGATGGGCGAGGCCCTGGTCGAGGCCGCCGCCGACGCCGGTATCCGCATCACCCTCCTCGACACCGCCTACCTCTCCTCCGGCTTCGGCGAACCGCCCAACCCCCACCAGGTCCGCTTCTCCGACGGCGACGCGGACGCCTGGGCGGAGCGCTGTTCCCTGCTGAAGGAACGGGACCACGCGCGGGTCGGGGCCGCGATCCACTCCGTGCGCGCCGTGCCCGCCGACCAGCTCGGCACGGTCGCGGCCTGGGCCGAGGAGCGCGGGGCGCCGCTGCACGTCCACCTCTCCGAGCAGACCGCCGAGAACGACGCCTGCCTCGCCGCCCACGGCCGCACCCCGACCCGCCTCCTCGGCGACCACGGCGTCCTCGGCCCCCGCACCACCGGCGTCCACAACACGCACCTCACGGACGCCGACATCGCCCTCCTCGGCGCCACCGGCACCGGCACCTGCATGTGCCCCACCACCGAACGCGACCTCGCCGACGGCATCGGCCCGGCCGTCGCCCTCCAGCGGGCCGGGTCCCCGCTCTCCCTGGGCTCCGACAGCCACGCCGTCATCGACCTCCTCGAAGAGGCACGCGCGATGGAGCTGGACGAGCGGCTGCGCACCCGCACCCGCGGCCACTGGACGGCCGCCGCCCTGCTGCGGGCCGCCTCCGCCGACGGGCACGCCGCGCTCGGCCGCGACGACGCGGGCACCCTGGAGGCGGGCGCCGCCGCCGACTTCACGACGATCGCCCTCGACTCGGTCAGGACCGCGGGCCCGCTGCCCCGGCTCGGCGCCGAGACGGCCGTCTTCGCGGCGACCGCGGCGGACGTCCGGCACACGGTCGTCGCGGGACGGCACATCGTCCGCGACGGCACGCACACCCTCGTACCGGACGTGCCGCGCGCGCTCGCGGAGGCCGTGGCCGCCCTGCACGGCTGACCCCCGCCCCCACCCGGCCCGCGCCCTCCGGGCGCCCCACGGCCCCCGCCCCCGACCACGCCCCCACACCGGCACGCGCACCCGACGAGGACACGATGAGCAGCACCGTCATCACCAACATCGCCACGCTGGTCACCAACGACCCCTCCCTCGGTGACACCTCTCCCCTCGGCCTGGTCCAGGACGCGGCCGTCGTCATCGAGGGCGACCGCGTCGTGTGGACCGGTGCGTCGAGCAAAGCACCCGCCACCGACAACCGGGTCGACGCCGGGGGCCGGGCGGTGATCCCCGGCTTCGTCGACTCCCACTCGCACCTCGTCTTCGCGGGCGACCGCACCAAGGAGTTCAACGCCCGCATGTCCGGCCGCTCCTACACCGCGGGCGGCATCCGCACCACCGTCGCCGCCACCCGCGCCGCGACCGATACGGAACTGGAGGCCAACCTCACCCGCTACCTCGCCGAGGCGCTCCGCCAGGGCACCACCACGTTCGAGACCAAGTCCGGCTACGGCCTGACCGTCGCCGACGAGGCCCGCGCCCTGCGCATCGCCGCCGCCCACACCGACGAGGTCACCTACCTCGGCGCCCACATCGTCGCCCCCGAGCACGCCGACGACCCGGCCGCCTACGTCGCCCTCGTCACCGGCGAGATGCTCGACGCCTGCGCCCCGCACGCCCGCTGGATCGACGTGTTCTGCGAGAAGGGCGCCTTCGACGGCGACCAGGCCCGCGCCATCCTCACCGCGGGCCGCGCCAAGGGCCTGCACCCCCGCATCCACGCCAACCAACTGTCCTACGGGCCCGGCGTGCAACTCGCCGTCGAGCTGGACGCGGCCAGCGCCGACCACTGCACCCACCTCACCGACGCCGACGTCGACGCCCTCGCGAGCGGCCGGACCGTCGCCACGCTGCTGCCCGGCGCCGAGTTCTCCACCCGCGCCGCCTGGCCGGACGCCCGCCGCCTCCTCGACGCGGGCGTCACCGTCGCCCTGTCCACCGACTGCAACCCGGGCTCGTCGTTCACCTCGTCCGTCCCGTTCTGCGTCGCGCTCGCCGTACGGGACATGGGGATGACGCCCGACGAGGCCGTCTGGTCGGCCACCGCGGGCGGCGCCGCCGCCCTGCGCCGCACGGACGTCGGCCGCCTCGCCCCCGGCGCCCGCGCCGACCTCGCCGTCCTGGACGCCCCGAGCCACGTCCACCTCGCCTACCGGCCGGGCGTCCCGCTCGTGTCGCAGGTGTGGCGGGCGGGCGTACGGGTGGTCTGAGCCGCCGCCGTCGGGGCCTGCGGGCCCCCGTCCGCGACCGGCGGCACCGGCACCGGGCCCTGCTCCGGGTCGGCCCCCGCCCCCGCCACGGCCCCCCGCTCCCGGTCCGCCACCGCCCGCCCCCACGCCGTCCCCGCCAGCACCAGCAGCGCGCCCGCCAGGCCCGCCCAGCCGGGGCGGTCCCCGGCGAGCGCGATGCCGACGACGGCCGCCCACACCGGCTCGGTGCCCAGCAGCAGGCTGACGCGGGACGGCGAGGTGCGGCGGACCGCCCACATCTGCACGAAGAACGCGAACAGCGTGCAGCACACCGACAGGTAGAGCAGCCCCGCCCAGTCCCCGGCGTCGAAGGCGCGCGCCGCGGCCCACGGGGACGCCCCCGCCCCCGGCAGCACGGCGCACAGCAGCGCGAACACCGTGACCGCGCCGCCCAGTTGGACCGTCGTCAGGGACAGCGCGTCCGCGCCCCGCACCGACTCGGTGCGCGCCATCACCAGCACGTGCGCCGTACGGGCCACCGCGGCGGCCAGCATCAGCAGATCCCCGGCCGACGGCGCGGTGAACCCGGCGCCCTGCGTCAGCAGCAGCACCCCGAGCACGGACAGCCCGGCCGCCGCCAGGAACGCGCCCGGCAGCCGGACCCGGCGCACCCGGCTCTCCGCGAGCGGGGTGAACACCATGGTCAGGCTGATGATCAGACCGGCGTTGGTTGCGGAGGTGTGGACGACGCCGTACGTCTCCAGGAGGAAGATCCCCGCCAGGATCAGGCCGAGCAGCCCGCCGCCGCGCCACTGCGGCCCGCTCAGCGCGCGCAGCCGCCGCAGGCCCACGGCGACCAGGACGGGCAGTACCACGGCGAACCGCAGGACCAGGACGGCGAGCACGGTGTCCGCGGTCGTGACGCCCTTGGCGGCGAGATAGCTCGACCCCCACACGGCGGCGACCAGCAGCACGGGCAGATCGGCGAACCGGGACGATGCCGCGACGGCGGCGGGTACGGCGGGCACGGGCGCTCCTCGGCGGACGGAGAACGGGGCCCGCGACACTGCCGGCCGAAGACGGGACGGGACGCGGCCGCGCCGCGCCACCGGCGCCCGATTATGCCGAGTCGCGGTGCCGGAGCGCGCCCCGATATACGGGGGCTCGCCCCGGCCTCCGGGCAAGCCCCGTCGCGCCCCGCATACGTCCGCGCCCGGGTGAGCACGCGTCGTGCTCACCCGGGCGCGGACGTATGCGGGGCCTCGGCGCGCCGCGGGGGCGCTCACTCCTCCAGGGTCAGGCCCTCGCGCAGGCGTACCAGCGTGCGGGAGAGGAGGCGGGAGACGTGCATCTGGGAGATGCCCAGCTCCTCGCCGATCTCCGACTGGGTGAGCCCGGCGACGAAGCGCAGGGAGAGGATCTGCCGGTCGCGCGGGGCGAGTTCGGCGATCATCGGCCGCAGGGACTCGACGTACTCGATGCCTTCGAGGCCGTGGTCCTCGTAGCCGATGCGGTCGGCGAGGGCGCTCTCGGTGTCGTCGTCCTCGGGCTGCGCGTCCAGCGAGGACGCGGTGTACGCGTTCGACGCGGCCATGCCCTCGACGACCTCCTCGCGGGTGAGGCCGAGGCGTTCCGCCAGCTCGCCCGCGGTGGGGGCGCGGTCGAGCTGCTGGGCGAGTTCGTCGCCCGCCTTGGCCAGGTCGATCCGCAGCTCCTGGAGCCGCCGCGGCACCCGCACCGACCAGGAGGTGTCGCGGAAGAACCGCTTGATCTCCCCGACGATCGTGGGCATCGCGAAGGTGGGGAACTCCACCCCGCGGCTCAGCTCGAAGCGGTCGATCGCCTTGATCAGGCCGATCGTGCCGACCTGGATGATGTCCTCCATGGGCTCGCTGCGCGAGCGGAAGCGGGAGGCGGCGAACTTGACGAGCGCGAGGTTCAGCTCGACGAGGGTGTTGCGGACGTACGCGTGGGCGTACGTGCCTTCCTCCAGCGACTCCAGCCGCTCGAAGAGGGTCTTGGACAGCGCCCGCGCGTCGACGGGGCCGACCTCGTCGAACGGGGGGATCTCCGGAAGTCCGGCGAGCCCCGCGGTGTCGGGGGCGGGGGAGACGCCGGGTGCGGGGTGGGGAGCGGGGGAAGTCAGGTGTTCCGGAGGGGGTGTCGACGGCGCCCTGCGGGTATGCGGTGCGTCGAGCCGGGGTGACATGATGTCCTCCATCGTTCTCGGCATACGGCTGCCGAAGCCATGCGTGCACTGCGGTGTGCGGCGCCTCCAAAGCCGGCCGTGTCGGATACGTACTTCTCTAGCCCTACCTGCTTTGCTCGATCGATCGCAAGTGTGTTTTGTTGAGTTATGTCCGTTTGTGGGCGATTGTTCGGCTGTTGGGGTGCGGATCGAAGGCGTAGTGTTCGAGGGCGTCAGCAAGCACTCACGACCTCGGGAGAGACACGGCATGGACCGCGGGACGGTCGGCAGCGCACAGTCTGGCCGGCTTCTGGTGGAGGTGCGGGAAGAGGGCTCCAGCGCCGTCGTGACTCCGGCGGGTGAGCTGGATCACCACACGGCCGACCTGTTGCGCGAGCCGTTGGACGCCTGCCTGGACAAGGGGATCGAGCGCCTCGTCGTGGACTGCTCCCGGCTGGAGTTCTGCGACTCCACCGGGCTCAACGTCCTGCTCGGCGCCCGGTTGAAGGCGGAGGCCGCGGGCGGCGCGGTCCACCTCGCGGGCATGCTGCCCGTCGTGGCCCGGGTCTTCGAGATCACCGGCGCGGACGCCGTCTTCACGGTGCACGCCTCGGTGGCCGACGCCCTGGCCGACGATCCCGGCGCCACGGGCGGTGCGGCGGCGGGTCCGGACGGGCCCGACCGGCCGGACCGGGGCGTCTGACCCGTCCGACCCGCGCCCCGGCGGGCCCCGCGCGGCCCGCGGCGGTGGTCGGATGGGCCACCTCACCTGAAACGGGGGGTGTCCCGGCGGCTCCGTCGGGCAGGAGACATCTGCGGGAGACATCGGAACATGTCGGCGGTACGGCGGCGGGAGCGGTGAGCGCGACGACGGCGCCCACGGCGCCGGAGGCGACGACGGTGACGGTGACGACGGCCACGAGGGCGACAAGGGGACGGGATGCGCGGACCGACCCGTACGAGGGCCGCGGACCGTGTCTACTGGCTCCTGTGCGCACCGGCCACCGCGCACTCTTGAAAACTCAACTGAAATCTCGAATCGTATGAACGTGAACAGGTGGATCGAACAGGTGAATCGGTGAGGTGAAGCGCTGATGAGCACCACCCGGCCTTACTCGCCGGGCGACCGCGGACCGGAGCCGGAGCCCGACGGCGCCCCCGGGGCGTCGGCGGGTCGCCAGGTCCGCAGGCTGAGTTTCGACGGCGCGAGCGGGGTCGTCCCCATGGCCCGTGACTTCGCCCGACAGGCGCTGTACGCGTGGGGCTGGCTGCCCGCCGAGGGCGCCGACCGGCGGGCCGCGGCGGAGGACGTGCTGCTCGTCGTCTCCGAACTGGTCACCAACGCCTGTCTGCACGCCGAGGGCCCCGACGAGATCGTCCTCTCCCGCGACAACAAGGTGATCCGGGTGGAGGTCTCCGACCGCGGCACGGGCCAGCCCGCACCCCGCACCCCGCACCGCGCGGGGCGCCCCGGCGGCCACGGCATGTTCATCGTGCAGCGGCTCTGCCTGGACTGGGGGGTCGTGCGGACCGCGGACGTCACGGGCAAGACCGTCTGGGCGGAACTGGGCGCGGCCCCGGCCTGACCGGGCCCGCAACTGCCCCTCGCCCTCCCCTTCCCTCCTCACGTCGCCCGGCGTACCTTGACGGCCCTGTCTGATGGTCCGTCAGGTATGGCGGGCGGCGCCGAGGTGTGGGGTGAGGACCGTGCCGTGTCCGGAGCGAGCGACCGCGTCACGTCCTGAGCGGGCGACCGCGTCGCGTACCAGGCGAGCGGCCGTGCCGTGTCCGAGGCGGGCGGGCGCGCTGGTCACCGTCGTCGCGCTGGCCGGTCCCGCCGTGTGGGCCGCCGCCCCCTCGGCCGGGGCCCAGGTCGTCGACGTCGCCTACACCTGCAAGACGCCCATCGGCGACAAGAGCGCCGTCTCGCCCCTCGACATCAAGGCCGTCAGGAACGGCGCCGCCTACCGGATCACCATGTCCTGGCAGAAGGGCGTCTCCTCCAGCCCGGTCGAACTCGGCAAGGGCGCCATGACCCCGAGCGCCGTCATCAGGCTCGGCGGCGCCGACAGCGGCACCGTCGCCGTCAGCGGACCCGCCAACCAGCAGGCCATCCCCGCCGACACCCCCATCAAGATCAACGACCTGAGCGGCACCTACACCCCGCGCCGCAGCGGCAAGGTCACCTTCACCGCCGGGGTGCTCACCATCAAGGCCCTCGGCACGACCACCACCTGCACCCCCACCGGCAACCCCGCGCCCTCCCTCACCCTCGACGTGACGGCGGCCCAGGGCGGCGGATCGACCGGCGGAGGCGGCGGGACCGGCGGTGGCGGCAGCGGTGGCGCGACCGGCGGGGGCTCCGTCGGGGAGTTGCCGCGGACCGGCCCCGAGGACTCCGCGCTCGCCCTCGCCACGTTCGGCGGCACCGTCCTCCTCGCGGGCGCGGCGGGCACCCTCTGGCTGACCCGGCGGACCCCGACGCGCTGACCGCGCCGCCCTCACCCCCGGAGCCGCCGATGCCGTACGCCACCGCCTGCGCCCCACCCCCCGACCGGCCCGCCCGCACCAGGTCCGCCCCCACGGCCGTACGGCGCCGCCCGGACCGTACGCCGCCCGAAGTCCCCTCCGTACGGCGGGAGTCGGCGTGAGTGCGCGGGGGAGCGCGGCGCTGCGTGTCCTGGTCACGGCGGCGGTCGCGGTGGCCGTGCTCGCCCTGCCGGTGCTGTCCGGGGCGGGGCCGGTCCGGGCGGCCGACGGGCCCGCGGTGACGGTCGCCGCCGCCCCGGTCCGGCCCGGCGGAGAGGTCACCGTGACGGGGTCCGGGTGGCGCCCCCGGACCCTGCTGATGCTGCTGGTCTGCGGACAGGCCACCCCGGCCGCGGGCCTCACCGGCGGCACCAACGGCTGCGCCAACGCCGACGGACGGGCCGTCACCACCGGCGCCGACGGCCGGTTCCGGCGCGCGCTGCCGGTGACCGCGCCGCCCGTGCCCTGCCCGTGCGTCGTCCACGTGACGGCCGCGACCGGCGCGACGGCGCGCGCCGCCGCCGTACTGCGGATCGCCGGGCACCCCGACGCCCCGCTGCCCGTCGCCAGGGGCGGGCGGCTGTCCGTCCTCACCGCGACCGCGTTCGAGGGCTCCGACTCGCTGCTCACCTGGTTCGGCGCGCCGCCCGCCCGCACCCTGGTCTTCACCGTCGGCAACCCCGGCACCGCCCCGGTCACCGACCCCGTCTTCAGCGTGGGCACGGCGCACGGCGTGTTCGCCCCCCAGTGGGACGAACGGCCCTGGCGCGGCACGCTCGCCCCCGGCGGCAAGGCCCGCGTCGCCCTGCCCGTCGAACTCGCCGCGGGCGCGCACGGCGACCACACCGTCTCCGTCCGGTACGGCGGGAAGGTCCTCGCCGAACGGTCCTGGGACGTCGGCCGCCCGTGGGGCGTGACCCTGTTCTGGGTGCTGCTCTGCCTGGTCGTGCCGTCGGCGCTGTTCCGCATCGGCCTCGCGGTGGTGGACCGGGTCGCGGGGCCCGCGGCCCCGGCGGCCCGCCCGACGGCCCGCCCGGCGGCCCCGGACGCCGATGCCACCGCCCCGCACGACGACGACCGTCCCCCGAGCCCGGCGGACCCCACCCGCCGTACGGCTCCTGGCAGCGACTTCGGGAAGGGAACGATGTGAACACCCGCGAGAGAGCCGGAGGAACCGAAAGAGCCGTACGGCGGGGGCGGTGGCGTGATCCGGTCGCGGGGGCGCTCGCCGCGCTGACCGGAGGGGGCGCCGTCCTGCTGGGCCTGGCGGTCCCGCAGGCGCGCGCCGCCGAGGTGGCGTTCGCCACCCGCTGCGTGCCGCCCCCTGGGGTCGGACTGCCCGACGTCGACGGCACGACGAAGGTGGAGATCACCGCGCCCGCCACCGCGCGGGTGGGCGACACCGTCGACCTCGCCTGGACCTTCGTCCAGGCCGCCTCCCGCAACCCCGACCTCATCGACCTGCCCGCCGACTCGGTCCAGCCGTCCGGCACCCTCAGGGCGGCCGGGGCGCAGACCGCGGACGTCGCGCTGCGCGGACCGCGCGAGAACCCGCCCATCCCGAAGGGCGGCGCCATGACGCTCTCCCGGATGACGGGCACACTGCGGCTGACGGCCGCGGGCCAGGTGACGCTCACGCCGGGTGGGTACGTCGTCAACGCGCTGTCCACGGACACCCGTTGCACGCCGACCGGACCGGTGGGCGCGGCGGCGACCATCACCGTGACGGCCGGGAACGGCACCCCCACGGGGACACCGACGGGCTCCCCCACGGGTACGCCGACGGACGTCCCGACCGGCTCGGCGTCCCCGAGCGGATCTCCGTCGCCCTCCGCGTCCCCGGGGCCGTCCTCCTCGGGCGGCGGGGCGACCGACTTCACCGGTGACGTCGTGGACGTGCCGTACACCTGCGCCTCCCCGATCGGGGAGAAGCGGGCGACCTCGCCGGTGCAGATCAACGCCCGGAAGAACGGCGGGAGTTACGACCTCACCGCGCAGTTCAAGAAGTCCGTGATGGACAGCCCCGTGGACATTCCCGCGAACGCCGTGAAGCCCTCGATGCGGATCGTGCTCGGCGGCGCCGACCGGGGCTCGGTGAAGGTGACGGGACCGGCGAACACGGCGCCCGTGAAGTCCGGCGACCCGATCCGCATCCCGGACCTCACCGGCACCTACCGGCCCGGCGCGACGGGCGTCTCCACGCTCGCCCCCGGCGTCCTCACCATCGAGGCGCTCGGCACGACCACCACCTGCACCCCCGACACCTCGCGGGTCTCCCTCACCCTGGACACCGCCGAGCAGGCGAGCGGCGCCTCGGGCGGCGGCAACGGCAGCAACGGCGGCAACGGCGGCGGTACGGGCGGGGGCGGCAGCGGCGGTGCGAGCGGCGGCGCAGGCACGGCCGGTTCCGGCGGCGGGCTCGCCGAGACCGGCGCGGGCGACCGGGGCGCGCTCAAGGCGCTCGGGCTGCTCGCGGGCACCGTGGTGCTGCTCGGCGGCGCGGTCCTCACGTACCTGCCCGCCCGCCGCCGGGCCGGCTGACCGGGCGGGCGCGGACGCCGTACGTGTGGACGCCGTACGCGCGGAGGGCCGCCGCGACGTGCGCGGCGGCCCTCCGGGAGCGGGGTGGGGGGACGGACGTCAGCGGACGTCGCCCATCAGCTCCTTGACGCGCTTGCGGTACATCCACACCGCGCCGCCCGCGACGACGGCGAGCAGCGCCTCCAGGGCGACGATGCCCGTCTTGTTCAGGTCGACCCCGGCGAGGGAGAGCAGGCCGGTCGTGGCGTCGCCCGCGGTGACGGCCAGGAACCAGACGCCCATCATCTGCGAGGCGTACTTCGCGGGCGCCATCTTCGTCGTCACCGACAGGCCGACCGGGGAGAGCAGCAGCTCGCCGACGGTCTGCACGAAGTAGATCGCCACCAGCCACAGCGCCGCCGCCTTGTGACCGCCCTCGGCGATCGACAGCGGGGCCAGGAACAGGAAGAACGAGGCACCCACCAGGAGCAGACCGGAGGCGAACTTCACGATCGTGCTGGGCTCCTTGCCGCGCCGGTTCAGCGCGAGCCAGATCCAGGCGAAGACCGGCGCCAGCGCCATGATCAGGACCGGGTTGACCGACTGGTACCAGGAGACCGGGAAGCCCCAGCCGAACACGCTGTTCTCGGCCGACTCCGACGCGAAGATCGACAGGGTCGAGCCGCCCTGGTCGTAGATCATCCAGAACACGGCGGCGGCCACGAAGAACCAGATGTACGCCGACATCTTCGACTGCTCGGCGCGGTCGAGGTCCCGGTCGCGCTTGATCCGGGCCAGCACCATCACCGGGATGATCACGCCGAGCAGGGTCAGCGGGACGAGAATCCAGTTCAGCGTGTACGAGCCGGAGAAGCCGACGACCGCGTAGAACACGACGGCGAGGCCCGCCCAGAGCGCGGCCTTGCGCAGCGTCGACGCCTTCTCGGCGGCGGACAGCGGGGTCGGGACGACGCTGGAGCGGTCGGCGAGGTGGCGACTGCCGAGCAGGAACTGGGCGAGGCCGAGCGCCATGCCGAGCGCGGCGAGCGCGAAGCCGAGGTGCCAGTTCACCTTCTCGCCGATGGTGCCGATGACCAGCGGCGCGGCGAAGGCGCCGAGGTTGATGCCCATGTAGAAGACGGTGAAGCCGCCGTCGCGGCGGGCGTCGTCGCGGCCCTCGTAGAGGTGGCCGACCATCGTGGAGATGTTGGCCTTCAGCAGACCGGAGCCGATCGCGACGAGACCGAGACCGGCGTAGAACGTCCCGGAGGACGGCAGGGCCAGCGTGAGGTGGCCCAGCATGATCACCGCGCCCGCGACGGCGACGGTCTTCCGCGGCCCCCAGACGCGGTCGCCGAACCAGCCGCCGGGCATGGCGAGCAGGTACACCAGCGACACGTACACCGAGTAGATCGCGGTCGCGGTGGCCGCGTTCAGGTGCAGACCGCCGGGGGCGACGAGGTACAGCGGGAGGAGTGCCCTCATGCCGTAGTAGGAGAAGCGCTCCCACATCTCGGTCATGAAGAGAGTGGCCAGTCCGCGGGGGTGGCCGAAGAAGGTCTTCTCGGCGCCGGGGGTTCCCGGGGCCGCCGAGGCCTTCGTCAGGCTGGACGCCATGGTCGTTCCTTGCTGTCGGGACGCGCGGTGGAGCGAACGCGCCCGGTTGGGGCGGCCGGCAACCGGCTCGATCGGCCCGCCCGGCCCCCACGCCCGGGGGGAGGTCCGCCCCGGATCGCGGGACGGAGGACGGCGACCGCCGGGATCGACGCCCCGCATGAGGGGCCCGGCCGCAGGTCATTCCTTTCGAGGGCCGGCGGGAGAGGCCGGCCCGCACACAGCAGAGACCCCCGGCGTCCAGTCGAGCGCCGAAGGTCCCAGAGGTGCTACAGGCGTTGTTTCACCATACGGCAGGACAGAACCGGAAATGGAAGGACTTGAGGCGCAGATCACAGGTGAGAAGGGAACCACGCCGGTGATTCGAAGGCCCCGCAAGGATGCCATCCCGCGAGACCAGGTCCGGACCAAGGTGGTGGGTGGATTGGGGGTGACTGGTGCGAGCGGGTGACGGGGCCGCCGGGTGGGGGCGGGCGCGGGGGTGGGGCGGCGGTCCGGGGGAGTCGGGCGCGGGGGCGGGGTGGCGCGGACGGGTTCGTCGGCGGCCTGTCCGATTCGCCGCAGGTGTCCGTGGGTGTCCCTGGGTAAGAAGGCAACGGGGGCATCACACCCCGGCCCGCGGGCGGCGCGGACTACCATCGCCTCATGACCCGTGTACTGCTCGCCGAGGACGACGCGTCCATCTCGGAGCCGCTGGCCCGCGCCCTGCGCCGGGAGGGATACGAGGTCGAGGTCCGCGAGGACGGCCCGACCGCCCTCGACGCCGGTGTCCAGGGCGGCATCGACCTGGTCGTGCTGGACCTCGGCCTGCCCGGCATGGACGGACTGGAGGTGGCCCGGCGGCTGCGCGCCGAGGGCCTGACGATCCCCATCCTGATCCTCACCGCGCGCGCCGACGAGGTGGACACCGTCGTCGGCCTCGACGCGGGCGCCGACGACTACGTCACCAAGCCCTTCCGGCTCGCCGAACTCCTCGCCCGGGTCCGGGCCCTCCTGCGGCGCGGCGCGGCCGAACCCCAGCAGCCGCCCGCCACCCACGGCGTACGCATCGACGTCGAGTCGCACCGCGCCTGGATGGGCGACGAGGAGCTGCAGCTCACCGCCAAGGAGTTCGACCTGCTGCGGGTCCTCGTCCGCGACGCGGGCCGCGTCGTCACCCGCGACCAGCTGATGCGCGAGGTCTGGGACACCACCTGGTGGTCCTCCACCAAGACCCTCGACATGCACATCTCCTGGCTCCGCAAGAAGCTCGGCGACGACGCCGCGAACCCCCGCTACATCGCCACCGTGCGCGGCGTGGGCTTCCGCTTCGAGAAGAGCTGACGGACGGCCGGGGCACAAGAACCACCAGGCAGAACCACCAGGCCGAGGCAGAAGAGCCAGTCGGAGTAACCCGTGCGCCGCCGTCTGATCCAGTCCACCCTCGCCGTCGTCCTCGTCGTGATCGCCGTCTTCGGCGTCTCCCTCGTCATCGTCGAGACCCGCACCATCAGCAACAGCGCCCAGGAACGGGTCGAGCTGGAGGCCGCCCGGCTCGCGAGCATCGTCGACTCCCGCCTCGTCGGCTCCGGCACCGTCGACGCCGAGGTGCTGCGCGACCAGCTCACCGACGAGCGGTACGCCCTCGTCCGCATCCCCGGCAAGCCCGTCATCGAGGTCGGCAGCCGCCCCGAGGGCGACGTCATCCGGGGCGAGGCGCGCGGCGAGGAGGGCGAGACCGTCGTCGTCGAGGAGCCCCGCTCCTCCGTGACCCGCGAGGTCGGCCGCACCCTGCTGATCATCGGCCTCGTCGCGCTGCTCGCCGTCATCGCCGCCGTGCTGCTCGCCATCCGGCAGGCCAACCGGCTCGCCTCCCCCCTCACCGACCTCGCCGAGACCGCCGAACGCCTCGGCTCCGGCGACCCCCGCCCCCGCCACAAGCGGTACGGCGTCCCCGAGCTGGACCGGGTCGCGGACGTGCTGGACTCCTCCGCCGAGCGCATCGCCCGCATGCTCACCGCCGAACGGCGCCTCGCCGCCGACGCCTCCCACCAGCTCCGCACCCCCCTCACCGCGCTCTCCATGCGGCTGGAGGAGATCACCCTCACCGACGACCCGGACACCGTGAAGGACGAGGCGACCATCGCGCTCACCCAGGTGGAACGGCTCACCGACGTCGTCGAGCGGCTCCTGACCAACTCGCGCGACCCGCGGACCGGGTCCGCCGTCACCTTCGACCTCGACGAGGTCATCCAGCAGCAGCTCGCCGAATGGCGGCCCGCCTACCGCGGCGTCGGCCGGGCCATCGTCTCCTCCGGGAAACGGCACCTGGAGGCGGTCGGCACGCCCGGCGCGGTCGCGCAGGTGCTGGCGGCGCTCATCGAGAACTCGCTCATGCACGGCGGCGGCACGGTAGCGCTGCGGACCCGGGTCACCGGGAACCAGGCCGTGATCGAGGTCACCGACGAAGGGCCCGGTGTCCCCGCGGATCTCGGGGCGCGGATCTTCGAGCGGGCGATCAGCGGGCGGAACTCCACGGGGATCGGGCTCGCCGTCGCCCGAGACCTCGCCGAGGCGGACGGGGGGCGCCTGGAGATGCTCCAGACGGCGCCGCCGATCTTCGCGCTGTTCCTGTCCCGCACGACCCCGGAGACCCCGCCGGGGGACACGGACCGGCCGACGGTGCGCTGACCCGCCTCGCGCTTCCGGGGGCTGCCGCCCCCCAGCCCCCCGCTTCGGCCCTGAACGGGCCTCGTCCTCAATCGCCGGACGGGCTGGATGGCCTGGACGTCCGCTGTCCAGCCCACCGAGACGGGTGGTCGTGGGTGGGCAAGCGCCGTGACGGTGCGCACAGCCCCCGCACCCCTACTCCTACTCCGCCGAGACCCCCGCCTCCGCCGGAGGCACCCCCATCGTTCTGAACACCCAGGTCCGGTAGGACCAGAACCGGAACAGGGTCGCTATCGCGATGCCGAGGAACTTGAACACGTTGCTCTGGAGCGGGCTGTCCCACCCGAACCCGTACGTCGCGAGGAACAGCACCCCGTTCTCGATCACCAGCCCCACCGCGCTGAACAGCAGGAACAGCGACATCTCCCGCGTACGGCGGCCCTTGTCGCGGTCCCGGTAGGTGAAGTACCGGAACCCGACGTAGTTGAAGGCGATCGCGACGACGGTCGCGATGACGCTGGCCCGCACCACCTGGAGATCGGTGACGTGCCGTACGAGGTTGAACACGGCGAGATTGACCAGCAGCCCCGCCCCGCCGACCGCCCCGAACCGGGCCAGCTCACGGACGATCCGCCGCAGCCGCTCAGCCCCGCCGGGCTCCGGGGGCGTCACGGGCGGTGCGGACACCGAAGGCCCTGGGGAACCGTGTCCCATGCTCGTACAGGCCCCCGTCCGGGTTCGATTGCGCCGACCCGGCCATGCTAACCACCCCCCTGCGGGGTTTCCGCCGGGGCGGTCGCGGCCCGGGGGCGGACCGTGGAATCCGGCCACCTCGCGGTGGCCGATACCCTGGGGGCGTGACGTTCCCGGTAGTCGGCATGGTCGGCGGAGGCCAGCTCGCGCGTATGACGCACGAGTCGGGCATCCCGCTCGGCATCAGGTTCAAGCTCCTCAGTGACACTCCCCAGGATTCCGCGGCCCAGGTGGTGAGCGATGTCGTCATCGGCGACTACCGCGACCTGGACACGCTGCGCGCGTTCGCGCGGGGCTGCGACGTGATCACCTTCGATCACGAGCACGTCCCCACCGAACACCTGCGGGCCCTGGAGGCGGACGGCATCCCCGTCCGCCCCGGCCCGGACGCGCTCGTGCACGCCCAGGACAAGGGCGTGATGCGGGCCCGCCTCAGCGCGCTCGGTGTCCCCTGCCCGCGCCACCGCCTGGTGAGCGACCCGGCCGACGTGGCCGCGTTCGCCGCCGAGGGCGACGGCTTCCCCGTCGTCCTGAAGACGGTGCGCGGCGGCTACGACGGCAAGGGCGTGTGGGTCGTCGACTCCGTGGAGGAGGCCGCCGACCCGTTCCGCGCGGGCGTCCCCGTCCTCGCCGAGGAGAAGGTCGACTACGTCCGGGAGCTGGCCGCCGACGTCGTACGGTCGCCGCACGGCCAGGCCGTCGCCTACCCGGTGGTCGAGTCCCGGCAGGTCGACGGCGTCTGCGACACCGTCATCGCGCCCGCCCCCGGCCTCGACGAGGCGCTCGCGCTGCGCGCCGAGGAGATGGCCCTCACCATCGCGAAGGAACTCGGCGTCGTCGGCCACCTCGCCGTCGAACTGTTCGAGACCCGCGACGGCCGCGTCCTCGTCAACGAACTGGCGATGCGCCCGCACAACTCGGGCCACTGGACCATGGACGGCGCGATCACCAGCCAGTTCGCCAACCACGTCCGCGCCGTCCTCGACCTCCCGCTCGGCGACCCGCGCCCCCGCGCGAAGTGGACCGTCATGGCGAACGTCCTCGGCGGCGACTTCCCCGACATGTACTCCGCGTACCTGCACTGCATGGCCCGCGACCCCCAGCTCAAGATCCACATGTATGGCAAGGACGTGAAACCCGGCCGCAAGGTGGGGCACGTCAACACCTACGGCGACGACCTGGACGACGTGCTGGAGCGCGCGCGCCACGCTGCCGGCTACCTGAGGGGCACGATCACCGAATGAGCAGCCCGATTGTCGGCATCGTGATGGGCTCGGACTCCGACTGGCCCGTCATGGAGGCCGCCGCCAAGGCCCTGGACGAGTTCGAGATCGCCTACGAGGTCGACGTGGTCTCCGCGCACCGCATGCCGCGCGAGATGGTCGCCTACGGCGAGCAGGCCGCCGACCGCGGGCTCAAGGTGATCGTCGCGGGCGCGGGCGGCGCCGCCCACCTGCCCGGCATGCTCGCCTCCGTCACCCCGCTGCCGGTGATCGGCGTGCCCGTGCCGCTGAAGTACCTCGACGGCATGGACAGCCTGCTGTCGATCGTGCAGATGCCGGCCGGGGTGCCCGTCGCCACCGTCTCCGTCGGCGGCGCCCGCAACGCCGGACTCCTCGCCGCCCGCATCCTCGCCGCCCACGACGAGGACCTCCTCGCCCGGATGCGCGAGTTCCAGCAGGACCTCAACGACCAGGCCACCGAGAAGGGCAAGCGGCTGCGCGCCAAGGTCGACTCCGCCTCCTCCGGCGGCTTCGGCTTCGGGAAGTGACGCCGGTGACCTCCCTGGACGCCGCGCGCGCCCTGCTGCGCGAGTTCCCGGTCGTCGACGGCCACAACGACCTCCCGTGGGCGCTGCGCGAACAGGTCCGCTACGACCTCGACGCCCGCGACGTCGCCGCCGACCAGCACACCCACCTGCACACCGACATCCCCCGCCTGCGCGCGGGCGGCGTCGGCGCCCAGTTCTGGTCCGTGTACGTCCGCTCCGACCTGCCCGACGCGGTCCCCGCGACCCTGGAGCAGATCGACTGCGTACGGCAGCTCATCGACCGGCACCCGGCCGACCTGCGGGCCGCGCTGACCGCCGCCGACCTGGAGGCGGCGCGCGCGGAGGGCCGGATCGCGTCCCTGATGGGCGCCGAGGGCGGCCACTCCATCGCCAACTCGCTGGGCACCCTGCGCGCCCTGTACGCGCTCGGCGTGCGCTATCTGACCCTCACCCACAACGACAACGTGGACTGGGCGGACTCCGCGACCGACGCGCCCCGCGCGGGCGGGCTCACCGCGTTCGGCCGCGCCGTCGTGCGGGAGATGAACCGCGAGGGCATGCTCGTCGACCTCTCCCACGTGGCCGCCACGACCATGCGGGACGCGCTGGACGCGACCGTCGCGCCGGTGATCTTCTCGCACTCCTCCGCGCGCGCCGTCTGCGACCACCCGCGCAACATCCCCGACGACGTCCTGGAGCGGCTGCCCGCCAACGGCGGTGTCGCCATGGTGACGTTCGTGCCGAAGTTCGTCCTCCAGGCCGCCGTGGACTGGACCGCCGAGGCCGACGCGAACATGCGCGCCCACGGCTTCCACCCCCTCGACGGCACCGCCGAGGGCCGGAAGGTCCACCAGGCCTTCGAGGAGCGCGTGCCCCGCCCGGTCGCCACGGTCTCCGACGTCGCCGACCACCTCGATCACATGCGCGAGGTCGCCGGCGTCGACCACCTCGGCATCGGCGGCGACTACGACGGCACCCCCTTCACGCCCCGTGGCCTCGACGACGTCTCCGGCTACCCCAACCTGATCGCCGAACTCCTCGACCGCGGCTGGTCCGCGCCCGACCTCGCCAAGCTCACCTGGCGGAACACGGCCCGTGTCCTCGCCGCCGCCGAGGCCGTCGCCCGCGACCTCCAGGCGACCCGGGGCCCGTCGAACGCGACGATCACGTCCCTGGACGGCCCCCAGGAGCACTGACCCGTCACGCGCGTCGGATGCGTGGGATGCGTGGGATGGGCGGCATCCGGACGGCCGTCGGGGTCCCGACGGCCGTCCGCGTCGTACGGGCGGGGGCGGTCAGCGGATCGAGCGGGCCGCCTTCAGGACGACGTCCGTGACGACCTCGGGGCGGGCCGCCGGGACGTCGTGACCCGAGTGGGTCGTCGTGACCCGTGCCCCGGCCCGGTCGGCCATGAAGAACTGCGTCTTCGGCGGGATCGCGTGGTCGTCCAGCGCGACGATCTCCCACTTCGGCACCGACGCGGGCGGGTCGACGGTGGTCGCCTCGCCGAGCGCCGCCGCCGTGATCGGCCGCTGCGTCACCGCGGCGACCGCCGTCTCCCGGCGCGACAGGCCCCCGGCGTACACCTCGCCGAAGGTCGCCGGGTTGATCGAGATGTCGGTCACCCCGCCCGGCGCCGCCCGTGTCACCAGGTTCGTGCCCGTCAGCAGCGACCCCGGGTCGCGGTAGGTGAGGTCGGCGGGGCTCTCGCCCGCCTTCGGAATGTACGCGGCGACGTACACCAGCGCCTTGACCTGCGGGTTCTTCCGTGCGGCGGCGCTGATCAGGAAACCGGCGTACGAGTGGCCGACCAGGACGACCGGGCCGTCGACCGTCTTGAGGAAGCTGTCCAGGTAGGCCGAGTCGGAGGCGACACCGCGCAGCGGGTTGGCGACCGCCAGGACCCGGTACCCCTTCTTCTGGAACGCCGTGATCTCGGCGCTCCAGCCGGAGGAGTCGGCGAACGCGCCGTGCACGAGCACGATCGTCGGCTTCGCCGCGGTGGACGACCCGGAGCGCGCCGCGACGGTGTCCGCCGTGCTGCTGCCGCCGCTTCCGCTGCCGCCGGTGCCGGTACCGGCGAGGGCCGAGCCGCTGCCCGCCAGCAGGACGGCCGCGGCCAGGGACAGCGACCAGGTGCGGGACAGCGTGCGGGAACGGGACAGCGTCCGGGAGCGGGACGGCAGGCGGAAGCGGGAGGGTTTCCTCATCGGTGCGTTTCCCTTCGAAGCGATGGCGGAGTCCGCCGTCCGCAGGTCGGACACGGTCGCGGACACGACCTCAAGGAGATCTCATCGTCGCGGGATCGCTCGGGAAGCGGCCAATGCCGATCACCTCACCTCTCATGCTGAAACGGCATCAGATTCCGGTCGCCGACCGGTCTATCGTGCGGGCATGGACATCGACCTGCGGAGGCTGCGCTACTTCGTCACCGTCGCCCGCGAACTCAGCTTCGTCCGCGCGGCGAGCCTCCTGCACATGACCCAGCCCGCGCTCAGCCGCCAGATCGGCGCGCTCGAACACGACCTGGGCACCCGCCTCCTCGACCGCGACCGGCGCGGCACCTCCCTCACCCCCGCGGGCCGTCAACTCCTGGAGGACGCCGTGCCGTTGCTCGCCGCCTCGGTGGCCCTGCAACGCCGTACCCGGCTCGCCGGACGGGACGCGGCCCACTTCACCATCGGCTTCATGCCGGGCGTGCAGGCGACCCCGATCATCCGGGAGTTCGCCCGCCTCGCCCCCCGCCTCAGCATCGACGTCGTGCACACCACCGTCACCGACCAGCTCCCGTACCTGCTCGACGGCCGCGTCGACGTCTGCTTCGTACGGCTGCCGCTGCCGGAGGAGTCCCTCAAGGTGGTGCCGCTGTTCCCGGAGCCCCGCGTGGTCGCCCTGCCCGCCACCCACCCCCTCGCCGACGCGCCGTCCGTCGCCCTCGCCAAGCTCCACGACCTGCCGCTGCTCCAGGACCGCGCCGAGGTGCCCGAGTGGCACGGCCCGGTGACCGACCTCGCCCCGCCCCCCGGCCAGGACCACCGGCGGCCCCCCACCATCGAGGAGAGCCTCCAGCGGGTCGCCCTCGGCCTCGGCGTCTTCGTCCTCCCGGCCGGGATCGCGGGCTTCTACCGGCGCGACGACGTCCGCTGCGTCCCGCTGGAGGACGTGGCCCCCGGCATGGTCGCCCTCGCCCAGGGCCGCCACCGCACCATGCCGGAGCTGGACCGCTTCGCCCGCCTCGCGATTAGCATGCTCGGCCCGGGAGGGTCCGGGCCCGCCCCGGAATGAGAACGGCGCCGACGCTCATCCGTCCGCGATCCGGCACAGGCAGAACGGGTGCCCCGCGGGGTCGGCGTACACCGCGAAGTCCAGCTTCTCCCGCTCCGCCACCTGGAGCGGCCGCGCCCCGAGCGCGAGGGCCCGCTCGTGCGCCACGTCGACCTCCGCCCAGGTCACCCCGGCGTCGAGGTCCAGGTGGAACTGCTGCGCGTTACGGTCGGCCCGCGGCCACTCGGGCGGCGTGAACCCCTCCGACCGCTGGAAGGCGAGCCGGGTGCCGCCGGGGACGTGCAGGACGTACCAGTCGTCGTCGCCCTCCTCGCCCTGCGGCGTGCCGCCCAGCAGGGCCGCGTAGAACTCGGCGAGGGCGCGCGGGTCGGGGCAGTCGAGCACGACGGAACGCAGACGGACGACGGGCGTCATACGGGGCCTCCGGAGACGGACGGGACACGGAGCCGTACGAGTGCCCGGCCGCACCGCCGCCGTAACCCCCGCGAAGTTCCCCCGACACCCGACACCCGCTCCCGCGGTGCGGCACAATGCACGGGACGCCGGTTCGGCCGACTGAGCCTCGGCCGAACCGGCGTCACCTCATCACGAGTGGGGCCCAGGGCCCCAGTGCCTCTCGGCCGACGGGACCGCAACCCCCTCAGGGGCGCGGGGAACTGCGCGACCAGCCCCCACCGGCCCGCGCCCGACCGACGAGAACCTGCCCCCCGAACCCCACCTGCCCAAGCGCCGCAGGCACCCTCAGGCGGTGGGCCGCCCCATCGCCCGGTACGTCCACCCCGCCTTGCGCCACAGCGCCGGGTCCAACGCGTTCCGCCCGTCCAGCACCAGCCGCGCCGCAGCCACCTCGCCCAGCGCCGCCGGGTCCAGCTCCCGGAACTCCCGCCACTCCGTCAGGTGCAGCACGACGTCCGCGCCCCGCACGGCCTCCAGCGCGCTCTCCGCGTACCCCAGCGTGGGGAAGACCCGCCGGGCGTTGTCCATGCCCTTGGGGTCGTAGACGGTCACCTGGCCGCCCTGGAGGTGTATCTGCCCGGCCACGTTGAGCGCGGGCGAGTCCCGGACGTCGTCCGAGTCCGGCTTGAACGTCGCGCCGAGCACCGCGACCCGCTTCCCGAGGAACGGCCCCCCGCCCAGCGCCTCCCGCGCCAGCTCCACCATCTGCCCGCGCTGTCGCATGTTGATCGAGTCGATCTCGCGCAGGAACGTCAGCGCCTGGTCGGCGCCCAGCTCGCCCGCGCGCGCCATGAACGCCCGGATGTCCTTGGGCAGGCAGCCGCCGCCGAAGCCGATCCCGGCGCGCAGGAACTTCTTCCCGATCCGGTCGTCGTGCCCGATGGCCTCCGCCAGCTTCGCGACGTCGCCCCCGGCGGCCTCGCAGACCTCCGCCATCGCGTTGATGAAGGAGATCTTCGTGGCGAGGAACGAGTTCGCCGAGGTCTTCACCAGCTCGGCCGTCGGGAAGTCGGTGACCACGAACGGCGACCCCTCCGCGACGGGCGTGGCGTACACCTCGCGCAGCACCCGTTCGGCGCGCTCGCTGCGTACCCCGACGACGATCCGGTCCGGGTGGAGGGTGTCGTCGACGGCGAAGCCCTCGCGCAGGAACTCCGGGTTCCACGCCAGCTCGGCGTCGGCGCCCGCGGGAGCCAGCTCGGCGACGGTCGCCGCCAGCCGTTCGGCGGAGCCCACCGGCACGGTCGACTTGCCGACGACCAGCGCGGGCCGCTCCAGGTGCGGGGCGAGCGAGGCGATCGCGGACTCGACGTACGACATGTCGCAGGCGTACTCGCCGTGCTTCTGCGGGGTGTTCACGCAGACGAAGTGGACGTCGCCGAAGGCGCCGACCTCCGCCCAGTCCTGGGTGAAGCGCAGCCGCCCGGTGGTGCCCTCGAACCCGGCGACGTGCCGCCGCAGCAGCTCCTCCAGGCCGGGCTCGTACATGGGGCTCTCGCCGCGCGCCAGCATCTCGATCTTCTCGCGCACGATGTCGAGCGCGAGGACCTCGAAGCCCAGCTCGGCCATGGCGGCGGCATGCGTGGCGCCGAGATAACCGGTACCGATCACGGTGATCCTGAGGGCCATGCGTGCTCCTGGGCTGGACGGAGGGCGGATGCGCGCACGAGCATAGTCGGGGCGTACGAACGCCCTTCACGGGGCAGTTCTCCCAGCGACCCCGGACGGGCTCGCCGCCCTGCCGGTCCCAGTGATTCCCCCAGTCGTTCCCCCTGTCGCCAAGCTCACGTACCGGTCCCCGGGGGAGGGCCCCTAAAATTCGAGTTACTTAACGGTAATTAGCGAGATCACCCCGGTGGTCACCCGGTGTTCCCGGGATCACCCCAGTGCGTGGGAGCGTGAGAGACCTTGGCCGGATCGGCTGACTTCGACCTGTACCGCCCGGCCGAGGAGCACGACATGCTCCGCGACGCCATCCGTTCGCTGGCCGAGGCGAAGATCGCGCCGTACGCCGCCGCGGTCGACGAGGAGGCCCGCTTCCCGCAGGAGGCGCTGGACGCGCTGGTCGCCAGCGACCTGCACGCGGTGCACGTGCCCGAGTCGTACGGCGGCACCGGCGCGGACGCCCTGGCCACGGTGATCGTGATCGAGGAGGTGGCCCGCGTCTGCGTGTCCTCCTCCCTCATCCCCGCGGTCAACAAGCTGGGCTCGCTGCCGGTGATCCTGTCCGGCTCCGAGGAGCTGAAGAAGAAGTACCTGGGCCCGCTCGCCAAGGGCGACGCGATGTTCTCGTACGCCCTGTCCGAGCCGGACGCCGGCTCCGACGCGGCCGGGATGAAGACCCGCGCGGTCCGCGACGGCGACCACTGGATCCTCAACGGCGTGAAGCGCTGGATCACCAACGCGGGCGTCTCCGAGTACTACACGGTGATGGCCGTCACCGACCCGGAGAAGCGCTCCAAGGGCATCTCCGCGTTCGTCGTGGAGAAGTCCGACCCGGGCGTCTCCTTCGGCGCGCCGGAGAAGAAGCTCGGCATCAAGGGCTCCCCGACCCGCGAGGTCTACTTCGACAACGTCCGCATCCCCGCCGACCGCATGATCGGCGCGGAGGGCACCGGCTTCGCCACCGCGATGAAGACCCTCGACCACACCCGCATCACCATCGCCGCCCAGGCCCTCGGCGTCGCGCAGGGCGCCTTCGACTACGCCAAGGGCTACGTCCGCGAGCGCAAGCAGTTCGGCAAGCCGGTCGGCGACTTCCAGGGCATCCAGTTCATGCTCGCCGACATGGCCATGAAGATCGAGGCCGCCCGCCAGCTCACCTACGCCGCCGCCGCCAAGTCCGAACGCGGCGACGCCGACCTCACCTTCCAGGGCGCCGCCGCCAAGTGCTACGCCTCCGACATCGCCATGGAGGTCACCACCGACGCCGTCCAGCTCCTCGGCGGCTACGGCTACACCCGCGACTACCCGGTCGAACGCATGATGCGCGACGCCAAGATCACCCAGATTTATGAAGGCACGAATCAGGTCCAGCGGATCGTGATGGCCCGCAACCTGCCGTAGCCCCCGGCCCTCACCCGGCCCCCGACGGCCCCGGCCCTTCACCGGGGCCGTTCGCGCGCCCACGGTCACCCCGGCCGACCCCTACCCCTCCGAGGCCGCCCCCCGACCCCTCTCCGATGGCGGGCGGACCGGGGGAGGCGTACGACAGAAGGGCACGGGGCCCGTTCGGGGGCCCTCGTCCTCCAGGAGGAAGCCATGACCATGAACCAGCCGGCCCCGATGACGGCCATGACCAAGGCCATGCAGGACTGTGTCGAGGCGTGCATGGCGGCGCACACGCTGTGCGAGGAGACCATGAGCGCCTGCATGCAGGAGGGCGGCCAGGCCCGCATGCAGGTCATGCGCGCGCTCATGGACTGCGCCGAGACCACCCGCATGTGCGCGGACATGATGATGCGGCGCTCGCCGCTGTCGGCCGAGATGTGCGCCCTGTGCGCCAAGGCCTGCGACATGTGTGCCGAGGCGTGTATGTCCATGCCGGACGATCCGCAGATGATGCGCTGCGCGGAGGCGTGTCGCCGCTGCGCCGACATGTGCCGCACGATGGCCGGCGCCACCATGTGACACGGCCCGTCCGCTCCCCGTCCGAGGGCACCCCGGTGGGTGCCCTCGCGCGTGCCGGAAGCCGCTACCGAGCCGCGCCGCGCCGTTCACGCGAACAGCGGTGCCAGGGCCCGTTCCAGGTCGGCCGCCTCGCGGAAGTGGAGCGGGGTCATGCCGAGGGCGGCGGCGGTCTCGACGTTCTCCTCGGTGTCGTCGACGAAGAGGCACCGCTCGGGGCGGACGCCCGCCCGCTGCGCGCCCAGTTCGAAGATGCGCCGGTCCGGCTTGGCGAGGCCGACGCGCGCGCTGCTGACGACGTCGTCGGCCAGCTCGCTCAGGCCCATCGCCTCCAGGTCCCGTTCCAGGCCGAGGGTGGCGTTGGAGACGAGGACCACCGGCACCCGCACGCGGGCCCGCCGCAGCAGTTCCACGACGTCCCCGTCGGCGTGGAACGGCGACTCCAGCAGCGCGGTGCCGAGCGCCCAGCCGGTCTCCTCGTCGACCTGCCCGGTCAGCGCGCGGGCGATCGCCGCCACCCACTCCTGCTCGGTGATCCGCCCCAGCAGCAGCGGCTCGTCGATCTCCGGGGAGAACGCCACCTTGCGGGTGGTGCCCTCGGTGAGGCCCACGGCCCGCTCCAGTGCCTCCAGCGGGCGCGGGTCGAAGGTCCGGATCACGTTGTCGACGTCGCACAGCACGGCGTCGAAGGGCCGTCCCTCGCCGGACCGCGCGGCCGGGACCGGGTTCGGGTCAGCCACCCGACACCGTCACCTTCTCGTCGTTCTTCAACTGCTCCACCAGCTGCTTCACCTTCGCCTTGTCCCAGACGAGGTTCCCGCCGGTCGATCCCGAGATCGGCATGTTCATGGACTTTCCGTCGCCGCCGTTGACGCCCTTCATGGCGAAGAACATCTTCCCCAGGTCGTACAGGCCCATGTCCTTGTCGACGATCAGGGTGTCCAGGCCCGCGCTCATGGTCGGGTAGAGCTTGAACGGGTTGAGGACGGTGCTCGGGGTGGCCACCTGGTTGGCGAGGGCGGCGAGGAACTTCTGCTGGTTCTTGGTGCGGTCCAGGTCGGACCCGGCCAGCGCGTACCGGGTGCGGACGAAGGCGAGCGCCTCCTCGCCGTTCAGGGTCTGCTTGCCCTTCTTGAGGTCCGCGCCCGACTTGGTGTCCTTGATGTCCTGCGGGATGTCGATCTCGACGCCGCCCACGGAGTCCACGATGTTCGCGAACCCGGCGAAGCCGATCTCGACGTAGTGGTCGATGCGCAGCCCGGTGTTGAACTCGACGGTGCGCACGAGGAGTTCGGGCCCGTCCTCGGCGTAGGCGGCGTTCAGCTTGGTGTGCCGGCCGGTGCCCTTGTACGTCTTGCCGGACTCGGAGCCGACGAAGCTCGGGATCTCCACGTCGGAGTCGCGGGGCAGCGAGACCAGGGTGTCGCCGTTGGAGCCGGTGTGCAGGATCATCATCGAGTCGGTGCGCTTGCCCTCGGCGGACCCGGTGTGGAGGTTCTTCTTCTCCTCGGCGGACATGCCCTCACGGCTGTCGGAGCCGACGATGAGGAAGTTCGTGCCGTCGCCCTGCTCGGGCCGGTCGATGACCTTGGAGAGGTCGACCTCGCGCTTCAGCTTGGAGTCGGCCCAGAAGTACGTGGCCACGGTCGTCACGGTGACGACGGTCACCACGGCGATCGCCGTCCACTTGATCCGCTTGCGCCAGTCCGGCGCGGGCCGCGGGCCCTGCGTGCCGTACCCGCCGCCGCCCGGCCCCTCGGGGCCGCCGCCGTAGACCTGGCCGTCGCTGTAGCCGCTGTCGTAGCCGGTGTTGCGGGCGTTGGTGTAGTCGCCGTGTCCCTGACCGTCCCCGTACGACGGCTGCTGCGGGACGCCGCCGCCCTGCGGCGGGGCCCCGGGGCCGCGGCGCACCTGGCGCATCACGCGCGCGCCCTCGGGCTGTGCGCTCGCGCCGCCTCGTCCGTGCCGGGAGCCGCGGTTGTCGTCGGACCATCCCTCGGGCCAATCGTTCATGCGCCCAGTGTGCCGGTCACCGCCATGTGCCGTACAAGGGGCGTCGGAGAATCAGGGCCCCGCTGTTGCCAAGCTGACACAAAGTCCCGGCTTGTCCGCGTCGGCATAAGGTGGAGGTCATGACAGACCAGGTCACCGCAGCGGACTCGGACCCCTCGGGCAGAACGGACCCGCCGGGCACCCACGTCCCGGGCACCCATGTCCCGGGTACGGACGCCCCGGGCACGGACTCCTCGGTTTCCCCGGACGCGGCGGGCGCCCCGGACCTCCCCGGCAAGCCGACGTCCGCGTCCCGCACCACGCTCAGCCACATCATGACCCACAGCGACACCAACCTGCTGGGCACGGTCCACGGCGGGGTGATCATGAAGCTCGTCGACGACGCGGCGGGCGCGGTGGCCGGCCGCCACTCCGGCGGGCCCGCCGTCACCGCGTCCATGGACGAGATGGCGTTCCTGGAGCCGGTCCGCGTCGGCGACCTCGTCCACGTCAAGGCGCAGGTCAACTGGACCGGCCGCACCTCGATGGAGGTCGGCGTACGGGTCATGGCCGAGCGCTGGAACGAGTCGGCGCCCGCCACCCAGGTCGGCTCGGCCTACCTCGTCTTCGCCGCCGTCGACGCCGACGGCAAGCCGCGCCGCGTCCCGCCGGTCCTCCCGGAGACCGACCGCGACCGCCGCCGCTACCAGGAGGCGCAGATCCGCCGCACCCACCGGCTGTCCCGCCGCCGCGCCATCATGGCCCTGCGCGAACGCCGCGCGGCCGAGGGCTTCGAGGACTGACGGCCCGGCTCCGTGGCGGTACGTGTCCCAGCGGTACGGCGATACGCGTGACCCCTCTCACCCGTCCCACCCGTCTGACCCGTCTCACCCGCACCGCACCTCGTCCCCCCGCACGACCGCCGACCCGTCCTGGCCGGTGACGTCCGCGCGGACCTTCCGTACCGCCTCGAAGTCCGCGCCCGCCGTCACCCGCAGCACGGGCCCGAGGCCGGGCACCGAGCGCAGTTCGCTGCCGGGCAGGGCCGCCGCGAGGGACTTCGCGGAGCGGTCCCAGCGGGGGTCGTAGGAGACGACGGTGCGCCGCACCGCGGTGTTCTTCCCGGTCGTCGGCGCCCCGTCGGTACGGAACCCGGCCGCCGCGAGCGCCGCGTCCACCCGCTTCGCGAGCCCGGCGGTCGGCGTCCCGTTCTCCACCCGCACCCGGATCTGCTGCGGCGCCACCTCCACCCGTACGGCCTCGGCCGCCCGCTTGCGGGGCGTGGCCGCCAGGGGCTTGTCGTCGCGCAGGGCGGCGAAGAGCCGCTGCGACTTCACGGGGTCCCACTTCAGCGTCGAGCCGATGCCCTTCACGGCGTACCCCATCGTGCCGATGGGCACAGTGGTGAACTCCGACGACGACGGCGAGAAGGTGCGCATCGCCCGCCCCAGGTCGAGGAGTTCGTCGGTGCCGAAGCCGCGGTCGGCGCGCACCGAGCCCAGCACGGCCCGGGTCACGTCCCGGAACTTCAGCGGGTTCAGCAGGATGCCCGAGGAGGTCGTCCGGTCCACCAGCCCGGCCAGGAACCGCTGTTGGCGTTTCATCCGGCCGAGGTCGGAGGAGCCGTCGGCGTGCCGGGAGCGGACGTACTGGAGGGCCTCGCCGCCGCGCAGCGTGTGCGTGCCGGGGGCTAGGTCGAGCCCGGTGTAGGAGTCGGTGAGGCGCCGGTCGGTGCAGACCTTCACCCCGCCGAGGACGTCGACGGTCTTCATGAAGCTGGTGAAGTCGACCTCCAGGTAGTGGTCGATCTTCACCCGCGTCATGTGCTCGACGGTCCGCACGGTCAGCTGCGGCCCGCCCTCCGCGTACGCCGCGTTGATCTTGATCGGGTGGCCGTGATGCTCCTCACCCGTGATGCGGTCGGTGTGCGGCGGGGTGTCGGCGTACGAGTCGCGCGGCAGGCTGACCACGCTGGCCCGCCGCCGGTCCTCGGAGATGTGCACGATCATCAGGGTGTCCGTGCAGTGGCAGGGCGCCCCGCCGAGCCGGTAGCGGCGCCGTTCCGCCTCGGTGATCCGGTCGCGGCCGTCGGTGCCGACCAGCAGCACGTTCATGCCGTGTCCGGCCCGCGGCCGGTTCTTCATGTCCTTGAAGGGGTCGACGCGCGCGATGCCCGCGTCGAGGCTGTTGACGAGGGTGTGGCCGATCCCCGCGGCGGCCAGCACCACCACCGACAGTGTCATCGTCGCCCGCATGGCCCAGCGCGGCCGGCCGCGCCGGACGGGTGGCGCGGGGCGGCGGCGGGGCGGGCGCGGGGGCCGGGCGGCGGGGGACCGGGGCGGCGGTGCGGGGGACAAGCGGGTCACCTCCGGGCGCTGGCCGTCCGTGCGGGGCCAGGGAGGACTGGGGGGAGCGAGCCGTGAGCACCGTAGGCCCATACGATCGGCGGACCGGCGCAAGGCACCCGGCGGGGCGCACCGCTGTCCCCCGTTCGCGGTAACGTGAGCGGTCTATGAACGCCAAGCCCGACGTGCAGCTCCCCGCCGTGTCCGTCATCATGCCCGTCCTCAACGAGGAGCGGCATCTGCGCGGAGCCGTCCAAGCGATCCTCGCGCAGGAGTACGACGGCGAGATGGAGGTCGTGATCGCCCTCGGTCCGTCCACGGACCGCACGGACGAGATCGCGGCCGCCCTCGTGGCGGAGGACCCGCGCGTGCACACCGTGCCGAACCCGACCGGCCGCACGCCCGCCGCCCTCAACGCCGCGATCAAGGCCTCCCGCCACCCGGTCGTCGTCCGCGTCGACGGGCACGGCATCCTCTCGCCCAACTACATCGCCACCGCCGTACGGCTGTTGGCGGAGACCGGCGCGCAGAACGTCGGCGGCATCATGCACGCCGAGGGCGAGAACGACTGGGAGCACGCGGTCGCCGCCGCGATGACCTCGAAGATCGGCGTCGGCAACGCGGCCTTCCACACCGGAGGGCAGGCCGGTGCCGCCGAGACGGTCTACCTCGGGGTGTTCCGGCGTGAGGCGCTGGAGCAACAGGGCGGCTACAACGAGGAGTTCATCCGCGCCCAGGACTGGGAGCTGAACTTCCGCATCCGTGAGGCGGGCGGCCTGATCTGGTTCTCGCCCGAGCTGAAGGTCTCCTACCGGCCCCGCCCGACGGTGAAGGCCCTCGCCAAGCAGTACAAGGACTACGGCCGTTGGCGGCACGTCGTCGCCCGCTACCACGAGGGCTCCATCAACCTCCGCTACCTCGCGCCGCCGACCGCGGTGTGCGCGATCGCGGCCGGGGTCGTCGTCGGCGTCGCGCTGACCCCGCTCGGCTTCGTCGTCCCGGCCGGCTACCTCGCCGCGATCGCCGCGGGCTCCCTGCCCGCGGGCAAGGGCCTCCCGGTGGGCGCCCGGCTGCGGATACCGGTCGCCCTCGCCACCATGCACATGTCCTGGGGCTACGGCTTCCTCACCAGCCCCCGCTCCCTCGCGCGCAAAGTCATCGCCTCCCGCCGCCCGGCGGTCGTGAGCAGCGCGGGCTGAGCACCCGGACCCATGGCGGTCGCGCTTCAACAGCCGTGACCGCGCGCCGCGTTGAGCCCCCCGGCCCGGCCTACCAGGAGTAGGCCGGGTCGACGCGCATGCACTGGCTGGTGTCGGCCGCGTTCATCGTCTCCGCCGACTTCGGCGTCCGGTCGTCGCGCTCCGGCACCTTGTACGCCGTCCCCGAGCGCCAGTCCGCGCCCACCAGCAGCGTGACCCCGGTGACGTCGGTGGACTTCTTCACCTGCCCGGCCGGGATGCCGAGGACCTTCGCCACCCGCAGGGCGTCGCCCTGGAGGTCGGCGCTCGGATAGCGGACGAGCGTGGTCTTCTCGGCGGTGGCCGCGGAGGTGTCCGCGACCGCCTCGGTGAAGCCCTTGCCGACGAGCAGGTCCGCGACGGCGGTCGCCCGCCCGCGGGCGGCGCCCAATGCGTCGGTGTACGTGCTGTTGTGGACCTGCACGGCGATCGCGTCGTCGGCGGCGGCCGCGTCGGTCGGCGTGGGGGAGGGGCTCGCGGTGGCCTTCGCGGGGTCCTTGCCGTCCAGGGCGATGTCCTCGCGGACCAGCCGGAACAGCTTCTCCGCGTCCTCGGTGGGCTCGACCCGGGCGCCGACGTAGCGGTTGGGCATCGTCGTCATCGTGATGCGCTCGGTGGGGACCTTCTGGAGCTCGGTCGCCAGGTCGTACATCTTCTTGATGGTGCCCAGGCCGTCGTCGACGGTGATCGCCCGGGTGGCGGCCTCGGCGAGCTTGCGCAGCGCGTTGGGGTTGGTCAGCTTGGCCTCGGAGCGCAGCTGACGGACCATCGAGTTCATGTACATGTGCTGGGCCTTGGCGCGCGCGAGGTCGGTGTCGTCCTCGAAGCCGTAGCGGGTGCGCAGCCACTGGAGGGCCTGCTCGCCCTTGACCGAGTGGGTGCCCTCCTCCAGCTTCAGGCCGGAGCCCTTGCCGTCGCTGGTGTGCGAGTGGACGTTGGCGTCGACGCACACCGGGACGCCGCCGATGGCGTCCGCCATCGACACCACACCCGCGAAGTCGATCATCATGAAGTGGTCGATGTGGATGTCGGTGAGCTTCTCCCAGGTGGCCACCGTGCAGCCCGGACCGCCGCGCCCCAGCGAGGAGTTGGTCATCTCGCGGGTGAGCGGCCGGTAGACCTCCCCGGTGTCCGGGTCGGTGCACTTGGGTATGGAGAGCAGGGTGTCGCGCGGCATGCTCACGACCGACATGTTGCTGCGGTCGGCGGAGATGTGCAGCAGCATCTGCACGTCGGCGAGGGGGACGCCGTCGAAGGTGTCCTTGGCGCCGCCGAGCTTCTGGTTCTCCGCGGTGTCCCGCGCGTCCGACCCGATGAGGAGGATGTTCAGCGGCTTCTGTCCGGCCTCGTTGGCCGTCGGCTCGGCCGCCCGGTCCTTGGCGTCGCCCAGGTTGAGGGCGTCGCTGCGGATGTTGGCGTTGAGGTGTTCGTAGTAGAGGTATCCGGCCCCCGCGCCGCCGAGTATGACGAACGCCAGGACGGACGCGGACCAGCGCAGGACACGGCGTCTGCGCCGTCTGCGGTCCGCACCGGACCCACCGCCTGTGCCGCCCTTGCCGTCCGCGCCGCCCTTGCCGCCCTTGCCGTCCGTTCCGTCCGGGTCCTTGCCCGTGTCCGTCGTCGCCGGGCCGCCGTCCGTCCCGGACGGGCCCGCCTGACCCGGCGCACCGTCCCCGACCTCGGAATCCGTCCCCCGCACACTGCTCCGCGCCACTTCCCCTGCCCTCCCCGCCCTGCGCCTGACCTGCCGCGGGCCCGTCCCGCGTCAAGTCAGACGCACGACGGGCCCGCAGGGTTACCTACTTGGCGCACTCGACCTTGTCCGCCGTGGACTTCTCGACCGAGTCCGGCACCTTCGTCGGAGACGTGAGCGGAACGCCCGCGCCCTTGAAATCCTTGCCCAGCGTCAGCGTCATCGTCGGCAGACCCTGCGCGTTGGTGACGCTCTCGCCCGGCTTCAGCGCCGTCCCCGGCAGCCCCATCACGGCGGCCAGCTTGCGGGCCTGCGCGGCCTGCTCGGGCGCGTACTCCAGCGTGGTCTTCGCCAGGTTCTTCGGGGCGTTGCCCGCGTTCTCGGACTTGGTGATGCCCTCGGTGTTCTGGAGCCAGCTCAGCGTCTCCTGGGCGCTGCCCGCGGGGGCGCCGCCGTTCATGACCTGCACCCGTACCTCGGAGGCGGCCGACTGGGCGCCCTTGAGGCGGGCCGCGGCCTCCTTGGCGGCGGCGTTCTTGGACGCCTTCTCCTTCTCCTTCACCTCGGTGAAGGAGACGTCGTCCCGGATCATCTGGAACACGGTCGGCGCGGTCGCCGGGTTCGGTACGACCGTCGCCTTGACCTTCTCCGCCGGGTTGTCGATCACCGGCACGGTGGTGAAGGTCAGGTTCTCGGTGTTGAGCTTGCCCAGCTCCAGACCGAGGTCCTTCAACTTGTTGATGCTGTCCAGCTGCGAGTCGACGGTGAGCGCCTTGGTGCCCGCCTCCGCCAGCTTGATCATCTTGGTGGGGCTGGTCAGCGTGTCGTTCGACTTGAGCTTGCGCATCAGCGAGCTGAGGAACTGCTGCTGGATCGCGATCCGGCTCAGGTCGCCGCCGAAGCCGACGGAGTGCCGGGTCCGTACGAAGGCCAGCGCCTGCTCACCTTCCACCGTGTGCGTGCCCTTGGGCAGCTTGAGGTGGGAGTCGGGGTCGTCGATGTCCTTGGCGAGGCAGACCTCGACGCCGCCGACCGCCGAGGTCAGCGTCTTCACCGCGTTGAAGTCGGCGACCATGAAGTTGTCCGGGGTGACCCCGGTCAGCTCCGTCACCGTGCGCATGGTGCAGGACGGCGTCCGGTCGAACTGCCCGAGACTGGTGTTGAACCGCACGCCGTCGGTGCCCGCAATCACCTTGCTGGTGCCGTCGTCCTGCTTCGTGTCGCAGTCCGGCACGTTCACGATCAGGTCGCGCGGGATGGACAGCGCGGTCGCGTTCGTCCGGTCCTTGGAGACGTGCAGCAGGATCGTCGTGTCGGCGTGCCCGACGCTGCCGGAGTCGCCGTAGCCCTCGTTGCCCGAGCCGGTGCGCTTGTCGGTGCCGATCAGCAGGAGGTTGATCGCCTTGTCCTTGCTGAAGCCACCGGTGCTCGCGCCGTCGTCGGAGACGGAGGTGATGTTGTCGTTGAGGTGCTCCAGGTACAGATAGGCGGCCCCGGCCGTGGCGACGAGCAGGAACGCCATCGTCCCGCCGGTCCACAGCACGACCTTCTTCGCCTTGGACTTCGACTTCTTGGCGGGCCTGCGGCCACGCCGTCCCGGCGGCACCTCCTCGGGCACGCCGCGCCGTCTGCGCGGCGCGGGCACCTCCGGGGCGTCGCGTTCCGGCGCCGCCGTACGGCGCGCGGCGGGAGCCGCGGCGGCACGCCGGTCGCCGGAGGCGCCGGTCGCCGCGCGGGCGCCCGCTCTGCGCGGTCCGGGGACCGCCGACTGCGCTGCGGAAGGGCTCAGTCGCAGTTCGTATTCGCCGGTGTCCGGATTGAGTACCCACTGGTCTGCGGGGTCGATGTTGTCCGCCCGCCCACGGCCTTGCGCGTCCACGGTTGTCCGAATCCTCCGTCGGGGCCACGCGGCGCCTTTCCCCCCTCAAAGGCGCTCGGGTCTCGGTCACACAGTGCACGACCCGAGAACGGTCCTCTGGCCCGGTGCACCGGATCGCTCACACTATCCGCCCTGTTCGGGAAGGGGCGACGACGGTGACATATTCCACGTCCCTACAACCGGGCAATCCGTGCTATTTCCTTGAACAGAAGTTCAGGTCCCGGTCTCTGCTTGGCCCGTGCTTTACCCGGAGCGCGTCCGCGGCGCCGCCGGAGGCCCTACCCGCAGGTGTCCTCGGCGGCGGTGTTCCCCCGAAAGGTGGGCTCCGCGGGAGGCGGTGACGTGTACGTTCCGTGTTCCTCCGACTCCGCGGCGGAAGAGGCGGCGGCGTCCTCCTTCTCCGTGACGGCCACGGGCGCGTCGGTCCGCAGCCGGGTGAAGAGTTTCTCCGCCGCTGGCTCCACGAGCTGGTCCCGATTGGCGTTGAGGGCGTACGCCTCGCGCGGCACCGTCAGGAACCGCACCTGGTCGGTGGGGATGTCCCGCAGGCCGCGGACGAGGTTGTAGAGGCCGCGCAGGCTCGCCAGGCCGGGATCGGTGGTGAGGGAGGAGGTGGCGGCGTCCAGAACCGGATAGAGCTTCGCCGGATTCAGCAGGACGTCGTTGCTCTGCACCTTGTTGACGAGCGCCCCGAGGAAGCGCTGCTGCCGGTCCATGCGGTCGGTGTCGCTGCCGTCGCCGAGGGTCTTGCGCGCCCGGACGTACCCGAGGGCCTGCTCCCCGTTCAGCGTCACCCGTCCGGCGGGCAGCCGCAGCTTGGCGTCCTTGTCCTCGATGGGCTCCTTCAGGCAGACCCGCACCCCGTCGACGGCGTCGACCATCTCCTTGAACCCGCTGAAGTCGACGACCATGTGATGGTCGATCCGGATGCCGGTCAGCTTCTCGACGGTCCGGATGGTGCAGGCCGAACCGCCCTTCTGGAACGCGTAGTTGAACATCGCGAACATCGGCTTCGTCCGCGTCCCGTCCGCCTGGCGGCAGCTCGGCACGTCCACCATGAGGTCCCGCGGCAGCGACACCGCGGTCGCGCTGCGCCGCCCGGCGGCCAGGTGCAGCAGGATCGTCGTGTCCGACCGCTCGGTGCCCGAGTCCTTCCCGTACGCCCGGTTCCCGGCGCCCGCGCGCGAGTCCGACCCGATGAGCAGGATGTTCCGCGCGTCCTTCACCAGCGCCGTAGGCCGCTCCTTCGCGTACCGCTCCAGCTCCCGCGCCGCGGCCTCGTCCGGCGTGATGTTCCCGTCGAGCTTCGCGTACGCCACCCACCCCGCGACCCCGGCCCCCACCACGACCAGCGCCACCACCCCCGCCCCGCCCCGCACCCACCGCCGACGCCGCCGCCGAGCCAGCCCCACCCCCACCGCCGAAGCCCCCACCACACTCCTGCTCACACCACTCACCCCCTCGCTCGCCGTAGGGCCGCTGCCCTGACGACGATGCCTTGAGCGGGGGTCCGGTGCGGGGGGATGACCGGCCGAACGGGTGAAGAGGGCGGTCCATCCCAGCCCGTCCGGCGATTGAGGACGAGGCCCTTTCAGGGCCGACAGCGGGGGTCTGGGGGCGCAGCCCCCAGGTTCGGGACGGGAAGGGGCGGCGGGGGCGAAACACCCCCCGGCGGCCCCCTACCGCACCGTCGCCGTCACCCGCTCAGCCACCACCCTCCGCTCCACGACGGACTCCTCCGCGACCTCCAGATTCCGGCACAGCACCACCGACCCCCCGGACGCCAGCGGCCCGTACAGCCCCGCGCTCAACCCCTCCCACGTCCCGAACCCCACCCCCGACAGCAACCGCGCCCCCGGCCCGGTCAGCCCCAGCCCCTCCGCGTCCCCCCGCGCCCGCTCCACGACCTGCGCCCCCGTCAGCTCGGCCCCGGCCACCACGAGCGCGGGCTCCTCCGGGTCGACGGGGACGTACGGCGCGAACCGGTCCCCGTGCGTCGGCACGTCCACGGCGTAGTCGGCGTACCCCTCGGGCGGCCCCGGCACGAACCGCCGCCCGAGCGGCGCGAGCGACAGCGCGTACCGTTCGCCCCGGCACGCGAGCCCTTCCTCGAACCGGTCCGGCCCGGCCACCACGAAGTCGGCGCGGGCGGGGTCCCCGTCGACGTCGGCGACGACCCCGACGGAGGAGCAGGCGACGAGCCAGACGGCGGTCTGCCAGTGCGCGGGCAGCAGCAGCGCGACCCGGTCGCCGGGTTCGGCGGACATCCCGTCCTGGAGGAGGTTCGCGGTCTTGGCCACCCAATTGGCGAAGGTGGCGACGGAGAGTTCGACCCGTTCGCCGGTGGCGTCGTCGTAGAAGGTCACGAGGGGGCGCGCGGGGTCCGCGGCGAGCGCGGAACGCAGCAGGTCGGCAGGGGTGCGGTCGGTGGCGTTCACCCGGCTCAGCGTACGCGTCGCGGGTGTCCGGCCCGCGGCTGTCGCGCCACCGGTTCGGCGGAACGCGGTCCGACGATCCGTCAGGCCCGCGATGGACAGGAATATATGACTATGTCCAGGATCGTAGGCATGCGTGGATTTCTTGCTCCCTCGATCGGTGTCACCTGTGCGGCGGCACTCGCCCTTCCGCTGACGCCACCGGCCACCGCGGCGACGGCAGGACCGACGCAGGCCGCCGTGGCCGCCGCCCTCCCCGGCGCCGCGCTCCCCGCCGCCGAACTCCCCGGCGGCACCGAGTCGCTGCCCCTCACCCCCCTCACCCGTGACCGCGCCGCCGCGGGCGCCGTACAGGGCCTGCCCCGCCGCGACGTACGCCCCTTCTCGCTCCTCGGTGTCGTCTGGGACGACCCGGAGGCCGCGCTGGACGGCACCGTCCAGGTCCGCACGCGTGCCGTCGGCTCCGGCGCCTGGTCCGCCTGGCAGGACGTCGAGACCCACAACGCCGACCACGGCGCCGACCCCGGCACCGCCGAACGCGCCTCCGGCCGGGTCCGCGGCGCGACCGCCCCGCTGTGGGTGGGCGCCTCCGACGGCGTGGAGATCCGGGTCAGCCCGGCCACCGCCGCCCGCACGGAGGACACCGCGCGCGGCGCCCGTACGGTCTCCGCGCCCGTCGCCCTCCCGGCGGGCCTGCGCCTGGAACTGGTCGACCCGGGCGCCCCGGACCCGGCCGCCGCCCGCGGACTCCCCGCCGCCTCGGCCGGACGGCCGGCGGCGCCCGCCCCGGTGGCCCCCGCCCCGGCCGCCCCCGCCGCTCCCGGCGCCCCGGAGGTCAAGCCGTACATCGGGCCGCGCCCCGCGATCGTCACCCGCAAGGGCTGGGGCGCCGACGAGAAGCTGCGGGAGAAGAAGTTCGTGTACACGAAGAAGGTCAAGGCGGCCTTCGTGCACCACTCGGCCACCGGCAACAGTTACACCTGCGCCCAGGCACCGTCCGTCATTCGCGGTATCTACCGCTACCACGTCAAGAGCATGGGCTGGCGGGACCTCGGCTACAACTTCGTCGTCGACAAGTGCGGAAAGATCTACGAGGGCCGGGCGGGCGGGGTGGCGAAGCCCGTCCTGGGTGCCCACACCCTCGGCTTCAACACCGACAGCATGGGCATCGCCGTCCTCGGCACGTTCACCTCGAAGAAGCCGTCCGCGGCGGCGGTGACGGCCATCGCGAAGCTGACGGCGTGGAAGCTCGGACTCTCCGGAGCGAATCCGAAGGGAAAGACATACCTGAAGTCCGGCGGTGGCAATCTCTACCGCAAAGGTAAGAACGTACGACTGGACGTGATCTCCGGACACCGCGACGGCTTCGCCACGGAATGCCCAGGAAAGCAGCTCTACGGCAAGCTCGGCACGGCCCGCTCGATCGCGGCGCGCTACCAGGGGCGCTGAGGCCGGGCACGGGACCCCGGGGCCTGGGGAGGCCCCGCGGTGTCCCGCGGCCGCCGGAGGTCAGGCCCGGTGGGGGGCACATCCATAGCCGTCGGGGGGACCGCGTGGAACACCGCACGGCCATCGAAGTTGCCGCACCACGGTCTGCATACACTGGCCGGCCGAAAGACAGTTCGGCCGGTCCCGGCAGGAAGCAGAGACGACGGTGACAGAAGCGATCCTCCTGGTCGGCGGCAAGGGCACCCGGCTGCGCCCGCTCACGGTGCACACGCCCAAACCCATGGTCAGGGCGGCGGGGGTGCCGTTCCTCACGCACCAGCTGGCGCGGGCGAGGGCGGCGGGCGTGGACCACATCGTCCTCGCGACGAGCTATCTGGCGGAGGTCTTCGAACCGCACTTCGGTGACGGTTCGGCACTCGGCCTGCACATCGAGTACGTGACCGAGGACGAGCCCCTCGGCACCGGCGGCGCCATCCGCAACGTGGCGTCCCGGCTGCACTCCGGCCCCGACGACCCGGTCCTCGTCTTCAACGGCGACATCCTGACCGGCCTCGACATCCGGCGCCTGGTCGCCACCCACGGGTCGAGCGGCGCGGACGTCTCCCTGCACCTGACGCAGGTGACGGACCCGCGGGCGTACGGCCTGGTCCCCACCGACGACACCGGCAGGGTGCTGGCCTTCCTGGAGAAGCCGCAGACACCCGAGGAGATCGTCACCGACCAGATCAACGCGGGCGCCTACGTCTTCCGCCGCTCGGTCATCGACACGATCCCCGTCGGCCGCCCGGTCTCGGTGGAACGGGAGACCTTCCCCGACCTCCTCTCGGCGGGCGCCCACCTCCAGGGCATGGTCGACTCCACCTACTGGCTCGACCTCGGCACGCCCGCGGCCTTCGTCCGCGGTTCGGCGGACCTGGTCCTCGGCCGGGCCCCGTCCCCGGCGGTCCCCGGCCGCTGCGGCGACCGCCTGGTCCTGCCGACGGCCCGCGTCGCCCCCGACGCCAGGCTGACCGGCGGCACGGTGGTCGGTGAGGGCGCGTTCGTGGCGGAGGGCGCGCGCGTCTTCGGCTCGACCATCCTGCCCGGCGCCGTCATCGAGCCCGGCGCCGTCATCACCGACTCCCTCATCGGCACCCGCGCCCGCGTCGGCGAACGCTCCGTCCTCACCGGCGCCGTCATAGGAGACGGCGCGGTCATCGGCCCCGACAACGAACTCCGAGAGGGCGCCAGAATCTGGTGCGACGCCCGCATCCCCGGAGGAGCAGTCCGCTTCTCCTCGGACCAGTAACCCCACGCGCCCCCAGCCCGTCCGACGGTCACCCCAGCCCGTCCGGCGTTTGAGGACGAGGCCCGTCCAGGGCCGACAGCGGGGGTCTGGGGGCGCAGCCCCCAGGTTCGGGACGGGAAGGGGCGGCGGGGGCGAAAACAGGGGGCCCGCACCCCCTGCGCCCTACAACCGCCCGATGTCCCCCCGAGGCATCCGCGGCACCCGCCGAGCAGGCACCCGCCCACTCAACAGAACCAACCGAGCAGCCCGATGCCGCTGCCCCGCATAAGGCTCCAGCAACGACAACATCAGCGCATCATCCGCATCCCGCTCCCCCGCAAGCGCGAACCCCACGATCCCCGGCAGATGCAGATCCCCCACGGTCACCGCATCCGCCGCCCCATGACTCCGCTGCACGGTCTCCGCAGACGTCCACACCCCCACCCCCGGCACGACCTCCAACCGCGCCCGAGCGGCGACCGGGTCCATCCCCACCGCCTCCTCCAGCCGCGCAGCGACCCGCACGGCCCGCAGGATCGTCGACGCCCGCTTGTTGTCGACCCCGGCCCGGTGCCACTCCCACGACGGGATCAGCGCCCAGGTCCGCGGCGCGGGCATCACCCACAGCCGCCCGCCCGCGGCGGGACCGGGCGCGGGCTCCCCGAACTTCCGTACGAGCATGCGCCAGGCGCGGTACGCCTCGTCGGTGGTCACCTTCTGTTCGAGGACCGACGGGATCAGGGACTCCAGCACCAGCCCGGTCCGGGTGAGCCGCAGTCCGGGCCGCCGGTGCCGGGTGACGGCGAGCAGCCGGTGCCGGGGCGTGAAGGCCTCGGGTGTGTCGTCGGCGCCGAGCAACTGGGGCAACCGTTCCAGCAGCCACTGCGCGCCGGGCCCCCAGGCCTCGCCGCGGACGGCACCGCTCGCGGCGGCGACGGAGACGCGGAGGGTGCCGGGCCCGTCGGGCGTACGGCTGGCGCGCCAGACGGAGCCGTCGGGCAGCGCCCGGAAGGTGGGGTCGGCGGGCCCGCGCCGCAGCGGCCCGAGCACGAGCCCCAGATCGAGCGGCCACGGCGGGACGAAGGTCCGCACCCGCCCCGGCGCCGCCGCCTGCCGGGGCACCCCGGCGGGCACGGCGACCTCCCCGCCGCGCACGGTCGTACGGGTGGGGGAGGGCCGGGGATCGAAGCGTCCTGCCACGGTGGTCCTAGCGTCGACTGCGGATCACGGGCGCCCCGCACCGCGAGGGAAGGCCGTCGCCCGTCCCCGCCGGACGCCCGCCCCGAGCCTAAGCCCCCACCCGCTCACCTCCACCCCCTCCGGCTCCGAGGCCCCCTCCGCCCCCGGCTCCCTCTGACTGCTCAGCCCTCTCCGACTGCTCGGCCCCTCCACCGCACCGCACCCGTCTCACCGCACCACCAGGAACGCCCCCGCGTCCCGCTCGGCCCGCGCCTTCGGCTCCTCCGCGGGATGCCCGACGGCGACCGCGCCCAGCGGGTCCCACCCGGCGGGCAGGTCCAGCACCTCGCGGACGACGTCCCGGCAGAACATGGTCGAGGAGACCCACGCCGATCCGAGCCGTTCCCCGGCGAGCGCGACGAGGAAGTTCTGCACCCCGGCCCCGGCGGCGACGACGAACATCTCCCGCTCGGCCGCGTCCCGTCGCGCGTCGCCGTAGGTGTGAGAGCCGTCCATGACGAGGCACGGCACGGCGAGGTAGGGCGCGTGGCGCAGGACATCGCCGCGCCTGACCCGTTTGGCGATGGAGTCCTCGGACTTCCCGTCCCGCCGCAGGTCCGCGATCCAGGCGTCCCGCATGGCGTCGAGCAGGGCGAGCCGGGACGCCGCCGACTCCAGCAGCACGAACCGCCACGGCGTGGTGTGGTGCGGCGCGGGCGCGGTGACCGCCGCGGCGACCGCCCGCCGGACCGCGCCGGGGTCGACGGGTTCGTCGGTGAACGCCCGGACGGTACGCCGCTGGGTGACGGCCAGCCGGACCGCCTCGGAGGTGCCGAGCCGGAACATGTCGTCGCGCGCGCCCCGTACGAGGGCCCGCGCGCCCTCGTCGTCCCCGCCGGGGGTGTCCCCGGTGACGACGACGTGGGGCAGCCCCCGGACGACGGCGACGGGCAGCCCCGCCGCCTTGCCCTTGACGAGGTCCCCGGCCGCGGCGAGTTCGTCGGCGGTGGCGACGACGGTGGCGGAGAGCGGGTTGCCGTGGGCGTCGGTGCCGCCGCGCAGGTCGTCGAGGACGCGGACGCCCGCCGCGCCGATCGCCACGTCGGTGAGTCCCGCGCGCCAGGGGCGGCCGAAGGTGTCGGTGACGACGACGCCGACGTCGACGCCGAGGGTGTCGCGCAGTCCGGCGCGGATCGCGCGCGCGGAGGCGTCCGGGTCCTCGGGCAGCAGCAGTACGGTCCCGGCCGGCGTGTTGGAGGCGTCGACCCCGGCGGCGGCCATGATCAGGCCCTGCCGGTTCTCGACGATCCGCAGGGGGCCGCGCCGGGCGACGACCCGGACGGTCTCGGCGTCGATCGCGGCCTCCCGGTCGTCGGCCCGTACGATCCGGCCCTCGGCCTTCGACACGATCTTCGAGGTGACGAGCAGGACGTCCCCGTCGGCCAGGCCCGGCCCGGCGGCGGCGATCAGCTTGGCGAGGTCGTCACCGGGCCGCACCTCGGGCAGTCCGGGCACGGCCCACACCCGGAAACCGCCGCCGTCGCCATCGCCGTGGCCGCGGCCGACTCCGCCACTCCCGTCGTGCGCGCCGCCCGTCGCGCGCGCACCGCTCTCGTCGCTCACGCCCCCCGCACCTCCTCCGCGAGCGCCAGCGCCTGGCGGGCCATCTCGGCGGTCGCGTCGTCGTCGGTCATCATCAGCGGCACCGCCCGGCAGCGGATACCGGCGGACTCGACCCGCTCCACGGACGGGGCGTCGACGGTGTCGACGAGCCAGCCGTCGAGCAGCCCGGAGCCGTAGTGCTCGGCGACCGCCGCGGCCGTCGACTCCACGCCGACCGCCGCGAGCACCTTGTCGGCCATCCCGCGCACGGGCGCGTCACCGACGATGGGGGAGAGGCCCACGACCGGCACCCCGGCCTCCGCGACGGCCTCCCGGATGCCGGGCACGGCGAGGATCGTGCCGACCGAGACGACGGGGTTGGACGGCGGGAAGAGGATCAGGTCCGCCTCCGCGATCGCCTCCAGGACGCCCGGCGCGGGCTTCGCCTGCTCGGCGCCGACGGGCACGATCGCCGCGGCGGGCAGCGAGGCGCGCAGCCGTACCCAGTACTCCTGGAAGTGGATCGCCCGCCGTTCGCCGTCGATGTCCACGGCGACATGGGTCTCGATCCGGTCGTCGGACATGGGGATCAGCCGCACGCCCGGCTTCCACCGGTCGCACAGTGCCTCGGTGACCGCGCTGAGCGGGAACCCGGCGCCGAGCATCTGGGTCCGCACGATGTGCGTGGCGAAGTCCCGATCGCCGAGCCCGAACCACTCGGGCCCCACGCCGTACGCCGCGAGTTCCTCCTTGAGGTGGAAGGTCTCGTCGGCCCGCCCCCAGCCCTGCTCCTCGTTGATGCCGCCGCCGAGCGTGTACATCACCGTGTCGAGGTCGGGGCAGACCTTGAGCCCGAAGAGGTGGATGTCGTCGCCGGTGTTGCCGATGACGGTGATGTCCGCGTCCGGCACGGCCCGCTTCAGACCGCGCAGGAACCGGGCACCGCCGATGCCGCCTGCCAGAACCACAATGCGCATGGAGGAAGTCTCGCAGGCGGGACCGACAGCGGGTCCGCCGGTCGCCCGGTCGTACCGTCACACCGGACGCCGGTCCGATGTCCGTACCGGCTGCCCGGCCCGCCGGGCCGTCGAGCCGTCGGATCGTCAGGCCGTCACCGCGCGCGCCTCGCACGACGGCGCGGTGTGCAGCGGCATCTCGGTGAGGCCGGGGAAGTAGACGTGCAGGCTGACGGCGGGTTCCAGGGCGTCGTTGACGACCTCGTGCGCGTAGCCCGGGGCGAAGACGCGCTGGGCGCCCGCGGTCAGCGCGCGCGTGGTGTGCCCGGCGTGCTCGGTGAGGGTGCCGTCCAGGACGGTCAGGACGCCGGAGGAGTCGCCGTGGTCGTGGCTGCCGGTGCCCTGGCCGGGCACCCAGGACAGCAGCCAGACCTCGTAGCCGGGGCCGGTGCGCAGCCGGTGGTACCAGCGGCTGGTCGCGTCGTAGCGCACGAGGTGCTCCCACTGGGAGCGGTCGGCGGCGATCGAGCGGGCCAGGCCGACGAACTCGGCGACCGTCGCGGGGTGCTCGCGGGGCGCCTGGAGGAGGTGCTGGACTTCGAGGAGGTCGCCGGCGATCTGGAGATCGTTGTCGCTGTTCATGGAGTGGGGTGGTTCCTCGGCGGAAGGTGAGGGGGGCTGGGTGTCACGTACCGTCCGCCCGGGTCGCGGGCGTGAGGGAGGCCCGGGTGGGGGCGGGGAACAAGCAGCCGAGTCGCGGTGGACTCAGGGTCGGCCGGAGCGCGTTGGGCTCAACAGCCGGGACAGCAACAACAGAAGCGGCGACCGCGGGCAGCACCGTGGGACCCGGCGGTGCGGGTCGAGGTGAGCGCCAAGTTCGCGAGCATGCCCACTAGGACACCGGTTCACACCTCACCTGTCAACTCCGTGGCGCTCGGCGGCGCCGGGTTCACCTCATCAGGTCGATCTCGAAGGGGAAAGGTTTGTCCTTCCTCTGACCGGGACACATGGCGCACATGCCGGGCCCGTCGGCCCGTCGTGTCCCGCGTTCCCCATGTGATCCACATGTGACGCGGTTCGCTTCCGGCCGCGGGTCGGAACGAGATCGCATCGCCGGGCGTCTTTCTCCGTACAGGTACACACGTGCTGTGCGGGGCCGGAGGTCCTCCGCGGCCTCATCTGCCTGTCAAGGTTTATGGCGATTTGAACACTTAACGCGCCACCTTGGTTCCGCAGAGTGAATAAGGGGCCCAATAGCAGATCTCGGCTTGACTCGCCCGGAGCAGCACACTTGTAATTTCACTCGTGTCGTTTCGCCGACATCGGTAACGGCCACGTCACGGGGACGCGAAAGACAGAGCGAGGGGCGCACATGACCGAGCTGGTGCAGCAACTGCTGGTCGACGTCGACGACGCGGACGAGGAACTCGGCTGGCAGGAGCGCGCGCTGTGCGCCCAGACCGACCCCGAGTCCTTCTTCCCCGAGAAGGGCGGCTCCACCCGCGAGGCCAAGAAGGTCTGCCTCGCCTGTGAGGTCCGCTCCGAATGCCTTGAGTACGCCCTCGCCAACGACGAACGCTTCGGGATCTGGGGCGGTCTGTCCGAGAGGGAGCGCCGCAGGCTGAAGAAGGCGGCCGTCTGAACCGGACGGCGCACGGCGGCCGTCCGAGGCAGGCCGACCACGGCGGCTGTCTCAAAACCGCCCCCGCCGGGGGTGTCCGAGGGCTCGAACGGCCCGTCGCGGGTGGGTTGTCCACAGGCGGCGGGCCGTCGCCGTACCCAGCCGCTAGTGTGGGCGCTCGTCCGAGACACCCCGCCGTTCCCACCTGGCGCGGGCGTCCACCGCAGTCCATCGAACCGGGGCCCGTACCTCGATGTCCGCGTACAGCCACTCGGCAGCCCAACCCGACGCTGCCACTCCTGAGTTCCCGCGTCATGTCGTCACCGCGGTCCTCGTCTGCCACGACGGCGCCCGCTGGCTCCCCGACGCGCTCGCCGGACTGCTCGGCCAGGAGCGTCCCGTCCAGTCCGTCATGGCCGCCGACACCGGCAGCGCGGACGACTCGGCCCAGCTGGTCGCCGAGGCCCTCGGCCCCGACCGTGTCCTGCACCTCGCCCGGCGCACCGGTTTCGGCCAGGCCGTCGAGGAGGCGCACCGCACCGCCCCGCACCTCACCCCCGACGACCTGCCGTACCTGAAGCGGCCCAGCGGCTGGGACCCCGTCACCCGCACCTGGCGCGACGACGCCTACGACCTCCCCGAGCTGCCGCACGGCGAACCGGTCCAGTGGCTGTGGCTGCTGCACGACGACAGCGCCCCCGACCCCGACGCCCTCGCCGAACTCCTCCGCGTCGTCGAGAACGAACGGGAACTAGGCCGCGACGACGTCGCCGTCGTCGGCCCCAAGCTCCGCGGCTGGTACGACCGCCGCCAGCTGCTGGAGGTCGGCGTCACCATCGCCCACTCCGGCCGCCGCTGGACCGGCCTGGACCGCCGCGAACAGGACCAGGGCCAGCACGACCACGTCCGGCCCGTCCTCGCCGTGTCCACCGCGGGCATGCTGATCCGCCGCGACGTCTTCGAGGAACTCGGCGGCTTCGACCGCCGCCTGCCCCTCATGCGCGACGACGTCGACCTGTGCTGGCGCGCGCACGCCGCCGGACACCGCGTCCTCGTCGCCCCCGACGCCGTCGTCCGGCACGCCGAGGCCGCCTCCCGCGAGCGCCGCGCCGTCGACTGCGCCGGCCGCACCACCGCCTCCCCGCACAAGGTCGACAAGGCCGGCGCCGCCTACGCCCTCCTCGTCAACAGCCGCACCGCGCTGCTGCCCTGGGTCCTGTTCCGCCTCGTCCTCGGCACCCTGGTGCGCACCGTCGCCTACCTCGTCGGCAAGGTCCCCGGCCAGGCCGTCGACGAGATCCGCGGCCTCCTCGGCACCCTGCTGCGCCCCGAACGCATCCTCGCCGGACGCCGCGACCGGGGCCGCCCGCAGATCGACAAGGACGAACTGCGCCCCCTGTTCCCGCCCCCCGGCGCCACCGTCCGCGCCACCGTCGAGCAGGTCGCGGGCGACCTGTTCGGCTCCGACGACCCCGACGCCACCACCGGCGCGGGCCGCCACGGCGGTGCCATCGAGTCCGGCCCCGGCGGCGACGACGCCGACTTCCTGGAGGTCGAGCAGTTCGCGCGCGTCAAGCGCATCGCCCGCAAGCCCGGCCCGCTGCTCTTCCTCGTGCTGCTGCTGGTCTCCCTCGTCGCCTGCCGCAACCTCCTCGGCGGCGGCGCCCTCGCCGGGGGCGCCCTGCTGCCCGCCCCGGCCGACGCCGCCGACCTGTGGGCGCGCCACCTCGACGCCTGGCACCCTGTCGGCGTCGGCGGCACCGCCTCCGCCCCGCCCTACCTGGCGATCGTCGCGCTCCTCGCGACCGTCCTGTTCGGCTCGACCGGCCTCGCCGTCACCCTCCTGCTGGTCTGCTCCATCCCGCTGGCGGGCCTCACCGCCTACTTCGCGTCCCGCCCGCTCGTGGAGTCCCGCCTCCTGCGCGCGTGGGGCGCCGTCGTCTACGCCTTCCTGCCCGCCGCCACCGGCGCCCTCGCGGGCGGCCGCATCGGCACCGCCGTCCTCGCCGTCCTGCTGCCGCTCCTCGCGCGCGCGGGCATCGCCGCGGGCGGCCTCGCCCGCCGCCCCGGCTCCCGCGGCAGCTGGCGCGCCACCTGGGCGTACGCCCTGCTCCTGACGGTCACCACCGCGTTCACGCCGATCGTCTGGCCGCTCGCCCTGGTCCTCGGCCTCGCCGTCCTCGCCCTGCGCCGCAGCGACGTCACCGCCTACGGCCTGCGCTTCGTGGCCCAGCTCGGCACCCCGCTGCTGGTCCTCGCGCCCTGGTCGCTGACGCTGCTCCCGCTCGGTTTCTTCACCGAGGCGGGCCTGGAGTACGGCCCGTCGGCCGCCTCCGCCACCGACCTGCTCGGCATCAGCCCCGGCGGCCCCGGCACCGTCAGCGGCCTGATGCTCATCGGCGTCGTCCTGGCCGCGCTCGCCGCCCTGCTCCGCGCCGAGCGGCACGTCGGGATCTGGGCCACCTGGGCGGTCGCCCTCACCGGCCTGGTCTTCGCGGTCCTGTCCAACAGCTCCACCTGGGCGGGCCCGCCCACCCTCGTCTACGGCCTCGCCCTGATCGCCGCCGCCCTCCTGGGCGCAGACGGCGCCCGCACACGCGTCGCCGAACAGAGCTTCGGCTGGCGCCAGCCCGTCGCCGCGCTGATCGCCTTCGCGTGCGCCGCGGGCCCGCTGCTCGTCGCCGCGGGCTGGATGCTCGGCGGCGCCGACGGCCCGCTGGAGCGACGCAACCCCATCCAGGTGCCCGCCTTCGTCGCCGAGGAGAGCAACACCCGCGACCAGGCCCGCACCCTCGTCCTCGACAGCGACTCCACCGCCCACGTCGGCTACCTCCTGGTGCGCGGCTCCGGCGCGCGCATGGGCGACGCCGAACTCGCCGCCACCGACGGGGAGAACGCGGCGCTCGACAAGACCGTCGCCAACCTCGTCGCCGGGTCCGGCGCCGACCAGGCCGACCAGCTCGGCCGGTTCGCCGTCCGCTACGTCCTCGTCCACCAGGGCGCGCCCCGCGAGATGACCCGCGTCCTGGACGCCACCCCCGGCCTGTCCCGGCTCAGCCAGCAGGACGGCAGCGCCCTGTGGCGGGTCGACCAGGAGGTCTCCCGCGTCGCCGTCGTCGCCGCCGACGGCAAGGGCACCCCGGTCGCGGTCGCCGCGGGCCCCGTCGAGGCGCACACCACGATCCCCGCGGGCGCCGACGGCCGCGTCCTGCGCCTCGCCGACACCGCCACCGACGGCTGGACCGCCACCCTCGACGGCAAGCCCCTCACCCCCACCACCGTCGACGGCTGGGCCCAGGGCTTCGAACTCCCCGCACAGGGCGGCCGCCTCGACCTCACCTACGACGACCCGTTCACCCACACCGCCTGGCTGTGGGCGCAGGGCCTGCTCGCCCTCGTCCTGGTCGTCCTCGCCCTCCCCGGCCGCCGCCGCGACGTCGACGACGACCTCCCCGAGGAGGAGACCGTCCCCGCCCAGCCCGTCGACGGCGAGGGCCGCCGCGCCCGCCGCCTGCGCGCCCAGGCCGAGACCGGCACCGGCCCCGACGGCGACGACGACCCGGACACCGGCCCCGACGGCGCCCCGTTCCCCGCGCCCGACGAGATCCCCGCCGCCGTACCCCGCCCGTCCCACCCGGCGGACGCCCCCGCGGGCGGCCAGGACCCGGCCTGGGCGGGCGCCCCCGCGGCCTACGCCGACCAGGGCGACGACCGCTACCCGCCGCAGACCGCGCCGTACCCGGCGGGCGGCTACGACCAGGGCTACGACCCCTACGCCGCCACCCCGTACGACCCGTACGCCTACGAGCCCCGCCCCGAGGCCACGGCCGCCTACGACCAGGCCTACCAGCAGGGCTACGACCCCTCGGCCTACCCGCAGGGCGGCTACGACCCGGCCTACGATCCCGCCTACGACCCGGACCAGCGCCCCCACGGCACCGGCAGCGAGCGCCCCGACGGGAGCCAGCAGTGAACCGCCCCACCCTGTCCCTGATCGCCGGCACGGCCGCCCTGGCCGCCGTCACCGGCTTCGCCACGCTCGCCGCACCGGACGCGCCCGCCGACGCCCCGGCCGGGGCCGCCGCCGTCCTCCCCGTGGAGCGCACCGGCCTGCTCTGCCCGGCGCCCAGCACCTCCGACATCGCCGAGACGACGTACACGTCGTTCACGCCCGTCACCAAGGGCACGGGCAGCACCGGCAGGACCGAACTGCTCCCCGCCCCGCGCGACGCCTCGGCACCCCCGGCCGCCACGGACGACGACGACAAGACCGACGCCGACAAGGACGCCGACGCGGAGAAGGACGACAAGAACGACGACAAGAAGGACTCCGCCGGGAAGAAGGACGCCAAGCCCGTCCTGACCCCGAAGGAGCCCGGCGTCCCCGTCACCGGTGACGTCTCCGGCGCCGACGCCCCCGCCCTGGTGGCCACCGCCGAGGGCAGGACGGCCCCCGGCTGGACCCTCCAGGAGACGACCCGCGTCGCCGCCGGGGCGGGCCGCGGCCTGCTCGGCGTGACCTGCGCGGAGCCCGACACCGAGTTCTGGTTCCCGGGCGTCAGCACGGCCGCCGACCGCGCCGACTACGTCCACCTCACCAACCCGGACGACTCCGCCGCCGTCGCCGACATCGAGCTGTACGGCAAGGACGGCGCCGTGGCCACCACGGCGGGCGAGGGCATCACCGTCCCCCCGCACTCCACCGAGCCGGTCCTGCTGTCCACGCTCACCGACGAGAAGCTCGACGACCTGACCGTCCACGTCAACGTCCGCAGCGGACGCGTCGGCGCCGCCGTCCAGGCCCTGGACGACAAGCTCGGCGGCGACTGGCTGACTGCGTCCGCCGACCCGGCGGGCAGCCTGGTGATCCCCGGTATCCCCAAGGACGCCACGGCCGTCCGCCTGGTCGTCCACACGCCGGGCGACGCGGACGCCGACCTCAAGGTCCAGCTGGCCTCCCCGTCCGGCCTGATCACCCCCGCCGGACAGGAGACCCTCCAGGTCAAGGGCGGTATGACGACCGCCGTCGACCTGGGCGACGTCACGCGCGGGGAGGCCGGTTCACTGGTCCTCACACCCGCCGGCCGCGCGGTCCCGGTCGTCGCGGCGGTCCGCGTGGTGCGCGGCAAGGGCGAGAAGCAGGAGTCGGCGTTCATCCCGGCCACCGACCCGGTCGGCCGGCGCGCCTCCGCCGTCGCCAACGGCGCGAAGAACACCACGCTCTCCCTGACCGCCCCCCGCGGCACGGCCAAGGTCAAGGTCACCGCGTCGGCGGGCACCGGCGGCGGAACGCCCGCGTCGCAGACGTACACGATCCGGTCCGGCACCACCCAGGACGTCGAACTCCCCGTCCCGGCGGGCTTGAAGGGCACCTACGCCCTCACCGTCGAACCCCTCACCCCGGTCCCCGTCCACGCCGCCCGCACCCTCACCGCCACCGAGGACGGCGTCCCCGGCTTCACCGTCCAGACCCTCCCCGACGACGGCGGCGCCGTGGCCGTCCCGAACGCGGACGAGGACCTGACGGTCGTCCAGAGATAGCGGCGGCCCGGAGCCGACAGCGGCCCGCAGGCAGGGGTGGACAGCGTGCCGGGGGAGAGGGAGCGGGGCCGGAGCCGGGCGCTCAGTCCTCGCCGTACCGCGGGTCCACCGCCTCCGGCGTCAGCCCCAGCAGCTCCGCGACCTGCTCCACGACGACCTCGTGCACCAGGGCCGCGCGTTCGTCGCGGCCCTTGGTGCGGATCTCCACCGGACGCCGGTAGACGACCACGCGCGCGTGCCGTCCCTCGCGCGCCGGGATCGTCCCGCCGAGCGGCACCGCCTCGTCGTTCCACGGCTCGCCGGACCCGTCCAGCCGGGGCACCTCCAGCACCATGAAGTCGATGTCGGCGAGCTGCGGCAACCGCCGCTCCAGGCGCTCCACGGAGTCCTGCACCAGGTCCGCGAACACGTCGGAACGGCTCGCGGCCAGCGGCACCTGCGGGGGAGCGACGGGCCCCCGCATGCCCCGGCCGTGACGATCACGACGGCGGGGGCGGCCGGGTCCGGCGGCGGGCTGCGGTACGGGGGTCTCCATCACTACTGAAGCGTAGTCCCCGCCCACGCGGCCGCCCGGCTCCGCACGGCGACCCGGCACGCCCGACGGCCGCGACACCCCCTGTCGCAGGATGACCATTCCGGCCAAGCTTGGGCTCGATTCCGTATCTCTCCTGGACCGCCGAACTCATGGCAATTGATGGCGTTTGTGCGCACAGTTGACCGCACCGACCCGCTCCCTTCCCCCGAAGGGCTGGTGTTCCCGCAGGTCAGCGGGGTATGACTGGAGTCGCCCGTGGGGCGTTCCACAACACGACACGGTGGGGTGACCTGGTGGAGAGTCGTCGCGGCCCGCTCAAGAGTGCGGTACCGTCCAACGTCGTGAGCCCTGTACGTCGCTGTTCGCGCACCGCCTGCGGCCGACCCGCCGTCGCGACGCTGACGTACGTCTACGCCGACTCGACCGCGGTCCTCGGCCCCCTCGCCACCTACGCCGAACCCCACTGCTACGACCTGTGCGCCGAGCACTCCGAGCGTCTCACCGCCCCGCGCGGCTGGGAGGTCGTCCGGCTCCTCGACGGTTCGGCGCCCGCCCGCCCCAGCGGCGACGACCTCGAAGCGCTGGCCAACGCCGTGCGCGAGGCCGCCCGTCCGCAGGAGCGCGCCGCCGGGGGCGCGGGCCGCGGGGCGGACCCCATGGAGGTCGCCCGCCGCGGCCACCTGAGGATTCTGCGCTCCCCCGACAACTGACCGGCCGACCGGCGTCCGCCCGCCGGACCGCCGCCGCGCGGGTCCCGCCCGCGGCCGGATCTCACCCCTCCACGAGCCGTACGTCCCTCTCGGTGGCGCACGACCGTTGACGCGCGCGTGCCGCGGACACGATGGTTCCGTTTCACTAGGATCGAGAAGTCGATTTCGCATGACGGAATTCGCCGGTGGGCCGGGACCGCACCACGGGACCGCGCCGGACAGCGGCCCCGGGAGGCGCCCGTGTACGTCCAGGAACTGGAACCCGTCGCCGGATCACTCGGACTGTCCGCCCTCGTGGCGGCCCTGCCCCTCGTGATCGTCCTCGTCCTCCTCGGCGGCGTCCGCCTCAAGGCCCACCTCGCGGGCCTCACCGGCCTCCTCGCGGCCGTCCTCGTCGCCTGCCTCGCCTACCGCATGCCGGTCGGCCAGGCCCTCTCCAGCGCCGCCCAGGGCGCCGTCTTCGGGCTCTTCCCCATCCTGTGGATCGTCGTCAACGCCCTCTGGGTGTACCGGATGACCGTCCGCACCCGGCACTTCGACATCCTGCGCCGCTCCTTCGGCCGCCTCTCCGCCGACCCCCGCATCCAGGCCCTCGTCGTCGCCTTCTGCTTCGGCGCCCTCCTGGAGGCCCTGGCCGGATTCGGCGCCCCCGTCGCCATCTGCTCCGTCATGCTCGTCGCCCTCGGCTTCGACCCCGTACGCGCCGCCGTCGTCGCCCTCGTCGCCAACACCGCGCCCGTCGCCTTCGGCGCCATGGGCACCCCCGTCGTCACCCTCGCCCAGGTCACCGGCCTCCCCCTCGACACCCTCGCCTCCGTCGTCGGCCGCCAGACCCCGCTCCTCGCCCTCGTCGTCCCCCTCGTCCTCGTCGGCCTGGTCGACGGCCGAAGAGGCCTGCGCGACACCTGGGTTCCCGCCCTCGCCTGCGGATGCGCCTTCGCCGTAGCCCAGTTCGCCGCCTCGAACTACGTCTCCGCCCAACTCGCCGACATCGGCGCCGCCCTGGCCGGAGCGGGCGCCCTCGTCCTCGTACCGCAGACCCGCGCGCCCGCCCCCGAGGCGGTCCGCGTCGCCGTCCTCACCGGCACCCGCAGCGAGGAACTCGACGCGTCCGACCCCCGCCGCGAGGTCGTCCGCGCCTACGCCCCGTACGCCCTGATCGTCGCCGTCTTCTCCGTCGCCCAGATCCCGGCCGTCAAGGACTGGCTCGCGCGCGCGACACAGACCTACGACTGGCCCTTCCTGGACGTCGTCGACGCCGACGGCGAGGCGGTCGCCGGGAACGTGTTCAGCTGGCCCGTCGCCAACTCGGGCGGCACGCTCGTCCTGCTGGCCGGGATCGCCACCGCCGCCGTCCTGGGCGTCCCCGCGCGCGACGCCGTCCGCGAATGGGCCGCCACCGTCCGCGAACTGCGCTTCGCGATCCTCACCGTCACCTCCGTCCTCGCCCTCGCCTACGTCATGAACCTGTCCGGCCAGGCGGCCACCATCGGCTACTCCGTCGCCGCCGCGGGCGCCGGACTCGCCTTCCTCTCACCCGTCCTCGGCTGGTTCGGCGTCGCCGTCACCGGCTCCGACACCTCCGCCAACGCCCTCTTCGGCGCCCTCCAGGTCACCGCCGCCCGCGAGTCCGGCCTCTCGCCCGAACTCCTCGCCGCCGCCAACAGCTCCGGCGGCGTCCTCGGCAAGATGATCTCCCCGCAGAACCTCACCATCGCCTGCGCCGCCGTCGGCCTCGCGGGCCGCGAGGGGGACCTCCTGCGCCGCGTCCTGCCCTGGAGCCTCGGCCTGCTGCTGGTGATGTGCCTGATCGTGGTCGGGCAGAGCTCACCGGTACTGGACTGGATGCTCCCGTGACGCGCGACGCGCGCGCCGTCCGCCGCTGCCCGTCTCCGCCGCGTGCGGCACGCGCGTGCCGCACGTTTCCGCGTCGCGTGCCGTGTGCCGCCACCGCGCGCGCCCGCGCCGGATCGCCGCACCGACCCCGGACCACCGCGCACGTTACGTCTGTGGGTCGGTCCCGGTGGACCCGGGACGACCCGTCCGCGCCGCCGGGTAGTTTGTGGTGACTGACAGGACTTTCAGGAAGGTTTGGCCGTGGCTGCTGATCTGTCGCAGATCGTGAAGGCGTACGACGTGCGCGGGGTGGTCCCGGATCAGTGGGACGAGTCGCTGGCCGAACTGTTCGGGGCGGCCTTCGCCCGCGTGACCGAGGCGGCGGCGATCGTCGTCGGCCACGACATGCGCCCCTCGTCGCCCGGCCTGACCCGCGCCTTCGCCCGGGGCGCGGCCGCCCTCGGCGTCGACGTGACCGAGATCGGCCTGTGCTCCACGGACCAGCTGTACTACGCCTCCGGCGCCCTCGACCTGCCCGGCGCCATGTTCACCGCCTCGCACAACCCCGCCCGGTACAACGGGATCAAGCTGTGCCGCGCGGGCGCCGCCCCCGTCGGCCAGGACACCGGCCTCGCCACCATCCGCGAGCTGGTCGAACGCTGGTCGCGGGAGGGCGCCCCCGCACCGGCCGCCACCCCCGGAACGATCACCGCCGCCGACACGTTGAAGGACTACGCGGCCCACCTCCGCTCCCTCGTCGACGTCACCTCGATCCGCCCCCTGAAGGTCGTCGTCGACGCGGGCAACGGCATGGGCGGCCACACCGTGCCCACCGTCTTCGACGGCCTGCCCGTCACCCTCGTCCCCCTCTACTTCGAACTCGACGGCACCTTCCCCCACCACGAGGCCAACCCCCTCGACCCCGCCAACCTGGTCGACCTCCAGAAGCGGGTCCGCGAGGAGGGCGCCGACCTCGGCTTCGCCTTCGACGGCGACGCCGACCGCTGCTTCGTCGTCGACGAACAGGGCGACCCGGTCTCCCCATCCGCGATCACCGCCCTGGTCGCCGTCCGTGAACTCGCCCGCCACGGCGGCCACGGCACGGTCATCCACAACCTGATCACCTCCTGGACCGTCCCCGAGGTGGTCGAGGAGCACGGTGGCACCCCCGTCCGCACCCGCGTTGGCCACTCCTTCATCAAGGCCGAGATGGCCCGCACCGGCGCGATCTTCGGCGGCGAGCACTCCGCGCACTACTACTTCAAGGACTTCTGGAACGCCGACACCGGCATGCTCGCCGCCCTCCACGTCCTCGCCGCCCTCGGCGGCCAGGACACCCCGCTCTCCGCCCTCGTCTCCCAGTACGAGCGCTACACGGGCTCCGGCGAGATCAACTCCACCGTCGACGACCAGCAGGCCCGCCTCGCCGCGATCACCGCCGCCTACGCCGACCGCCCCGACACCACCCTCGACACCCTCGACGGCCTCACCGTCACCACCCCCGACTGGTGGTTCAACGTCCGCCCCTCCAACACCGAACCCCTCCTCCGCCTCAACACGGAGGCCCGGGACGAGCAGACGATGCGGCACGTGCGGGACGAGGTCCTGGCGATCATCCGCGGGTAGGGCGGTCCCCGTTCTGCCAGCCCGTCCGGCGTTTGAGGACGAGGCCGTTCAGGCCGAAAGGGGGATCCAGGGGGCACAGCCCCCTGGCGGGGCCGGAAGGGGCGGCGCCCCTGGGGGACGGGTCGGGAAGGGGCGGCGGGGGCGACAAACCCCCCACCCCGCCCCACCCCCACCAGCGGTAACCTGACCAGGCACCGCCCACCACCCCCACACCCGGCACCCACCCGCCGTACACCCCCCTCACCCGCCCCCGAAAGGACACCCCCATGCCGCTCGAAGCCGGCCTCCTGGAGATCCTCGCCTGCCCGGCCTGCCACGCCCCCCTCAAGGAACAGCCCGCCCCCGAGCCGACCCCCACCGACACCACGGCCACCGACACCGCAGCCACCGCGGACACCGACGCCCCCGCCACCGAACTCCTCTGCACCGGCACCGACTGCGCCCTGGCCTACCCCATCCGCGACGGCATCCCCGTCCTCCTCGTCGACGAGGCCCGCCGCCCCGCGTAACACCCCCGCGGCCGGCCCCGCCCGAGACCCGCACCCGCGCAACGACCCCCCGCACCCCCCCACGCCACACACCCACCCCGACGCCCGCCAAGGCGCCGAGCCAGCCCGCCCCGCCCCCCGGCCCCGCCCCCGGCGGAGCCCGCCGCACGCCCCCGACGACGCCCCGGCGACCGGAGACCTGACGCCATGCTCGACGAATCGCTGCTCGACACCCCGGAGGCCCTCGCCGAGGCGGACCGCCGCGCCCTGCTGCGCGGCGCGGCCGAGGCCGGCGCGCGGGTCCGCACCGCGGCCCGCCACGCGGCGGAGGCAGGCGTCGGCGACCTCCGCCCGGACGGCCGCCCGCGCGCGATCCTGATCGCGGGCCCCGGCGCCGCCGCGACCTGCGTCGCCGACCTGCTCGGCACCCTCGCGGGCGCCGCCTGCCCCGTCACCCGCCTCGCCCCCACCGGCGTGGCCCCCGCGGCGGGCGCCCTGCGCTGGGAACTCCCCGGCTGGGCCGGTTCCGTGGACCTCCTCCTGATCGCGACCCCCGACGGCGGCGAGCCGGGCCTCTCGCTCCTCGCCGAACAGGCCTACCGCCGCGGCTGCACGGTCGTGGCCGTGGCCCCCGCCCGGACCCCCCTCGCGGAGGCGGCGGAGGCCACGCACAGCCTGTTCGTCCCGATGGCGACGGCCCCCTACGAGCAACCGGCGCCGTACGACCAGCGGGCCCCGTACGACCGGCCCACCCAGGACGGCGACCACCGCGGCCACGACGATCAACCCCCCGTCCCCGCCGCCCTCGTCCCCACCACCCCCGTCCCCACCGCCTCCGCCCCCGGCGTCCTGTGGGCCCTGCTCACCCCCCTCCTCGCCCTCCTGGACCGCATCGCCCTGCTGTCGGCCCCGCCCGAGGAGCTGGAGCGGGTCGCCGACCGCCTGGACCAGATCGCCGAACGCTGCGGGCCCGCCGTCGCCACGTACAGCAACCCCGCCAAGACGCTGGCCGCCGAACTCGCCGACGCCCTCCCCGTGATCTGGACCGAGGGCACCTCCGCCGGGCCCGCGGGCCGCCGCTTCGCCGCCGCGCTCGCCGAACTCGCCGGGCGGCCCGCCCTGGTGGCCGAACTCCCCGAGGCGCTCGCCGCGCACAGCACCCTCCTGGCGGGCCCGCTCGCCGCGAGCGCCGACCCGGACGACTTCTTCCGCGACCGCGTGGAGGAGGCGCCCGCGCTGCACGCGCGCGTGGTGCTGCTCCGCGACCGCCCGATCGGCGGCCTCACCGCCGCCCCGGCCGCCCGTGAACTGGTCCTCGGCCACGACACGCCAATCAGCGAGCTGGAACCGGAGCCCGGAGACGCACTGGTGACCCTCGCGGAACTGATCGCCGTCACGGATTTCGCCGCCGTCTACCTGGCCCTCGCCTCCGGCGCCTGACCTGGCCCACGGGCCACCCCACCGGCACCCCACCGCACCCGGCCACAAGACAAGCGGGCCGCACCCGCAGCCACCCCCCCGCCCCGACAGCACCACCCGCCACAAGGACAGGCAGGCACACACCGGCATGGACCGCCTCGACAACACCATCCGCCCCTACGCCTGGGGTTCCCCGACCGCCCTCCCGGACCTGCTCGGCGTCGCCCCCACCGGCGAACCGCAGGCCGAGATGTGGATGGGCGCCCACCCCGGCGCCCCCTCCCGCACCCCGCGGGGCACCCTCGTCGAGGTCATCGAGGCCGACCCCGAGCGCGAACTCGGCCCCAGGACGGTCGAGAAGTTCGGCCCCCGCCTGCCCTTCCTGCTCAAGATCCTCGCCGCCGGTGCCCCCCTCTCCCTCCAGGTCCACCCCGACCTCGCCCAGGCCCGCGAGGGCTACGCCGACGAGGAGCGCCGGGGCGTCCCGCTGGACGCGCCGCACCGCAACTACAAGGACGCCAACCACAAGCCCGAACTCATCTGCGCCCTCACCGAGTTCGACGGCCTGTGCGGCTTCCGCGCCCCCGCCGCCGCGGCCGACCTCCTCGCCGCCCTCGACGTCGACTCGCTGGCGCCGTACGTCGACCTGCTGCGCGCCCGCCCCGAAGAGGCCGCCCTGCGCGAGGTGTTGACGGCGATCCTCACCGCGGACCCCGACGAGATGGCCCACACCGTCACCGCCGCGGCCGCCGCCTGCGACCGCCTCGGCGGCGACCACGCCCCGTACGCCGCCATCGCCCACCACTACCCCGGCGACCCCGGCGTCCTCGCCGCGATGCTCCTCAACCACGTACGCCTCCAGCCCGGCGAGGCGCTTTTCCTCGGCGCCGGAATCCCGCACGCCTACCTGAGCGGACTCGGCGTCGAGATCATGGCCAACTCCGACAACGTGCTGCGCTGCGGCCTCACCCCCAAGCACGTCGACGTCCCCGAACTCCTGCGCGTCGTACGGTTCGAGCCCGGCGACCCCGGCGTCCTGCGCCCCGAGGCCGCCCCGGACGGCGAAGAGGTCTACGCGACCCCCATCGACGAGTTCCGCCTCTCCCGCCACGTCCTCCCCGAGGGCGCCGCCCCCCACGACCTCACCCTGCCCACCCCGCAGATCCTGCTCTGCACGGCGGGCACCGTCCACGCGGGCGACCACACCCTCACACCCGGCGACTCCGTCTTCGTCCCCGCGTACGAAAAGGCCCAAGTCACCGGCCCCGGAACCCTGTTCCGCGCCACCGTCGTCGTCTGACAGCCACCCCGCCCACCCCGCCAGGCCGCCCGACGCCCCGCATCCCCCCACCCGCGGCACCCCCTTCCTCCTGCCCGCCCCCGTCCCCGTACGCATCCCGCTCGTCCCTCCGGGCACACGCACCACGGCCGCGGCTGCAACAATGGCCCACCGCAAAGCACGGGCAAAGCGCCGACCCGGCGCACCGCCCGCACCAGCACGCCCCGGGCCGGCCCGGGAACGCCCCGAGGACGAAGGGACCACGCGGACACATGAGCGCGTCAGGCGGCACCAAGGCGATCGTGGCGGCACTCGCCGCCAACCTCGCCATCGCGGCATCGAAGTTCGTGGCGTTCGCGTTCAGCGGCTCGTCCTCGATGCTCGCCGAGGGCGTCCACTCGCTCGCCGACTCCGGCAACCAGGCACTCCTCCTGGTCGGCGGCAAGAAGGCCCAGCGCGAAGCCACCCCGCAACACCCCTTCGGCTACGGCCGCGAGCGCTACATCTACGCCTTCCTCGTCTCCATCGTCCTCTTCTCCGTCGGCGGCATGTTCGCCATCTACGAGGGCTACGAGAAGATCAAGCACCCCCACGAGATCGAGCACTGGTACTGGCCGGTCGGCGTCCTGATCTTCGCGATCGTCGCCGAGTCCTTCTCCTTCCGCACCGCCATCAAGGAGTCCAACCCGCTCCGCGGCGACCTCTCCTGGAAGGAGTTCGTCCGCCGCGCCAAGGCCCCCGAACTCCCCGTCGTCCTCCTGGAGGACCTCGGCGCGCTCGTCGGACTGATCCTCGCCCTCGGCGGCGTCGGCATCGCCCTCGCCACCGGCGACGGCGTCTGGGACGGCATCGGCACCGTCTGCATCGGTGTCCTCCTCGTCCTCATCGCCCTGGTCCTCGCCGCGGAGACCAAGTCCCTCCTCCTCGGCGAGTCCGCCGGACCCGAGGAGACCCGCAAGATCGAGGCCGCCCTCGTCGACGGCACCACCGTCCCGCGCCTCATCCACATGCGCACCCTCCACCTCGGCCCCGAGGAACTCCTCGTCGCCGCCAAGATCGCCGTACGGCACGACAACACCGCCGCCGAGATCGCCACCGCCATCGACGCCGCCGAGTCCCGCATCCGCGCCGCCGTCCCGATCGCCCGCGTCATCTACCTCGAACCCGACGTCTACAGCGCCACCGACGCCGCCAAGGGCCCCGACCCCGAGGCCTCCCCGGGCGGCCCGGCCCACCCCCCGGCCGACGACCACTGACGGCCCCGGCCCGCGCCCAGCCCCTCCGGTCAGCCCCCTGACCCCTCCCCGCACCACCCGCCTCAGCGCACCGGGGCCCGCCCGCACCACGGCGGGCCCCGCCCCATTCGGCGTGATCTGTTCGCAGCCGGACTGGGGCCGCCCCCCACCTCCGGTGTAGCTTGGAGCGGAGCCAGACGTCGCTGCTGATGGCGGTCGGGCGGTCCACGACGGACCGTCCGAGGGAGAGAGGGCCTCCGACGGACTGCGCTGCGTGTACGCGGGCATGCCTGTGTCCTCCCGGGCACCCCTGTGTCCGCCGCCGCGCAGACCAGCCGTATCCAGACCTCGCCCCTATCCCGAGGAGCAGCTCCCCATGACGACTGTCGACCAGCGACAGGACTTCAAGGTCGCCGACCTCTCCCTGGCCGAGTTCGGCCGCAAGGAGATCACCCTCGCCGAGCACGAGATGCCGGGCCTGATGGCGATCCGCAAGGAGTACGCCGCCGCCCAGCCCCTCGCCGGCGCCCGCGTCACCGGCTCCCTGCACATGACCGTGCAGACCGCCGTCCTCATCGAGACCCTCGCCGCCCTCGGCGCGCAGGTCCGCTGGGCGTCCTGCAACATCTTCTCCACCCAGGACCACGCGGCCGCCGCCATCGCCGTCGGCCCGAACGGCACGCCCGACAACCCCCAGGGCATCCCCGTCTTCGCCTGGAAGGGCGAGACGCTGGAGGAGTACTGGTGGTGCACCGAGCAGGCCCTGACCTGGCCGGACAGCCCCACCGGCGGCCCGAACATGATCCTCGACGACGGCGGCGACGCCACCCTCCTCGTCCACAAGGGCGTCGAGTACGAGAAGGACGGCAAGGTCCCCGCCGTCGACACCGCCGAGAACGACGAGCACCGCGTCATCCTCGAACTCCTCCACCGCACCATCAGCGACGGCTCCCAGAAGTGGACCCAGCTCGCCTCGGAGATCCGCGGCGTCACCGAGGAGACCACCACCGGCGTCCACCGCCTCTACGAGATGCAGCGCGACGGCATCCTGCTCTTCCCGGCGATCAACGTGAACGACGCCGTCACCAAGTCGAAGTTCGACAACAAGTACGGATGCCGCCACTCCCTCATCGACGGCATCAACCGCGCCACCGACGTCCTCATCGGCGGCAAGACCGCCGTCGTCTTCGGCTACGGCGACGTCGGCAAGGGCTGCGCCGAGTCCCTCCGCGGCCAGGGCGCCCGCGTCGTCGTGACCGAGATCGACCCCATCTGCGCCCTCCAGGCCGCGATGGACGGCTACCAGGTCACCACCCTCGAAGAGGTCGTCGACAAGGCCGACATCTTCATCACCACCACCGGCAACAAGGACATCATCATGGCCACCGACATGGCCAAGATGAAGCACCAGGCCATCGTGGGCAACATCGGCCACTTCGACAACGAGATCGACATGGCCGGCCTCGCCAAGATCCCCGGTATCGTCAAGGACGAGATCAAGCCGCAGGTCCACACCTGGAAGTTCCCCGACGGCAAGGTCATCATCGTCCTGTCCGAGGGCCGCCTCCTGAACCTGGGCAACGCCACCGGCCACCCGTCGTTCGTGATGTCCAACTCCTTCGCGGACCAGACCCTGGCCCAGATCGAGCTGTTCACCAAGCCCGACGAGTACCCCACCGGCGTCTACACGCTGCCCAAGCACCTCGACGAGAAGGTCGCTCGCCTCCACCTCGACGCGCTCGGCGTGAAGCTCACGACCCTCCGCCCCGAGCAGGCCTCGTACATCGGCGTCGACGTCGACGGCCCGTACAAGGCGGACCACTACCGCTACTGAGCCCGACGGCTCGACCAGGTCCAGCGAAGCAGGCCCCCGCACCCCCGTGTCGGGGGCCTGCCCCGTCGGCCTCCGGACCGCCCCGGCCGCACCGCGCGCCGGACCCTCCGGAGGAGACCTGACCAGCCCGTCACCCCCCAGGACCCTCATGCCCCGCGGCCACTACACGCTCCACGACCCGCACGACCACTCCCTCCTCGCCCACGAGCACTTCCAGTGCGCCCCCGGACCCTCCGGCTGGCGCTACGTCTCCACCCTGACCACCCCCGACGGCGATCACCGCGGCTCGGTCGATCTCACGCTCGACGCCCTCGGGCGCCCCCTCCGGCTCGAACTCCACGCGGGCGACTGGCAGGTCCGCGGCGCCGCCCTCGACGGCGTCACCTGGGTCCGCACCGACCCCACCGGCACCCACGCCACCGAAGGCAACGTCCCCGCCCACGCGTTCACCGGCACCTCCCCCGCCTTCCTCGTCGCCACCGCCCGCCTGCTGCGCCTCACCCCCTCCGCCTCCGCGACCCGGGTACGCCTCACGGCCTTCACCGACCCCGTCCTCGCCCCCCGCACGGTGGACCAGTCCTGGACCTTGCTCAGAAGCGAAGCACACACCACTGACAACGGACCCCTGACCGTGGACGAATACCAGGTCACAGCCCTGGACACCGGCGAACAGCACACCGTCCACCTCAGCGGCGACGTCGTCCTCGCAGCCCCCGGCATCGAGCTGGAAGACCTCGCCTCCCCACCCTCGACGTTCCCCTAGCGCCGACAGGCCCTGGACACCCGGCAGGCCCTAGGGAGTGTCTTTCCGATCATCGGATCGTTGGTCTGGTTGTGAGGGATGGGGAGATTTCTGACGCTGCCTGGGCGGTGATGGGGCCGTTGTTG